>CAZECF010000019.1:0-66004 GCA_964510335.1 uncultured Bryobacter sp. | reverse complement strand
ATCGGCGCGCGCACCACTGAGAGCCAGACGCACCGCCAACTGGCGAGCGGTCTCTCCTGCCCCGTCGGCTTCAAGAACGGGACTGACGGCAACGTTCGCATCGCCATCGATGCCATCCGCGCCGCCCGCGAAACCCATCACTTCCTCAGTGTCACCAAGACCGGCCACACGGCCATTGTCGAGACGAACGGCAATCCGGATTGCCACGTCATCCTGCGCGGGGGCAAGCTGCCAAATTTTGACGACGAGTCCGTCTCAGGCGCCCTCGATACGCTCCGCGCCCAGAAGCTGCCGGACCGCCTCATGATTGATTGCTCCCACGCCAATTCGCAAAAGCATGCCGCCAATCAACCGATCGTGGGCGATGCGATCGCGGAGCAAATCGAAACCGGCCAGGATGGCATCTTTGGCGTCATGATCGAATCGAACATCGTCGCCGGACGCCAGGACCTTGCGCCGGGCAAGTCGCTTACCTTCGGCCAGTCCATTACCGACGAGTGCATCGACCTTCCGTCCACCCAGCGCATGCTGGAAAGGCTTGCCACGGCATGCCAAAAAGCGAGAAATTAGTCCGCCTCGCTTCCTGGAACATCAACGGTATCCGCGCGTGCACGAAGTCCGGTTTGCCGGATTGGATTCGTTCGCATGATGCCGATGTGATTCTGCTCCAGGAGGTTCGGGCCGACCAGCATCAGATTCCGGAAGAGATCACCGGCCTTGGCAATTACCACCAGCACTGGTTTGCCGCCACGGTGAAAAAGGGCTACAGCGGTACGGCCATCCTCAGCAAAGAAGCCCCAAAGCAAGTGAGTTCCGGCTTTGGCTATGAAGAGTTCGATGGCGAAGGCCGCACCCTCACCGCCGAGTTTCAGAACTTCATCGCCGTCAGCGCTTACTTTCCGAACTCGCAGGATGGCGGCAAGCGCCTGGATTACAAGCTGCGCTATTGCGAGGCCATGGCGGCCCATCTCGAAAAGCTGCGACGCAAGGGCAAGCCCGTCATTCTTGGCGGTGATTACAACATCGCGCCCTACCCGATTGACCTGGCCCGCCCGAAGGACAACGAAAGGAATCCCGGCTACCTGCCGGGGGAGCGCGCCTGGATGGACCAATTCCTCACCAGTGGCTGGACCGACTCCTGGCGTCACCTTCATCCGGATGAAGTCAAATATTCCTGGTGGAGTGTACGGCTCGGTGCCCGCGCCCGCAACATCGGCTGGAGAATTGACTTCAACGTGCTGCCTGCCCAGGATCGCGATCGCCTCCGCCACGCCGACATGCTCAATGACGTCATGGGGAGCGACCACTGCCCGGTGACCGTTGAACTGGTGGTCGACTAGCGTATACGTGCGCAAGTATACTTGTATACGTGGCACAGTTGAATCTTTACGTTCCGGATGAAGTGGCCAAAGAACTCAAGCAGCATGCTGCGGCTGAGGGTAAATCCTTGTCCCGCTACGTTTTGGATCGGCTGCAGGAAAGCACTTCGCAGATTCCTGCCTTCGGGCCGGATTTCTGGGCACATTTGAAGCGCTTGGGGCCGGTCTCCGACGACTTTGTTGCGCCGAAACGTCCAGGCCCCGGGGCCCTCAAGGACATTTCGCTTGATTAGCTATCTTCTGGATTCTGACGTCTGCATTGCTGCGCTGAACTTCGAACCACCAGTGACTGAGTTTCTCGACTCTCTCCACCGCGGAGACGTCGGACTCCCTGCCATCGTGCTCGCCGAATTGCATTTCGGCGCGATGAACAGTCAGCGTCGAATTGAAAACCTCAATCGCCTGGGTCTCTTTGTAGAAAGGCTTCCGGTGATTCCCTTTGATGAGTCAGCGGCGGCCTTTTATGGAAATCTGCGTGCGGACCTGCAAGCCAAGGGCACTCCTATCGGCCCCAATGATCTCTTCATCGCCGCCACCGCCCTTGCCCGCGAGGCCACTCTCGTTACGCGAAATTTCCGCGAGTTCTCCCGCGTTGCTGGCCTGCGCTGGCAGACGGTTTAGTCCGGCAGCGCCAGGCTATAAAGCACCATCCCGGAGGCGACCGCAATGTATTGCTTGCCGTTCACGCTGTAGCTGATGGGCGAGGCCGCCGTGCTCGCTCCCGTCTGCATCCGCCACAGCGGCTTGCCGGTCTTGGCTTCGAGGGCAATCAGATTTCCTTCCGCCGTTGCCGAGAACAAGACTCCGGTTGAGGTTGCCAAAACCCCTGCGGCCAGTGAGCCTTGCGCGATCCGGTAATCCCACTCCGTAGCGCCCGTCTTCGTGTTGATGGCCTTGATGCCTACCAGCGGCGGGTCTCCATAGGGCAAAGACCGACCGCCCCAATAGGCCTTGCCCGGCTCGTACGTTGAGGGTTCCCGCACATAGCGTTCGGCCCCGTCGGCATAAACCACAAAGAGCCTGCCTGTTGTTGCATCGTAGGAGGGGCTCTGCCAGTTGGTGCCGCCCACCAGCGTCGGGTACACCACCCGCCCTTCCGGTGTCGAATCCGTATCCGGAATCACCTTCGGCCGGCCATCGGCTTCAAAGCCTGCATTCCAGGTTTGCCGCACGTAAGGCTTGCCAAAGAGCAGCTTGCCGTTGGTCCGGTCCAGCACGTAGAAAATTCCATTGCGGTTGGTCTGCAAGAGGAGTTTCCGCTCCACCCCGTCAATCACCTGATTGGCCAGCACCAGATCCTGATTGGCGTCCCAGTCATGGCTGTCATTCGGCGTGAACTGGTAGTGCCACTTGCGCTTGCCGGTGTCAGGGTCCAGGGCCAGCACAGAACAGGAGAAGAGATTGTCGCCCTTACGGATTTCCGCGTCCATGTCCGGCCCCGGGTTGCCGGTAGACCAGTACAAAGTGTCGAGCTCCGGATCATAGCTGCCCGTCAGCCAGGTGGGCGCGCCGCCCAGCTTCCAGCTATCGCCCTTCCAGGTTTCATGCCCGAATTCACCCGGCCCCGGCACGGTATTGAAGCGCCACACGCGCTTGCCGGTCTTGATGTCATACGCATCGAGGAAGCCACGGATGCCGTGTTCGCCGCCCGCGACACCGACAATCACTTTGTCCTTCACCACCAGCGGGGCAACCGTAATGCTGTAGCCTTCCATCGTATCGGCCACTTGCGTCTCCCAGAGCTGCCGGCCTGTTCTCGCATCGAGCGCAATCAAAACTGCGTCCAGCGTCCCGAAGAAGACCCGGTTGCCCAGCACCGCCACGCCGCGGTTATAGCGATTGCTCTCAAACGCATTCACCGTCTTTTGTTTCCGCTCATAACGCCAGATCTGCATCCCCGTGCGCGCATCCAGCGCAAAGACCTGTCCTGGCATACCTGCCGTGTACATCACGCCGTCCACCACGATGGGCGTTGTTTCGAGAATCGAATCGCCCGGCATTTGCACTGCCCAGCGGGTTTGCAGCTTGCTTACATTTGCCGTCGTGATCTGATCGAGCTTTGTGAAGTGGTGCCCGCCGTAGTCTCCCCAATAGGTGAGCCAGTTCTGGGGTTCCTTTGCGGCATTCACAATGCGCTCAAAGGTCAGTGGCCCGGCGGGAATCTGTGCCTGAATCGTTTTGGCATAGTCGCGGCCGTTGAGCGTCTTCAGGTACGCCACCAGGTCCTGCAATTCCCCTGCGCTGAAGCGCTTGGCAAAGTCGCCCGGCATCATGGATTCGGTCGTATCCTTGCGCTCCTTCAGCGTCGCTTTATCGAGGACATGCAGTTGTCCAGCCCGGTCTGCCAGCATCAGCGTAAAGCTGTCTTCATTGCGGCGAATGCCCTCAATCGTCTTGCCCTCAGCGGTGGTGACCGTAACTCTTCCGACGCGCGGTCCGCGCTTGCGTCGCGCCACATCGCTCGGGTCATTCAGCTTCTTGAGGATCGTCTCGGCCGGAATCGCCGCCGCGTTCGACAGGTCCGGCCCCAGGATTCCGCCGCGCGCACTTACCTCATGGCAACTCACGCAAGCGGCCTTGCCAAAGAAGAGCGCCTCGCCATTCTTCGCATTGCCTGCGACCACTTCCCCGGTACGCGCCCCCGCCGCATTCAAGCTCCGCAAATAGCTCACAATCTGCCAGACTTGTGCCGTCTCCAGACGATTGTAGGCAGGCATCTTCGTCCCGGTGATGCCGTTGCGGATATTGAGGAAAATCTCTCCGTCCTTGCTGCCATGCTTGAAGACGCCGCTTGCCAGTGCCGGCCCACGTTCGCTGCCCGCCGCGTTGCCGCCATGGCAAGCCTGGCAAGCCTGTGAATACAATCTGGCACCAGCAGGAACCGCTGTCGGGTCATTGGCCAGCGGGTTCTTTTCGTTCTGAGGGGTATGCTCCTGGGCAGAGAGTACAAAGGAGCAAAGAAGCGCGAGACGAAGCATATAAGCTTAGTGTCTCAGAGCCGCACCCTCGCTTTCAGGTCCCGCACTTCCGTGGGCTTCAAGTCCCGCCACTTCCCGCTTTGCATCCCTTCGAGGGTCAAATCCGCAATGCCCGTCCGTACCAGTTTCAGCACTCTGCTTCCCACTGCCTCGATCATGCGCCGGATCTGCCGGTTGCGCCCCTCCGTAATCGTCAACTCCAGAAATGTCTTTGATTCGTTGTCTCTCACCCGCTTTACTTCGGCTGGCCGCGTTGGCCCGTCGTTCAATTCAACGCCCTGCCGCAAGCGCTCAATCGCCTCATCGGTGAGCGAGGTTGCGCACTTGACCAGATAAGTCTTGGGGACATGTGATTCCGGGTTGGTCAACCGCTCGGCCAACTGCGTGTCGTTGGTCAGCAGCAGCATTCCGCTTGTATCCTCATCGAGCCGTCCCACTGTTCCCACAAAGCTCGGCACGTCTTTCAGCAGGTCATAAACCGTCGGTCTGCCTTCCGGGTCACCTTTGCTGGTGATGTAGCCAACGGGTTTGTACAGCAGCACATAGAGCCGCTTTACGGTCTTGACTGTCCGTCCGTCGAGCTCTACCCTGTCGCGTTCGAGGTCCACCCAATGCTCGGGGTTCTCTACGGTTTTGCCGTTCACTTTCACCCGCCGCTCATGGATCCAGTGCCGCGCATCCGTGCGCGACCCCAATCCTGCTTTCGATAGCACCCGCTCTAATGTCTTCAATGGCCGATTCTGATTCACTAGCGGATACACTAGCAGGAATGCGAACTGTCCTCATCACCGGCGCCAGCAAAGGCATTGGCGCTGCCACCGCCCTCTGCTTTGCCCAGGAGCAAGCCAGCCTCCTGCTCCACTATTCTTCAGACCGTGCCGGCGCGGAATTGGTCGCCGCTGAGGCCACCGCCGCCGGTGCCGCGAGCGTCGAGCTCATCCAGGCCGATCTCACTACTCTTGCCGGCGTTGAGGCCTTCACGGCCCAACTGAAGGGCCGCCCGATTGACGTGCTCATCAACAACGCGGGTTCCCTCATCGGCCGCCACAAAAGCGCCGACATGCCTGCCCCGCACTGGGAAGCCACTGTCATGCTCAACCTCTCCAGCGTGTTCTATATCACCCAGGCCGTTGTGCCCCACATGCTCGAAAAGAAGGCCGGCCATATTGTCAACGTCGGTTCTATCGCGGGCCGCAACGGTGGCGGACCCGGAGCCGCTGCCTACGCAACTTGCAAAGGTGCTGTTTCGGCCCTCACCAAGGCCCACGCCAAGGAATTCGCTCCCGCCGGCATCCACGTCAACTGTGTCGCTCCCGGCGTGATCGCCACCAACTTCCACGAAGTTTTCTCCACGCCGCAGATGCTGGAAAACTTCCGCGCCTCGGCCCCCGCCGGACGCCTCGGCACGAGCGAAGAAACCGCTGACGTCATTTACTTCCTGTGTACGGATAAGGCTGCTTACATTTACGGCCAAACGATTGAAGTCAATGGCGGCATGTACTTCGCCTAGCTCGCTTCCACGCCTTCGAGCTTGCGCAGCACCAGCGCCATCAATACTTCCAGCCGCACAAAGCCGGCCAGCGTCAGGTCGTCCTTCGCCTTGACGACCGGCAGCCGCTTGAGGCTGCGTTCCCGCATCATCTCGGCCACCATCAGCGGCGAATCGTCGAGGCTTACCCATAGCGGGTTGTGCGTCATCAGGTCTTTCACTTTGACTGTGCCGCGCTGCTCCTCTGGCATCTGCGCCACTTGCTCAATCGCCGACAGCAAATCCGTCCGCGTAAGGATGCCGCAGATTTCCACCTTCTCATTCACCACGCAAAAGAAATCGGCCCGCTCTCTTTCAAACTGACCAATCGCCTTGGCAAAGGTACAATTCTCGCTCAGCGGTTGCGCTTGCAGGGGCTCGACGCATTCCGTCATGAGCGTATGCTTCAGAATCTCGCTCGTCCGGGGCAACCGCTGCCGGAAGCTTCTTCGCTTCTTGATGACATCCCTCACCTGCTGCGCCAGCGGGGCAATCACCTTCGACATCCGGGCAAACATTCCCTTGCCGATTACGGTCACTTCCAGATCTGTACGCGCCCGCACACTCGCATTCCGTGGCCGGTCTTCCACCAGCGCCATCTCACCGAAGAAGTCTCCTGGCCCCATCACCGCCACGACTTCCATTTCCTTGTCTTCTTCCAGTTGCCGCAGAACCTCCACCTGCCCGGTCTCGATTACATAGAAATTCATCGCCGGATCGCCTTTGCGAAACACATAGGTGCCCGCCGCAAAGTAGGCATCCTGCACCCGGTTGGTCGTGTCAATCTTGACCCCGGTAATGTCGCGGCTGAAGAGCAGCTCCCAGGTCCAGTCCATGGCCACTTTTACCTTGCGCGAGAAGCTGGGCAGCTTCAGCAGATATACCGTTCGCCACATCCACCAGGTCAGAAAGCCCGACAGCTTGATGCCAAACATCTCCGCCACCGCGTTATGCCCGCCGATCGCACACAACATGCCCAGCGGACGGAAGGAGAATGGCTTCGTCGGCTCTCCCCGCAAGAGGGCCGCGATATTGGCCGCGCACTGCTTCCCCTGCCGCTCGGCAAACTGCCCCGTGGGGGGAGAACACTGTCCGTCGAAGGCATTGATGATGAGCGCGCAATCCCCGATCCCCCAAGCATTCGCTTGCCCCTCCAGCCGCATATCGGCTTGCGTCTGCAACTTGCCTTTTTCCTTCGGCGCAGCCATCCGCTCCACAAAAGGATGGGGCGCAGTTCCGATACTCCCTACTACTGTTGCCGCCCGGTATTGCGTCCCGTCGCTCAACACGACCCCTTCCGCCGTCACCAGCTTCACTCGTTTGCCCAGCACAACTTCAACGCCGTGCTTCACCATCTTTTCGCGTGTGAACTCGCGCAAGCTCGACGATACTTCCGGCAGCAGTTGATCCCGGCTGTGGATCAACACCACTTTGCTTTCCTCCGGCCGGATGGTTGGATAGTATTTCTTGACCGCCTTCAGCAGGTCATTCACTTCCCCCGCGACCTCTACGCCCGAAAACCCTCCACCGATCACCGCAAAGGTCAGATAGAACTGGCGGCGTTCCGGGTCGTCCTGCACGGCTGCCTGCTCCAGTTGTTGCGAGATCTGGCTCCGCAAGGCCACCGCATCCGAGACCGTTCGGAAGGGCATGGCATGATCGGCCATCCCGGGCACCGCGCTCAGATTCACTCCACTCCCGCAGGCCAGCACAATCTGGTCATAGCGCATCCGCCGCTTGGCACCATCGTAGGTCTCGTACACCACTTCGTTGGCTGCCAGATCAATGTCGATGACCTTCTCCCGGCGGCACTCCACGCCCTTTAAGGCAACCCGCAGCGGTGTTGCCGCTGCCTCCGGCAGAATCGAGCTTCCCGCTACTTCCGCCAGTAGCGGTTGAAAAACCATGTAGTTCTCTTCGCTGAATACAACGATCCGCGCCTCGTCCTTACCCAGCAAACTGCGCAGCCGCTTTCCACAGGCAACACCGGCAAAACCGCCGCCGACAATCACGATTGTTTTTTGCGCCATGATTTCAGAGTCTCATCCTGGGTCCTCCCAGCGTTTCGCAGGCGACCAGGCCGCCAGGGCTTGATTCCACTTCGCCCAGCGCTGGCGCAGCATTTCGTGCGTTCGTCCCGGCTTGAGTCGGGTCAATTCTTCGGGGTCCTGCTTGAGGTCATAAACTTCTTCGCGAACGGGCTTGGCATCGGTCCAACGCAAATACTTGTAGCGTTCCCCGCGAATCCCTTCGCTCCGCGGAATGACTACCTGCGGTGGATTGCCCCCAAACAGGTGCGAGTAGAACCAATCCTTGCGCCATGTCCTCCGCTCTCCACGCACCAGCGGCATCAGATCGCGGCCTTGGACTGCTTCTGGCACGGCAACTCCTCCCAGCCGCATCAGGGTTGGCGAAAGATCCAAATTCAGCGTCATCTCCGTCCGCGTCCTGCCGCGCAAACTCGCGGGCAATCGCGGGTCATAGACAATCAACGGGGTTCGGATCGATTCCTCATAGAGGTACCACTTGTCAGCGAGTCCCCACTCCCCCAGAAAATAGCCGTTGTCCGAACTGAAGACCACCACCGTGTTGTCGGCGAGTCCCTTGTTGGCGAGGGTCGTCATGACATTTCCCACCACGGCGTCAATGCCCGCAATGAGCCGGAAATAACTCTTTACGCTTTCCTGGTAATGCTCTGGATTGGTAAAGCGCCACTTCCATCGCACCCGGCTTTCGCTCTCCTGCACATAGGGCGACATCCGCTCAAAATACTCGGGCGCAGCTTTCTTTGGCACGGGTACCGTCACGTTGCGGAAGAGGTCCGCCTCCTCCGGGTCATAGAGATACTGCTTCGGATCGGGGTCGCGAGCGTGTGGCGCACGAAAGCTCAAGCTCAGGCAAAACGGCTCGCCCGCCTTGGACGCGTTCAGAAAGTCCACCGCCTGCCGGCCCAGCTCCCGGCTTTGGCCCACCCGCTCCGGCCCCGGGTCCCCAAAGCTCACATCAAAGTCTTCCTTCGGCGCGCCTACCCCGCCGACGCCATACTTGCCCACAAAGCCGGTCCGGTAGCCCGCCTTGCGCAGCAACTCCGGATAGCTCAACGCCTTCACCTCCGGACGCAGCGGTGTGCGGAAGTCGCTCACTCCGTGGCATTTTTCGTGCAAGCCGGTCAGGATCGTCGCCCGGCTGGTGCAACAGATTGCCGTTGAGCAGAAGTTGTTGGTAAACCGCACTCCTCCCTCGGCCAGCCGGTCGATGTTCGGCGTCCGCAGAATCGGATGCCCCGCGCAGCTCATCAGGTCGTTCCTTTGGTCGTCGGTCAACAGGAATAACAAATTCGGCCGCCGCTCCGTGCCAGCCAGCGCTCCAAGAAAAGCCCTTCTTCTCATGCGTCAAGCATATAAAATGAAGGCAAATGCAAAAGACCCTGTTGCTCTGGCTCTCGCTCGCGCCGCTGCTTACGGCAGCGCGGCCCGTCGAGTTCAATCGCGACGTGCGTCCTATCCTTTCCGACAAATGCCTGGCTTGCCACGGTGCTGACGCCAAGAACAAAAACATTCCCCTGCGTCTGGACGTTGAAGATATTGCCAAATCGGACCTCGGCGGACGACGCGCGATCGTTCCCGGCGACCCGGCTGCCAGTGAGATTCTGAAACGTATCGACACTCCGTCGAAGGCCCGCAAGATGCCGCCCGCCTTCACCGGTCACGCCATCAGTGCGGAAGAACGCGACATCCTCGCCCGCTGGATTGCCGAGGGTGCCACCTGGCAAAAACATTGGAGCTTTCTCCCGCCGGCCCGCCCCACTTTGCCCGAGCTCAAGCAAGCCGCCTGGGTTCGCAATCCGATCGATGCCTTTATTCTGGAACGCCTCGAGCGCGAAGAATTGGCTCCCCGTCCGGAGGCCTCGCGCGACCGTCTCCTCCGCCGTGTGACGCTTGACCTCACGGGCCTGCCGCCCACTCCGCAGGAAGTCGATGCCTTCCTCGCCGACAAGTCGCCGAAGGCTTACGAGAAGCTCGTTGACCGCCTGCTTGCCAGCCCCCGCTTTGGCGAACGTCTTGCCATGCGCTGGCTCGACAATGCCCGCTATGCCGACACCAACGGCTACCAGTACGACGGTGAACGCATCATGTGGCGCTGGCGTGACTACGTGATCAACAGCTTCAATCGCAACAAGCCTTTTGACCAGTTTGTCAGCGAACAGATTGCCGGCGACCTGCTCCCCAACGCCACACTCGAACAAAAGGTGGCCACTGGCTTTCAGCGCAATCACCGCGCCAATACCGAGCTTGGCATCGTCGCCGAAGAGTACAACGTCGAATACGTCATTGATCGCGTGGAAACCAACAGCGCTGTCTTTCTTGGTCTGACCTTCGGCTGTGCCCGCTGCCACAACCACAAGTACGATCCGCTCACCCAGAAGGAGATGTACCAGTTCTACGCCTTCTTCAACAATGTTCCCGAGCAGGGACGCGCCATGAAGTATGGCAACTCTCCTCCGATGGTGCCCTATCCGACCGATGCCCAGCAGGCGCGCCTGACCCAGCTTGTCCATGAGATCTCCCAAACCAGCAAAGCCATCCGGCCAGAGGCTGCCAAGCTAAAGGCCTGGCAGGCAGCCCTGCCCAAAACTTCCACGCAGTACTGGTTCCCCGCCTTTGACCTCAAGCGCAAGCTCAGCCTGGATTCTGCCGAGGAGACCCGCGCCAATGGCGGCGTGGTGAGCTTCGTTCCCGGGCGCATCGGCAACGCTGTTCAGCTGGACGGCAATACCTGGCTCGACGCCGGTTTCCAGGCCGCCAACTTCGATATCGAAGATCGCTTCTCGCTGAGCTTCTGGGTGCAGTCTGATTCCATTCCGGACGGTTCCCTGGTGTCGCGCTCAAAGGACGCGCCCCGTGGCCGTGGCTTTGGCATGGAGGCCCGTCAGGGCAAGCTCCATGTCCACTTCACCAGCGACTTTGACGATGACGCCATCCGCCTCATCTCCGAAGAGCCCATCCTGAAATCTTCCCAATGGCAACACCTCGCCTTGCGCTATACGGGCTCCCGCATGGCCGAAGGCGTGCACGTTTACGTCGATGGCAAGCCCGTCCGCTTCAAGGTGGAGCTCGACAATCTCTACCGCCCTTTCAACAACGGCGGCAAGGAATTCCCTGAGCCCTTCCGCATCGGCGCTGGGGCTGGTCCGGAGCGCCGCTTCAAGGGCCGCTTTGACGAAGTCCTCATCTGGTCCCGCACGCTGCCGGAAGCCGACATCGCGCTGCTGGCCCAAGGGCAGCTTCTTCGCGATCTCGATTCCGCCACCCGCCAGGTGCGCGAAGCTTACCTCGAATCACCCGCCGCCCCGGCCGCCCAAAAACAATTGTGGGCCAAATTGATTCAGCTCGAACAGGCCCGCGAAGCCCATGAGCGCAGCTTCCCCACCGTAATGGTGATGGCCGAAAATCCCCAGCGCCGCGACACCCATATCCTCATCCGGGGCGAATACAACAAGCCCGGCGACAAGGTCGAGCCCGGCCTGCCCAGCTTCCTTCCCGGCCTCCCTGCCGGTGCGCCCAACAACCGCCTTGGCCTCGCGCAATGGATGGTTGCCCGCGACAATCCCCTGACGGCCCGCGTCAATATCAATCGCTTCTGGCAGATGATCTTTGGCACCGGCCTGGTGAAGACTACCGAAGACTTCGGCAGCCAGGGCGAGTATCCCACGCACCCCGAACTCCTAGACTGGCTCGCCGTTGAGTTCATGGATTCCGGTTGGGATCTCAAACACATGTTCCGGCTGATGGTCACCAGCGCCGCTTACCGTCAGGACAGCCGCTCCACCCCCACGCTGAACCAGCGCGACCCGGAGAATCGCCTGCTGGCTCGTGGCCCGCGCCTGCGCCTGCCCGCTGAAGCCATTCGCGATCAGGCTCTTGCTGCCGCCAACCTCCTCAGCCCCAAGCTCGGCGGCCCCAGCATCAAGCCTTACCAGCCCGCTGGCCTTTGGGAAGAACAGTCCATGCAGAACATGGATTACACCCAGGACCACGGCGACGACCTCTACCGCCGTTCTCTGTACATCTACTGGAAGCGCACCATCGCGCCGCCCATGATGACCAACTTTGATGCCTCCACGCGCGAAAGCTGCGTAGTCCGCGAATCCCGCACCAACACGCCGCTACAGGCCCTCACGCTCATGAACGATGTCACCTTCCTTGAGGCGAGCCGCCATATCGCCCGCCGCATGCTTACCGAGGGCGGCGCAACGGAGGAAGACCGCCTCCAATTCGGCATGAAACTTTTGCTGGCCCGCCCTGCCACCGCAACGGAACTCGCGGTGCTCAAGTCGAACCTCAATTACCATCGCGATTACTTTGCCAGCCAGCCCGGTCGCGTCGAGACCTACTTGCGGCAAGGTGATTCGCCGCTCGATCCCAAGCTGCCCCAGTCCGAACAGGCCGCCTACATGGCCCTCGCCAGCCTGCTCCTCAACCTCGACCAGACTCTTACCAAGGACTAGCCAGATGCACCCGCTCCTCCAAACCCGCCGTCATTTCTTCCGCAAGTCCTCCACCGGCATCGGCCTCGCGGCCCTGTCTTCGCTGCTGCAAGGAGAAGAGCAAAAAGAAGTCCATCCCCGCCTGCCCGGTCTGCCCCACCACGCCCCGCGCGCCAAGAACGTCATCCTCCTTTTTCAGCACGGCGCACCCAGCCAGCTCGATCTCTTCGATTGGAAGCCCGCCCTCGCCTCCCGCCGCGGGGAAGACCTTCCTGACTCGATCCGCAAAGGCCAGCGCCTCACCGGCATGACTGCCTTCCAGGAAAAATTCCCCACCGCTCCCACCATCTTCAAGTTCGCCCAGCACGGTGAATCCCGGGCGTGGTTCAGTGACCTGGTTCCCCACATGGCCTCTTGCGCCGATGATCTTTGTTTCGTCAAGAGCCTGCATACGGAGGCCATCAACCACGACCCCGCCGTTACCTTCATCCAGACCGGCTTCCAGCTTGCCGGCCGCCCCAGCTTTGGCGCCTGGGTTGCCTACGGGCTCGGTAGCGAAAATCAGAATCTTCCTGGCTATGTCGTCATGGTCAGTCAGGGTTCGGGCAACACGCAAGCGCTCGCCGACCGCTCCTTCGGTTCCGGCTTTTTGCCGACGAAATACTCGGGCGTCAAGTTCCGCGGCGGGGCCGACCCGGTGCTTTATCTGTCCGACCCGGGTGGCTATTCCCGCGATGCCCGCCGCCGCTATCTCGACGATCTCGCCCGCCTCAACCAGATCCAGCTCGACGACTATCAGGACCCGGAAATCGCCACCCGCATCGCTCAGTATGAGATGGCCTTTCGGATGCAATCGAGCGTGCCCGAGCTGAGCGACCTGTCCACCGAACCGGAAAATACTTTTGAGCTTTACGGCCCCGATTCCCGCAAGCCCGGTTCCTATGCCGCCAACTGCATCCTGGCCCGTCGCCTGGTCGAACGCGGCGTCCGTTTCGTACAGCTTTTTCACCGCGGCTGGGACCAGCACTCCAATCTCCCCAAAGAGATTCGGGCCCAGTGCCGCGAAACCGATCAGCCCTCCGCCGCCCTCGTCAAGGACTTGAAGCAGCGGGGCTTGCTCAAGGACACGGTCGTCATCTGGATGGGCGAATTCGGCCGCACGGTTTACTCCCAGGGTACGCTGACAGAGACCAATTACGGCCGCGACCACCACCCGCGCTGTTTCACTGCCTGGATGGCCGGTGGCGGCTTCAAGCCCGGCCTCACGCACGGTGAAACGGATGACTTTTCCTACAACATCACCGAGAATCCGGTCGACCTTCACGACCTCCACGCCACCGTTCTGCATACCCTCGGCATCGATCATTCCCGACTTACTTTCAAGTTTCAGGGGCGTCACTATCGTCTTACCGATGTACACGGCCGGGTGGTGCGTCCGCTGCTAAGTTAAAGCATGGACGCAACAAAATACCTGGTTCGCGTCGCGGCTGCCCTTGAAGCCGCAGGGCTCGAAGCGATCCTGATTGGCAATGCTGCCGCTGCCCTGCAAGGCGCGCCCGTCACCACGGTAGATCTTGATTTTTACTACCGGGATACCAAGGTCAATCAGGAAAAACTGCACAAAGTTGCGCAGCTTCTCTCTGTCCGCCTGACCCGGCCCTTCCCGCAACTATCCTCCATGTGCCGCCTGGAATTTGACGGGGAAGATTTTTACGTCGATTTCCTAACCGTTGCCGGCGGCATCCGTTCTCTCGCCAGCTTGCGCAGTCGCGCAACTCCTGTTCGAATAGAAGGTAAGAAGCTTTTGGTCGCTTCGCTAGCTGACGTGATTGCCAGCAAGCGTGCGGCAGGCAGGCCCAAAGACAAAGCGGTGCTCGATGTCCTCGAAAAAACACTCAACGAAATTACAGCCCAAGCTCAGCAACGCGCAGAAGCTGAAACTGCTGAGTGAAGCGTCGGAAGTTTTTGAGATCGAACTGATCCGTTCGCGCCTGCGTCTGCCCATGCACAAACGCACCAACTTCCTCCGCGTCCGCATTCCTGGGGCACCCAACAACGGCACGGCGCTTTAAGCGCGTCTGCGCCGCCACCATCTTCTCCCCAGCAAAAACGTTCCGGCAAACGACAACGCGATTGCCAAAGAGCCCACCCCCGCTACTGACCCAAAGAGGTTCTTCATCAACGCGGGAGGAAAGCCGGCCTTGGCCGCCATCAATCCGGTAAAGCCGTTCACCGGCACTCCCATCATCAAGCCCCCCGCCGCCACAATCATCAGCGGTCCGTCGCCGAGCCGCAAGCTCTTCAGAATCGAGCCAGCCACCAGACCGGTTAGGACCAGAAACAAGGGGTCCGACAATTGCAAAAACGAACCCACCATCAGCAGAAACCCCGCCCCCGGCCCCATCACCCGCAGCGGCAAATTCTCCCGCATCGGCGCCAGCGCCATCGCCACCAGCACCAGCCACTTTCCGTCAAAGAATACCCGGTCGGTAAACCAGTAGATCAACTCCCAGCCCTGCGCTGCTGGTGGGGCGGTCACCATCCGCCGTCCCACTTCCGTAGCAATCAGCGCTCCCACCGCAAAGGCCGCCAAGCTTCGCCAATCCGCCCGTTCCTGCTGTCTTGCATCCATTCTTCCCAAGCTTAACTAAACTGGTCCAAGAGGCTTTCTTCGCTTGGATAAAACTCAGGGTGTCTTCATCTGGATGATGTTTCTGCTGGCCGCCAATACCGGCGTCATTCTCACGCTCTTGCGCGAGCGCATCGCCTTCCGCCGCGTCCGGGATGAAATCGCCGCCTACCTGCCCAAGGGCTACGACCCCAAGCGCCTCGATTATCCCTACATCTTCCCCTTCACCACTCCTCCGGCCTGGGCCCGGGCCCTCTCGGCCCACGTCAGCAATTTCCCCGAACATCCCGCTCGCTCCTCCTGGCGCCGCTTTGTTTCCATCCGCAATGTTCTGATGATCGGGGAAGTCTTCACCCTGGCCGCCTTCGTTGTCTGGATGCTCGTGAGTTAAAATAGGAGATCGATTTCTTATGAAGCCTGTCGTCACCTTTGGTGAGATCATGCTGCGTCTCGCGCCTCCGGGCATGGAACGCTTCCTCCAATCCCCCCAGTTTGTTGCCACCTTCGGTGGTGGCGAAGCCAATGTCGCTGTCAGCGTCGCTGGTTTCGGTTGGCCTGCCCGCTATACGACCGTCCTGCCGGACAAGAACGCCATCACCGATGCCTTCCTCGGTGAGATGCGCCGCTTCAAAGTCGATGTCTCGGGCGTTGTCCGCGGCCCCGGCCGCTTCGGTATTTACTTTGTCGAACCGGGTGCCAACCAGCGGGGCGCAAAAGTACTTTACGACCGCGAAGGTTCATCGATCGCCCTGGCCCAGCCCGGTGCGATTCCCTTCGCCGAAATCTTCGCCGGCGCCGGTTGGTTTCACATCACCGGCATCACTCCCGCCATCAGTTCGAGCGCGGCGGAGTTAGCCATCGAAAGCGTCAAAGCCGCCAAGGCCGCTGGCCTCACAGTCAGTTGTGACCTCAACTTCCGGAAAAATCTTTGGAAGTACGGAAAAAAAGCGGCCGAAGTCATGCCCCTTCTCGTCGCCCATACCGACGTCATCATCGCCAATGAAGAGGATTGCCAGATGGCACTGGGCATTGAAAGCGAAGCCGACGTGCATTCGGGCAAGCTCGACCACGCTGCCTACGAAAAGCTCAGCAACAGGGTTCTCGCCGCTTATCCCAACGTCAAAACCATCGCCATTACTTTGCGCGAATCTTTCTCGGCTTCTCACAACGGATGGTCTGCCTGCCTCAACCAGGGCGGCACTTTCCTCACCAGCAAGCGTTACGACATCACGCACATCGTCGACCGGGTCGGCGGTGGCGACAGCTTCGCCGGCGGCCTGATCTACGGCCTGCTGGCGCTGGACTCGCCGCAGGCGGCGCTCGAATTTGCCGTCGCTGCCAGTTGTCTCAAGCATTCCATCCCCGGCGACTTCAACCGCTTTTCGCGTGAGGAAGTCGAAGCCCTTGTTCAGGGCGGCGGCTCCGGCCGCGTTCAGCGCTAACGTAACCCTTTTCTACGGAGCGCCGTTACAATAGAAGTTGTTTCAAACGTTATGACTTCACGCCGTCACTTTATGCTCGTGGGACCGGCGTTGCTGAACGGCGCTCCTTTTTCTTCTTCGCTAAAGGCCGCCCAGGCAACCCAGGACCCCAACCTCTCCGTCTCCGTCAACGAAGTCATCGTGCCCATTACGGTCACTGACGACAAAGGAAAGTTCGTCAGCGATTTGAAGCAGGCTGACTTCCGCATCTACGACGAAAACAAAGAACAGCGCATCTCCTACTTCAATGCCGAACGCGAACAACCCGTCGTAGTCGGCTTCCTGCTCGACACCAGCAACCTCAACCGCCTCCACTGGAAGACCTTCGCCGAAGCCGCAGAAGAACTGGTTCTCGCGCTGCTTCCCCAGGAAGGCCCCAAGAAGTTCTCCGGCTACCTGGTTACCTACTCGACCACCGCGGAAGTTGCCGTCGATACCACGCCCTCTCCCGACAAGATCCAGGAGAAGATTCGCAAGACCAAACCCGGCGGTGGGGCGGCACTTTACGACGCGCTCTATCTCGCCTGCACCAACCGCAAGCTCGTGCACGGCGAACCCATTGAACCCCGCCGTGTCATCGTCATCATCGGTGACGGTCACGACTCGGCTTCCAAAAAGGGCCTCGAAGAAGTCATCGAAATCGCCCAGCGCAATCTCGTCACCATTTTCGGGATGTCCACCGTCGCCTTTGGCTTCAAGGCCGATGGCGAGAAAAATCTCATGCGCCTGGCGGAGGAAACCGGCGGCCGTGTCGTCTTCCCCCTCGAAGGTCTCTATAAAGACGTCTCCGGCTATCTGTCTACCCCTTCTGACGAAGGCAATTTCGCTTACAAGGTTGGTACTGGCCAGTACGCCGCAGAACTTGCCAAAGGCATGTTCAACGCCGTGGCCGCCATCCAGGGCGAAGTCACCACGCAGTACATCATTCGCTATGTGCCGGACGATACCGACGATCGCCGCGCCTTCCGTCGCATCCGCGTCGAAGTGCCGTCCGTCCCGAACCTCAAGATTCGCTATCGCTCCGGCTATTACCCCGCCAACCCTTAACCGATACGTTATTTGACCCATGACTTTCTCCCTCCTCACCCTCGCTCTTCCGGGCCGCCCCGCTGAGCCGGCGGGAGTATTGCTCTATGACCAGGCGGCCGAGCGGCTCGCCGTCAAACTCCGCCGCGACTTTGATCAACTCGCCTCGCCCGATGACGCCGAAATTCTCGCCGGCATGGAGTCCCACCTCAACCAGCTTTCCGCCGAGATGGGGGCCACCCGGGCCCTCGAATGGCTGGAATCGACACTTTCCAACGTTCTCACGCTCTCTGAGCGCAGCGAAGTCCAATCTTCTGCCCTCGACTTCACCCTCCGCCAGCTCTATCGCGAACACATCCCCACGCCGGTTCAGCCTTACGTGACCCACCTGCCACGCTATGCCCTGCGCTCTGCCGCCGGAGCCTTTGGCGAACCAATCGCCGACCCGAACGAAATCTCGGCCTGGGTCGAGGCTCCCGACAGCTTGCGTCTTTCCCGCGACATGTTCGTCTGTGAAGTCTACGGCCGCAGCATGGAGCCGCTGGTCCCATCGGGCTCTCTCTGCGTCTTCCGCAAATTCGGCGCCGGCTCCCGCAACGGCAAACGCGTTCTCGTCGAAGACCGCTCTGAGACGAGCAATCGCTACACGCTCAAGGTCTACCGGTCTCAAAAGTCCCAGTCGAGCGACGATACCTGGTCGCAATCCTCGATCGATCTCGAGCCCCTCAACCCCGAGTTTCCCGTCCTCCACCTGAGTGCCGACGAAGACCGCTACGCCGTCCTCGCCGAATTTGTCAGCCTGCTATAGCTGCCGCTCATATTGCCAGTCCACCTGTGGGTCCGTACCCACCATAAAGACCTTTTCGGCTACCTTGGCAAAGCCCCACTTTTCATAAAAGCGCTGGGCCCGGATATTCTTCTCCCAAACTCCCAGATACACATCCTGGTAGCCCAGGCTTCGCGCCAGATCGAGCGTTTCTTCCATCAACCGGTGGGCCGCACCAGTCCCGATCGCCCGCTCTTCCATATAAAACCGCACCAGCTCCACCCGTCCCCCGTCCTCCCCCATCAGCCGTGTAAAGCCCAGCGGCCCCGCTTCATCCTCCATCAACAGAAACCGCGACAAAGGCTCCCGCAATTCCGCCTCCACCTTGGCCGGATCGTAGGAAGTTTCGAGAAACAACGCCATATCCTCATCCGTACAGGTCCCCACAAACGTCTCAAAAAAGGTCCGTCTCCCGACTTCCACCAACAAGTCCCGGTCGGCTAAGGTTGCGATGCGAGTCTGCACAAAGGATCTCCGATTACGATAGATTGCCACGACAGCGACGGCAGCGCCAGATAAAAACTCTCCGCCAGATTCCGCCCCGACAAATAGGCGGGAAACAGCAGGTCCGGCCGAGCCGTATGCGCCAGAAATGGCTCATCCACGTTGCCGGAAATCCCGCTGACTCCTTCCCACACATAATCAAGAATCATCGACTGCGGGCTTCTGGCAAAGTGGCTCGCCCGGTCCTCCCATTTCCCCAGTGTCCAGCCGGTGGGTGGCACTGCAAAAGTCCTTGCATTCGTCGACACAAATTCTGTTGCAATCGCCCCGGGGAGCCACTCCATCCCACTCTTGCGGCTCTTCCTTGCACGGTCATTCGACCCCCAGCTCGCATATCCGATCACCCGCTTTTGCGGCGCTACCACCTCGGTGGATACATCCAGCACCACCTGCTCGGCCGGCAGCAAAATCGCCGCATTTCGCAACCACGAATTGCCCGCCTCATCATTGTCAGCCTTCAAATCCAGCACGATCTTTCCCTCATTCCGCGCTTCCCGGCACCGCTCCACCGCCTTTTTTGCATCCTCAAAGCTGTAGCCCGCCAGTCGGGTCACCAGGTAGATCGGAAAATCCTGCTGCCGGAAGGCCATCTCCTTGCGCCGGTAAAACGGATTGTCAAGCGGCCCATCCCGCACGAATTTCGCACCCCGACTCTCGGCATAAAGCAGCGCCACTTCGCTATCCACGCTCGCTCCATCCGTTTTCCTCTCCGGTAGCACCCGCAGCGGCATGCCCTGCGTCAGCACCACATATTGCACTTCCTGTCTCTGTTCCCGCTTGCCTAAACACTCCTGTAACGGGCCTGCAATCGCTCGTTGATAAGCCTGACGGTCAATACTCTCCCTTTCCGCTACCCGAATCCGGCAAATCTGATCCGCCCCCAATTGGTGCCAACCCCGGTAAAATTCCCCCAGCCGCCGCGACCGCGCCGAATTCTCATTCACCACCACCATCACCCGGTCTTTTTCCGCAGCCCATCCCACGCCCAATCCGGCTAAGCAAGCAATTGCTATGAACCTCATAATCAAATGCTATTATGAGAAACGATTTCCCCCGGAACGGTTCTCCGTTAGAGCTTCATGGATCTGGACCAACTTCATACCTTTCTCGAAATCGTACGGCTTAAGAGTTTCTCGAAGGCGGCACAGACGTGTTTTCGCACGCAACCCGCCATCAGTGCCCAAGTCCGCCAACTGGAACAGGAACTCAATACCAGTCTCTTTGAACGCCTCGGAACCCGCATCGCTCTCACCCCCGCCGGCAAGATATTTGCCGAATATTCCGAGCAGATTCTGGACCTCCGCCGCCGCGCCCAGGAATCCATTCAGGAACTCGAGCGCGTCCCCCGTGGCGAGCTCATCATCGCTGCCAACGAGGCTACCTGTATCTACGTTCTGCCGGAAGTCTTCAGCGAATACAAGCGGCAATTCCCCAACGTCCAGCTCCATGTCGACCGCTCTTATGGTTCGCGCGTTCTTCAGGCCGTCCAGGAAAATCTTGCCGATTTTGGCATTACCCAACTCCCCGTGGACGCGAAAAAGTGCCAGATCGTAAAGATCCATTCCGACGAAATCCGCCTCCTTGTTCCGGTCGATCACCCGCTTGCTAGCAAGCGTCAGGTCCTTGCCGCCGATATCGCCGCCTTCCCTCTTCTTCTGCCCAAAGCAGGAACTACGCGCGCCAAGCTAAACTCGTGGCTCGAAGCCGTCGAAGAGCAATTACAGGTATCCATGGAACTCGATTCCACTGAAATGATCAAACGCTTTGTCATGGCCGGTCTTGGCATCAGCTTTTTGGCCGCTTCCCACTGCCGGGAAGAAGTCGCCGCTGGCAAACTCGTCACCCTCTCGCTCGGCCCGGAACCAATGATCCGTCGCCTCGGTCTCATCTACCGCAAAGATAAAGCCCTCAGCCGCGCCGCACTGGGCTTCATCCAGGTCATTCTGGACCAGGCTGGCGATTCCGGCCGTCCCCATGGTCTGGTCGGAGTCGGCGATTGAGCACCACCATCAAGCGCACGACCGTTTATATTGCGATGGGGAAAACGACCCAGGTCTTCCGCTATCCGGAAGAAATTCCTTCCCCCCTGCGCAAAAAGCTCATCCACTCCACTCGCGGCATGAACAGCGCCACGATTCTGATTGCGGACCGTGGTGGACGCGCAGAGATCCGCAAGATTCTCAACGGCCAGCCCAGCCCGCTCAAGAGCCGCCTTCGCGCCGATTTCCTCCGCCGCAGCATTGGTGAGCCGGAGCAGCCCAGCCTGCCGGCCCCGCCACGCTTCCTGCTTCACAACTGGAGCGTTGGTCGCTTGAGCGATCTCCTGCTCCCCGGTCTGGTCGCCCTCGGCCTCTGGCTCCTCTTCACCTCAAAATAGATTCCCTCCAGGTCCGGCTCATTTGGGCGATAAGTGCAGTGTGAACTTCCTGCTAGCCAAACGCCGCACCTTGCATGTCTTCAGCGACAATGGCAAATCGATCCCCGTTTCTCTTCGGGAGCGTGATGGAAATGTTGCTGTCTTCGAATCGAGCGAGCCCATCCCCGTCGGCGTCTTCGTCGAATGGGCCGATGCCGTCGATGCTTCAGGGGATAGTTCCCGGGGCCAGGTCCTCAATTGCCGCCCCCTCCCGAACGAGGGCGATTCGCCGAATCTCCTTGAAATCAGCGTTGAGTTCAAATCCTCCGGCAACTAGTCCTTGAGTACATCCTCAAGCGTATCGGCCAGCACAAAGTCATCAAAGTAGATCGTGTCTACGGAGTCCCGGTGCGGGCTGCGGTGAATTCCCGGCTGGCAAAAGTACACACTCTCCGCGCCCTTGGTCTTGAGCGCCCGGTCCAGCACCACTTTGCCGTCAAACCACAACTTCACCCGCCCCTTCGCCGCGTCTTCTGACCACTTCACCTGCATCACCAGCCGGTGCCACTTGCCCGTCTCAAAATCCGCTTCCCACTCCGTGCCGTTCCGCCCCAAATTCCCGGTCCCGTATTTGATGAGCGTCCCTCCCCCTTCTTTCGGTTCCACCCACCACGTCATCACGTTGTTGTAGCGCGGCGGCGGAGCACCTTCCCAATAGAAAAAGTTGTCCCGGTCCTTCGGTGCCTCGGCCATATAGAGCGAAAACGCCATAAAGGTTTCGCTCCCTTCCTCCACCGTGATGCGCGGCCCCCCCAACTGCACCCGCAATTGCCGATCGTTAAACAGATCATCCTGATGGATCGTCATCCGCACGGCATATTGGCCCCCGGCCACAGGGTCCTTCACCACTTCGACATTGCGGGGCTTGATGTTCTGCCCCCTTGTTCCCGTCTGGCTCCACTGGCTCAAATCCCCCGTTTCAAAGTTGGCCCGGAAGATTACCTTGCCCGGAGCAAGCCCGGCCATCCCCAACAAAATCCAGAGCGGCAACCGTTTCATCCCCCTGATTCTATCCCCCCACTCGTTGATAAACTCGCAAAGAAACCTATGTCTACTGACCGCCGCCACTTTCTCCAAGCTCTTGCTGCCTCGACATGGGCATCTTCCCTCGGCTTCTCCCAGACCCGTGGCCCCGCCCGCACCACCATCAACCAGGCCCGCCACAAGGGCGACATGGACCGCCGCGTTCTTGGTGCCTTTCTCGAACACCTCGGTCGGGCCGTCTACGAAGGCGTCTGGGACCCCAAGACCAACCAGTTCCGCCAGGACGTCCTCGCCGAAGTCAAAGCCATGCAGGTTCCGATCATGCGCTACCCCGGCGGCAACTTCGTCTCCGGCTACCACTGGCAGGACGGCGTTGGCCCGCGCAACCAGCGCCCCACGGTCCTCGAACGCGCCTGGAATTCGCTCGAAACCAATCAATTCGGCACCAACGAGTTCATCGAATGGGCCAAGCTGGTCGGCACCGAACCCTTGCTGGGTGGCAACTTCGGCACCTCCTCGGTCGAAGAGCAGGTTGCCTACGTCGAATATTGCAACGTGGATCGGGGCACCAAATGGAGTGACCTCCGTCGCTCCCACGGCTACCAGCAGCCCCACAATGTGAAGTACTGGTGCCTTGGCAATGAGATGGACGGCCCCTGGCAGATTGGCACCATGCCCGCGCGGGAATATGGCCGCAAGGCCCGCGACGCCGCCCAGCAATTCCGCGTCATCGACCGCGATCTCAAACTCATCGCCTGCGGTTCTTCCAGCCCCGGCATGTCCACTTACCTCGTCTGGGACCGCGAAGTACTGGAAGAATGCTACGACCAGGTCGACGGTATCTCACTGCATAACTACTATGGCAACACGCAGGAACTCACCGGCAATGATGTCTCGCGCTATCTCGCCATGAACCTCGACATGGAAAAGCAGATCCACGAGGTCTCCGCCGTATGTGATTACGTGCAGGGCCTCAAGCGATCCCCCAAGCGCCTCTGGCTTTCCTTCGATGAATGGAACGTCTGGTACCGCGCTCGCAGCGGCAAATTCACCAATGGCGAGCGCCAGTTCGCCCCGCATCTGCTCGAAGAAGAATACAACCTCGAAGACGCCCTCCTCGTCGGCGGCTTCGTCAACACGCTGCTGCGCCGCTCAGACCGCGTCCGCGTGGGTTGCCTCGCGCAAATCGTCAACGTCATCGCACCCCTGCTCACCAACGCGGACAAGACCATCCGCCAGACGATTTACTTCCCTTATGCCTGGGGCCTCAAGTACGCTCACGGCCGGGTGCTTGATTTACAGGTTGAATCAGAGACTTATTCGATCCGTGCCGCCCGGAATCGTCCGGAACAGCAGGTGCCTTTTCTTGACGTTGTTGCCACGCACAACCAGGCTAACGGCGAGTGTGCTGTCTTCATCCTGAACCGCGATACTGCGGCTGAGCGCGACCTGACGCTCACCTGGCAGTCTCCCGTACCCAAGCGTGTTCTGGCCTGCGAAACCCTGACGGGCAAGGACATGAAAGCAATCAATACCTTCGCCCAGCCGACCAACGTCGTCCCGCGCCGGCTCGACGCCCCGGCCGCCGGTCCCACCATGACCCTCCGCCTCCCGGCCGGGTCCTATACGGTGCTGCATCTGGCCAGCTAGGGCGGACTTATGGAATTGACCGTTCGCATCCAAATTGAAGAACTCCCCGCAGGCTATTTTCTGGCAACTTCAGAAGATGTCCAAGGCTTGGTTGCCCAAGGCCGTACGGTGGCCGAAACTCTTGAGATTGCCCGGGATGTGGCTCGCAAGCTCATTGAATGTCAGCGCACGGAAGACATGGATACGAAGATGCCTGGATCCCGCTCCCAATCTTAGAGTAAGTGCTCTAATTGTTCGGGCTCAATCGAACAGTCCGACAGAATCTTGCGCAATAGCCCTAATCCCAATGTGTGGCCGCGTGCGGGAACAACAGTCGTCCGACCGTCGGCATGCTTAAGAAAGCAGTGACTTCCTCTGATTCGCTCCGCATGAAAGCCTACCCTTTCAAGCGCCCGAATTAGCTCTTTCCCTGTTGGACGCGGGAGAGTGCTCATGCTGCAATGGTCACGCGTTGGATGCCGATGAATTCCAGGGGCGCTAACTCACTGCCCTGCACTTCCAGACACAACTCGATCGCTTCACGGATCTCCACCATCAGCTCATCGAGCGATGCCGCATCAGTGTGGCACCCCGGCAGTTGGGGCACCGAAGCCACGTACATGCCTTCCTCGTCCCGCTCAATAACAACATCGAATTGGCGTGCCATCAGTCCAATTCTACAGCGTCATGACCCACTGGCAAGCGCCCCTGCTATCCTTCCCCTTGTACCCATGCAAATCGCCATCTTCGGGGCCGCCGGGCAACTCGGCGTTGAACTCGTCCAAACCTTCCACCAGCGCGGCCACAACGTCCACAGCTTCCGCCGCGTGGACGCCGACATCACCGACAACCTCCAACTCGAAGCCAAACTCGCTTCCCTTGAAATCGACGTCGTCCTCAACGCCGCCGCCTACAACAAGGTAGATATCGCCGAGTCTGAGCCCCAGGTCGCCTACGCCGTCAACGGCCTCGCCGTGCGGAACCTTGCCGTGGCCTGCCGCCAGCTCGATGCCCGCCTCGTTCACTTCTCTACGGACTATGTCTTCGACGGTCTCGCTGGCCGTCCTTACACGGAAGCCGATCCCGTCCGCCCCATCAGCGCCTACGGCGTTTCCAAACTGGCCGGTGAGTTCTACGCCCAGGCCTACTGCGACTCAGCCCTCGTCCTCCGCACTTCCGGCGTCTTTGGCCCGGCCGGGGTCCGCACCGCGGGCGGCAATTTCATCGAGTCCATGTTGCGCCTCGCTACAAAAAGCTCACCCCTCCGCATCGTCAACGACCACATCGCGTCCCCCACCTACGCCCCTGAACTCGCCCGGGTCACCGCAGATCTGGTCGAACGTGGGGAAACCGGTATCTTCCACGCCGGCGGCGGCCAACCCGTTTCGTGGTTCGACTACGCGGCAAAAATCTTCCGCCGGGCCGGCCTCAATCCGGAACTCCGCCCGACTAACGAACGCGAATACCGCACCCCCGCCCGCCGACCCAAGTACTCGGCGCTCGAAAACGCCCGCCTCAACAAAACCAGCGTTCTCCCCTTCCCCTCGCTCGACGAACAAATCGAACGCTACTTCGCCGCCCGCTAATCTCGCCTGAGGCCGAAGGTGACAAACTCGAATCTGAGGCCCAGTCATGTCGACAACCAAAATGACCTTTCATGTTGAGGCCGTGCGCGTGGATTCGCAAGGCAGCCTGGCTCGATGCAAGAATGCCGAGATTCAGCTCGATACCAATCTGCAGGGCAGCCCGGATAGCTTCAATCCAGCCGAGCTCCTGCTCGCGGCGCTTTCCGCTTGCATGATCAAGGGCATTGAACGCGTCATGCCCATTCTCAAATTCTCCCTCCGTGGCGTCGAGGTGCGCGTAGATGGCGTCCGTCAGGATCTCCCTCCGCGCATGGAAAGTATCACTTACGAAATCCTTGTCGATACTGACGAAACCGATCATCGGCTCGAGTTGCTGCACGACAACGTGAGGAAATTTGGGACGGTCTTCAACACGGTTTCGCCTGGCACCTCCCTGAGCGGCGTTTTGCGCCGGAAAGAATTTGGCTTTCTGTGAAGTCTAACGGCGGGTTCCGGGGATATCGTTGGGAAAACGGTAGAGACCTTTGCCGGCCGTGACGTAAAGAGTTTTGTTCTCCGGCCCGGCGAAGGTGCAGTTGGTGACGGTGTCTTCGGGGACGGCGATAAACTTCTGGAGTTGGCCGGCAGGGTTGAAGACGTGGACGCCTGCCTTGGTGTCGAGGGTCTCGCTGGTGCCGCGCTTCTGATGAAGCCCGGCCACTGCGTAGAGGTTGGCCTGGCTATCCATGCAGAGACCGTCAGCGCTGCGGCCGGGATAGAAATTGTGAAAGACGCGCATGTTCGTGAGGGTGCCGGCAGGGGAGAGGTCGTAGGCACGGATCATGCGGGCACCGCCTTCCTGGTTGTTGGCTTCGACGAGATAGAGGGTCTTGTCGTCGGGGGTGATGGCGATGCCGTTGGGGCGCTGGATGTCAGGTTGAGTGAGGAGGCGGGTAACTTTCTTATCAGGGTCGAGGCGGTAGACGGCGCCGCCGGGCAGGTCAGTGAAATAGAGGCGCTTCTGGGAGTCGATGGTGACGTCGTTGGGGCCGACGAAGGGTTGGCCCTCGAAGTTGTCGGTGAGCACTTCAACTTGGCCGGTCTGGAGATTCGTGCGGGTGAGGCGGGGCTTCAAGGTGACCTCGGCGTGGGGCGAGCCACCGAATTGCGGGCCTTTGAGGGAGGCTCCTTCGCAGGCGATGAGGTGGCCGTCGGGGTCGATGAGCAGGCCGTTCGCCGAGTTGCTGTTTTCGCGAAAGACGGAGAGCTTGCCATCGGGGGAGAGCTTCATGATGCGCTGGTGGATGATTTCAGTGAAGTAGATGTTACCAGCGGAGTCCGCGGTGGGGCCTTCCGTAAAGGAGGTGATGGTGGCGGCTGTGGCTTCAAGCTGGGGGGCACTGGCCTGTTCCGGGGGCCGGGTGCAGGTGGCGAGCAGGAGGGCAGCGAGCGGAAGGAGGAAACGCATGTGCGCTTTATCGTATCGCGGCCAACCTTGCCTTAGCCCTGCGCCGCGTAATAGCCCCGGCGCGCCTGCACCTTCAAAGCCCCGTCCTTCGGCTTGATCTCCACCCGCCGGAAGCCCCCATCCTGATTGCTATTGGTCGGCGTGTACGACAACGCATACTGGCTCCGCATCTCTTCCTGCAACTGGTCAAAGGCCTGCTCGAGCGCCCCGCGCTTGGCCACATTGAAAACACGTCCGCCCGTATCTCCGCTCAACTTCTTCAGTGCCCCTTCATCACTCCCGAACATCGGCTCGTAATAAAAGAAGCTGTAAACTACCGCATCGGCCAGATGCGACTGCTTCAGCGCATCCGCCAATTTGTAGTAACTCCCCATGTCCGCCCCGTCCGTCAGCAGCACAATCACCTTGCGCCCGGCCTCATTCTTCAGCTTCTCCTCCGCCGCCAGATAAATCGCATCATGCATCAGCGTCCCGCGCACTCGCGACGTCGGCACCGGCCCCTGCGTCATCACTCGCGTCGGCCGCTGCGCTTCCACCTTGCCCAAAGACCGTTCCAGCATGTTCGGCGACGAAGTCAAATCCTGCACTAACTCTGTCTCGGACCCGAAGGTAATCAGAAAAGCCAGATCCTTCTCTCGCAACACCTTCCGGAAAAATTCGCTCGCCGCCCGCTTCCCCGTCCCGATGATGTTGTACATCGACCCCGAAATATCAATCAGCAACCCGATCGTCAACGACAAATCATTGTCCCGCTGAAAGCGGTTGATCTCCTGCTGCTTGCCGTCCTCAAACACCGTAAAGTCATCCTGCGTCAGGTTCCCCACCAGCCCGCCCCGCTTATCCCGCACCGTGAACGTGATGTTCACCAACTGCACATCCACCCGGATCACCGGGTCCTGCGCCAGCAGCAAACCGCCACCCGCCAATCCAGTCAAGACTGTCCGCCGTGTCAAACTATTCTCGATCTTCATATGGAAACCGCCCTTCGTCATCTCGGCCGTCGCGACCCGGTCCTCAAGAAAATCATCTCGCAACTCGGGCCCTTCGCCATGGACTACCATCCGCCCACCTTCCATTCCCTCACACGCTCCATCGTTTATCAACAACTCAGCGGCAAAGCGGCAGACACCATTTTCAGACGTTTTGAAGCCGCCTGCGGGGTACGACGCATCAACCCCCAGGCCGTCCTCGCCCTGCCCGAAGACCAGATGCGCGCCGCCGGCCTCTCCGGCCAGAAGGCCCGCTACATTCGCGACCTCGCCGAAAAAACCGCCGCCGGACAAATCCGCTTTGCCCGCCACCCCAGGCTCACCGACGACGAAGTCCTCGCTGAACTCACCCCCGTCAAAGGCATCGGCGTCTGGACCGTTCAGATGTACCTCATGTTTGCCCTCCGCCGTCCCGACGTTTTCCCCGTCCTCGACCTCGGCGTCCGCAACGGCATGCAGCGTGTCTACGGCCTCTTGCCGCAAGCCAAACACCCCGAATACGAGGCCATCGCCGACCGCTGGCGTCCCTGGCGCAGCGTCGCCTCCTGGTACATGTGGCGCATCCTTGACGTCCCAAGCGAAGCCCCCAAAAATTTGAAATGATGTTGGCAGTGATTCCCTTCAGCCTCATTGCGATTCTCGCCGGGGCCGCGCTGGCCCAAACGCCAGACGCCCAGTTCTTCGACTCCGAAGTCCGGCCCATCCTCCGCGCCAACTGTTGGGGCTGCCACAGTGAAGCCAACTCCACCAGCGGCCTCTCGCTCCAAACGCAGGAGTCCATCCTCCGCGGCGGCAATCGCGGTGCCTCGGTCGACATCATCCTGAACGCCGTCCGTCACGTCGGCACCCTCAAGATGCCGCCCAACAAAAAGCTCACTGACCCCCAAATTGCCACCCTTGAAAAATGGGCCGCCGCCGGCCTCCCCATGCCGGAAAATCTCGTCAAGTCCAAACGCCCCGGTGCCAACCACTGGGCCTTCCTTCCCGTCACCAAGCCCGATCTTCCCGCTGTCAAGAACACCGGGTGGGTTCGCAACCCCATCGATCACTTCATCCTCGCCACGTTGGAGAAGAACAACCTCACCCCTGCTCCCGAGGCCAACAAAGCCACCCTTCTGCGCCGTCTCAGCCTCGATCTCACGGGCCTGCCGCCCACGGTTGACGAACTCCGCGCCTTTCTCGCGGATGCTTCCCCCGACGCCTACAACAAGCAGGTCGACCGTCTCCTCGCTTCTCCCCATTACGGCGAACGTTGGGGCCGCCACTGGCTCGACGTCGCCCGCTATGCCGACTCCGACGGCTACACCATCGACGCCCCTCGCGACATCTGGATGTACCGCGATTGGGTCCTCAAGGCCACCAACGCCGACATGCCTTTCGACCGCTTCGTCATCGAACAGATGGCCGGCGACCTGCTCCCCAACCCCACCACGGACCAATTGATTGCCACGGGCTTCCACCGCAACACGACCTCGAATTTTGAAGGTGGCATCGACTTTGAGCAATATCGTGTCGAAGCCGTTGCCGACCGCGTCGCCACCACCGGCGCTGCTTTCCTCGGTCTCACGCTCGGCTGCGCCCGCTGCCACGATCACAAGTACGACCCCGTCACCCAGCGCGAGTATTACCAGCTCTTCGCTTACTTCAACAACACCGACGAAGTGGACAAAGAAGCCGAACGCAAATTCTTTAACAAGCCCTTCCTCGAATTCGGTACCGAGGAAGAAAAGGCTAAGTTCAGCGACTGGGAAGCCAGGCTCCGCGACGCCGAAGAACGCATGCGCGTCCGCATCGCCAACCTCACCGGGAATCCTGAAAAGGACGACATCCTCATCGCCGTCAACAAGGAAATTGCCGACCTCCGCAAGGCCAAGCCCAAGCTGCCCCGCACCATGATCATGCGCGACCTGCCCACCCCGCGCGATGCCTATATCCACCTCGGCGGCGACTTCATGCGCAAAGGTGCGCCCGTCACCCCCGGCACTCCGTCCATCCTGCCACCCCCGCAAAACAAGGCTGGCGATCGCCTCGCCCTCGCCCAGTGGCTCATGGATCCAAACAACCCGCTCACTCCCCGCGTCACCGTCAATCGTGTCTGGCAGATGTACTTCGGCCGTGGCATTGCCAACTCGCAAAGCGACTTCGGCACCCAGGGTGACAAGCCCACCCACCCCGAACTCCTCGATTACCTCGCCCGCACCTTCATCGAAAGCGGTTGGAGCCAGAAGGCTCTCCACCGCCTCATCGTTAGCTCCGCCGCCTACCGCCAGTCTTCGCTCAATCGCGACGAGGACCCCGAGAACAAATTCTTCTCCCGCCAGAATCGCCTCCGGCTTGATGCCGAGATCATCCGCGATGCGAGCCTCATCGCCAGCGGCCTCTTCGCTCCCAAGCTCGGTGGCCCCAGCGTCTATCCGCCCCAACCCGACGGCGTCTATCAGGTCACCCAAGTGCGCCGCGAATGGAAGACTTCCACCGGCGAAGACCGCTACCGCCGCGGCATGTATACCTTCTTCCAGCGCTCCGCCCCGCACCCTAGCCTGATTGTCTTTGACGCTCCCGATTCCTCGGAAAGCTGCACGCGCCGCGTCCGCTCCAATACTCCCCTGCAAGCCCTTACGCAGCTCAACGACGAAGCCTCCACCGAGTTCGCCGAAGCCCTCGCCAAACGCATGACCGTCGCCGCCACTACTGACGACGGCCGCCTCAACGCGGGCTACGAAATCGCTCTCGGCCGCACGCCGCGTGCCGAAGAATCCCAGCGCCTGCTTCGCTTCATCCGCGTCCAGCGCGACTCCCAACTCGACCCCTGGCCCGCCGTCGCGCGCGCCCTGATTAACCTCGACGAATTCCTTACCCGGCCATGAACCCATACCTGCTCCAAACCCGCCGCCAGTTCTTCCGCGCCAGCTCCGTCAGCCTCGCGGCCAGCTACCTCGCCGCCGCCACGCGCCACCATGAAGCCAAGATCGATCACGTCATCTATCTCTTCCAGGCCGGCGGACCCAGCCAGTTGGAACTCTTCGAGCACAAGCCCGAGCTCATCAAATACGATGCCAAGGCCGCCCCAGCTGAACTCCTCGCCGGCAAGCGCTTCGCCTTCATGGACACCTTCTCCAAGAATCCCCCCAAGATGCTCGGCACCCGCCGCACCTTCCGCCAGGCTGGCAATGGGGGCATGTACTTCTCTGACCTTGTCCCCCACATTGCCTCCGTCGCCGATGACATCACGATGTTCCACGGCGTCTCGACGGAGAACTTTAACCACGGCCCCGCCAAGCTCTTCATGAACACGGGCTCGGTCCGCGCTGGCCGCCCTTCCATCGGCTCCTGGGTTACTTACGGCCTCGGCAGTGAATCCAAAGACCTGCCCGGTTTCGTCGTCCTGCAATCCGGCCCGCGCGGCCCCCGCTCCGGCGCACAGCTTTGGTCCAGCGGCTTCCTCCCCACCAGCTTCCAGGGCGTCCCCTTCCGCTCCACCGGCGACCCGATCCTCAATCTCTCCACGCCCAAAAACGTCACTGCCTCCCAGCAACAACAAACCATCGATCTCTTGCGCGACCTCAACGCCCTCGAAAAATCCAACACGGGCGACACGGAAATCGACACCCGCATCGCCCAGTATGAGATGGCCTTCCGCATGCAAACCTCCGGCCCGGAGTTGATCGACTTCGGCCAGGAATCCCAGGCCACGCTCGACCTGTATGGCGCCAAGCCGGGTGTTGCGGAAAACGCCTTCGCCAACAACTGTCTCCTCGCCCGCCGCTTAGTCGAGCGCGGCGTCCGTTTCGTGCAGCTCTATCACACCGATTGGGACCACCACGACGATCTCACCAAGCCGCTCGAACAAGTCACCCGGGAAGTAGACCAGCCCTCCGCCGCCTTAATTAAAGACCTCAAGCAGCGTGGGCTGCTCGATCGCACCTTGGTCATCTGGGGCGGGGAATTCGGTCGCACCCCCATGGGCGAAGTCCGTGAAAAGGGCAAGATCGGCCGCAACCACCACATCGATGCCTATTCGATTTTCATGGCCGGCGGCGGCCTCAAGCCCGGCACCATTATCGGCGGTACGGACGAACTCGGCTTCTCTCCAACCGGCGGCCCTCTCCACGTCCACGACATCCAGGCCACCCTGCTGCACCTGCTGGGCATCGACCACAAGAAGCTCACCCACCGCTACCAGGGCCGCGACTTCCGCCTGACTGACGTGGCGGGAGAAGTCATCCACAAAGCCCTGACTTAGCGGCAAATTCCAAATTTCCACACCTGTCTCCGAAAAAATACTTACTCCTCACGTGTCCTCATTGAGGCTAAAGCAATTTCTGCGTGGCCCCCAGCGTGCTTCCATCCGTGCATAAGACTTTATATCTCTTGTCATCCTGTCCGCCGCTGCGCTCCTGGCTCAGTCGAATCAGGCAGCCATCCTCTCCTACGGCTTCAAGATAGGCTCCCCCCTGAACGACCCTCTGGGCAGCACCAGATTCAACCCTTAATCAACCTACAATCAGAGCCGATGGACAGGTGGTCCCACCGTTGAAGTCCATCTCCCGTTTCGCTTTGCCATCGAAGCCGACGCCCTCTATTGGTCCAGCCGAACCACTTCAACCAGTCTGATTCGATTCGACCCCGGCGCTGCCAATATCTCCACCTCTATTTTCCAGCGCACTCACTCTTGGGACTTCCCACTTTTGCTCAAGTACCGTTTCCCTACTTCCTCGGCCTTCAGTCCATTCATTAGTGCGGGGTACCAGTTCACTCATGAATCCCGTACGCGCGATATCCTAGCCCAGTGCCTCGGTGCAAGAGGGTCCTGCGATATTCCCGGCTTTTCATTTCCCGATCAACGGCTTGACACGATCAAAGACTCTGGCTTCCGCAATGGTCCTGCCGCCGGTGCCGGCCTTGAGTTCCGCACAAAGTACATCACCATCACTCCGGAGTTGCGCTGGAGCCGCCAAATAAACAACTTCCCCCGCGACAACCGCTTCACCGGCATGGTTGGCTTCACTTTCGGCCGACAGCGCTAACGCAATCCCCCGACTTCCCCGCTTCCTCCACTGCCGGACCGACGATTCAGGAGAGGTCATCCACAAAGCCCTGACCTAATCCAGGCAGGGATTGACAATTCTCAGCCCCTTCATCCGGGAAAAATCCCGGTCGAAAGTCCACAACTCACGTACCCCGTTAGACCGGCAGATCGCATGAATCCTGGCATCATGCACTTGCCCTCCCTTGAGTTTCCCCGCCAGAAATGTGGATCGAAGCTCCCGCCAGTGGCCCGGTGATTCAGTCAAAAGACGAATTGTTGGAGATTCCATCCAAAAATCCATCTGTTGCACGGCAATCTCCGGTGGCGCCGGAATCTCGAAAATGCGGGGATTCGTACTCACCGCAAGAAACTCATGAACGCAGGGCCATGGAATACCCCACGGGGCACTTCCCTCCGCGAGACCTTGGATCGCCGCCCTTGCAGCTGCGTGGAAAGGAGAATCCTGCCGGTGCGCATAGATCAGAATATTCGTGTCAACCGCAATCATCGGCGTAGAGAATCGCCTTCATTCTCATAGGCAAGGGCGGTCAATTGACTCCAGTCAACGCCCGGCTTCAATTTCGAACCTTTGCCAAAACTGCCATCCCGCAAGCGAAATGGCTTTTTCGTGGATCTGCTCCTTGCCTCCACAACGGCCCTCAATCCTTCCTCCACCAGCACCCTGAAGCTGAGACCATTTGAAGCAGCAACTTTCTTTACTTGCTCAAAGAGGGGGTCTGAGATTTCCACCGTTGTCTTCATGGTCCCATACTACCGTATTTGTCGTATGGGTCATATGGGGCTTCATTCGTTTAATCCCTCAACTTCACCGCCACCTGCGCACTCCCCCTCACCGGCACCTCCACCCGCTCCCACCGTGAGGGAAACTTCCTCATATGCCATAAATGCTCATCCCGCTCCGGTATCGCCACCACCTGATACCGTCCCGGCCGTAACTCAGAAAATCTTGCCCGCCCCGTCTCATTCGTTGCCCGAATGAATTCACAATCCGGTTCATTCTCCCCGCAATCCAGGCGCTGCACTACCACCAGCGCCGTTTCCTTCCCCTCTACCGCCACGGTCAAATCGCCCGTACCCCAACCCAGCGTCACCTCAATCGGACCCTCGCTAGCCTCTACCGGATGCCGCCAAACATCCCTTCCCCGTGCTTCCGCTCGCTCCACGTAGCTCCCCTTCGGCAGGTTCCAGGCTTCTAACCAATATTTGCCTGGCAACAAACTCGCCCATTCAATTTTCCCCTCCGCATCTGAGCTTGCCTGCGTATGCTCCGGCTCGCGTGAGTTCCGGTCCACGTGCCGCAAACCAAACTTCACTCCCTCTACTGCTTCACCCTTCGATCGCACGCTCCCTTCCAACTTCAAACTCGCTACTGGAGGCAACTCCCCCAGATCCACATCCTCATCCACCACCGTGAACTCCACCAGCGATTCGATGGCCTGCTTGGTCCCGGACGTCAATAAATACGGCCCGGGGGACAGCCCGCAATAGCGGATCTTACTTTTCCTGGCGACGGTCCCATCGGCTATCGTCCAATCCATCCCCACTCCCTTTTCCCGCAAGAACACCATCCGCGTTGCTTCCTCCTCGCTGCCTCCCAGTTGCGCCCGCACGCAGAAAGTCTCCTGCGTAGCTAACTCCACCCGCACATCCCGAAGCTCTTCTCCCACTCCCAAGCTCAGGGGCAACGCTCCGGTCAGGTCACTCGCTCCGGGATAGTAAGTTCGGACTGCGCTCACTCCTTCGGGTTTTCCCCGATCCAGCGTGATCTTACCCAGGCCAGCGGCCACCCTCAGATAGTAAGTTCCTGCCCGCAAATCACCAAAGACAAAGCTACCCGTGGCATCGCTTCGCGTCGAACGGAAGCTCACTGTAGCCGGCCTGCCATTCATCTTGCCCAGCGTAAATACCCCCACATCCGCATTCGCCACGGGCTGCTTCTCCTCGTCCACCACCATCCCCCGCAGCACCGATGCGCGCTGCATCGCAATCGTCAGGGCTCCTGTGTTTGTCCCGATTCGTACCACCCTCAGCAAATAACCAGCTTTCCGCGCCACCGCCTGCGCGCATCCGGTCTGGGGTCGCTCAAATTCAAACTTGCCATCACTCCCGCTCTTTGCTGCCGCAGACCCACACCTGATTTCCACCCCCTCCACCGCCGCCCCACTTCCTGCTTCCACCACAACGCCCCTTACCATCGGCCGCTCGGCTTCCTGCCCAGCCAGCCCTAACGCGAACAGCGGCAAAATCCAAACTCTCATGCTTGGCCTCCAACCTCAACGTTTCCGGCTTCGAAACACTTTCCAAGCCTCTTCGGCCTCGTCCACCACCACCAGCCGGTCCTTCACTCTTCGAAAATAGAAAACAAAATTCACCCGGACAACGGCGTCTTCGAATCCATCCCTCTTCAGGCCTTGTGCCATTCCGGAAAAATCGAAGCGCCACCCCATCAAGGCATCCTTCACTTCGCGATAGAAGAATTCATGGTCCGATTCTTCATTCTTTACCGCCAACACTTCCCCCTCGGGCGAGATCGTAAGCTCCACGGCGGATATACCCGTTTTCCCAGCCGCCAACAGTTCCTGCGGGTACTTGGGCAGCGGCGCGTGCGTTGCCTGAGAACGGATCCCCGATGCTCCACCGCGAAGGATGTGCTTCGGTTCATCCGCCTGCATCCCGAACAAAGTCAGGCTTAAAGCCAACACTTGCGAAATCATCTTTTGAGCCGTTCACGCAAAGTATAGCTCCAACGTTATTTGCAGAACACCCCCCACCAACTCCCCTACACTAAAAACATATGTCTCAACAACAGTACGCGGCCCCGCCGCCGATGACCATTGACGTCAATCAGCGCTTTACCGCCACCTTCGACACCACCAAAGGCAAGATTGTCGTCGAACTCTACCCCCAGCAAGCTCCCCTCACCGTCAACAACTTTGTCTTTCTCGCCAACGACGGCTTCTATAACGGCACCGTCTTCCATCGCGTCATCAAAGACTTCATGGTGCAGGGCGGCGACCCCACCGGCACCGGCCGCGGCGGTCCCGGGTATCGTTTCGAAGATGAATGCCGCAATCCCGGCGCACTTCCCCACCAGATCGGCAGCCTCTCCATGGCCAACGCCGGCCCCAACACCAACGGCAGCCAGTTCTTCCTCACCCACATCAAGACAGATTGGCTCGACGGCAAACACACCGTCTTCGGTCAGGTTCTCGAAGGCCAGGACGTCGTCAACGCCATCGCCCAAGGCGACACGCTCAACAGCGTCACCATCACCGTCAGCTAATTAGTGGCTGTGCTTCGGCTGGGGGTCGCGGCCCTTTACGCGGTCATACATATGCCGCTGGTTCGTGGTCCCCAGGCTCGTGTTGTACAAGCTGTCCTGCCCCAAACCCTCCCGCAAGTCTTCCATGAATTCATGCAAGTCCCGCAGTTGCTCGGCCAGCGCCGGTTCTTTCTCTCCAGACGGCGTCATGAAAAACATCTGATAGCCGCCATGCGTGAGCTCGCCAATCTCATGGCCCACCACCACGCCCGTGCGCTCAATCTCCACCAGCGCGCCGCGCTCCTGTAGCACTGCCGCGCAGCCCTTGCGCATCACCACGGCCTTGCCGCTCCCCTTCTTGCCCACGGCCATCCCACTGGCCTTCAACGCCTCCAGGCGATCATCAAATCCCAATTCACGCGGCTTTTCCCGGCGGAAGAACATAATTTCAGTGTACCGTGAGCTTATGAGTTTCCTCGACAATCTCGAGAACAACCTGAAGGCTCTCGAGTCCCGTGAAGAGAAAGATCCTGCTGCCATCCGCGAAGAACAGGCCCGCCGGGAAGCCGAGCGTCAAGCCTCTCTCGCCGCTGCTCCCTTTGCGGAAGCCCTCCGCAACGGCCCCTTTACCGAAAAGCTCCTCACCGCCTGCCGCACCATCGGCCACCAGCAGCGCACCATGGTCCGCTTCACCTGGCTCAACTCCACACTCCGTCTCGATGCCAAAGAAAACCGCCTCGAACTCCAGCCCACGCCGGAAGGGATCGAAGCGGTCTTCTCAAAAGATCAATTGGAAATCAGCCGCCGCCTCTTGTCTCTCGAAGGAGAAGACCCGGAAGCGCTCGCCCGACAGTGGCTTAGTGCTTAGCCTCTCCATGCTCAGAACCATGGCCAGCCCCGTGGCCAGCTTCCGCATGCGGCGCCTCATGCAGTTCATAGCTTCTTGAAGGAATCGTGTTGTACACGTAAACAAAAACAGATGCCGCTATCGCCAGTATGATAACCGGCGCAATCAGAAACTTCTTCTCACGATCTGTATACGCGTCTATGTTGTAAGGAGATTCAACGGCCATACTTCCAAGTTAAACTAAAATTGCCCTTCCGTGATCACCCTCCAGAATCAGTTCGAGCAGAACTTCATCACTACCTCGGTCGACTATGTCTTCAACTGGGCCCGCAAGTCCGCCCTCTGGCCCCTCAGCTTCGGCCTGGCCTGCTGCGCGATTGAGATGATCGCCTCCACCACTTCCCGCTTCGATCTGGCCCGCTTCGGCGCAGAAGTCTTCCGCCCCTCCCCTCGCCAGTCAGACCTCATGATCGTCGCCGGCACTGTCAGCCTCAAAATGGCCCCCGTCCTCAAACGCATCTATGACCAGATGCCCGAACCCAAGTGGGTCATCTCGATGGGCGCCTGCTCCTCCGTCGGCGGCCCCTTCAATACTTACTCCGTCCTCCAGGGTGTCGACAAAATCGTCCCCGTCGATGTCTACATCACCGGCTGCCCGCCCCGTCCGGAAAATCTCTTCTACGGCCTCATGAAGCTCCAGGACAAAATCGACCAGATGCAGACCCTCACCCGCAAGCCCACCCGCGTCCGCCTCACCGATGATATGCTCAGCGAATTCGAACGCCGCGTCAATCTTATTCAGCTCGGATGATCCACTCGCCTTGCCTCAAGGAACTCACCGACATCGAACATGGTTTCGGTGCCCGTGAAGATGGTGCGTGGCTGGACGATACCAACCACGCCTGGCTCAAACAAACCCACTCGGCGGAAGTGCTCCGCGCTCGCTGCCCTGGCCTCCAGGGCGAAGCCGATGCCCTGATCACCACCACTCCCGAGCTCTGGCTCTCCATCCGCACCGCCGATTGTCTCCCCATTCTCATCGTCGATCCCACTGCCCGCATCGTCGCCGCCGTCCATGCCGGCTGGCGCGGCACCGTCGCTGAAATCACGGCCCGCACCGTCCTCGAAATGACCGCCCTGGGTGCCGAGCCCTCCAGTCTCCACGCCGCCATCGGCCCCGGCATCGGTCTCTGCTGCTTTGAAGTCGGCCCCGAAGTCTCTCCCCACTTTGGACTCGAAGGTCAAACCTGTATCGACCTCGCTGCCGCCAATGAGCGCCAACTCCTCGACGCCGGCCTCGAACTCGACAACATCTGGATCTCCAAGCTCTGCACCAAGTGCAACCCGGACCTCTTCCATTCCTTCCGCCGCGATGGGTCCGCTGCCGGCCGCATGGTTAGTGCTGTCCGAATCATTTGAACCTATGTCCGAACAAGTCACTGTACTTCTGCACCAATGGCGTCAGGGCGATGAAGCCGCCCTCGAAGTTCTCACTCCCATCGTCTTTGACGAACTCCGCCGCCTCGCCTCCAGCTATATGCGCCGAGAGAGCGCTGGTCACACCCTCCAGCCCACCGCCCTTCTCAACGAGGCCTACCTTCGCCTCGCCCAGCAGCAAAATCAGAATTGGGAAAATCGTGCCCACTTCTTCGGCGTCGCCGCTCACCTCATGCGTGTCATTCTCGTCGATCACGCCCGCAGCAAGAATCGCGCCAAGCGGGGCGGCGGTGCCCCCAAGCTTTCCATCCAGGAAGCCCTCGATGCGGCTGTCGAAAGGCCTGAAACCCTTGTCCACCTCGACGACGCCCTCAAAGAACTCTCAGCCTTCGACGAGCGCAAAGCCAAGGTCATCGAGATGCGCTTTTTCGGCGGCATGACGATCGAAGAAACCGCCGAAGCTCTCAGCATCAGCGTCGCCACCGTCGGCCGGGAACAGCGCATGGCCGAGGCCTGGCTCAATCGCTACCTCACCAGCTGAATCTTTACGCCGAAAGCGCCCCCCATGAACCCAGACTACTGGCGCAAAATCGAAGACATCTTCCAGCAGGCCGCTGACCTCGAAGATCCTGCCCGCCCTGCATTTCTCGACACAGCCTGCAATGGCGACCCAGATCTACGCGCTGAAGTCGATTCGCTCCTCGCCTCGGCGGGCCTTAGCCTCATCGCCCCCGCCATCTCGGAAGCAGCCGGAGAAGTCACCGGTCTCGCCACCCTCACCGGCCAGCAACTTGGCCCTTACCGTATCCTCGACCGCGTCGGCGAAGGCGGCATGGGCGCTGTCTTCCGCGCGCAGCGAGCCGACGGCCAGTTTGAGCAAACCGTCGCCATCAAGATGATCCGTCCCGGTGTGGCCGGCGTTGGCCACATTGAACGCTTCCTCGCCGAACGCAGCATCCTTGCTCAACTCCAGCACCCCTTCATCGCCCGCCTCATCGACGGTGGCATCCACAACGGTGCGCCCTACCTCGTCATGGAACACGTCGATGGCCAGCCCATCGATGCCTACTGCCGCGAATGGAGCCTCAATGTTCAGGAAAAGCTCGAACTCTTCCTCAAAGTCTGTGATGCCGTCCAGCATGCCCACGCCGCCTTGATCGTCCACCGCGACATCAAGCCCTCCAATATCTTCGTCACCCCCGACGGCATCCCCAAACTCCTCGACTTCGGCATCGCCAAACTCGTCGAACACGATACCGACGCCACCCAAACCAGCGCCCTCCTCATGACGCCCGATTATGCCAGTCCCGAGCAGGTGCGCGGCGAGCCCATCACCATTGCTTCCGATGTCTACTCCCTCGGCATCGTTCTTTATGAACTCCTCACCGGCCAGCGTCCTTACAAGCTCAAGAGCTATTCGCCCGCCGAGATCCAGCAGCAGGTCTGCAACGCCACCATCCCTGCCCCCTCGTCTCTTGTCCAGGAAACCACCCGTATCAAGCGCCGCATCGAAGGGGATCTCGACAACATCCTGCTCATGGCTCTCCGCAAAGAGCCCAACCGCCGCTACGGATCTGTCGCTCAATTGGCCGAAGACATTCGCCGCCATCTCGACGGCCACACCGTCATCGCCCGCCCCGATACCTTGCGTTACCGCGCTTCCAAGTTTGTCCGCCGCAACCGCCTTACCTTGGGCCTGGGTCTCCTCCTGGTCGCCACCTTCACCGCCGGCGTGTACTTCACCGTCCGCGAAGGTCTCCGTGCCCAACGCCGCTTCTCGGAAGTCCGCACCCTCGCCAACAGTCTCCTCACCGAAATTGACCCACTCGCCGCCTCCATTGTCGGGACGACCGAGATGCGCAAACTCCTGCTCGACAAGTCTGTTATCTATCTTGAAAGCCTCACCAGCGAAGCCGGCTCCGACACGGAATTAACCAAGGAACTCGCCCGCGCCTGGCACCGTGTCGGCGACATCCAGGGCCACTCCCGCCTCCCCAATCTCGGCCTCTTTTCCGAATCGCTCGCCAGCCACCGCAAGGCCCTCGACATGGAAGAGGCGCTCTTTGCCAAAAGATCCGGGGACGGCGACCTCCGCCGCAGCATGGCCCTCGGATACGCTCACATCGCGGACCTCTACTCCCGCCGTGGCGACTCGGCCAAAGCCGCCGATGCCCTCGACCGTGCCTTCTCCTTCAAGGACGACCTCAACCCGGAATCCTTTGTCGACATTCATATTTCCCGCAGCCGCGCCCATTTCTTCGCTGGCGATCTCGAAGCCTCCGTCGATATTCTCAAGTCCGCCCTGCCCCGGGCCATTGAGCTCAAGGACCCAGCCCGCGCCATCAACATCTATTACCTTTCAGCCGTTTCCACCGAGGCCATGGGCCAACCCGCAATCGCGCTGGACTACATCGAGAAAGGCCTTGCGCTTTCGCAAACCCGCTACGTCGGCCAGGTTCTGAGTCCTGCGGAGCTGAACCGCCTCGCCCTGCTCAATGAGTTTCAAGGTACTGTTTTGTACAACTCGATGACGCCCAGTCTCGAAAAGCCCTGCCAAGCCCGCGAAGCTTACGCCAAAGCACTAGAGCCGAAGTTAAACCTCTTTCGGGGCGACCCCCGTAATGCCAACACCTTCGTGAGTGCGGTCTCCCTCCTGCAGCTCTATTCCGATGCCCAGGCCATCTGCGGCGACCCGCGCGCAGTGGAGTCAGCCGAAAAGGCTATCGAGCTGTACGCGTTAGCCCAGCGCAAGCCACACGCCAACGTAAACTTCTACATCGCCTACGCCCACTTGCATGTGGGCAAGCTAAGCGAAGCCAAGCGCCGCCTTGAAGGACTCACGGATGAAGAAGGCAACGCCCAGGAGCTGTTGGCCCAAATCGCCTTCCGCGAAGGCCGCAATCCGGATGGTCTCGACTTACTCAAGCAAGCGCGAACTCTCCGCGAACCCCTCTTGACCAAGCCGAGCTTCCAGCGCCGCGGCTACGCCTTCCGCCAGGCACGCAACCTCTACATCGCCATCACCCACGGCGACACCACCCCGGGTCTCCAGCAGCAAGCCCTCCAACACCTCAGCGTCTACCCCCAACAAAACATCTCCCCCGCCATCACCCGCCTCCGCGCCCAACTCCGCTAGCTTCAGACAATCTCAGCCAGCAATGGATCGTTCAGATATAAAATCTTTCTGGATTGAATTGCGTCGTCATACTTCTGCTTCAGATCAGGATCGAGCGCGTGCTTGAAAGCAACAATACTTTCTTCAACTGCGGCCATCAAATCGGCGTAGTCATTCATCGCGGGCTTATCAGGTTTCTCAACGCGGGTCCAGGTCAAGTGGGCCAATCGCTTGTCCAGATCTAATTTTCGATCCCCGGTTTCAGTCTTGCGGTCCTCCCATGATCGACAAAAAGCTTCTGGCTTCATGTCATCTTTAAAGGTCTGTTTATAAAAGAAGTCATAGAGGATGCGGGTGTGCAGTAGGAGGGCATAGTTCAATGGCTGAGATAGAATTCGTCGCTTGCTTCCCGCGATAGCAGATATTTCTCGGTACAGCCGAAAGTGAAAAACCTCAAAGGCAATTTCATCGATCGCCCGCTCAAGCTCATCATTGCTCCTGGGTTGCACTGCCATTTCCCTTCACAATAGCTCGTTGGCTCCCCTCACTCCTCCCCCAAACGCTTCGGAAACCCGGCCCCCATCGCCAGCGGCGACCACGGCGGCGGGTTCAGCGTCAATTCTCTATGTTCGTCGAACCACTTCCCCAAGCTTCCCCGCGCTACAAAGGCTGACCCACCCGGTTCCAGATAATGCACCGCCCCCGTGTAACGAACCAACACCCAAACGCCACCCGCATTGTCAATCGTCAACGCCGAGGAACTCTGCTCCATGTCATAACTGCGTGGCTCGATTGTGCCCCCACTTTCCAACTGCGCCGCCGTGATTTGCAACACCGGCCCCGATTCCGTTGTAAGCCACAAATTGTTCGCTTCATCCAGCGCCCCGTGACCCACCGACCCGCTTGAAAACGTCAGAATCGCTGCCGCATCGGCTCTGGTCAGGGTACGCTTCCCCTTGATCTTGTCGCCCGCAATGCGCGCCACACTGCCGCTTCCGTAAAGCAGCAAATCTCCCTCAGCCGTGAACAAGAAGTGCGCGCTGGGGAGCCCGTCTTCTTCTTCCGCCACCGTTAACTCCACAAGCGCCGAGCCGGGCGTAAGCGACGCGGTGGATCGCCGCCGCAACACAATCCCATCCTTTTCCCGCAAGTCGCCATTGTGTGACAGCTTGTAAGGATATCTGTCAGTGCCCGCTACCTTCACCGGCTTAGCAGTCTTGCTGGCCAAGGCCTGCGGATTCAGCCGCATCAGCGCACTATGGTCCCAGCCATCCACGAAATAGTACGCTCCGTCCGGCGCGGCAAAGCCCCCTGATAGTCGCGGCCCGGTCACAATCTGCTGCTGCGGCCCAGCCAATTGCCCTCGCGCAGGGCCGCCTCTGTGTATCCCCGCACGGTCCCTTTGGTGAAATCATCCGCGTCCTCGTCGATGCGCGCTGTCGCCACCCACAGCATGCCAGACCCTGGGCGCTGCCGGTAGTTCAGTGTCAGCGTCACCGGCGCACTCTCCTTAACCGTTTGTTCCTGAGCAGGGGCCTCCAGCACCGAATCGATCAGCTCGCCCGCCACCCGGAAGGGCTGCCCAGCCACCCGATACTTGCCCGGAAGATTCGCGTTAAAGCCAGCAGGGTCCGTCAAACGACTGGTCTGACCGGAAGGCAATGTCGCCATAATTTCGGGCTTGGACCCTTCCGGTATCCCAGTCACCGCCAGGCGCACCGTCGTCTGCGCCAATAGTACCGGCACCGCTATAAGAAAGAGTGAAGTCTTCATGGCTAATTTCCGAATACTATGTGCCGCAAAGCCATTTTCCGGCTAACGGCCGCATGAGCCTTTACTCCATCGCAAACGCCACCATTGCATTGTCCAGCGGCCCCAGCGATGGGTCGTGCCCTCCGGCTGCAATTACGATGTATTGCTTTCCTTTATGCGAGAAGCTCATCGGCGTGGATCGCGCGCTGGCCGGCAGCGCCCCGCGCCACACCTCCCGTCCACTCTTCAGCTCAAACGCTTTCAAAAACGGATCAATCGTTGCTCCGAGAAAAACAAGGCCTCCGGCAGTCGTCAGCGGTCCGCCCAAATTGATCGAAGCCAAGGCTGTCGACCAGCGTATGTCGCCCGTCAATGTATCCACTGCCACCAGCGAACCCCAAGGCGGTTTCCCGCAAGGCATTCCATCCGCCCCCCGCATCAACTCCCGCGACATGCCGTAAGCAGCGCCGCGCTGCGAAGTCATTTCGACGCCCTCCAGTCGGCGACCTTTCTCCTTGGCGAACCCGGCTCGCGGTATCAGCCGGATCACGGCCGGCAAATTGTTCACCGGCGTGACTAACAGATTTTCCTCCGGGCTCCATGCCAGCCCGCCCCAATGCAACCCGCCTATGTTCCCCGGCAATATCAGCGATCCCTCGACCGATGGCGGAGTAAATACGCCCTCGTTGCGCAACTTCGCCGCCCATTCAGCACATGCCGCAGATGCCGGCTCGAACTTATGGGGGACGAGTGACGGCGGCTTGCTGGGAAACGGCTGAGTCGGAGAGGCGACCTCAAGGTCCGTCTGCGGCACCCGCCGTTCCTCTACTGGAAACAGCGGCCTGCCCGTCACCCGGTCGAGCAAAAACACATGCCCCGTTTTCGAGCCAACGGCCACGGCCGCCTGCCCCCGCACGTCATATAACTCCGGCGGACTAGCAACGTCGTAGTCCCAAATATCGTGATGCACCGTCTGAAAGCCCCAGCGCAGCTTGCCGGTCTTGGCGTCCAGCGCGACCACCGAATTCGCCCACCGGTTGTCGCCCGGCCGCCCGCCGCCAAAATAGTCCGGGCTGGCCGAGCCGGTCGGCACAAACACCAACCCCCGCTCAGCGTCGACGCGAATCAGGCTCCACGCATTGGCTCCGCCGGTCTTACCTTCCGTCGGGTGCCAGGTCCACACCAACTTGCCCGTCCGCGCATCCCAGGCGCGCACTTCACCCGTCGGGGAATCAGCCCGATGGTTGTCCGCCACCGCGGACCCCGTAATCACCAGATCCCCAATTAATGCCGGTGGTGAAGTCTGCGCATACTCGCCGCTATACTCCGGCCCTCTCGCCAGGCCATCCTTCAAATCCGGTGCTATAAAACCAACGCTTGGCTCCCCCGTCAATGCATCCAGCGCTACCAGCCTCACATCAATCGTCGCCACAAAGATCCGGTCCTTCCAAACAGCCACGCCCCGGCTGGCGAAGTCGCCATAGTGGCCCCTGCGGTCAATCTCAATCTGTCGTTCCCACCTCACCTTGCCTGTGTCCGGCTCTAGTGCCACTACTTTCCCGAAAGGCGAAGAAACATAGAGCAAGCCATGCGCATACACTGCCGTTGCCTCAAACGCTGGCGGCCGCCCGCCGCCCGGCAAAGCCTGCAGCGGCTCGCCCGTGCGATAGAGCCACGCCTGCCGCAACTTCCCCACCGTTTTCGTATTGATCTGTTCTAAAGGCGAGTATTCCCCCGCCCAAGCCACTGTTGCCGCGACGAACCAAATCAGACTTTGCATAATCGCAGTATGCCCGATGCCTAAGGCTTAATCCAGTTCTTGCTCGGAGATACCCGCCCCCTGGCAATTTTGGCCCATCTTGTCTAAAATTGCCGCTGGATCTATAGAGATGACAGCTAGCCAATTCGTAAGCAAATACCACGACATCAAAGTGCCTCAGTACAAAGTCAAAAACGGCAACGTATCCGCCGTTGGTCTGATCAGCACCCCAGTGGATGAGTATCTCAATCGCTTGCACACCAACCGTGCGGGATACTCCCACGATCAGCGCTGGAAGTTTCGCCGCGGCATTTGGGATTTCATCCAAAAGCATCTCAAAATGTCCGACACACCCGTATACCCCGTCGGCAAGGGCGTCATGATCGAGAACGATATCAGTTCCTGTCTCTATGTCGACAACGCCATGATGAAGCAGGCCTTCCTCGGCAAGGCGCCGCCCAGCGTGCTCCAGCCCGTAATCCACGCCATGAGCTATTGGCGTGGATGGCGCGAACAGGAAGCGGGCATGGGCGTCCCGCCACTTGCCGATCTCGTGGACATGTTCCTTGGCTCAGACTGTAATGGCTTCGTCGGGAACTACATGAAGGAAAAGTACAAGGGAAACGAATTTCGTTTGGGAGATTCCTCGCCCGAAGAGGATTTCTTCTTCAATCGCCAGGAGATTCGCGACAGCGGTCTTGAGCTACGGGCCGACGATGTTGTCCTCTTGAACCGCACAGCTGATTCCGAGAAAGACGAAGTCGCCGTGGACTGGACCAAAAAGACCAAAAAGGATATGGAAACGGAACTCTCCAAGCGCCGCTCCCTCATCGGTCACATCATGGTCATCTCCAGCGTCGGCGGCGCCACGAACAATCAGGCCGAAGTCTTCATCAGCGAATCCGCCACCAGACATTCGGTCAATGGCGGCCCGCGCACCCTCCCCTGGACCCTGCAGCGCACCGGCACTTACCGCTGGAGACTCCTCGGTCGCGACCGCGAAGTCCATTCCATCGTGAAGGTCAAGCGCACCGGCTAACGCTATTGCTACACTCTCCCCTATGTCCACCCGCCGCCTCTACTGGCAGGACTCCGCCGCGCTCTCCGCAGACGCGCGTGTCGTCGCCATCTCGGGCGATCGCGTGGCTCTCGATCAAACCTGCTTCTTCCCCGGCGGTGGCGGCCAACCTGCCGACGCCGGTACCCTGACCTTTCCCGGTGGTCAGTCTTTCCAGGTGCTGGGCATTGAAACCACATCGGAGCAAACCTTCTGGCACTGGCTCTCCGGCCCCGCCCCGGATCTTCCTCCAGGCACCGTCGTAAGCCTGCAAGTCGACGCTGAACGCCGCCAGATCTATTCCCGCCACCACACCGCGCTCCATGTCGTCAACACCATTGCCCTGCGCGATTTTGCTGCCTGGATCACCGGCGCCCAGATCGGCCTCGATTATTCCCGCATTGACTTCAAGTTCAACCAGCTCACTCCCGGGTTGGTGGCTGACCTCGAGGCCAAAGTCAACGCCGTGCTCAGCGAAGATCACCCCGTTGAAGCCTTCTTCCTTTCAGAGGTTGAGTTCTCCCTCCGCCCGGATCTCATCCGCACGCTGGAAGCCAAACCACCCATCATCAATGGTCGCGTCCGAGTTGTTGCCATCCGTGGCTTCGACGAGCAAGCCTGCGGCGGCACCCACGCCCGCAACACTCGCGATATCGGGCGCCTCGTGATCTTCAAGACCGAAAACAAAGGCAAGATCAACAAACGCCTCTATGTCCGGTTCAGCCCTTAGTCTCCCGGAAACGGTACAGGTGCCGCGTCTCCACTGCCACCCCCATCAGTTTCAAGTACACAAATAACTGGTGCGCATGATGGTTCACATGCTTCAGATTGGTCAACAGAATTTCCAGAAACGGCTCCCCGCCGGGATTGAAATGCGTTGGCACCCGCCGCCCCAGATCTTCATCTGAAGTCAGCAGAAACCCTTCTTTCACCTTCTCCCGGCATTCTCCCAGCAATCCGCGCGAGGTGACCAGATTGGCGTCTCCGGCCTCTACGATCTGCTCTTTTAGCGCAGACAAATGCTCCATTTGCTGAGGATGTAACCGCTGGAAACATCCACAAACCCCACCCCAGCTTTCCACCAGATGCGCCGCCAGGCGTTCCACCGTGAATGCCAGCGGCCAGTCCGGGCTCCAGCCCTGCTTGCCCGCCGGCACCAGCAGGAGCATCTCTTCAATCAATGCCGCATCTTCATCCAGCCGTCTCGCCAGTACTTCCGTTAAGGTCCGGCTCATGAATCTAGCCGCGGAACGTTTCGATCGCCTTCTCCAGCCGCCCCAACAAGGCTGGTCCTCCCAGCAGAAAATTCTGGGTAAACCACACCGCTTCCCCGCACGACTTCCGGTTCACCGGGCAGTCATTCTTCTTGCGCCACTTCTCAAAGAAGTTCTTGCCATAGGCAAACTGCCAGCCCCGCGACTCGAAGCTGTTCTTGAGAAATGGCTCGTCCTGCAAAGGAGCGTATCCGCTCGATGCCGGAACCCGGTGCTGCCCCAGATGCTTCAAGAAATCCGCGCGTGACCGCCCACCAAATTGTTTCGCATCGTAGCGGAACATGTAGAGGTGATAGGCATTGCGCGTACAGCCGCTGGCAACCGTACACGGCGTCAGTCCTTCCACCTTCGCGAGCAGCGCGTCAATCCGCTGCGCATTCGCCGACCGCTTCTTTGCCTGCACTTCAATGCGCGCCATCTGCGCCGTCAACAGCGCTCCCTGAAATTCGGTCAGCCGCAGGTTCGCCCCCGACATTTCATAGTGAAACTCGGTACCCGGCTGCGACTTGCCCCGCGAGTTGTTGTGAAAGGCAAAGGCCCGCTCGGCCATGCTCGGGTCATTGGTCACCAGCGCGCCGCCCTCCCCGGAATTCAAATTCTTCGAAGCCTGAAAGCTGAAACATCCTAGCGTGCCGTGCGCCCCCACATGCTTGCCCTGCCACTCCGCCAGATGTGCCTGTGCCGCGTCTTCAATCACCGGAATCCCCCGCCGCTTGCCGATCTCCACCACCTGCCCCAACTCGCCCACTCCGCCCGCCATATGCACCTGAATGATCGCCCGCGTGCGCGGCGTAATCTGCGCCTCCACCTGCTTCGGGTCAATCTGTAAACTCAGCGGATCAATATCAGCAAAGACTGGCACGGCATGGAAGCGCAACACCGCATTCACGGTTGCAATAAATGTATAAGGCGGCACGATGACCTCATCACCAGGCCCGATCCCCAAGACCCCGAGCGCAGTAATCAGGGCTGAAGTTCCGTTCGCCACCGCCAGGCAATGTTGCGCGTTCGTCAGGCGGGCGTAGGCTTGCTCAAAACCCGCTACGGCGGTGCCGTTTCCCCGGCCCCACCTGGCGCTCTTGAGCACCTTGTCCAGGGCCTCCCCTTCACTCGAATCAAAGACTGGCCAGGACGGAACTTCACCCGCCTCCGCTGCCTTTCCCAATTCGGCTCCATACTGTAAAGCGGGCAAGCTCAAGAGTTGACGACGGCGCATGGCTTGATTGTATCCAAGCAAAATACTTGCGCTAGCCCCCCGGAATGGCGGATACTGTTAAGTTTTCCTCTCCCTTTCGGGAATCGAGTGCATGAAAGTACGAGTCCTCTACCACGACCATTGTTTTGACGGTGCCGCCAGCGCAGCCTTCTTTACCCGTTTCCTGCGGGATACTCGACATCCGGATGCCGAGTATCTCTACACGGGCATGGCTCACACCGCGGATCAGCTTTTCGAAGACTCCATGTTCGATGGCGACGTCAACGCTATCGTTGACTTCAAATACTCTCCCAACCCGAATCTGAATTGGTGGTTTGATCACCACCAAAGCGCCTTCCTGACTCCCGAAGACCACCAGCACTTTGAAGCCGCCCGTAACCCGCAGCACTTTCTCGACATTCACTATCGCTCCTGCACCCAGTACATCTGCGACATTGCCCGCAACCAATTCGGATACGAAGCTCCGGACCTGGCGGAGCTCGTAAAGTGGGCCGACATCATTGATGGCGCGCAATACCCCACCGCTAAAGACGCCGTGGAACTCGCCTCCGCCGCCACCAAACTCGTTCTGGTCATCGAGGCCAGCAAAGGCTCAGGTCTGGTGCAGCACATCATCCGCTCGATGCAAACCAAGCCTCTTGAAGCCATCATTGAGGAAGCCGAAGTGGCCGCCATCTTCGCCCCGCTACATGCCCGCCACCTTCGTTCAATCGATGTAATCCGCCAGCGGGCCATCACGCAGAACGGAGTCATCTCCTTCGATCTGGTGGGAGAGGATCTCGAAGGCTACAACAAGTTTGTGCCCTATTACCTCTTCCCGGATTCCACCTATGTGGTCTCGGTGAGCGAATCCACTTTCCGCACCAAAGTCAGTGTCGGGTCGAGTCCCTGGGTGGCGGAAGTAGATCACAACCTGGCCACCATTTGCGAACGTTACGGCGGCGGTGGGCATTCCCGCGTGGGGGCCATCAGCTTCCCCGTTGGTGCCGTTAAGGAAGCCCGCCAGGCCGCGGCCGAAATCATCGCCGAGCTCCGCGGCGTGCCCGTCAGCTAGGCCAGGGCCTCAGTTCCCCATCATCTCCTTCATGCCCTGCATGAGCCGCAGCACCGCGGGGCCCAGTGTCACCAGCAGGACGCAGGGGAAGATCAGGAAAAACACCGGGAAGACCAGCTTCACGCTCGTCTTGCGTGCTTTCTCTTGTGCCTGTTGCTTGCGCCTTAGCCGGGTGTACTGCGCGTGGTTGCGCAGTGCCGGACCCAGCGAGGTCCCAAAGCGGTCGCCGTCGAGCAGCAGGTTGGTCAGCTTGCGCACTTCCGGCTCTCCGGTCCGCTGGGCCAGCCTTTCGAGCACATCGGCCCTCGACTGTCCGGCCCGCGCCTCCAGGTGCGAAAGCGCCAGTTCCTCACTCAAATCCGGGTAGACCCGCTTCAACTCCCGGCTGGTTTCGAGCAATGCCCCGTCGAGCCCCTGTCCTGCTTCCAGTCCGAGTACGAGCAGGTCCAGTGCTGGAGGCAAGGCCGCCCGCAGCCGCTGTTTGCGCCGGTTCTCGAACAACGTCAGAAGCCTTTCCGGGATCAGATAGCCGATCCCCCCTCCGCACACGCCAGCCACCAGTGAAGTTGACAGATCCGCTCCAACGAGCATGCTCAAGTAGAAGAGCCCGAAACAAAGCGCCAGTCCGCCAACTGCCTTAATCCCGAAAAAGGCCTGCAGCGCATCCGGCTCGCGATAGCCCGCCGCAATGAGCCTCCGCCGGACGGGGTGCTCCAGATCATTCGCCGGCGGCAGGATGCTCCCGATCTTTTCCAGCGTCTGCCGGATCGTGCCATCCTCTTGCGTCAATTCCACCGAAACAGGTATGTCCGCAAGGGACTCTCTGGGCGCGGGTTCCCGCAGGAACCAGTAGCCGCCTCCCAATACCGCGAGGAGCACGAACAGGAAGCAACCACCCAATAGCAAAATTTCCATGCTCATAAGCGAATGTCCAGAATCTTGCGCATCACGACGTGTGCGGCTCCCAGAAAAGTGATGGCCGCCACGATCAGGTACTTGCCGATCGGATGATCAACCAGAATGTTGAGATAGCCCGGCGAAGTCCAGTTGAGCATCAGCGCAATGCCGATGGGCAGCATCGATAGGATCGCGCCCGTCATCTTGCCGTGTGCGCTGATGGCCCGGATCTCGCCCTCTAGCGCCGCTGACTCACGAACCCCGTCCGAGATGCGGGCCAGGATTTCGTGCAGCTTGCCTCCGCTGCGGCTCTGAAGCCGGATTGCGGCCACAAAGAGGCTGACACTCACGAGCGGTACTCGCTCTGTCAAATGCTCCAGCGCCTGGTCCCAGCTTTGGCCGAGGCGCCATTCCTCGATCACCTTGCGGAACTCCCCGCTCACCGGCTGTGGGGCCTCAAAGGCCACCATCTCCATGCCAGCGGCCAGCGCATGCCCGGCACGCATCGCGCGACCCAACGAATCCAGGGCGTCAGCGAAGTTTTCTTCAAAGAGCTGGAAGCGCTTCTTGCGCTTGCTGAGCACATAGAAATAAGGCGCTGACAGGGCCACCACTCCGCCCAGCACAACGGCGATAGTTGGCAGCCAGGCAATCCGGGTAAGCACCACGGCGGTAGAAGCCCCGGCCAGCAGCATCATCGAAGTGAATCGCCCCACAGACCAGGTCAGGCCCGCCTCGGCAATCAGTTGCCGCAGCCAGGGGACGAACTGAAAGCGTTCGAGTAAATCGGCCCAGAAGGAGATGCTGGAAACGTTCTCCGTCCGGAGCAGGAGCGGCTCGCCTTCGGGCACGCTGACTTTCAGCAGGCTTGAGGCGAAGTACAGGCCCACCACGACGAAGGCGAAGGTCGCTACAAAGATCAGCGATAGTAATAACGCTGGGGACATGGCTCGTTAGGGTTTCTCCACCGGAGCAATCCAGACCAGCATTCCCGGCAGCAGGCCGCTCACGAGCGCGCCTTGCTGCCTGCTCACTTGCACCTGAGTCTCGATCCCGTTGGTTGCCGCCCGTTGGGTCGATTCCGGGGAGACCCGCAGCCGGGTCCAGCCGGCTGGTGCGCCGGTAAGCGGTTCTACCCGGACGCGGAGTGAAGATTCTTCGTTTGCCTTCCAGGTGAACTCGCCGGACTTGCCCGCGATGAGCCGGGACTTTGCCAGCACGCGGACTGTCTTGTCTTCGAGCAGGCTGGCCATGGGCAACTCGGACCGGGTGACGCTCAAGGTCTCAAGGTCCAGGTCATAGTCGCCTGCCTTGGAAGCATCGATTGCCAGCAGGCTCATCTCCAACTCCACCGGGGCTGCCGGTGCCTTCGGCACGAACTTGCTGCTCACAACCGGCTTGGGCGCTTCAGGCGGAGGTTGGACTGCATTGTCCTTCGGGTTGCGGAGGACCACGCGGAGCCGGGCACCGGCGTCGGCTGCATTCAGCCTCTCGGCGTCCGCCGGGGTGCTAAGCAGTGTGAGGACGGCGCGGCCTTGCTGATTCGGATTTGCGTCGCCGGGGATGCCGTAAATCGTGGCGTTCTCCAGCAGAGTCTTGACTTGGACCTCCACCTGACCGTTGCGCTGCTGGTGGACAACCGAATGAACGTCCACCCGGTCGCCCGGCTCGAGCAGCTTGATGACACCAGAGGAGTCGGCGATGTGGACCGTAATGGCACGCATCCCGACTGGAATTTCTTTCGGCTGCTGGCGGGTGGGGACGGGTGGCGGGGGCGCCGGGGCGCTCGCATCCATCCGGCTTACTACCAGGCCATAGAAGACCCCGGTGGACAGGACAGCGACGACCATGGCGATGATGACGAGAGGGATGACATTCTTTTTCATAAACTACGCGCTCCTTCGTATATCGGCGCGCGTGTCCTGAGAGACTATCGGGGATTTTACTTAGTACTACTTTTCGGCGAGCAGTAGCAGGCTTTGGCCGAGAGGCAGACGTCCGCCCCGGCGCAGCCAGGCTGCCTCCGCTTCGAGCGGCATCTGCAGGGCTGCGTTCAGGGGGGCGGCTGGAACTTCGACGCCACTCTGGGGTGTCTGGTTGGTGAGCGGTTCCCAGACACGGAACTTGAAGAGCGCGACGGGAAGCAGCAAAGAGTTAGCGTAGCTGGAGTCGAGCACGCGAAAGCCTGCTTGCTTCACGGTAGAAAGCAGCCGGGGTTGGGTGAAGCGCTGGCGTTCTTCGGCGAAGATCGAGTGGCGGCTGCGGAGGATGTCGAGAGCGGAAACGCGGAGGATGAGTTTGCCACCGGGCCGCAGGATGCGATAGAACTCGGCCAAGGCGGCTGCCTCACCGCCCAGGGGAAAGTGAACCAGCACGTCGAGGCTGACCAGAGCGTCGAAGCTCTCGTCGCGGAAAGGCAACTGCGCGATGTTGGCCTGGGTGAGGCGGGGGATTCCTTCGCGACGGCCGTAGTCGAGCCCGGCGAAATCGAGGTCGACGGGGAACATTCGCCAACCGTAGCGGTTGCCAAGCCAGCGCGACATGAAGCCGGTACCGCAGCCGCCTTCGAGGACGTCGCCGAAGCGGGCATCGGGCAGGCGGCCAATCCAGGCGTCCAGGATCTGGCGCATCCCGGCGAACCACCACATCTGCTCTTCGGCGCGGGCGATGTTCTGAAATTCAGCCGGGTTCAAGCAAGCACCCTGAATTCAAGGCACCGCTGGATTCTAACTGTTGGGATGCGCATGAGCGCGCTTCCAGCCCAGGCGCGGCAGCACCAGCAGCCAAACCCAGAGGCGTAACAATTGATAAAGAGTATTCAATAAGCTCTTGATGCGGAAGAACTGGCTGCGTCCGTGGAGCCGAGGGTAGTGGTGGACGCCGACTTCTTCTACTTCCATGCCGCAGAGTTCGAGTTTGCGAACCAACTCGACACAGATGGTGCCGGAGGTGGATTGGAGCTCGATCTCCTCGATCAGACTGCGACGGATCAGGCGGAAGTCACAATCGATGTCGCGGAGGCGGACTTGAAAGAGAAGCCGCGCGAATTGGTTGTAGGCCTTGCCGATCCAGATGCGGTGCCAGGGGTCATTGCGTTCGAGCTTGTAGCCATTGACGAAGCTGACACCGGGCCGCATGAGTTTGAGGAGCTTGGGCAATTCGCCGACGTCGTACTGGCCATCGCCGTCGGTATAGAAGACAAATTCTTTGGTGGCAGAGGCGAAGCCGGTGCGGAGCGCTCCCCCATAGCCGCGATTGACCGGGTGGGTGATCACCCGCATTCTGGGCCCGTATTGCCGGGCCAACTGGTCCAACACCTCGCCGGTGTTGTCCTGGCTGCCGTCATTGACTACGATCACCTCGAAGTCGGCGACATGCTCTTCTAATACAGCAAACGTCTTCTCAATAAGGCCAGGCAGCGATGGAGCATCGTTGTAGGCCGGAAAGAATACGCTCACCCCGTGTGAGTAATTCTTGTTCATCCCCGTTGGGGAGATTTTACAACCTTTTGGCTACCAGTAGAGTGACGTCATCAGCATAAGGAGCACCGGCGGTCCAGATTTGCAAATCCTCGATGATGCCCTCGATCAGGGCGTTGGCGGACTGGCTGGTGCGGTTGAGCACAGACATGGAAATCCGCATCTCGCCAAACTCTTCATCGCTGCCAACCGGCATGGCTTCGCTGACCCCATCGCTAAACAAAACGAGGGTGTCGCCGGACTGGATGAACGTGTTGTGCTCGGTGTATTGGGCGATGGGAAGAATCCCGAGAATCATGCCGCCGCCTTCGAGCTGCTCGGTGAGGCCGGAGGCGCGAACGAGCAGGGGAGGATTGTGGCCGGCGTTGCAGTAGCGGATCTCGCCGGTGGCGATGTCTACGATGGCGAGAAAGAAAGTGATGAAGCGGTTATCGGGGCAATTGCCGGTGATGCTTTTGTTGAGGCGGGTGACGATGCGCGAGGGGCTGTCGTCCGTTTCGACAAGAATCTGGAGGCGGGCCTGGAGGCTCGACATGAGCATCGCGGCGGGCATGCCTTTGCCGGCCACATCGCCGACGACGAGGGCTACCTTGCCCTCCGGGAGATGGAAGAAATCGTAATAGTCACCACCGACGGTGCGGCAGGGGACGTTGTAGCCGGCGAGGTCCATTCCGGCGACCTTGGGCGCGGCGGCTGGGAGCAGGCGGCGCTGGATTTCACCGGCCTGGGAGAGCTCTTTGGCCATCACGCGCTCGGAGTGTTCGACTTCATTGAGGCGGGCGTGTTCGATGCGGATGGCGGCCACGTTGGCCATTACCGTCAGCAGGCTCAGGTCTTCTTTGGAGAACTCCCGGGTGATGTCCGGCATGTCGGTGTAGAGCAGGCCGATCACCTTCTCGTTGGTTTGCAAAGGGACGGCCATGAAGGAGCGGACCCGTTGCATGACGATGCTGGCTTGCAACTTGAAGACTTCATCCATGGATGTGTCGAGAACGAGCAGCGAGTTTTTGTCGCGAATGACCTGATCGCGAATGGTTTTGGAGATGCGAAAGCCGTCGCCGCGGTTGGCCTGGGTGACGAGTTCGTCGCCCTCGATCGTCATCAGAACCGCGCGAGAGCCACCGACGGCCTCAACACTGAGATCGAGGATGAGCTGGAAAAGTTCATTGAGCGGGCGGTGACCGGCCAACTCACGGCCGGCCCGGACGAGGGCGGCGGCGTGGCGGTCGTTGGTCATCGACTGTGCGGGGTTGAAGTCCTGCAGGCTGGAAACAACCGTGTTGCTGGGGGCGGATTCTACGTCGGCCTTTTCGACAAAGACGACGGTCTGGCTGAGGGTGTCATTGTCTTCTTTGGCACCGAAGTTGATCTGGAGGTGGCCGGCGAGGACGATATCGCCATCGGACAGGGGAGTGGGGCTGACAATGCGGAAGCCGTTGACGACGGTACCGTTTTTGCTGCCAAGGTCGCGAATGAACCAGGCTTCGCCATTCTTCTCGAAGATGAGGTGCTGGCGGGAAAGGCCAAAATCTTCGGGGTAGCAGAGTTCATTGGTGGTTGCCCTGCCGAGGCCAATGGCCTTGTCGAGAAGGGGGACAGCGCGAACGCTGCCATCCTGCAAACGGATGCTTAATTCGGTGGACATTGTAGGCGAATACTTATAGTAACGAGAATGCGAGTAGACCTGCTCTTTATCGGAAAGGCGCGCGATGAGCACGCCAACGCCATTGCGGCGGAGTTTTTGAAGCGAACGGGCCGCTGGGCAACGGTGGAGATGCGGGAGATTCACCCGGGGCGATACGACCTGTTTGGCCGGCACGCGGCGGCACAGAAGATCTTTCTGGACCCGGCGGGCAAGGCGTGGAATTCGGAAAAGTTCATCGAGTTTGTGGCCGGCAATGAGCAATTGGGGCGAGACCTGGTGTTTTTGATTGGCGGCCATGACGGCTTGCCGCCGGAGTGGAAGCCGCGGGCCGATGTGCTGCTGGCCTTGTCGCCGATGACATTTCCGCATGAATTGGCCCGGGCGATGTTGGCTGAGCAAATCTATCGAGCCTTTGCGACACTGCGCGGACATCCCTATCCTCGCTAGACTAGTAGGTTCATGTCCTGGTTCAAGCGAGACAAGCCTGGGGTCGATACACCCAGCGATGCGGACCGCACGGTCAAGACCGAAGGCCTTTGGGTCAAGTGCGACGGCTGCAAGCAGATCATCTTCCGGCAAGACCTGGAAGATAACCGCCGAGTATGCCCGAAGTGTGGCTACCACTTCCGCATTGATGCGAAAGAACGTCTGGACCTTCTTTTTGCCGGAGAGTGGCAGGAGTTTGATGCGGACCTGACTTCTACGGACCCGATGGGATTCTCTGACTCGAAGCCTTACCGCGCCCGGCTGGCCGGGATGCAGGAGGCGTTGGGGATGCAGGACGCGATCCTGAGCGCACAGGGCAAGATTGGCGAACACACGGTGAATGTGTGCTCGATGGAGCTGAAGTTTATTGGCGGCAGCATGGGCGCAGTGGTGGGAGAAGTGATTACGCGGGCCGTGGAGCGATCGATGGAAGGCCGGCAGCCGCTGGTGGTGGTGAGTGCAACCGGGGGGGCGCGCATGCAGGAAGGTGCGGTGAGCCTGATGCAGATGGCCAAGATTTCTTCGGCCCTGATGCGGCTGGACGAAAAGAAGATTCCCTACATCAGCGTGTTGACGGATCCGACGACAGGCGGGGTGACGGCGTCTTTTGCGATGTTGGGAGATTTGAATATCGCCGAGCCGGGAGCACTGATTGGATTCGCGGGGCCGCGCGTGATTGAGCAGACGATCCGGCAAAAGTTGCCGGAAGGTTTTCAGCGCAGTGAATTCCTGCTGACGCATGGTTTCCTCGATGCCGTTGTGCCGCGGCACGAAATGCGCGACTTCCTCGCACGCAGCTTTGACTTTTTCGTAAACTGACACGACATGATCCGCTTTCTCTTGCTGGGCTGTTTGGCGCTGGTTGGCAGTGCGGCCGATTTTGATTTACTGGTGCGCAACGCAAAGGTTATCGACGGCAGCGGCAATCCCTGGTACAGGGCAGATCTTGGCATACGAGCGGGCAGGATCGTGCGCATTGGCGCACTGGCGGGCAAGACGGCGGAGCGGGTGATCGATGCGGGGGGCAAGGTCGTAAGCCCCGGTTTTATTGACGTTCATACGCATTCCGAGGCCGGCATTGTGCGCTTGCCACAGGCCGAAAATTTTTTGCGGGATGGCGTGACCACGGTCGTGACGGGGAACTGTGGGGGCTCAGAGCTGGACTTGAAGGAGTTCTTTGCGCGGCTTATCGAGTTGCGGATTGGCCTCAATGTAGCGACGCTGGTGGGTCATAACTCCATCCGGCGCGAGGTGATGGGGAGCGAAGACCGCAAGGCAACACCACAGGAAATCGAGCGGATGAAGGCGATGGTGGATAAAGCGATGCAAGCGGGAGCAGTGGGGTTCTCGACGGGCCTGGAATATGTGCCGGGCATGTTTTCGCCGACCGAAGAGCTGGTGGAGCTGGCAAAGGTGTCAGCAAAATATAACGGCATCTACACGACGCATATGCGGGACGAAGGGGAAGGAGTGCTGGAGGCGATGCGGGAAGCCGCCGAGGTGGGGCGGTTGGCAAATGTGAGAGTACAGATCTCACATCTGAAGCAGGATACGAAGGCTTACTGGGGCAATACGCAGAAGATGATTGATCTGCTTGAAGACTACCGGGCGCGTGGTGTTGAGATCACGGTGGATCAGTATCCCTACATTGCGTACTCGACCGGGCTGGGCACAACACTGCCGAACTGGGCGCTCGAGGGCGGGCAGGAGAAGCTGGTGTCGCGGCTGAAGGACCCGGCAACGCGGAAGAAGATTTTCGAGGAAACGCTGGCCTTCAACAAGCGGCGGGGCTATGACGATTTTGAGTACACGAGCGTGGCGAGCTGCCGCTTTGAGCCGAAGTATGAAGGCAAAAACCTGCGCGAGATCTCGAAGATGAACCAGCGGGGGGAATCGCACGAGGCGGATGTGGAAACGGTGCTCGACCTGATGGAGAAGGGCGGGGTGAGCGTGGTGACGAAGGCGATGAGTGAAGAAGATGTAGCCAGCATCATGCGGTATCGCAACACGGCGGTGGCGAGCGATGGCGGGGTGGTGCAGTTTGGTGCGGGGCGACCGCATCCGCGCAACTACGGCACGAATGCGCGGGTGTTGAACGAATATGTGCGGCTGCGGAAGGTGTTGACGCTCGAAGATGCGGTGCGCAAGATGACTTCTCTACCGGCCCAGATCTTTCAGTTCAAGGACCGGGGGCTGGTGCGGGAAGGCTTTGCGGCGGACCTGGTGATTTTTGATCCGGAGGCGGTGCGGGACAACGCGAACTTTGAGAATCCGCATCAATACAGCACGGGATTTGAATACGTGGTGGTGAATGGCAAGGTGGCGGTGGAGCGTGACAAGTTGACCGCCGAGCGCGGCGGACAGGTGATCGTCAGGCAGGAATGATTCAACTTATAAAGGCGGAGAAGCGCTTTGGGCCGAAGGTGCTTTTTGATGATGTGAACTGGTTGATTGGCCCGAAGGACCGTGTGGGGCTGGTGGGGGCGAACGGCACGGGCAAGTCTACGCTGATGAAGATCATCGCGGGACTGGACCAGCTGGATGGGGGCGAAATTTCCCGCATGAAGAATATGCGGCTGGGCTATCTGCCGCAGGACGGATTGCGGATGGCGGGGCGCAGTGTGTTTGCCGAATGCGCGAGCGTGTTTGAGCCGCTGCGGCAGGTGGAGCGGGAGATGGAGGCGACGCTGTCGTCGATGTCGGATCTGGACCCGGAGGGCGCTGCCTACGCGGCGGCGACGGAGAAGTTCTCGCGGCTGGACGCCGAGTTCCGGGCCAAGGAAGGCTACACGATCGACATGCAGGTGGGGACGATTCTCACCGGGCTGGGCTTTGACAAGGATGAGTGGCAGAAGCCGTGCGAGGAGTTTTCCGGCGGTTGGCAGATGCGGATTGCGCTGGCCAAGCTGCTGCTTGAGAAGCCGGAAGCGCTGCTGCTGGACGAGCCGACGAACCATCTGGATCTGGAGGCGCGCAACTGGCTCGAAGACTATCTGCACGATTATCCGAACGCGTTCATTCTGATCTCGCATGACCGCTACTTTCTGGACGTGACGGTATCGAAGGTGGTGGAAGTGTGGAACAAGCGGGTGACGATCTTTACGGGGAACTTCACGCATTACCAGCGGCAGAAGGACGAAAGGATGGAGCAACTGCGGGCGGCGCAGCGCAACCAGCAGGACCGGGTGGCGCAGATTGAATCGTTTGTCGACCGCTTCCGGGCCAAGGCGACCAAGGCGAAGCAGGCGCAGAGCCGGCTGAAGGAACTCGAGAAGATGGAGATGATCGAGATTCCGGAAGAGGAGCCGATCATCCACTTCAAGTTTCCGTCGCCAAAGCCGAGCGGGCGGGTTGTGGCCGAGTTCAAGGAAGTGGCGAAGAGCTACGGCGAGAAAAAGGTTTTTGACAGTGTCAACCTGACGATTGAGCGGGGAGACCGGATCGCACTGGTGGGGCATAACGGGGCGGGGAAGTCGACGCTGATCAAGTTGCTGACGGGGCTCGAAGGGCTGACGGCGGGCGAGTACAAGCTGGGGCACAACGTGGAGTTTGATTACTTCGCGCAGGATCAGTACAAGGCGCTGGACCCGGAGGCGGAAATTCTGGATGATCTGTGCGCGGCGGCACCGCGGGCGACGGCGACGGAGTTGCGGGGCTTGCTGGGGTGCTTTCTGTTTCGCGAAGACGATGTGTTCAAGAAGATTGGAGTATTGAGCGGCGGGGAGCGGAACCGCTATGCGCTTTGCAAGTTGCTGACGCAGCCGTCAAACTTTGTACTGCTGGACGAGCCGACGAACCATTTGGACATGCGGGCCAAGGAAGTGTTGCTCGAAGCGCTGAAGGGATATGAGGGGACGGTGGTGTTTGTGAGCCACGACCGCTACTTTATTGATGAGCTGGCGAAGAAGGTCTTTGAAGTGGCGGGTGGGAAAGTGACGGCTTACCCTGGAAACTACGAGGAGTTTCTGCGGGCCAAGGCGCGGCAGATTGCGCCGGTAGAGGTGGCGGCTGAGACGGTGAAGGCGGTGAAGGCAGCGGCGGAGGTCGCGCCGGTGACGGCCAGGCGGCTGAACCCGATGAAGCTGCAGCAGCTTGAAAAGCGGTTGGGGGAAGTGGAAGCCGAGATTGCGCGGCGGGAAGCAGCCGTGGCGGAATATGAGACGCAGCTTGCCAGTTACACGAGCGCGGAGGAGAGCCAGCGGCTGGCAAGCGAGGCGGCGGCGGAGCGGGAAAAGATCGAGGCATTGATGCTCGAATGGGAAACCGTCTCTGAACAGTTAAACTAACGGCTATGAGACGCCGCGAATTTTTTGCTACCGCACTGGCGCTGAAAGCTGCACCGGCTTCCGCGCAAACCAAGGGAGAATGGCGGAATCGTCAGTCGGGTATGGCATACCGGCAGTTGGGGCGCACCGGTTACATGGTGAGCGAAATGGTGATGGGCGGCAATACGATTTCACCGACCAATCATGACCATGTGCTGGCGGCGATCGATATGGGGTTGAATTATCTCGATACCGCGCCGGCTTATGGTGGCGGGCAGAGCGAGCTTGGCTATGCGGAAGTGCTGAAGAAGCGCAAGCGCGATACGGTGTTTGTGAATTCAAAGGTTTCGATCTGGGATTTGAACCGGAACAAGCTGTATCAGGACATTTTCGCCTCGCTCGATGAGACGGAGCAGAAGCGGTTGCGCGGGCTGGCGCTGGAAGAGATTGCGCGCCGGAAGGCAGACGCGCCCGAGTATTTCCTGAACTACTTCAACGGGCAGCGGGGCGAGCTGGACGGGTCGGCGCTGGCCAACGTGATGGCCGAGAAATATGGCAACCGGATTGATCGGGGCAAGAATTACCGGCAGATCGTGATCGACAGCGTGGAGCAGACACTGACCAAGCTGGGCACGGATTATCTGGATTTGTTGATGTGCCCGCACGGGGCGAATACGCCGTATGAAGTGCTGCATCATCCCGAAATTTTCGAGGCTTTTGAGACGCTGAAGAAGGCGGGCAAGGTGAGGCATCTGGGTTTGAGTTCGCATACTGATCCGGGCGGAGTGCTGGAAGCGGCAGTGAAGGCGAAAGTTTATTCAGCGGCGATGGTGGCCTACAACATGGTGAACTCGCCGTTTGTGGACGGGGCGATGGCGCAAGCGAAGAAGGCGGGATTGGGCGTGATCTCCATGAAGTCCGCGCGGCCGTTTAACTTCCGGGCGCCGCGGCAGACGCCGGAAGAGCATATGTCGAAGTTAAATGCGGCAGTGCCGGGAGACCTGAAGCCGATGCAGAAGGCGTATATCTGGAACCTGCGGAACCCGAATCTGACAGCGGCAATTTCCGAGATGGTGACGATGGATCACGTGAAGGATAACGTGCCGCTGGCTGGCACGAAGGAGAAGGCCGCCTAGATTTATGTTGCGCCGCCGATACGAGCGCTGGCTCGACCGCTGGGAGACAGATTTGGCAACGCGGTCGACGGACCGCGTGGTGCGCCCGTTTGAATGGGGCGTGGAATGGCTGAAGGATCTGGAGCTGCCGGGGCTGCGGCCCTATGACGGAAACGACCCGGCAAGCTGGATCGCGGAAGTGAATTTGAAGACGATTGCGCACGGGGCGGAATACTATCAGCACCGGACGCCAAAGGACTTTACGCTGGACGGGGAATGGTTGCGGTTCACCTCGCCGCTGGAGACGCCGTTTCCGGAAAATAACCTGGTGGAGGCGCGCTGGTTTCCGATGCCGGAGGGCAAAGAGAACCGGCGGAAGCGGGCGGTGCTGGTGTTGCCGCACTGGAATTCGCACGCGCAACAGCATGTGGCGCTTTGCCAGGGCTTTCAGAAGTTGGGGATTCCGTCGCTGCGGCTGAGTCTGCCGTATCATGACCGGCGGATGCCGCCGCCCCTGACGCGGGCCGATTATGCGGTGAGTTCCAATATCGGGCGGACGTTGCATGCAACGCGGCAGGCGGTGCATGACATCCGGGCCTGCGTGGACTGGCTGGAGCAACAGGGTTACGAGAATATCGGCATCGTGGGAACGAGCCTGGGATCAGCGTATGCGTTTCTGGCGAGTGCTTACGATACGCGGCTGAAGGTGAATGTGTTCAACCACTGTTCAGCGCGCTTTGGCGATGTGGTGTGGACGGGATTATCGACGCGGCATATCAAGGCGAGTCTCGAACAGAATCTGACGCTGGAGCAGTTGCAGCAGGTTTGGGATTCAATGAGTCCGCGCTTTTATATGGAACAATTCGCACAGCACCAGGCGAAGAAGAACCTGTTTATCTATACGACTTATGACACGACCTTTTTGCCGCAGTACAGCAAAGAGATCCTGTCTTGCGTGAAGCAGAGTGGCGCGCCGCACAAGCTGGTGGTACTGCCGTGCGGCCACTACACGATGGGCGAATCGCCATTCAAGTTTGTGGTGGGCTATCACATCATTTCGCACGTGGCGCGGCATCTGGGTTAGCTGTTGCGCTGGACGTAGGCGAGGGCGATGGGCTCGCGGCAATTGAGGTTGTAGAGATTGAAGTGGTCAAAGGCCCAGAAGTTGATCACAGGGATGCCGAGGCCTTTGGCTTCCAGGTACTCCTTTTCCCAAGCTGCACCGCCGCGGAAGACGGGGACGAGATAGCGGAGGGAATCCTTGGGCCAACCGAGGTTGATAGGGAATTCAATGGCGGTGCGGCTGAGGTCAAGCGAGCGCGTCCAGGCCCCGAAATCGAGGGCTTCCATCTTGAGGGTGTCGAGGCCGCTACCGGCTTTGGAGCGGTATTCGACAGGAAAATTGATGAAGCAATTGAGTGCGCCGCCGAGCTGGAAGACGCCGACGGGAGTGGGGTGGTTGACGTCGTAAGGGTAGAGGAGTTCAAACTTTGCGGTGGGGTGTGAGGCGAGAACATGGGTACGCAGGGCGGCGATGTAGTCACGCAGGATGTTGCGCAACAGGACTGCGTCGGCTTCGCCATTGACGGCGGGGGAATCATTGGGGCCGAGGAAGCGGTGCAGGGGGCGGCCGAGGGTAGTGAGGGCGAGCGCTGCAGTTTCGCTGTCGTAGAAGGCCATGCCGCCGTTGGGGTTGCTAGTGGCGTTGTAGTTGGTGAAGAACCACCAGAGGAATTCGCCGAACTGGAGATTGGGAGTGAGGCCGGCGGCAGCCTGGATGTTGGCGATTTCGAGATAGACCCGCTTCTGGTATTCGCGCATGGGGGTGTTGAAAGTGCAATGGGTGGAACTGAGGTTGGCGAAGCCGACGCTGGTGATCACTTCGGCACCGTCGGGGAAGAGGGAGGCAAAGCCAGCGGGCGGATTGACGAGTTCCATGGAGCAGGCGATGACGAGGTCGCGGGAGCGGGCGGCGGCTTGGGCGCAGAAGTCGGCATGCCAGTCGCGGGCGGCACGGTTGAGAGGGGGAGTTTGGGTGAGGTCGATATCCCAGCGGCCGGGGTTGCCATTATCAAGTGAGCCCGTGATGGTGAGGCTGCCGGAGGTGGATTCGACGCTGGAGGAGAGCGGGAAGGCATAGGCCGGCATGGGGGAGCGGTTGGTGAGCGTGAGGGTGGAGCCATCGACCGTCGCGTAGACGCCAACCAGGTTTTCATTGATGAAGAAGGCCAGGTGGTGGGCGAGCAGGGCGCTGGATTCGCCAGCGAAAACAGTCTTGCCGATGGGGCTGCCGCCGATGTCGAGGATGATCTGGTCGCCCACGGCGAAGCTGCCGTTGAAGGTGATGGTGGCGGTGGGGATGGTGGCGTCGACGCGGTGGCGCTGGTTCCACCAGAAGACGCCTATGTATTCGTTCATGGGACCGGCAAAGCCGAGCTGGTCGAGGATCCAGTGCGTGCGGGCCGGGGGAAGTTTGAAGGTGTGGTCGGTGGAGTAGTCGAAAGCCGGGGACACGTTGGTGCGAGCGGGCAGGGGAGCGGGGATGTCAGACAGGACGGCAGCTTCGAGGAAATCGAAGTCGAAGTTCTGGGCATTGTTCATGCGGATGCGGACGTCGTGGCGGCCGGCCGGGACGTTGGCGCGCAGGAGGCGGCGCGTGTAGATGGGAGCTTCGGCAGAGACAGCGAAGTTGTGGAGAGTTTCGGTGTCGTTGTCGAGACGGACGGCGACTTCGGCGCGGTCGGCAAACAGCGTTGTGCCGAGGTAGAGATCGTGGGGGGCGCTGCAGGCGTAGAAGATGTCGAGGGTGGCGTTGGGGTCGGCGCTGCGTTGCGCGAATGCGCCGGAGTAAAAGCCAGTCTGGTGGTGCCAGATACCGGAGTATTTGCACCAGGGGGAATCCTCTTCGACGCGGACGGAATCGGGGCCGGCGACTTTGAGTTCGCGCTGGGCGGCAGGGCCGGTGAGAGACCAGTTGGTGTAGGTGGCCTGCCATTCGGTGGTGTCGAGCGGTGCGCCGTCCGGGATGGGCGGCGCGTAGGTGAACCACATCTGACGGATGGCAGGGACGCCGAGGGTAGCGAAGTTGAGAGAGATGTGCCAGGTGCAATCGGAGGAGCCGCCGGTGAGGGGCGCGAAGTATTGGCCGGTGGCGAATTCCGTGTCGGTGCTGGCCATGAGGCGAGAGGAGGAAGCGTTGGAGTAGAGCGTGATGGCATTGCCGTCGATGCCGGGCTTCTGGCTTTCAATGTTGAGGATGCCGGCCGTGGCGCTGGCGGTGAGGGGGAGCGTGATTGCGAGAGTGGCCCAGTCGACAGAGTTGATCTGGGCGGCGAGGGCCGCGGCAACGGTTTGGGGGCCGATGGCGCGGAGGGTGAAGGTGGTGGCAGAGGCAGAGCTGGAGATGGCGAGGGCCAGGTTGTTATCCTGCTTGACGCGGAAGTTGACCTGGAAGGCGGGGCCGGTGGCGGCGTAGAGGACGGCGGAGGCATCGACGGCTTCGGCAATGCGGGCGTTGACGGTGTAGAGCGTGTCGCCGGCTTGCTCCGTGTAGGTGTAATCAACCCCATTGACGGTGAGGCGGTGGAGGGTGCCGGGGCCTAAGGATTCGTAGGCGTAGGAGCATTCGACGGCATCGGCAACGGTGTATTCAAAGGCGAAGTTGAGATACCAGATGGTGAGCTTGTCGTATTGCTTGAGCTGGTTATCGGCGATGGTGAAGGCGGCGGTGGCCTTGGTGTGAGCGCCGGACAGTAGCGTGGCGTGATCGCTCAGGCGGATGCGTTCGGTCGAGTTGTCTTCGCGGATGACGTCGAGATAGGGCCAGTCGATGGTGGCGAAGCGAGGGGAATCGAGCGGGCGCAGATTCTCGTAGTGGACATCGAAGTCGAGGGTGAGCGAGGAGAAGTCGAAGTCCGGGAGGTACTTGAGGCTGGGGTGCTCGTAGAAGTTGTCGGCATCGTAGAGGATGAGGACGGCAAAGTCGGCGGCGTCGCGGAAGACACCGCTGACTTTGAAGGAGTCGGGGGTGGCCGAGTGGAGCGCGGCGGCGGCACCGAAGGCATCGAAACCGCGGAGTTGGAGAGTGCGGTTGGGTTGGAGTTTGTAGATTTTTTCGAGCATGGTTAATTGGCTTCGTTCTGTAGCTGGGCAGAGTTGCGGACGCGTTCGGTGTGGCAGACGATCATGCCGAGACGGGAGGAGGAGTGGGTGGCCTCTTTGGGGTCGAGGAGTTTTGCGATGGGGGCCGAGACGGGGACTGTTGCGTCAGACTTGAGTTCGTTGACGATGGAGGCCTGGACGAGGGCGGCCTGGTAGCGATCGAGCTGGAATTCGCGGAAGGTGGTCAGAGCTTTGTTGGCGGCGTTGGAGTGAGTGCGGACGTAGCGGGCGGCGGATTGCCAGC
>CAZECF010000018.1:36283-67629 GCA_964510335.1 uncultured Bryobacter sp. | reverse complement strand
AGGCCAAGTACAAAGAGCAAGGGGTTAAGGCGGTAGCGAAGGCGTCGAAGCGGGAATTGCTACGGCGGCTTAGTTTTGATTTGACGGGGTTGCCGCCGACGCCGGAAGAGTTTGCGGCATTTGAAGCGGACAAGTCGGCAGATGCGTGGGACAAGCAAGTGGACCGGCTATTGGCGTCGCCGCGCTATGGGGAACGATACGGACGGCATTGGCTGGATGTGGTGCGCTATGCCGATACGGGGGGCTTTGAGACGGACATCTACTTTCCGAATGCGTGGCGCTATCGGGATTATGTAATCCAGAGCTTCAATCAGGACAAGCCTTACAACCGTTTTGTGCAGGAGCAGATTGCGGGCGATGAATTGTTTCCGGGGGATCTGGAACTCAATGGCGGCTTCAAGCTGGCGCCCGAAAAGATTGAAAAGTTGAACGCGCGGATCGCGACGGGGCTCTATACGATTGGCCCGGTGTATCACGAGGCGGCATTGTTCGGCGGCCAGATTCGTTATGAGTGGCTGACGGATGCGGTGGACACGACGAGCGAAGCTTTCCTGGGTTTGACGATGGGATGTGCGCGGTGCCACAACCACAAGTTTGACCCGGTGACGCAGCGGGATTACCACGCGATGATGGCGGTGTTTGCGGGCAGTGAAGAGAAAGAGATTCCGGTGGTGCCGCAGTTCAGCACTTTCGGCTTCAAGTCGGGCTATCCGAACTGGCTGAAGGCGGAGGAGTTCAAGGGCGCGATTCAGCGCATTGACAAGGATGCGCGGCAGCGGGTGGTGGACAAAGTCAGAGTTCGATTCCCGGCCGAGGTATTGGCGGCTTATGATACGCCGGTGCTCGAGCGTACAGTAGCTCAGCGCACACTAGCCGGGCAACTGGAAGCGGCCTTGACGCAGGCGGGGCTCCAGGAGAATGCAGAAGGCAAGGAAGCGGACATTCCGCTGACGGCGGAAGAGAGCAAGGAACGCGAGCGGCTGATTGTGGAATTGGGCCGGGCGACGCTCAAGGCGAATCCGGTGGCGCAAACGGCAACGGTGTTGGGACATGCGGCGGTGACGCCGGCCATTCATATGACGCACCGCGGGGACTGGCGTCCGACGGGCGACGCAGTGGACCCGGCCTTTCCGGCTGCGCTGGCACCCGGGAACAAGATCGATACCGATCCGGAGAAGAAGCTTGCCCGGCGCAAGGCGTTGGCGACCTGGCTGACGAAAGACGAGCATCCGCTGACGGCGCGCGTGTTTGTGAACCGACTTTGGCACTGGCATTTTGGCCGGGGCATTGTGGCCACGCCAAATGACTTCGGGCGGCAGGGGGAAGAGCCGACACATCCGGAAATGCTGGAGTGGCTGACGGCGGAGTTCATGGCAAATGGGTGGAGCCCGAAGAAGCTGCACCGGCTGATTCTGACGTCTGAGACTTATCAGTTGTCGAGTGCGCCGAACGAAGCCAATGCGAAGGTGGACGCCAATAACCGCTACCTCTGGCGCTTTAACCGGCAAAGGCTGAATGCCGAGACGCTGCGTGATGCTGTGCTGGCGGCGAGCAATCAATTGAACCTGAAGATGGGCGGCAAACCGGTGGTGCCGAAGCTGAGTCCGGAAGAGTATACGGGCATGTGGGCGCGCAACCAGTGGCCGGAGGCGATGGATCCGCTGGAGCATAACCGCCGCAGCGTCTATCTCTATGTGAAGCGCACTTTCCCGCTGCCGATGTTCACGACCTTTGATGCGCCGGATACAAGCCAGAGTTGCGGCCGTCGAGACAACACAACGGTCGCTCCGCAGGCGCTGACCATGATGAATAGTGACTTTATGGTGGGCCAGGCGCGGCATCTGGCAGCACTTGCCCAAGCCAAGCCTGCACCCGTGGATTTTCTCTTCCAACGCCTATACGGGCGCGCGGCCACGGCTGCGGAGAAGGCAAAGGCCGCGCAGATCCAGAGCCTCGACCGGCTGGCGCTGGTGCTGCTCAATACCAACGAATTCCTTTATATCGATTGAGAGACGAGCCCCATGAGCAATTTTTGTCCCAAGACCCTCGCGACTGCCTCCCGCCGGCACTTTCTGGAAAAGAGTGCCCTCGGCTTTGGCGCGCTGGCTGCCTCTACGTTGATGGGGGCGACGACCAGCAATCCCTTTGCTGCCAAGCAGCAGCATTTTCCGGCCAAGGGCAAGAGCGTGATCTTTTTGTTCATGCATGGCGGCCCGAGCCATATCGACACCTTTGACCCCAAGCCCACGCTGAACAAGCTGCACGGCCAGCCGATTCCGAAGAGCTTTGGCAAAGTGGACTTTCAGTTTTCCAACATGGAGCGCACGCCGCTGATGGGTTCCCCGCGCAAATTTGCGCGATACGGGCAATCGGGGCTCGAGATCTCGGATTTGTTTCAACACACGGCCAAACATGCGGATGATCTGGCGGTGATCCGGTCTTGCCATCATGACGGGTTTACGCACGTGACCGGGCAGACCTGGATGAATACGGGATGGGGACGAGTGGGCAGGCCGAGCGTCGGGTCGTGGGTGGTTTACGGGTTGGGCAATGAAAGCGACAATCTGCCGGCCTATGTGGTGATGCTGGATGGAGGCATTAAGGCCGGAGCGCCTGCGTATGGAGCGGGATTTCTTCCGGCAGCCTTTCAGGGAACTTTGTTGCGGGGGGATGGCCCGCCGATTCTGAATATCCGGCGGCCGGACAGCATCAGTGACCATGACCAGCGGGAGATGCTGGCGCTGCTGAATGATCTGAACGAATCGCACCGCGCACCGCGTGCGGATGACAGCGAGCTGGCGGCGCGGATGGCGTCTTATGAGCTGGCCTTCAAGATGCAGATGTCGGTGCCGGAAGTCGCAGATCTGGGCAAAGAGACCGAGGCGACGCGCAAGCTTTATGGCCTGGATGATCCGACAACGAACGAATTTGGCACGCAGTGTCTGATGGCGCGGCGGCTGGTGGAAAAAGGGGTCCGCTTCATTCAGCTTTATTCGGGCGGGAAGAAGGGCGCGGAAGTCGGATGGGATGGACATAACGAATGCGACCAGAACCATGAGTTCATGGCCCGCAAGGTGGATAAGCCGATCGCCGGGTTGCTGGCAGATCTGAAGAGCCGGGGTTTGCTCGATTCGACCGTGGTGTTGTGGGGTGGCGACTTTGGACGCACTCCGTTCACCGACGGTGCGGAAGGCGGGGGCGGCAACCGGAACGGGCGGGATCATAACCCGTATGGATTTACCGTCTGGATGGCGGGCGGGGGCGTCAAGGGCGGCCAGACCATTGGTGCGACCGATGAAATCGGGCTGATGGCGACCGAGAACAAGATCGATATGCACGATCTGCATGCGGCGCTATTGGGGCTGCTGGGAGTGGATCACAAGCGGCTGACCTTCTTCTTCCAGGGCCGGGAATTCCGGTTGACCGATGTAGGGGGAGATGGAAATCTACTTGCCCGGCTGCGCAAGGCGTGATGTAGTTGGGGCTGTGAGATTCAGAGCGATACTTTTGCTTCTGCCGCTGGTGGGAGCCCCCGCGCAAACGCTGGACTTTAACCAGCGGGTCAGGCCGGTGCTGTCCGACAAGTGCTGGAGTTGTCATGGAACCGATGCGGCGGCTAAGGGAATTCGGCTGCGCCTCGATCAGGAAGAGCCTGCGCGAGCGGCGGGCGAGAAGATTCTCGAAAGAATCAGTACGGTGAATAAGGCTCGGCGCATGCCACCGTTGCATACGGGCAATACGTTGAGTATTGACGAAACAGCAGCGTTGCGGGAATGGGTGGCGGCGGGGAGCCCGTGGGAAAAGCATTGGGCGTACCTGCCTCCGAAGCGGCAACCGGGTGGGAGCATCGATGGGTTTGTCAAGGCGCGGTTGGCGCGGGAAGGGTTGAAGCCCGCGGCTGCGGCCAAGAGGGAGACCCTGCTGCGGCGGGTGAGTCTGGACCTGACGGGGATTGCGCCAACGCTTGAGGAACTGGACCGTGAGGAGAGTTACGAGAAGAGCGTAGACCGGCTGTTGGCCTCACCGCGTTTTGGAGAGCGCATCGCTTCGCGGTGGCTTGATGCGGCACGCTATGCCGATACGAATGGCTACCAGACGGATGGGGAACGCATGATGTGGCGGTGGCGGGATTGGGTGATTGAATCGTTCAACCGGAACAAGCCATTTGATGAATTCATTGTGGAGCAGATGGCGGGGGATTTGCTACCGGGGGCGACGCTGGAGCAGCGGCTGGCGACGGGATTTCAACGGAATCATCGCGGCAACGGGGAAGGCGGAATCATTGCCGAGGAGTATCTGGCAGAGTATGCAGCGGACCGGGTGGAGACGATGTCCACAGTGTTCCTGGGTTCAACGGTGGGTTGTGCCCGGTGTCATAACCACAAGTACGACCCCTTTACGCAGAAGGAGTTTTATCAGCTCTATGCGTATTTCCACAACATTGGCGAGCGGGGCCGTTACTTCAAGTACGGCAATACGCCGCCCTTTGAGATGGCTCCGACGCGGGAGCAGGCGGGCCGGTTAGCGCAACTGGATCAGGAGATTTCAGAGGCGCGAGCGCGGCTGGCGGCGGGTGAGGCAAAGGGCAAACTCGACTGGAAGCCGAGCCTTGACCTGGTGGAATTGGCCAAGGCGACGCCTGGCTATACGGACCGTTTTTCCCTGGCGGCCTGGGTCCGTTTTGATACGGCAAACGGAGAGGTGCTGGCTAAGACAGTGGCAGGCGAAGAGCCCATGGGCCTGGGGCTGGTTTGGAAGCAGGGGCGGGTGCAGATCAACCTGGTGCAGCGTTGGCTCGATGATGCAATCCGGGTGGAGAGCGAACGAGTGTTTGCGGTAGGCGCCCGGCATCATATTGCCTTCAGCTATGACGGGTCGAAACTTGCTGGAGGGCTGAAGCTTTATGTAGATGGGCAGCCGGAGAAGTTGAAGGTGATCGTGGATGAATTGAACCAGGACTTTGTGGTGAAGGAGCCTTGGCGGGTGGGGAAGACGGCGGTGGAGAGCCGTGTGTATCTGCGAGAACTGGAGGCGCTGGAGATCGCGTTTCTGGCGGGCAAGGCTGAAGGGCAGGCCGCCCGGCGGCGGCAGTTTCTGGAGACCGAAGACCGGGTAGCGTGGGGCAAGGTAGTGAAGCTGGAGCGCGACAGGGCTGCCTTTGTGGACACAGTGCCAACCGTGATGATCATGCGGGAAACGGGAGTGCCAAAGCAGGCGCATGTGTTGAAGCGCGGCGCTTATGACCAGCCGGGAGAGCCGGTGGAGCCAGGGGTGCCGGCGGTGCTGGGGAAAATTCCCGAGGGGTTGCCGAATAACCGGCTGGGGCTGGCGCGGTGGCTGGTGTCAAAGGAGAATCCGTTGACGGCGCGGGTGACCGTGAACCGGGTATGGCAGATGTTATTCGGGGTGGGGCTGGTGAAGACGAGTGAAGATTTTGGGGCGCAGGGGGAGTGGCCGACGCATCCGGAATTGCTGGACTGGCTGGCGGTGGACTTTGTCGAGAGCGGCTGGGATCTGAAGAAGCTGATCCGCACGATTGTCTTGTCGGAAACTTACCGGCAGAGTTCCGAGGCAACGCCGGAGATGCTGGCGCGCGACCCGGAGAATCGCCTGCTGGGGAGGATGTCCCGGCTGCGAATGGATGCGGGACAAGTGAGAGATCATGCCTTGCTGGTATCGGGTTTGCTGGTGGAGAAAGTGGGCGGGCCTTCGGTGAAGCCGTATCAACCGGCCGGGCTCTGGAAGGAGCTTTCCGGGGGCGCGGACTATGTGACCGGTCAGGGAGAAGATCTATACCGGCGGAGCATGTACACGTTCTGGAAGCGAACTTCGCCGCCGCCGGCGATGGCGAACTTTGATGCAGCGGGAAGAGAGACTTGTGTGGTGAGGGAGAGCCGGACGAATACGCCGCTACAGGCCTTGAACCTGATGAATGATGTGACCTTTCTTGAGGCAGCGCGGAAGCTGGCCGAGCGGATGATGCGGGAGGGAATCGCTGGGAGTTTCCGCAGGGTGACCAGCCGCACTCCGGAGCAGAAAGAGCTGGCGGTGCTGGAGGCGGCGCTGGCGCGGTACCGGGGAATTTATACACAAGATGAGCAGGCGGCAAGAAGTTTGCTGGCGCATGGCGATTCGGCGCGGAATGCGCAGTTGAAGGTGAGTGAGCTGGCAGCGCATACGATGGTAGCGAGCCTGATGCTGAACCTGGACGAAGGGATAACGAGGGAATGACGCGGCGAGGATTTTTAGCTAGCGCGGCGATGGCCCAGATGGCCGGAGCGCAGACGCATTTTGCGCCGAAGGCGAAGCGGGTGATTTACCTGTTTCAGAGCGGGGCTCCGTCGCAACTTGAGACCTTTGACTACAAGCCGGCACTGGAGAAAATGAACGGGCAGGAGTTGCCGGATTCCGTGCGGCAGGGGCAGCGGTTGACGGGCATGACGGCAACGCAGACGAGTTTTCCGCTGGTGCAATCGAAGTTTGGGTTCCAGCAGCGCGGGCAGAGCGGTGCGTGGGTGAGCGAGCTGATGCCGCATCTGGCAAAGGTGGCGGACCGGCTGTGCTTTATCAAGTCCATGCATACGGAGGCGATTAACCATGATCCGGCGGTGACGTTTTTCCAGACGGGCTTTCAGCTAGCAGGACGGCCCAGCATTGGATCCTGGCTGTCCTATGGGCTGGGGACGGAAAACAAAGATTTGCCGGGATTCGTGGTGATGATTTCGCAGGGTACGGGCAATGTTTCTGACCAGCCGCTCTATGACCGGCTATGGGGAAGCGGCTTCTTGCCGACACGGTATCAGGGTGTGAAGTTCCGCTCGACGGGCGACCCGGTACTTTATTTGAAGAATCCGGAAGGGGTGGATGCGGCCGGGCGGCGAAGTTATCTGGATGATCTGGCGGCGTTGAATCAGTTGAAGCTGGAGAAGTCGGGCGATCCGGAAATTGCGACCCGGATGGCGCAGTACGAAATGGCGTTCCGGATGCAGAGCTCGGTGCCGGAACTGACGGATTTGAGCAAGGAGTCAGACCAGACCTTTGAGCGCTACGGGCCGGAGTCGCGCACGCCGGGTTCGTATGCGGCAAATTGTTTGCTGGCGCGGCGGCTGGCGGAGCGCGGAGTCCGGTTTATCCAGCTCTTTCATCGCGGTTGGGACCAGCACAATCATCTGCCGGGGCAGATTGTGAACCAGTGCCGGGACACGGATCAGGGTACGGCGGCGCTGATCGAGGATCTGGCGGAGCGGGGAATGCTGGAAGACACGCTGGTGGTTTGGGGCGGCGAATTTGGCCGGACGGTGTATTGTCAGGGGAAATTCACGGCCGAGGATTATGGCCGGGACCACCATCCCCGCTGCTTCACGGTGTTTCTGGCGGGGGCCGGAGTGAAGCCGGGCTTAAGCTATGGGGAAACCGATGAGTTCAGCTACAACATTGTGAAGGACCCGGTGGACGTGCACGACTTGCACGCCACAGTTTTGCATCTGCTGGGGATGGATCACACGAAGCTGACCTATAAGTTTCAGGGGCGGCACTACCGGCTAACGGATGTGCACGGGCGTGTGGTGAAGCCGGTATTACTTTAAGATGCCGCGGGCGGTCAGGGCCTGGCGGGCGATCGTCAGGCGCAGCGGAAGGTCATCCTGAGTGCGGACGACGATGTTGAGGGCAAAGAACCAGACGTCATCCGGCGTTTCCACATAACCGACATACCAGCCGACTTGCGGGTGTTTGCCACCGGACCAGCCGGTTTTGGCGCGCAGGGTGTAGTTGGGCTGCTGGTCGGCAATCATGATTTCGCTCAAGATGTCGTAAGAGCGCGGGCTGAAGCGGAAGCTCCGTTTCTGGACGCCTTTGAGGAAGGCGATTTGTTCGTGGGCACTGATGGTGAGCGAGCCGTCGAGCCAGAAGTGCGTGCCGTCGAAGGGCTTGGTGAGTTTGCCGTACTTCATGTCTTCGAGGTAAGCAGGATATTTGCTGGCGCCGACGCGAGCCGCCATCTCCTGGTAGCACCAGAGGCAGGAGACCTTGAAGGCGGAGGCGAGGGTCTGGTCACGATTGTGATCGGGAAAGTCGTATTTTGTGCCATTCCACTTGAAAGTTCCGTCTTTGCCGGCGACGGCTTTCTCTTCGAGCGCGATGAGTGAATTGGGGATCTTGAAGGTAGAGGCGGCGATGAAGCGCTGGGCGGCGCGGGGCTCGTTGTGGATGATGGTCTGGCCGGTTTTCTGCGAGGCGATGACCATGGTGCCAGTCAGGCCGTGCTGTTGGAAGAGGGCGGCGATGGAGGCATCTTCGGCACAGGCCGAGCCAATCAGGAGTAAGCAGAGTGCGGCGCGAATCATAGATGGGGCTCAGTTTAGCATTGGCTGGGGCTGCCGGTTTTGATAGGGTATGGAGCATGAAACTTGCATTGATCACGCTTTGCCTTGCCGCCATGACGGCATCCGGACAACTGGCCACCAAGAAGGCTTTGACGCTTGAAGCCGCCAAGAAGATTGCCGCCGCCGCGTCGGCGGAAGCGAAGAAGAATAGCTGGACAGTGGTGATCTCCATTGTGGATGACGGGGCGAATCTGCTGTATCTGGAGCGGGCGGATGGGACGCAGATTGGCTCGGTGGACATTTCGCAGATGAAGGCCCGGACGGCGATCAAGATGAAGCGGCCTTCGAAGGCGCTCGAAGATGTGGTGGTGGGAGGCCGGAATACGTTGTTGAGTTTGCCCGATGTGCTGCCGGTGGAAGGCGGGCTGCCGCTGATTGTGGATGGCCAGTTGATTGGAGCGATTGGCGTGAGCGGAGTGACGTCAGCGCAGGATGGGCAGATTGCGGCGGCGGGAGTGAAAGCGCTGGAAGGGATGAAGTAAAACAAAAGCCCGCCAGGTAAGGCGGGCCTCTTCAGTCGAAAGGAACAAAACAGAAATTTACATGCAGAGGCTCTCACTCCACCGAAGGAGGAGATTGACCAATTCCTGCAAAAAATTCTTCATCTAGATCGAGTTTAGGGAGATTGAGGGATGGAGTCAAGCCAAAACTTTCAATTTACCCATTGCTGGCCAGTTTGCTGGCCGTGCTCGGCGAGGTATTCGCGCATCATTTCGGCAATGCGAGGATTTTCCGAGCGCGCCAGGGATTCGAGCACAGGGCGGAGGAGTTCCACGTTATCCGGGTCGGCGGTGGCGGCCATGAGGGCCATGTCTTCGCGGCCCATCTCGATGAGTTCTTCAATGGCGGCACCGTCGGAAGACAGATAGAGGTGGGCGTAGTATTCGAGAGCCTGGGCCTCAGGCCAGTCTGGCTCTTTCTCGCTATTGCGGAGAGTGGTGAGAAACCAGTCGCGCATGTCGAAGTCACCGAGGAAGGGACGCCAGTCCTGAATGCCCCAATCGCCGCCTTCGAGAAAGGGTCCGGCGATTCCGGAAGTTCTGCTTTCATAGTCACCAACGAGGTTAAGCAGATCGGGAAGGGCGGGAGTGTCGGGACGGTGGCGGAGGCAAGCCTGGAGGCGGCCGAGGCACTTGGCGGCAGCGGCGCGGACGAGGGAGCTGGAGTGGTTGAGGAATTCGAGATAGGGCTTGGACTGGGTGGCCCAGTCGGTGGCTTGCCAGCGCTGGTCTGGCCACCAGAACATGGCGGATTCTTCGTCTGTCAGGGCTACTGCAAGTTCGATGGAGGCGAGATCGATATCACCGCGCAGGCGGCCCTGGCGAAAGAGCCAATAGACAGGGGCTAAGGCGAGAGTGCCGTGACGGCGGGGCTGGCAGCGCAGGAGTGTCCAGCAAAAGAGACCCACGCGGTCGTCGGGCTGGGAGGCGAGCCAGTCGGTATAGATCCCGATGAGAGATTTGAGTTCATCTTCCTCGATGGATTCATTCTGGAAAGGCCAGCCTTCGCTGATGCCGGTGGCAAGTTGACGGCCGGCGCCCATGCGCAGCAGGGATGCTTCGGCATTGTTGAGCCAGGAAAAATGCTCGCTGCCCATACGGGCAAGAGCAGCGATGGCGTCTTTCCATTTGGCAAGTTCTGTACCCGGGCGAATTTGGCATAGGGCAGCGAAATCGGTGAAGACAGCGTAGGGGGCCTGCTTGCCGATTAATTCTTCGAGCTGCCGGCGAAGGGAGGCATCGATCATTACGACTGGAGCTATGTTACTATGAAATCTGGAACGTTGCGGCTTCGTTTTGGTTGTATTCACTTCTCTGATCCTGGCTGCTAATTGATCCTATTTTTGAAAGCAATCAGGAGTCTGAAATGACCAATCTGTATGTTGGAAACTTGAGTTTCCACACGACCGAAGAGCAGCTTACGTCTGTATTCCAGGAATACGGTGCCGTTGAGCGCGTAAACGTAGTAACCGATCGTATGACGGGCCAGCCCCGTGGCTTCGCGTTTGTCGAAATGACAAACCGCAATGAAGCTGAGAACGCGATCGCTTCCCTTGATGGCCGCGAACTCGACGGCCGCAATTTGAATGTAAATGAAGCCCGTCCGAAGACCGATGGGCCGCGTGGTGGCGGCGGTGGCCGTCCCGGCGGCGGCGGCGGTGGTCGTCCGGGTGGTGGTGGTGGTGGCTTCAGCAAGAGGCGCTACTAAACCAAGATGAACTTTAGCGAGTTTGCTTTTTCGGAGGTGTTGCAGCGGAATCTCGCAGCGAATCACCTCAAGCAGGCGACTCCGGTGCAGGCTGGCGCAATCCAGCCCGCACTCGAAGGACGCAATGTGGTGGCAACGGCACAAACGGGAACGGGCAAAACGCTTGCTTTCCTGCTGCCGATGATAGAAACGCTGACGAAGACTCCGGTGAAAGGTGTGCAGGCAGTTATCCTCACCCCAACCCGGGAACTGGCAATCCAGATTCACGAAGCGTTTGGGAAAGTGGCAAAGGATACGGGTCTGCGCGCAACCGTAGTTGTGGGCGGGTTGAGTGAGAGCAAGCAATTGTTTGAAATTCAACGCGGCGCACAAGTACTGGTAGCAACTCCGGGCAGACTCCAGGACTTCTTGAACCGCCGGCTGGTCAAGCTGGGTGGCACCAAGTTTGTCGTGTTGGATGAAGCGGACCGGATGCTGGACATGGGCTTTTTGCCTGTGATCGAGCAGATCCTTGAAAAGATGCCTGAGCAACGGCAAACGCTGTTTTTCTCGGCAACGATCGAGCGGTCAATCATTCCGTTGATCTCCAAGCATGTTCCGAATGCTGTGCGTGTTGAAGTCGGTTCCACGACCAAGCCGGGTGTAGACATTGATCTTCACCTGTATGAAGTGGAACAGGGCAAGAAACTGGGACTGTTGCGGCATTTGCTGGCGGAAACGGGAGGGTCGTTCCTTGTATTTGCAAGGACGAAGCACTCTACGGATCGTCTGGCAAAGCGGCTGATGAAGACGGGCGTGAAAACGGCCGCGATTCACGGCGACCGCACGCAGAGCCAGCGCCGCCAGGCGCTTGATGGGTTCAAAGATGGATATTACCGGGTGTTGGTGGCGACTGACGTTGCCGCACGCGGAATCCATGTGGATCACATTGAGCACGTGGTGAACTTTGACCTGCCGCAGGCACCGGAAGACTTTGTACACCGGGTGGGCCGCACGGGCCGCGCGGGACAAAAGGGTACGGCTGTGACGTTTGCCACTCGTGGAGAACGCGGCGCTGTCCGGCAGATTGAACGGGCGATCAAGGCTCCGCTGCCGATGCAGAAAATGCCCGCAGTATTACCGGAAGACCCGGCCGAAACGGCTGGTTCTTACGAGGAGTACCGTCCTGAGCGTTCCCCGGTTGCGGTGCGTAAGGCAGTAAAGGCTCATACGCCGAAACCGAAGCATTCTTTCGTGAAAGCGAAGAAGCTGAAGTTTCAAGGTGCAAAGCCCGCTGGACGCAAACCGGCTTACGCTTAAGTAACCAATCGAGTATCAATGAGACGGCGAGCTGCTACAGCTCGCCGTTTTCTATTGGTGGCCTTGACCATGAGTTTAGCAATTGCTAAACTATCATCAGTGAATGTGATCAGCAAGCCGCGTCTATTCGATGCTGCTCGCGGTACGAGGAATTCACAATTGCTTGAGAAGGCAGTGCGCTGGTATGAATTGGCAAGCAAGAACGATTTCGCCAATTTTGTTGAGGTCCAGAAGGTCTTTCCCTCAGCAGATTGGGTGGAAGAGCGACTGGTATTCAACCTGGGTTCCTATCGCTTGATTTGTGGAGTCTCGTTTCGGCGCAAGACATTCTTTTACAAAGCGCTACTGAGTCATGCTGAGTACGAGCAGGGAGGCTGGAAACGATGATTGCCGACGCCGATTATGTTGAGTTGCTGGTAGCCCACCAGCCTGCCAAGCCGCGCAACCGCGAAGAACTGGAGGCGATGACCACTCTGCTCGAAAGCCTTGCGGAGAATGAGGATGCCCAGAGCCCGGCGATGGAGCGGTTCATTGAGACGCTTATGGCGCTGGTGATGCAGTACGAGGAAGAGATCGAGCCGACGCAGGCCGGGTCCGCAGTGGGCACATTAAAGTACCTGATGGAAGAGCGCGGATTGCGGCAGGTAGACCTCGTACCGATCCTGGGAAGCAAGTCTTATGTGAGCCAGATCCTGTCTGGGCACCGACCGCTTGGCCGCGAAGCTGCGGCGAAGTTGGCTGATTATTTCCGGATTGGCGTGCAGAACTTTCGCTAGCTCCGTCAGGCTTTGGCGTAGTCTTCGATGGGCACGCAGGCGCAGACGAGGTTGCGGTCGCCGTAGACGTTGTCGATGCGGGAGACAGGAGACCAATACTTGTCCACGCGGGCGGTGCCTTTGGGGAAGCAGCCTTGTTCGCGGGTGTATTTGCGGTTCCAGTCTTCGACGAGATCGTGGACGGTGTGGGGGGCGTGTCGGAGAGGGCTTTCCGTGATGGAGTGCTGGCCCGCTTCTACCGCGGCGATCTCGCGGCGAATCTGAATCATGGCGTCGCAGAAGCGGTCGAGTTCGATTTTGGATTCCGATTCAGTGGGTTCAATCATGAGAGTGCCGGCGACCGGGAAGCTCATGGTGGGGGCGTGGAAGCCGTAGTCGATCAGGCGCTTGGCGATGTCATCGACGGTGACGCCGGCGGAGTCTTTCAAGGGGCGGGGATCGAGGATGCACTCGTGGGCGACGCGGCCATTGTGGTTGCGGTAGAGAACGGGGAAGTGATCTTCAAGGCGCCTGGCGATGTAATTCGCGTTGAGGATGGCAACCTCGGTGGCCTTTTGGAGGCCCTCGCCACCCATCATGAGGATGTACATGTAGGAGATGGGAAGGATGGAGGCAGAGCCATAGGGGGCGGCCGATACGGGGCCTACGGGAGACTTGCCGCCATCGAGGAAAGGATGGCCGGGCAGGAAGGGGGTCAAGTGGGCTTTGACGCCGATGGGGCCCATGCCGGGGCCGCCACCACCGTGGGGGATGCAGAAGGTCTTGTGCAGATTGAGATGCGAGACGTCAGCCCCGTAATCGCCGGGCCGGGAGATGCCGACCTGGGCATTCATGTTGGCGCCGTCGAGATAAACCTGGCCGCCGTGGGAGTGGATGATCTGGCAGATCTCGCGGATCTGCTCTTCGAAGACGCCGTGGGTGGAAGGGTAGGTGACCATCAATGCGGCGAGATTGGCCGAGTGCTGGGTGGCCTTGGCGGTAAGGTCCGCGACATCGACGTTGCCCTCTTTGTCGCAGGCGACGACGACGACATCCATGCCGACCATGTTGGCTGAGGCGGGATTGGTGCCGTGGGCGGAGCTGGGGATGAGGCAGACGGTACGTTGGTAGTCACCGCGGGAGCGGTGGTAAGCACGAATGGCGAGCAGACCGGCGTACTCGCCTTGGGCTCCGGAATTGGGCTGGAGAGAGACGGCATCATAACCGGTGACTTCGCAGAGCAGTTGCTGGAGATGGGTGAACATTTCCGCGTAGCCCCGGGCCTGGTCGAGCGGGGCGAAGGGGTGGAGGGCGCCGAGTTCGGGCCAGGTGACGGGGATCATTTCGGCCGTGGCGTTGAGCTTCATGGTGCAGGAGCCGAGGGGGATCATGGCGCGGTCGAGGGCAAGATCGCGGTCGCTCAGCTTGCGCATGTAGCGGAGGAGTTCGGTCTCGCTGCGGTAGCGGTGAAAGACGGGGTGAGTGAGGAAATCCGAGCTGCGGAGGAGGGATTGGGGGAGGCGGGGCGCTTCGGTGAAATCGTTGAAACTGAGACTGCCGCCGAAGATAGACCAGAGGGTTTCGATCAAGGCCGGGGTGGTGGTTTCATCGAGCGAGATGCCGAGCTTGCCTTCGTCGAGAACGCGGAAGTTGATGTGGTGCTCGCGGGCTTTGGCGATGAGGGCGGCTTGTTGCTCGCCGGCAGCGATGGTAATTGTGTCGAAGAAATTTTCGTTGAGGATCGCGAGGCCAAGACGGCGGAGGCCGGCGGCGAGAATGGCGGTGTTGGTGGCAACCGTTGTGGCGATGTGACGGAGGCCTTCCGGGCCATGGTAGACGGCGTACATCGAGGCGATTACAGCGAGGAGTACCTGGGCGGTGCAGATGTTGGAGGTGGCCTTTTCGCGCCGGATATGTTGCTCGCGAGTCTGGAGGGCGAGCCGGTAGGCGGAGTGGCCCTTGGCATCAATGGAGACGCCGACGAGGCGGCCGGGGAGGCTGCGCTTGATGGCGTCCTTGACGGCCATGTAAGCGGCGTGCGGACCACCGTAACCCATGGGGACGCCGAAGCGTTGGGTGGAGCCGATGGCGATGTCGGCACCGAGTTCACCGGGGCTCTTGAGGAGAGTGAGGGCGAGGGGGTCGGCGGCCAGTATGGCGATGGCGCCCCTGGCATGGAGCGCATCGATGGCGGGAGTGAAGTCGTGGATTTCGCCGTGGGTATTGGGGTATTGGAAGATGGCGCCGAAGACGGCGGAGGGGTCGAGGTCCGTCGAAGGGTTGCCGGCGATCACGGTCCAGCCGAGGGCTTCAGCGCGGGTGTGGATGAGGGCCAGAGTTTGGGGGTGGACGGCAGCGTCGACAAAGAAGGCGGTGGACTTGTTGGTGGCGACGCGCTGGGCGAGGGCCATGGCTTCTGCGGCAGCGGTGGCCTCATCGAGCAGGGAGGCATTGGCGACGTCGAGGCCGGTGAGGTCGCAGATCATGGTCTGGTAGTTGAGAAGAGCCTCAAGGCGGCCCTGGCTGATCTCGGGCTGATAGGGAGTGTAGGCGGTGTACCAGGCGGGGTTTTCGAGGATATTGCGCTGGATGACGTAAGGCAGATGGGTGCCGTAGTAGCCGGTACCGATCAGGGAAGTGAAGACCTGGTTCCTGGCGGCAATCTCGCGCATGCGGTCGAGGGCGGCGGACTCGCTCAGCGCGGGGCCGAAATCGAGGGCTTGCGCCTGGCGGATGGGGCCGGGGACGGTTTCGGCGATCAGGTTATCGAGGGAAGTGACGTTGAGGGTGGCGAGCATCGCTTCGATGTCGCGGGGGCTGGGCCCGATGTGACGGCGTTCAAAAGTGGTGGCGGGCGAATCTAAACGCATGAGCGCGGAACTCCTAAAAAGGGATGGTCGCGCCCCATCTGTCGTTGTTGCCTGAGAGTGTTATCCCGTCGGCGGGCCCGAAGGCCTCTTTCCAGATTGATCAACCACGAACGGTTCGTTTGCCTGAGAGTTTCCGGGGCGGTTGCTCCTTCGGCGCTGGGTGAGCAGTCTCTCCCGTTCGCGTGTTCTCATTATGGCAAAAGGCGGGCGAGCTGGCGGAAAAATGATGCTGGTGATATGATCGCGCGGTGCTTGTTCTGATTCTGGTCGCGGCAGTTCCGTTTCTGGCGCAGGAGCACAGCTATACGCAGAACGATATCGATGAGGGGGCGCGCTGGTATCGCCGGTCTTGCATCGGGTGCCATGGTGGAGCTGGGGATTCGGTGGCGGGAATTGATCTGGCGCGGGGCAAGTTCCGGAGCGCGACGAGTGACGAAGATCTGGTCAAGATCATTCTGAACGGGGTGCCGGGTACGGCGATGCCACCGACGCCGATTCCGCCGGCCCGCGCGTCGATGGTGGTGGCGTACCTGCGCACGATGAACACGATCGCGGGAAAGAAATCGATTGCTGCGGTGGCAGGCGACCCGGCCCGGGGTCGATTGCTCTTTGCCAAGCCGGGTGCTTGCGCCGGTTGTCATCGCGTAAACGGGGAAGGCGGCAGGTCGGGGCCGGACTTGAGCGAGGCGGGCCATTTGTTGCGGCCGCTTGAGATTGAAATGTCCATTCTGGAGCCGGATGAGCAGTATCCCATCGGTACGCGTCCGGTGAAGCTGGTGCGCAAGTCGGGAGCACCCGTCACGGGGCTGCTGCTGAATCAGGATACGTACAGCGTGCAGGTGCTGGACCAGGAAGGATCGCTGCGATCTGTCGACCGCTCGGGGCTCACCGAAGTGCTGGCGGCAAAGTCGTGGATGCCCTCTTATCGCGGCAAATTGAGTGCACAGGAATTGGCGGACGTGATCGCCTATATCGGAAGCTTGCGAGGAAGCCAATGAAGAGAACTGCCTGTCTGCTCTGCCTGTGGCTGGGCACGAGTTTTGCTCAAGTGAGCTGGGAGCGGCTGCTCCATGCGGATCGGGAACCGGCGAATTGGCTCAGCTATTCCGGCTCTCCATTGAGCCAGCGGCATAGTTTGCTTTCCGAGTTGAACCCGGGCAACGTGAAGGATCTGGAGTTGAAGTGGGTCTTTCAGGCGGCTTCGTTTGAGAAGTTTGAAGCCACGCCACTGGTGGCCGATGGGGTGTTGTACACAGTACAGGCGCCGAACGACATTGTGGCGATGGATGCGGCGACGGGGCGGATCTTCTGGACTTACAACTATGCGCCGTCCAAGGAGAGCCGTGTCTGCTGCGGGAGGGTGAACCGGGGGCTGGCGATACTGGGCGATACGCTCTTCATGGGTACGATTGACGCGAAGTTGATTGCCGTGGATGCGAAGACGGGTAAGCCGGTCTGGACTGTGGCCGTGGCGAGACCAGAGGCGGGATATTCGTTGACGCTGGCTCCGCTGATCGTGAAGGACAAGGTGATTGTGGGGGTGGCGGGGGGAGAGTACGGGATTCGCGGATTCATTGCTGCCTATGACGCGAAGACGGGCAAGGAGGCCTGGCGTTTTCAGACTATCCCCGGACCGGGTGAACCGGGGAATGATACGTGGGCGGGGGATTCCTGGAAGACGGGCGGCGGGTCGATTTGGGTGACGGGATCTTATGATGCGGAAACGAATCTGACTTATTGGGGAGTCGGCAATCCGGGTCCGGATTGGAATGGCGACAGCCGCGCGGGAGATAACCTGTATTCCGATTGCGTGGTGGCGCTAGATGCGGACACGGGCCAGCTGAAGTGGCATTACCAGTTCACGCCGCATGATGAGTTGGACTACGACTCGGTGCAAGTGCCGGTGCTGGGGGAGCTTGAGGTCGGCGGGCGGGTGAGAAAAGTAGTGATGTGGGCGAACCGGAACGGGCTTTATTACGTGCTGGACCGGAAGACGGGTGAGTTCCTGCTGGGCAAGCCGTTTACCAAAGTGACGTGGATGGATGGCTTTGATTCAAAGGGAAGGCCGCGGAAAGTGGCGCGTGCTGCGCCGACGAAGGAAGGGACGCTGGTCTATCCGGGGGTGCAGGGGGGAACCAACTGGTATTCGCCATCGTTCAGCCCCCGGACGGGGCTCTTTTACATTCCCACCTGGAACAATACTTTCAGCACGTTTGTGAAGGCAGCGGATACGTACAAGGAAGGCCAGCGCTTTGTGGGCGGCTATCCGCGTTCGAGCTTCGGGTTGAGCCGGGGAGCGCAGGCCAATACCCGCAAGCCGCAGGATGGACATGGGGCGGTGATTGCCGTTGAGGCCGCCACTGGCGAGAAGAAGTGGCAGCTCGACTTTGTGGATGTGACGGATTCCGGGATTCTGACCACTGCGACTGATCTGCTTTTTGTGGGCAATCGCGAGGACCATTTCTATGCTGTGCACGCCGGGACAGGCAAAGTGTTGTGGCGGACTTCGCTTGGTGGCGCGGTGGCCAGCGGACCGATTACCTATGCGGTGGACGGGCGTCAGTATGTGGCCGTGGCGGCGGGCAATGGCCTCTTTGTATTCGGGTTGCGGCGCTAGGCAGGAATCTGTGGCAACGAGGCTGCGGCGGCAGCCTGGCCGACGCGGCGGCTGGCTTCATCAGGCAAGCGGACGTCGATAGTCAAGTGCGGGAAATCGGCTGCCAGCACTTCTTGCGCCACGCGCAAGATGATGTCGCCGCCTTCGCCGGTGGTGACGCGGCCCATCACCAGGACGGTGCCGATGTCGTAATAGTTGGCGTAGTGACCGAGCGCGTAGCCGAAGTAGACACCGATGGTCTGGTAGATTTTGGCGGTACGCGGGTCGCCCTGCTTTTGCAGGGCCTGTACTTCTTCGAGGCGTTCCGGCACGCCCATGACGGCGGGGAAATTGATGCCTGCCGGGGCGAGGAGGCGGTTGACGGCTTGTTGCGAAAGGTATTGCACGCCGCAGCCGCGGTCGTTGGACCATTCGTCGGCCGGGGCGAGGGGATTGACGTCGATGGGAACAAAGGCGAGTTCATCGAGCCAGGTGGTGATGTTGCCGGCAGCGTCGACGTAGCCGGCGGCGAGGCTGCTGCCGAAGGCCAGGCCGAGGACGCGGTTGGTGTTGAGCGACATCGCACCGGCCAAAGCCGAGACTGCGCCGTCGTTGGCGACCACGACCGGAATGCCGCCGAACTCTTCGCGAATGCGGTGGTAAAGGGGAACGATTTCGCTGGCAAAGAGATCGCGCGGGACGCCGCGAAATAGCGAAGCGATGCGCGGTTCGTTGGCGATGTAGACGCCGGCGGAGCTGACGCCGATGGCATCGACACGGGGCAGCGTGGCGGCGGCGGCGCGGATGGCGTTGCGGATGTGTTCGTAGTGGTAAGCAGGGTCTGACTGGTGGCGCGGGTCCCACTTGAACTCGGAGGCAAAGGTGGTCTTGCCGTCCTGTTCGGCGTAAGCCTTGATATCGGACGCGCCTTTGTCGATGGCTACGCGGCAGCCGCCCGTATGGCGGCCGAGGGGAAGCGTAACATGGCAGGCTTGCGGAAAGCGGCCGCCGGGAGCGTGGACGATTTCACAAGGACGGCCATAGATGGTGGGCCCCATTACGTCCATGTCAAAGAGACGGTTGGCGTCATAGCGATAGATGTAATCGCGCAGCAGGGAGACGAGCGATTCGGGGGCATCGATATGAATGCGGAAGCCGCCGACGGCCCAAAGGAGAAACTTGACTTCGCGTTCGAGGAAGCGAAGATTGACGGCGATATCGTCGTGGGAGATGGCGCGTTCAAAAACGTAGATGGAGCCGTCGCCCTGTTCGATAGCGATGCGGATGGGCAGCGGGTTGCCGGCAATGCTGGCGGCGAAAGCGCGCCAGGCAAGGGCGGCGGGGCGGAAGTCCGGGTCGAGGCTGGGAGTAATCGTGGGAGCAATCAGTTGCATGGGTTTTCTTTGGCGACGTAGAAGGCATTGTCCCGGAACTCCAGGCCCGGGGCGTGCGAGATGTTTTGATGGAGCTGAATCTTCAAGCGCTGGAGCGCAGGCGCAAGGAAGGCCGCGGCATTCGTGGTGACTGCCGCTTCGACGGTCTCGCGGGGGACAGCCCAACCGAGGGCAATGTTCATGCACTCGGTAAGGGAAGTACAGGAGCCGCTCAGGTCATAAGAGCGGATGCGGCCTGCTTCATCGTGTCGGATGACGAAGCGCCTGCCCCAGAGATCGACTTCCGTACCAACGGGCGCGCCAATGAGCGGGCTTTCGTCGGCGACAATAATCCATTTGTCCGGGCCTTTGGCTTGAGCCATGAGTTGGACGGCATAGGCGGGAACGTGGATGGCATCGGGGATGATCATCGAGTAGGCGCGGCGGTCTGTAAATTGGGCGATGATGCGAAGGTCTTTGGCTGGAAGCCGGTCCCGGGTGGCGGCGTTGAGGACGTGCGTGAAGCCGGTCGCGCCGGCGTCGAGGGCAGCCTGGATGTCTTCGACAACCGGATTCATATGGCCGAGGCTAACGCTGACACTGCGACCGGCCAAATGGCGGATGGCGTCGATCGAGCCGGGGAGTTCCGGGGCCATCGTCAGGAAGCCGATAAAGCCGTCTGACCAATCGAGGAGTTGGTCGATGAAGGCGAGCGTTGGGTCCTGGCGCAGGGCGGGGTTGTGAGCGCCCATGCAGTCAGGAGAGAAGAAAGGGCCTTCCAGGTGGGGAGGCAGAATTCCCTGCCCCCAATCGTAGTCACGGGCGGCACGAAAAACAGGGAGGTTGATCCGGTAAGCCTCAGGGCTCGAGGTGACCATGGTGGGACAAAAGTAGCCGTAGCCAAGGCCGTAGTAATAGCGAGAGACGGCTTCCAGTTGCGCGAGTGTCAGCCCGGGGGTATCGAAGGAGACAAAGCCAGTCCACACTCCGTCAACAAGCAAGGGTCCCCCATTGGCTTGCAGGGAAAGGGGGAATAGTTTCTGAATCAAGAATGAAATCTCCGGCAGGGGATGCCTCAATTCACGATACAACGACGGTGGAGGGAGCAAAGAGCAAGTTTGCTAGATTGGTGAAACGAATGAGCGAGACCGCGAGCTTGAAAAAAACGCCGCTGAACACGGTGCACCGTCAATCGGGGGCCAGGATGGTGGATTTTGGCGGGTGGGACATGCCGGTGCAGTATCGCGGGATTCTGGAAGAGCACAAAGCGGTGCGGACGGGTGTGGGGATCTTTGACGTGAGCCACATGGGAGAGATTGTGGTGCGGGGGCCGGAGGCGGAAGCGCTGGTGAATTTTGTGGCCACCAACGACGCGGCAAAGCTCAAGACGGGGCAGGTTCACTACAGCGGGTTGCTCTATGAGCATGGTGGGTTTGTGGATGACATCCTGGTGCACAAGGTGAGCGATCAGGAGTTTTTTCTCTGCGTGAATGCGTCGAATCAGGACAAGGACTTTGCGCATATCATGGCGCACAATTCCTTTCAGGCCACGGTTGAGAATGCCGGCCCGCGCTACGCGCAGATTGCCGTGCAGGGGCCGCGCGCGCTGGAACTTTGTCAGAAGCTGACGCGGACAGAGTTGGCTGCAGTCCGGTATTACTGGTTTGTGGATGGGGAGTTTGCCGGGGTAGAAGCGCGGATGGCCCGGACGGGTTACACGGGGGAAGACGGGTTTGAGTTGTATGTGAGTCCGGATGCAGCGGTAACGGTGTGGGAAGCCGTGAGCGAGGCAGGGGCGGAATATGGCATACAGCCTTGTGGACTGGGGGCTCGGAATACGTTGCGGCTGGAAGCCAAGATGGCGCTCTATGGCCATGAAATCGATGCCACCATTTCGCCGCTCGAAGCCGACCTGGCGTGGATGGTGAAGTTTGACAAGGCGAATTTTGTGGGCAAGGCGGCACTGGAAGAGCAGAAGGCGGCCGGGTTGAAGCGCAAGCTGGTGGGCTTTGAGATGCGGGACCGGGGCATTGGGCGCGACGGCTATGAAGTGCGGATTGAGGGTGAGAAAGCGGGCTGGGTGACCAGTGGGGGACCGGCACCGACACTGGGCAAGAACATTGGCCTTTGCTACCTGCCGCTGGACCAAGCGGTACCTGGAACGAAGATTGAAGTCGTAATTCGCGGAGCCGGCGTGGAGGCCGAAACCGTCCCAACCCCCTTCTACAAGCGAGCGAAATAGAAAGAATATGTACCCTGAAAACTACACTTACACCAAAGAACATGAATGGGTGTCCGTCGAAGGAGATACCGGCACGATTGGAATTACTCATCATGCTCAGAGCGAGTTAGGTGACATCGTGTATGTGGATTTGCCCAAAGTAGGCTCCACCGTCGCGCAGCATACGACATTCGGCAGCGTGGAAAGCGTAAAGGCGGTGAGTGATATTTACTCCCCGGTGAGCGGTGAAGTGGTCGCTATTAATGAGAGTCTGAGTTCCGCGCCGGAAAAACTCAACGGAGACCCGCATGGCGATGCCTGGCTGATCAAGGTGAAGCTAAAGGATGCGGCCGAGCTGACTGGCGAAGGAATGATGAAAGCAGTCGAATATCAGCAATATATTGGCGCCTAGTCCATGCTGCGGGACCTGCTGATCGTTGCCGCGCTGGTGATTGCGCTGCGTGCGCCATTTCTAACGCATCCGATCCAGGGCGATGACATTTACTATCTGGCGGGGGCGCAATATGCGCAAACAGACCCCGGGCATCCGCATCGTGCCACTTACCTGTTTCAGGGAAGAATGGTGTCGATGGCGGGGCATCCGCATCCACCGCTGAATGCCTGGGTGTTGGCGGGATTGTTATGGGTGGTGGGCGATGTCGAGGAATTCCCGTTCCATGCCGCTTATCTGATCTTTAGTCTGCTGGCGGCATTCGGGATGTATTTACTGGCGCGGCGGCTCTGTAGCGAGGCGCTTTGGGCCACGCTGCTCTTTTGCGCCGTACCGGCCTTTGTGGTGAATGGGAATTCGCTCGAGAGTGACCTGCCGCTATTGGCCTTCTGGATGCTGGGGGCGGCGTTTTTTGTCGAGGGCATCGAGAGAGTTCAGCACCGGTGGCTGCTGCTGGCCATGCTGCCCTTGGGATTGGCGGGGCTGGCGGCTTACCAGAGCGTGGTACTGATCCCGATTCTGTGGATTCTGGCTTACCGCAAACGCGGTTTATGGTGGGCGGCTTTTGCGGCGGCAATGATGCCGGCATTGGCCATATTTGTCTACCAGGTGGTGGAGTCCTCCGGAGGCGGCGCGCCGCCGCTGGCGGTGACCGCCGAATACTTCAAAGAGTATGGCTTGCAGCAATTGGCAGCGAAGCTTAGAAATGCGAAGGCGCTGGTGGGCCATTTGGGGTGGATGGTGTTTCCGCTGCTGCCCATCGCAGGCTTTGCGGGCAAATTCATGGCGGCGGCGCTGCTTTGGGCCTTATTCGATTGGAGCCCGCTCTACGTGGTGGGCGTAGCGGCGGCCATAGGGATTCTGAAGCAGGACGCAAGGAGGTATGGCTGGTGGCCGCAGATCTTCTTTGCGGCATCACTGGTGCTTTTCTTTGCGGGTTCGGCACGCTATTTGTTGCCGATGGCGGCTCCGGTGGCGATGCTGGTGGCGGAACGCTTTGCGCAGAGGAAGAGCTGGCTGGCGTTTGGCTTTGCGGCCCAATTGGCGTTGGGGCTGGGCCTTGCGTATACGAACGCGCAGCACTGGGCGGGCTACCGGGATTTTGTTGCGTCGCACCGGGAAGAAATCAAAGGGGGCCGCACCTGGGTGAATGGCGAATGGGGATTGCGCTTCTATGCTGAAAGCGAGGGCGCACTGCCGCTAACGCGAGGGCAGGCGGTGCGCCCGGGGGACCTGGTGATCACGAGCGAACTCGGCTATCCGATTCCGTTTACCGTAGGCGGCGGGCAACTTGTGGAAGTAGCAAGGCGCGAGATCGAGACGACTTTGCCGCTGCGGCTGATCGGCCTGGGGGCGCAAAGCGGATATTCAGATGCAACCGCGGGAGTGCGGCCTTTTGACATCGCTTGGGGGCCGGTGGACCGGATAAAGCTGGAGCGTGTGATCGAGCGGAAGCCGACCTTGAGTTTTGTACCGATGGGAGCCCCGGAGGCGAGTGAACATATCCTGAGCGGGGCCTATGAAGCAGAGGATGGGAAGTCCCGCTGGATGGGGCGGCAAGCCAGACTGATCCTGCAACCAAAGCAGGTGGTAAACACGGTGAGCGCGTCAGTGTATGTTCCAGCGGCGGCCAAGGCGCGGCGGGTGTGGTTGGAGTGGAACGGAGTGAAGGTGGCTGAGCTTGCCTTTGACAAGGAAGGCTTGTATCAGGTGAGCGCGGCGGGGGTGGAAACAGGGGTGGAGCAAGGGGTACTCACCATCGAATGTGACGCGACCTTTGTGGCACCGGGAGATACGCGGGAATTGGGAGTGGTGCTGGTGGAAGCGGGACTACGTTAAGAGGAGAAGCCAGTGAGCGCGAGGGCCGCTGCGAGGACTTTTTCGGGCGAAAGTGCATCGAGATCGGGTGAGTGGAGAACTTGAACGCGGGGGCCGCGTGGTGACCATACCGCTGGATCGGTGGGGCCGAAAATGGCGAGAGTGTTGGCTCCGGCGGCGGCGGCAAGATGAGTGATTCCCGTGTCGTTGCCGATATAGAGCGAAGCGCCGGCCAGACGGCTGGCCAGTTCGCCCAGACTTTCGATGACTAAAGCTCCGGGCAGGTACTGGTGGGGAGCGGCGAGGAATTGCACCGCGCGTCCGGTGGATTCCAACCAGCGGGCCAGAGTCTGAAAGGATTCGAGCGGCCAGTTCTTCCGGGCACTGCCGCTGAAGGGGTGGATGAGGATGAGCCGGCTGGGATGTGGTGCGACAGTGATTTCCGGAATGGCCGGCAGGGGTGCTCCGACTTGGGAGGAGAAGAAGTCAGCGGCGTGCAGGGAATCGTCGTCCGGCAGGGCAGCATGGAAGCAGGCTTTCGGGTGGACTTGGGTCAGCGCCTCGCGGAAGTCTTCGCGGTTGGCACCATACCAGCTATGCACCTGGTCGAATTGGGCAAGCGCTTCCATGAGGCTTGAAGAGGGTGGTTGGATACCGAGCAGCGTGATGCCGCTGCCTTCGATGCTGTGAGTGGAATAGGGGAGCAGAGGCAGGACTTCTGAGCGGGCCCAAACTGTGAGTTCCCCGCCCTGCGCCAGATGGGCCAAGGCGGGAAAGCCGAGAATGGAATCGCCAATGCCACCGGGGCGAATCGCGAGCCGCCGCATGCTAGCGAATGTCTGCGGTGAGGCGGACTTCAACGGTCTTGGGAGCAAGACAGGCAGTATCGCTACAAGCCTGATAGCGGAGCTTGCCGACCAGGACGTGCATCTGGGGCTCGATCGTGGTGGGGACCTTGAGCGTGATCAGGATGTCGAAATCGCCAGTGAGGACGCTGAGCGGCTTTTCCGAGAAGCTGTACTTTTCATCGTGAGGAGTGGGGTACTTGATGGCTTCTACCGACAGCGGGTCTGCCGCGAGCGTGAAGCGGAGTGGGATCAGGTAGTCCTCGTGCGGAGTATTGGAATTGATGTGGTAGCCCGGAGTGACTTTTGCGTGCAGCTTGACCGTCGTGCTCTTGCCGCGAGTTAGCAGGACCTTTTGCGGCGGCTCGACGACGAGCGCGGTAACCGGCTGAGCGAAGCAGCTACTTGCCAGCAGGAGTGTCGAGCAGAGCCAGAATATCTTTTTCATAGTCACCCTTGGAAACGAGGCCGACGTGGACGCCGGCGATCAAACCTTTCTTGTCGATGAGGAAAGTGGTGGGAAGTGAATCGACGCCACCGTACTGTTCCGCAGTCGTGTCGTCACCGGCAAGAATGCGGTAGTTCACCTTTTTGTCGGTGATGTAAGGCTTGATTACTTCCCAGCCTTCTTCATCCATGGCCACACCCAATACGGCGAAGCCCTTGTCCTTATACTTCTGCTCAAACTCGATGAACCAGGGAATCTCGACTTTGCAGGGTCCGCACCAGGTGGCCCAGAAGTTGAGGAGAACTGCCTTGCCTTTGTAATCCGCAAGGGTGACGACTTTGCCGTCGGAATCCTTCAGTTTGAAGTCTGGAGCCTTCTTGCGATCTTTGGCCGGGCGGACACTAGCGGCTTCATCGGCGCGCGATTCCGAAGAGCATGAGGCCAGGCCAAAGGCGAGCGTCAGGACTGTGACAGCGGGGATGAGTCGGGAAACAAACAAAATGAATAGCTCCTGTGCCTAGTCTATACCGGCAGCTTTCTCTTCTTCATGAGATGACTGAACCAGCGGCGGCGTTGCGGGGAAATGATGATATTGGGCGAAGTGATTCCCGCGGCCGTGTCGCAGAAGGCTTCGCAGACGTAGTCTTTCCAGCGGCGGGGCGTTCGCTTCGCGACCCAGGCATCGTAGCGAAGGCGCGAAGAGAGGCCGGGGTGCAGCGGGGCTTGCTCCTGTTCGAGCAAGAATGCCCAATCCTTGCGGTCCAGATTGGACAAACGCCGCCAGACAAAGTGATAGATCTCGTGAGCGACGATGTTGACGAAATCGGGCGCGTGGTCCAGCAGGGCTTCGTCGAAGACAATTTCGCGACGCGGCAGAAAGCTGGCGGCGTGTACGGATTGGCCCGGCCCTTCCCCGAAGTCCAGCTTGCCGCGATGGGCACGCAGGTCGCGGGCGAAGCGGATATCTAGGGCTTGGGAGGTGCTGCTGGCGCTGCCGGTGCTGCTGCGCCGAAGTATGCCTGATCCTCTACCTTGGCGTCCGCGCCGTCCTGGGTTGTCTTGAGCCATTCCTGAAATACCTGATCGCGAAGTTGACTGGTGAGGATGGGCTTCACTTCTTCCAGAGGTTGAGCGGTGTACTCGGCAACCTTGAAGATGTAGAAGCCGTTGGGCTGCTTGACCGGGTCGCTGTATTCGCCGGCCTTGAGGGCAAAAATTGCCTTCTTGAGTTCATCGGGGATTTGGTCGCTGCGACGGATCGTCCCGAAATCACCGCCTTTGGCCTTGGAGGCTACGTCGTCGGAATTCGCGGTGACCAGCTTCTGGAAGTCTGCGCCTTCGCGGAGCTGCTTGACAATGCCTTCGGCTTTTTTGAGCGCATCTGCCTCATTCGGCTTGGGCGCTTCGCCGTAGCTGACGAGCAGGACCTGAAGCTTGGCCTGCGTGTAGTTTTCTTTGTTCTTGTCGTAGAAAGCCTGGATGTCTTCATCCTTGACAGTGATCTTGCTGCGGTAATCTTCGACGAAGGCCTGAGACAGGATCTGCATGCGCGTGAATTCGAGGCGCTGCTTGTAGGGGCTGGACTGGTCTACTTTGGCGTCTTCAGCCAACTTCGAGAACTTCAGCAGCACGGCATATTGCTTGAGAAAGCCGGCTTTGTCCTGTTGGTAGAACTGTTGAAACTGGTTGGGCAGTCCCTTGGCGAATTCTTCGATTTCGCCGGCGGTAACAGGCCTGCCATTGACGGTGGCGACGACCTTGTCTGCCTGGGCACACAAAAAGGTTGCGCTCAGAAGGAGCGCGAGTACTGATTTTTTCACTTGTCCTCTTAGACTAGCAAGATTTGGAAAGGTCACTGGAGGACCGGAAGTGGCCCGAAGACGGGCGCGCCCAGACCTGCCTCATCACGGAGATTGGCATAGGGGTTCTTGCCGTGGCCGTAGCTCAAGAGCGTGCCATCCGGGAACTTGCCCTGAAAGTGGAGCAGCACGGAATTGCCGTCGCCGGGATCGACCGTGGCCTTGTAGAAGAGCGGAAACTCGTCGCCTTGTGGCGTGAGAGCGGCGAAGCCGGAGAGGCGGCCTTCACTGGTGAGCTTTCCGTTCACTTCCGTGTAGCGGACCCGGACGGTTTGGCCGTCGAGGGCCAGGCTGGCGAGGTGCGGCCCTTTTTTGAGTTTTCCTGACGCCACGGCAGCCATGTTGCGGCCCAGACGCTTAAGGTCAGCAGTGGAAACGTGGATGCCGTCGTCGAGGTCGGAGTCGATGGCGGAAAACAGGACCGAGTTGCCGAGCCGGGATTCGGAGAGCCGCTGGGCTTCTTGCACCACATTCCAATACGGCATGTTGACGCTGTTTACATGGCGGCCAATCTGGACGTAGTGAAAGGGCAAGTCCGGCTGATTGAGGTCTTTGCGGAAGGCCGCCACGAGGTTCTCAAACTTTTCCTCGAAGACGGTGCTGGCGCGAGGGTTGGCGTCGGATTCGCCCTGATACCAGAGGATCCCCTTGATGGGGCCGACCCGTTTCGCGCGGCGGATGGCCTGGCCGTAGAGGGAATCGCCTGCTTTGTCGAGGAGCGCGGGAGACCACTGGTCCATGGACGTGCCGCCGTTGGCGGAGGGTAGCAATCCGACGGGGATGCCCGTGCGTTTTTCATATTCGACGGCGAAGGCCAGGCCCAGACCGGCACCCTTTTTGCGGTTGGCCCGGAATTGGGTGAGCGCATCGCCCGATAGCGCTTCCGGCTTGCCGCGCCAGTGAACGCGATCCACGGCGGAGGGCAGTTCATGCAGCGGTTCCACGGCATTCACCCACTGGTCAGCCTGCGTGAAGCTATTCACCTTGTCAGAAGGCTTTTCTACATCCACCAGATCGCCGACGCCTTCCATATTCGATTGGCCGGCGAGCAGCCAGATGTCGCCCACCAAGACGTTGGAGCGAGCGGCGACGGCAGCGCCCAGGCGCGAAGTGCGCAATTCAAGACGGTATGGCCCACCGGCGGGTACGGCCCGGATGGTGGTTGCCAGTTTGCCGTTGGCAACCTTGCCGAGGTTGAGGGAAACGAATCCGGGTATGGGGACGGGTCCTCGGCGGAGGGTGAGGAAGACATCGCGACCATCGCCGCCGTTGACATCAAGCTCCAGGGGGATATCCGCCTTGCTATCTGCCCCGCGCGGGTAAACCTGATAGTCGATTGGACCTTTGACGATCGAGATCGATTGGGCAAGGCCGAGGACGGCAAATAGAGCAAGCAGAGCAGCAGAGCGCATGTGCGCGATTTTATCAGGGCCGGGAATAGAGGATGGCGGTCTCATCGCCGCCGATGCAGCGCCAGCCGAGCATGGGCAGGATTTCGTTCAAGCCGGCTTCTTTAGGCAGCAAGGCGTGCGTGAAGTTCCAGCGGTCCCATTGTTTGCGCCAGCCGGGTTTACCTTCCGGCAGCAGCAGGTAGTCCTTGAGGAATTTGGCGCCGTAATAATCGCTGCGGCCGTCGAAGAAGACTTTGCGTTTCCCGGCAAAGCGGTAAATCAGGTAGCCGCCGAACTTGTCGGATGTGAAGATGCGGGCGTCAGGCGGCAAAGTCTCGATTTGAGTGGAAAGTTTGACGGGGAAATTTTGCACGGGAAAGCCGGCAGGCAAGGGGAAGAGTGCGGAGCGACCAACCAGCAGAAAGAGAAGCATGAAGACGGGCACGAGCAGATAGCCCCGGAAGCCCTTCTCCATGGCCCGCAAATTCCGGTTGTAGGTCTCGATGCCTTTGAATTGGGGAATCGATTCGAGGGCACGGCAAATTGCGCCGAGCGCCAGAGGAAGCGCGACAAGCGCCAGCATGGGCAAGCCACGGGCGGAACGCAGAGCACCCGCAAAGAGGAGCAGACAGAGAATTGAACGGGCGTACTGGCCCTGCAAAGCATTCAGGCTGATACCCGCAGCCACCAGCACCATGCAGACGACCAGAGCTTCCGAGCCTTCCAGGTGGAAGTTGAAGGACTGGAACTCGCCCACGTGTGAGAGCAATTCTTTGTCTTGCAGGTAATTGAGGATGTGGGCATGGACGTGCCAGCCATAGGGATTGACGAAGCTGGCCAGAAGAGTGAGGACACCAAAGGCGGCCAGGGCTTGCCAGGCAGAATTTTTTTCATACCAGCGCTGGGCAGCGTAGAGGAAGAAGATGAGTGCGCCGAGGAAAAAGCTGCCGTGCACATTTGCCCAAACAATGCCTCCGATGCCAATTGCCAGCAGCCACTTCGGGTCCAGTTTTGACGGCGCGTGTTCCGCGGCAAGGATGGCCAACAGGAGCAGCACCCAACTGAACAAGTGTGGCCGGGCGAGCCAGTGGATGTTGGTTGTCGTGAGCATCACCCAAGTGGAAGCCACGGCCAGCAAGAACCAGACGTTATTTGCCCAAAGCAGGCGGAACCAGAGCCAGGTTGCCAGGCCGAGCGTCACGAGGAAAAGGAAGAAGACCCCGCGCATGCCGTCGAGCGAGTGTGCGAAGGCCATGGCGCAATCGGCCAGCCATTCCCAGGCAAACCAGGGGCCACCGGGCTTGGAGAAAGAATAGGGCTCGGCGTGCGGCACGTTGCCGGTCGCCAGGACCTCTTGGCCGTTGATGATGTGCCAGCCGGTGTCGGAATCGCGGAAGAGCATGCGCATGCCGTCGAAACTCGTCAGGCAATAGAGCATGACGATTGCGGTGAGGATGAGCCCGATATCGGGGATGAGCCAGCGGCGAAGACTTTGGGCCAAGGTGCGTAAGGGTCCTGGGAATCTATCGCAGATTTTGGCGAAAAGCTTTAAGCCGGAATTTTTTCGAAGTCGAGCTGGTCGCCTACCTGAGTACCAGTCTTTTCGATCATGCCGGCCGGTACTTCCAGTACGCTGCGGGCCGTGAGGCAGAAGCTGATGCGGTTTCGTTTGAGGTTTGGCCGCAGCTTCAGGACTTTTTTGTCCTTCGACAGGTAGATCACGTCAATGGTGAACTTCATACCGAAGCAGTGGACGGCTTCACAGGGTGCAATCCATAAGCCATCGCCCTCTTCAAGGGACTCATGCTGCAAGAGGCCGCGGCGGCGCAGTTCACTGGTGTTGGCGATCCCGGCGTGGGTGGTCAGCACCCGGCCATTGCGGGTATTCGTGACGTGGAGTTTCTGCGGTGTCGTCATGCTAATGCAGTCTTGATCGACATGCCGCCATTTGGAGTTAATACCTTTTTTACAAATTCTCGATTTTGTTATATGATTCCGTTCGGCATTAACAGAAAGTTAATGTAGTCAGGGAGAATTCCAATGAGAACAAGCAAAGTCGCTTGGCTAGCCATTCTTGGCTTATGGCTCGTGTCCAGCCTTTTTGGACAGTCGTTCACGGGTAGCGTGAACGGCATCGTAACAGATGAAACCGGAGCAGTTGTAGGGGCAGCAAAAATCGTTGTCACCGACCGCGACCGCGGAACTACCTTTCGTTCCACGGCAGACGGATCGGGACGCTTTGTCGTCACCGCACTGCCACCCGGAAACTATGTATTAACTGTTGAAGCCGCTGGCTTCAAGAAATTCGCTAGCGGCGCATTCAGCGTAGCCGTTCAGGAACAGCGTTCGGTGAATGCTCAACTGCAGGTCGGCGACGTGGCCACCACTGTCGAAGTGGAAGGGTCAGCCGCGCTCGTGAACACCACCATTTCGAACCTCGGTCAGGTAATCGACAACAAGTACATTTTGCAATTGCCGAACCTGGCGCGGAACTCGATGAGCCTGGCGTATCTGACGCCTGGCGTGGTCGGCTCCGGCGGACGGCGTGGTGATAGTAATACCAACTTCAGCGCCAATGGCAGCCGCAACTCCACCTCGGACGTACTGGTTGACGGTGCAACGGTAACGACCGTGGAACAGAACTCAGGCATCACTGACCTGAAGTTCTCACCCTCCGTTGACGCCGTGCAAGAGTTCAAGATGCAGACGAACTTCTTCTCGGCGGAATATGGGCAGACCGGTGGCGCGGTAGTCAACATGGTGACGCGCTCCGGCACCAACGCCTTCCACGGCACGGGCTATTACTTCATGCGCGATGCCAAACTGAA
>CAZECF010000018.1:34270-36183 GCA_964510335.1 uncultured Bryobacter sp. | reverse complement strand
AACCAGCAAGGCGCGGCCTTCACCAACACGAACAACTGGTTTGCCCAAGGCATCAACACCAGCACCGGCGACCAGACCACGTTGAAGGGTGACCACAACTTCAATCCTTCAAATCGCATCAGCGGCCGCTGGAGCAGCAACCGCAGTGACGGAAGCAACCCGAATCTTTTCGGTGATAACAATCCGGCTTACTTTACGGGCGGCAACAACCGGACGCGGACGCAGTCGATGGTGGGTGACTACACGCACGTGGCCAACGCAACGACGCTGTACACCTTCCGCTATGGCTACACGTATTCCAACTTTGGCCGCAACCCCTTCTTTGATTCCTTCGATCCCACCAGCCTGGGGATCGCTTCGAACGTGAAGGACAATGCAACCAACCTGGTCTTCCCTCGCTTCCAGCCGGCTGACTTCCTCGAATTCGGCACGGAAGGCTACTGGATCATGGACCGTCAGGAAGCAGTCCACCATTGGGCCGGATCGATCTCCAAGATGATTGGCGGCCACAACATCAAAGCGGGTGGCGAGCGTCGCTACAACCGTTTGGACTACTTGCAACCGGGCTTCCCCTCGGGCAGCTTCTCGTTTGCTCGCGGAGCAACCTGTGCCGACCGTTTCACTTGCCCTGCTAATCAGGGGAATGGCCTCGCCTCCATGCTGTTGGGCTGGACCACCGGCAGCAACTATCACATTGAACCCAAGGCCTTCTCGCGCTCAGCATACTGGGGCTTCTACTTCCAGGACGACTGGAAAATCACCAGCAAGCTGACGATCAACCTGGGTGTTCGTTACGACTTTGATATTCCCCGCTGGGAACTTCAAAATCGTTACAGCTTCTGGGATTTGGATGCGCAGTCGCCGGTTTCTGCTCCGGGCCTGGACACCCGTGGCGTCATCAAGTTCGTTGACGACAAGAATCGCTCACCCTTTGATGCGGATATGAATAACTGGCAGCCGCGCATTGGATTCGCTTATGGCTTGAATTCCAAGACGTCGATCCGCTCCGGCTACGGCTTGTTCTACACCCTGTCACGGGCCACGGTTTTCGGCCGTCCCGGTACCGGTTTCACGATCAACTCGCCGGCAGTCTGGACCACTGACGGGAACGCCACTCTAAACAGCCGGCTGTCCAATCCCTTCCCGAACGGCATCCTGCGTCCTCCCGGCTCCAGCCAGGGCGATGCCACGCTGCTCGGCTTCGGTGCCAGCACGATCGTTCGCGACAACAACCGTAACCCGGAATACCATTCCTGGAACTTCTCCATTCAGCGGGAAGTTGGCTTGCAATCGGTACTCGAGTTGAACTACACGGGGAGCCGTGGAACTCACCTCTTCATGCCGATCACAACGCTTTCGCCGCTCCATCCCAGCTATTGGGGACTTGGCCGTACGGCGTTGAACGCACAGGTTCCGAATCCCTTCTTCGGGCAGATCACTGACAGCCGCGCGCAGTTGAGCAACCCCACTGTTCCGCGAAGCTTCCTGCTGCGCCCGATGCCGCACTTCCAGGGCACTGGCGTAGGGCAGGCCGAACCGGCTCGTGGCGATTCCAATTACCACGCGCTGCAGATGAAGTGGGAAAAGCGCTACAGCAAGGGCTTGACCATGCTGGCTCACTACACCTGGTCCAAGATGATCGACAACGTCTCGCACAGCTCCGGCAACGTGTCCTGGCTGGGCGGCTCCACGACGCTGCAGAACATTTGGGATCTCCGCGGTGAACGCGCCCTATCCTCGCACGACATCGCCAACCGCGCTGTCATCACTGGCTCCTATGAATTGCCCTTCGGCAAGAAGCGTGCTTTTGGTGCCAACTGGAACCGCGTTCTGGACTGGGTTGCTGGTGGCTGGGACCTCAGCGGTATGTTGCTCATGCAGAGCGGTATGCCTTTGCAGGTCAATCAGTCCGG
>CAZECF010000018.1:14505-34170 GCA_964510335.1 uncultured Bryobacter sp. | reverse complement strand
GGCCTCCGCAACGGCGTTGGTCCGCGCAACATGCAGTTCGGTGTGAAGTACTACTTCTAAACCGCTGCTCCACCCCTAAACCGAAAAGCCTCCCCTCGCGGGGGGCTTTTTTTGTTGCCCGAAAACACATCATCGTGTGGGCCGTCTTTGTTTTTTTGACAACATAGGAGTATGCGCTGGACAGTTGGATTGATTTTGTGGGCGGCCCTTGGGCAGGCGCAGACGGCGGCTCAAGCCGAAAAGGCTACGCGGGCGAAAGCGCTGATGGCGCAGAACCAGTTTGCGGAAGCTGCGGTGTTGTATGGAGAACTCGTAGCCGCAATCCCCGGCAATCCGGGCTTGCTCCTCAATCAGGGGATGGCACTGCACATGTCGGGCAATGACGCCAAGGCGATTGGCCCGCTCGAAGCAGCCCTCAAGATTGAGCCGAAGATTCCGCCTGCATTGCTTTTTCTGGGTGCTTCCTATCTGCGAACGAATCAGCCGGCCAAGGCGATATCCCCGCTGGAACGTTTCATCCAACTGGACCCGGAAAACCCCGAGGCCCGGCAGATGATTGTGGATGCGGCCCAGTTGAGTAGACAACCCGCACGGGCCTTGCCGCATCTTGAAAAGCTGGCGCAATTGAATCCACAACAACCCGGACTCTGGTATGAGCTGGGCCGCGCCTATGAAGCACAGGCTTTCGATAGCTTTGCCCTGCTGGAGAAGCAGCACCCGGAATCGGGTCCGCTCTTTGCCTTGATTGCCGAATCGAGAAACAAGACGAACCAGCGGCGGGCCGCGTTTTTCTTTTACCGGAAGGCGCTCGAAAAGTCTCCCGATCTGCGCGGGCTGCGGCCGGCGATTGCTGAGATTTACCGGGGGGATGGACATCCGGAATGGGCGCTGCATGAGGAAGCCGCCGAGGCGAAGCTGCCGAAACCGGCCTGCACGGTCAAGACTGCGGAGTGTGAGTTTCTTGCCGGGCGCTACCAGAGTGCGGCCCGGTTGGCCCGCGTAACGAATACGGCGATGAACCTCTATTGGCGCACACAAGCCTACAACGCACTGGCTAGTCAGGCCTTTCAAAGGTTGACGAGTTTGCCGGAATCGGCAGAAGCCTTCCGCTGGATTGCGGAGTCACACCGGGATCAGGGGCGCTTTGCCGAGGCAGCGCTCGCCTGGCAGGAAGCCTTGCGGCTGGCACCCAAACACCCGGATTTTCGCCGCGAACTGGCAGCCGTGTGGATGGAACAAAAGCTTTATCCGGAGGCGCAGCAGATCACAACCCAGTTGCTTGCAGCTGAGCCGAACGCGGCTGACTTGAATCACCTGCAGGGCGACTTGTATCTGGCGCAGCAGTTGCCGGAAAAGGCAGTGCCATTTCTGGAGAAGGCCGTGAAGGCGGACCCGCAAGTGCTGCCGGCGCGGGCCTCTCTCGCCCGTGCCTATTTGCTGGCGGGCGACGCCACCAAGGCATTGCCACACGTGAACGCTGCATTGCCGCTGGATACGGATGGCAGCCTGCATTTTCAGTTGGCCCGTGCTTATCAAACAGCCGGGATGAGCGCCGAAGCCCGTGAGGCGATGGCGAAGTATCAGCAGATCCAGGCCCGCTCCCGCCAGCAGGACCAGGTGATCGAAGATCAAGTGCAGATCACCCCCCCGAAATGATGTTGTTGCCGCTCTTATTCATTGCGCAGATTCAGTTCGCTCCGGTTGCGAGCGCGCCGCCCTTTGTGCTCGAAAACAACCCGACGCCGGACAAACACATGGTGGAGACCATGCCGGGTGGGATTGCCATTTTTGACTACAACGGGGATGGACGCCCCGATCTTTTCTTCACGAACGGAGCGACGCTGCCCGGGCTGACCAAGCAAGCCAGGCATTCCAACCGGCTCTATCGAAACGACGGGGATTTCCGCTTTGTGGACGTCACAGAAGAAGCTGGGCTGGCTGGTGAAGGCTACTCCATGGGGGCGGCCGCGGGCGACTTCGACAACGATGGCCACGTTGATCTGCTGGTGGTTGGGCTGAATCGCAATACGCTGTACCGGAACCTTGGGAACGGAAAATTTACTGATGTGAGCGCTGCGTCGGGAATCCAGTCGGATGAATGGAGCGTGGCGGCGGGCTGGTTTGATTTCGACAACGATGGTTTGCTCGATCTGCTGATCACCAACTACGGCAAGATCGATTTGACCAAGCCGCGCTTTTGTGGCGACCAGCAACGGAAGCTGCGCGTTTATTGTCATCCTCGCTATTTCGATCCCCGAGCGAATCAGCTTTATCGCAATCTGGGCGGCGGAAAGTTTGCTGACGTCAGCGTCAGTTCTGGACTGGCAGTGCACAAGGGGCGGGGCATGTCGATTGCCTTTGCGGACTACGATGAGGACGGGCGAGTGGATGCCTTCGTCACCAATGACGGGCTGCCGAATTTTCTCTTCCGCAATTTGGGCGGGGGGAAGTTTGAGGAAGCGGCCTTGCTGGCGGGAGTTGCGTTGCTGGACAGTGGCAAGCCGATTGCCAGCATGGGCACGGACTTCCGCGATTACGACAACGACGGGCGGCCCGACATTGTGTTGACGGCTCTGACGGGCGAGACCTATCCGCTCTTCCGCAACGAAGGCAAGGGCCTCTTTGCGGACATGACGACTCGTAGCCAGCTTGGCCGCTTGACGAATCGATTTGCGGGGTGGGGCGTTGGGCTGGTGGATTTTGACAACGATGGCTGGAAGGATCTTTTTACGGCCAACTCCCACGTCAACGACATTGTTGAACAATTTGAGGCGGCCACATACAAGCAGGCGAATACGGTTTTTCGCAATGGAGGCCAGGGGAAGTTTGAGGCGGTGGATGCGGGACTCAGCGAAGTGGTGCTGGCGCACCGCGGCGCGGCCTTTGCTGACTTTGACGGCGATGGGAAAATCGACGTGGTGGTGAATGCGCTGGGCGAGCGGGTGCGCATCTGGCGCAATGTGAGCGAAGGCGGCAACTGGCTGGGGGTACGTTTGAAGGGAAGCAAGTCGAACCGGGATGCAATTGGGGCCCTGGTGCGAGTGGCGGGCCAGACGAATCACATGACGACGAGTGTCAGCTATGCGTCGAGCATTCACGCACCGGTGCACTTTGGCCTGGGCAAGCTCGACAGGATTGACTCGATTGAGATCCGCTGGCCGAGCGGCAAAGTGCAGACTTTACGAAACGTGAAGGCCAATCAGGTTCTGGCCGTCGAAGAGCCAGACTAGCTGGGATAGATAATAGTTCTACACCATGAGCGTCCATCCTGCCGCAGGCACCAAAGCAACGGAACTGATTGATCTCACCAAACTGGAAGCCGCCTATTACGAGAGGCAGCCGGACCCAGCCAACCCGGCGCAGCGGGTTGCCTTTGGCACGTCCGGCCATCGCGGCTCATCGCTCAACGGCACTTTCAACGAAAACCATATCTTTGCCACGACGCAAGCCATCGTGCTTTATCGCAAGCTGACCGGGGTGGATGGGCCGCTGTATCTTGGCATTGACACACACCCGTTGTCAGAGCCGGCCTACCGCACGGCACTCGAAGTATTGGCTGCCAACATGGTTGAAGTTCGCATCGCGGCGAAGTCCGGCTATACCCCCACACCGGCGATTTCGCACGCCATTCTTGCTTACAACCACCAACGCACGGACGGCCTGGCGGACGGAATCGTAATTACGCCTTCACACAACCCGCCGCAGGATGGCGGCTTCAAGTACAACCCGCCTAGCGGTGGGCCGGCTTCGAGCGAGGCAACCAAGTGGATTGAGGACAAAGCGAATGAACTGCTGGCCATGCATCTGGCAGGTGTGCGGCGGACCAGTTTTGAAGCGGCGCTTGAGTCACCCTCCACCCGCGTGCACGATTTTGTTGCCCATTACGTCGAAGACCTGGGCAACGTAATTGATTTTGAGGTCATTCGTGCTGCGGGCGTGAAGATGGGAGTGGATCCGCTGGGCGGGGCGGGGGTGCACTATTGGGCACCCATTGCAGAGCGCTACAAACTGGATCTGACCGTGGTGAACGATCAAGTGGATAAGACCTTCTCCTTCATGACACTCGACTGGGATGGCAAGATTCGCATGGACCCGTCGTCGTCGTACACGATGCAGGGATTGATTGGCCTCAAGGATCGTTTTGATGTGTCCTTTGCCTGCGATACGGATCATGACCGGCATGGAATCGTCACGAAGTCCGTGGGGCTGGTTCCGCCGAACCATTACCTGGCTACTTGTATCCACTACCTGTACTCGCACCGGCCACAGTGGAACGCCGCGATGAAAGTGGGCAAGACGATTGTCAGTTCGTCGATGATCGACCGGGTAGCGGCACAGTTGGGGCGCGAGGTTTATGAAGTCCCCGTAGGCTTCAAGTGGTTTGTTGATGGGCTGCTGGATGGCAGCTTGGGATTTGTAGGGGAAGAGAGTGCGGGGGCGAGTTTTCTGCGACGGGATGGCACGGTTTGGACGACGGACAAGGACGGGATCATCGCGGCGCTGCTGGCGGGCGAGATGACCGCGCGGCTTGGCAAAGACCCCGGGGAGATTTATGCGGGCCTGACAGAAAGCTTGGGCAACCCGAGTTACGCGCGTATTGATGCACCGGCCAATGCGGCGCAGAAGAAGATTCTTTCCACCTTGCGTCCTGCCGACATCCAGGCGAAAGAATTGGCCGGAGAGCCGATTCAGAAGATTCTGACCGAAGCACCGGGCAATCAGAAGTCGATCGGCGGATTGAAGCTGGTGACCGAGGGGGGATGGTGTGCGGCGCGGCCTTCGGGCACAGAGGAAGTCTACAAGATCTATGCCGAGAGCTATCATGGGCCGGCGCATCTTGAGCAAATCCAGCAGGACGCGCAGGCAATTCTGGCGGAGGCCTTTGCACAATGAGTACCCTGCTGCTGCATTCGGTTAGCTACGCGGGCTTGTGGGGACAACCTGCGCTGAATGTGCCGGACTTTATTGCGAAGGCGGCCGAGTTGGGATTCGGTGGCGTGATGCTGGCAGCCAAGCGGCCGCATGTCTCCGTGCTCGACTATGACGAAAAGGAACGGACGCGCGTGCGCGTGTTGCTCGAAGAGAAGAAGCTCACCGATCTTTGCATTGCGGGCTACTGCAACCTGACGGCGGATCTGGAGCACCCGGATGTACCGACGCTGGAGATTCAGACGCTTTATCTGATTGAGCTGGCCCGGTTGGCGCGGGATCTGGGTGGACAGTTAGTTCGCGTGTTCACTGGATACGAAAACCCGACGCAGGATTACACGCGGCAGTTGCGGTTGGTGTCGACCGCGCTGAAGGCGGCTTCCCAACGGGCGGCGGAGATGGGCGTAACCTTCGCAGTTCAAAATCATCATGACCTGGCAGTGGGTTATGAGACGCTGCATGACCTGATCAAAACTGTGAACGAAGCCAATTGCCGGGCTGGTTTTGATGCCTGGGCACCAGCGCTGCACGGCGTGGATCTGACGCGTGCGGCCACCTACATGGCCCCACTCACGGTGCACACGACGGTGGCTGACTACCAGAAGCGGCCGCGTTATGTCTATGAGCCCGCGCTGGTGAATTACCGGGAGGAATTGCCCTTTATTCAGGCGGTGCCGATGGGGCAGGGCTTTATTGATTACGAGGCTTTCTTTACCTCGCTCCGGTCAGGTGGCTTTGATGGCAGCATCGCTTACGAGATGTGCTCGCCGCTGCTGGATGGCAGCGACATGGCGACGCTCGATCGCTATGCACGCCGGTTTCTGGAATACATGGCCGCACTCGCATGAAGTTCAAAATCGCGGGCAAGTACTTATTCCTGGGACGCATTGTTATCGATTTGATGCTTTGCAGTTGGCAGATTCTGTTGATCAAGGGCTCGGGCAAGTCGCCGGAAACTCCTTTTTATGCGGACCCGATGGTGATTCTGGCGGTAACCAATCCCGCCGTCACGCTGCTGTCTACGACTGCGTTTTCGAGCGCCGTTGTCGCACGCGAATGGACCTGGGTCTTTCTCTACATGCTGAGCAACATCGTGATTTGGGGTGGGCTGTGGATCATCCTGCGGTGGCTTCAGGACGAGAACAAATACAATTAGGCGATGGATCGCCGTTACTTCCTGCAAGCCCCTGCTGCACTTCTGGCAGCACCTTCGCCACGGCCGCTAGCCGCGGAAGTGAAGCCACACCTGGGCAAGCCCACTTTGTATCTGAATGGTGAGCCGGTGATGGCCAGTTTTTATGCACTGACCGACGCCACCGGGGGGCGCTTCAGCTTTGATGAGTTTCCGCAACAGAGCATGCGTCAGTTTGCGGCGATTGGCTTCAAGCTCTATCAGGTGGATCTGTTTCTGGAGGACTGTCTGCCGAAGCCGGGCAAGCTGGATATCGAGATTGCGCGGCGGCAAATTCGGGGCGTACTGAACGCGTGTCCGGAGGCGGGCATTGTGTTGCGCTGGCATTTGAATGCGCCGGCCTGGTGGAAGCGGGAGAATCCGGAGGAGATGGTGGCGTACGCCAATGGCGGCCCAGAAGTACCCGAGCGGCGGTTGCCGGTGCGGTACATGCAGGACGATCTGCGCCGGACACCGCGCGCTTCGATCGCTTCCCGCAAATGGAAAGACTTTGCCGGGCAGCGAACGATAGAATTCCTGCGGGCACTGGCCAAGACTCCGGAAGGGGCCGCGCTGATTGGGGTGCATGTCGCCAATGGCGTATATGGGGAATGGCACTACTGGGGCTTCATGCGGAATGAACCGGATACGTCCAAGCCAATGCAGGAACACTTTGCCGCGTGGCGCAAAGCGAAAGGGAAGGCGTCGATACCGGTGCCTTCGACGGAGGAACGGCATGCGCTGGACGAGGGGATTTTTCGCGACCCGGCGCGGCGGGAAAGCGTCATCGACTATTACCGCTGCCAGCATGAGTTGGTGGCCGACACGATGCTGCACTTTTGCGCCCTGGTCAAGAAGAACTGGCCGCGTCCGATTCTGACGGGTGTTTTCTATGGCTATTTTTTCAGTGTCTTTGACCGCTCGCTAACGGGTGGGCATATGTGTCTGGACAAAGTGCTGGCTTCACCGCATGTCGACTACCTGAGTGCGCCGCAGGCTTATGGCCCACAGTTTCGTGACCCTGGGTCCTGCGGCATCACGCGGGCGTTGATTGAGAGCGTGCGGCTGAACGGGAAGCTTTTTCTCGATGAGATGGATCAGACGCCGAGCTGGCGCTGGCGCAATGATGTCGATGTGCCGTTTGAGCTGACCAACCCGGAAGAGGATTACGGCATCATTCGGCGCAATACGCTCGAAGGCTACACGCGCGGCGCAGGTCACTGGTATTACGACTTTGGCCCGGCAAACAACTCCGGCTGGTGGGCGGACAAGCGGCTGATTGCCGAAATTGATCGCCTGCATACGATTCTGCGGCGCTACCACGAGAAGCCCTATGAAGCTGCCGGGGATGTGCTGGCGGTCTTTGATACGGAAGTTTTTTACTACACGGGCTCGCTGCAAGGTACGGACCCGTTGACGGATCCGTTAGCGGTAAACCGAACGATTGCGACGCTCTACCAAAGCGGGGCGGCGATTGAAACGCTGCATTTGAATGACTTGGAGAAGGTGGATCTGAAGCGCTTCCGGGTGGTTCTCTTCGCCAATACCTGGCACATGACGGCGAAGCAGCGGGACTTCATCCGGAACCAGGTGATTGGTCCGGACCGGCACGTAATCTTTCAGGGATTGCCGGGATACTGCGATGGCCGCCGCTTGTCGATTGAATTTTCGCGAGAGGTGACGGGGCTGGATCTGGTGGCCAAAGCAGGTGAAAAGTTCAGCCCGGCGCTAGCGTTGCGTGGGCAGGCGCGGGAGAAGGTGCACTTCTTCACCACGCCGCCGACGCAGTGGCGAGAAGTGCTCAATGCGACGCAGGCGCACTTCTATAGCGACCAGGCTGATGTCATCCATGCGGGTGGGGGCCTGGTGCTGTTGCATGCCTCCTCAGCGGGAGCCAGGACGATCCGGATGCGGAATGGGAAGAGCAGCCAGGCAACAGTAAAGAAGGGCGAATCGTTGCTCTTTGATGCCGTGAGTGGCGAGAGGCTGCTTTAGGCAAAAAGAAAAGGGCCGACTTCGCTCTGGTAGAGCAAAGCCGGCCCGAAGTAGAGTCAAGTCCAGGCGGTTAAGGCCTAGAACTCATAGCGGAGAGCGAACTGCATCACGCGTGCCTCAGCGGCGGCAGTAAACTGGCCGAAGTTAGCGGGAGCCGTGATGTTAAGTGACATGTTGGTGAAGTTGACATTGTTGAAGGCATTGAAGGCTTCAGCGCGGAATTGCAGCGTGTGGCCTTCAAAGGGCATCTTGAAACGCTTGCCAAGGGCAAGGTCGAAGGTGGTTGAGCCGGCAGCGCGAACGATACCGCGAGCACCGACCGTGCCGGGATACTGGCCGATAAAGGCGTTGCGCGCATCAGTGTTGGCAAAGATTGCAGGATTGCCATTTTGATTGAAGGTAAGACCTTGAGCCGGCTTGGGAACACCGGGCTTCGGAATCGCGATAGCGGAAGTGAGATAGTTCGTGGGGTAGACACCGCCGTTCGAAATATCCAGCGGGAGACCGGAGCGGAAGCGGCCGAGCATTGAAATCTGCCAGCCGCCGAGGGCCTGGTCTACCCAGGGATTGGCCGAACCGAGGAACTTCTTGCCTTTGCCGAAGGGGAGTTCGACGACGGTGTTGAAGGTGGCGTTATGTCGGATGTCAAAGCTTGCGGGGCCGTAGGCCCCCTTGGGATTGAAGGCATCCTGAAGAAGGCTTCCGCCGGCGCCATCCGCAGTGCTGCCGATACCCGCTTCGTTACCGGAAGCGATATCGAAGGCGCGAGATAGAGTGTAGTTGAAGTCAAAGCCCCAGCCCTTTTCGAGGGGACGACGGACGACAAGGTTGCCACCGTGGTAGCTAGCGTTGGAGACGTTGCTCCAAGCCTGCAAACCAGCCGCCTGATTGGCGAAGAAGGTGTTGCAACCATAGAGGGAAATACACCGACCGTTGCGGCGGAGGCGATCCATATCGCTGAGGGCGTCCAGATCACTGCCGGCGTAGGTTCCATAGACGGAGTTGAAGTAGTTGGCTGTGGCGCTGCCCGTGAAGGCCAGATTCGCCGCACCGGGGAATAAATTCTCAAAGAAGGGTACGCGGCCAAGGACGTTGGGATTGGCCCGAACCTGCGCAGGAGTGATGCCGCCGAGGAAGGCGTCATAGAGGATGGCACTGGCTTGGGTCCAGGTTTGGCCAGACTGCGGATCCTTGAAGTTGGTCAGGGGCTGCGAGTAGTCCTGCCGGGCGAGACCCTTGCGGGAGAGGCGGCCAATGTAACCAAGCTCAACGACCAAATTCTTGGGGAGCGGGCGGGTGTAGGACAGGTTCAGGGGCATCGAGTAGGGTGCAACCAAACTGGGGTTCACACCGGAGAAGCTGTTGAAGCCACCCACGATGGTCGGAGGAGTAAAGGGCATGCCACCGGACGGTGCCGGGGGCAGCGCCGGGAGGTTGTTGCCGTTGTAGCGAACTGAGGTGCTGAAGTTGGTGTTGAAGGGCTGAGTAACCACCGTGGCCAGGCCGGGGGAACCGCTCTGTGCAAAGGTGACGGCCATCTGGCTGCCGTAGCGGTCATAAACGATGCCGCCGCCGGCACGAATTACGCTACCCTTGCCGAGGATGGTTGTCAGGAGGTTATCGCCTTCCGGAGCCCAAGCGATGGAGAGGCGGGGTGCCCAGTTGTTCATGTCCCGTTTGTAGTAGCCCGACTTGCCATTGACTGGACCGGAAAGGTCATAGGTTAGTGATGCAAGGGGGTTGGCAAAACTCGGAATACCGAGAGCCTGTCCACCAGCACGGTTGGCAAAGTATTCGTCGAGCCCGGCAGTCGGATTCACCTGGACGCCATTCTTTTCAAAAGGATTGGCGTAGATGCCGTAGCGCATACCGTAGTTGACGGTCAGTGTACGAGTCACGCGGAAGCTGTCCTGCAGATAGAATTCATATTCGTTGGAGCCGAATACGCGCGGGATGGGCTGTCCGAAGGGGATGGCCTGGCCGTCGCGACCAAAGTTGTAGGTACCGCTGTACTGATTGACGATGCCGAACAGAGCTCCCATTGCGTTCTGCACGGGGACGTTTTCCGTAAGGCGGGTACCGGCACCATACTGGTTGGCTACGAAGTCGTTGATGCTGTTGGTCATGTCCGCGCCGAGTCCAGCCAGGGTGTTGCGGCTGAAGCTGTAGCTGGGGAAGGAGGTAGCGAAGGAAGCGCGGTCATTCGTGTTCAGGCGGAAGTTTACGCCAAACTGAACCGTGTGCTTGCCTTTGGTCCAGGTGGTGTCGTTGACGAAGTTCTGAACCGGTGAGATGCGGTTGAGCGCACGGGGGAAGCTGGTGACCGGGTTGGCGAAGTAGAAGCTCAGAGCATTGCCTTCCGCGCCGGTGGTGTTATTGAGCAAGCGGGTATAGCCGTAGTTGAAGGTATTGACGATCGAGGGGGTTAACACGGTGGTGTAACGGGCAGAGAAGCCGCGCGACTGATCGACGCGCTGGGACTGCGGCCCAAGGCCGGGGAACTGCTCGAGAATGTTGTCTTCGGCGTTGTCAGCAAAGGTGCCGCGTACGCTGAGCGTATGCTTGCCCTGCTTGTCGAGGTTGAAGTCATTCTTGAAAACGTAGGTGCGATAGTTCAGGCGCTTGGGAGCGTTGAAGCGGAGGATGGAGAAGTTCAGCCCACGGTCAGCAGAGGAGGCAGGATCGTTACCAGCCGGGTAGGCTTTGAAGATGTCGAGCGCAGTCTGGTTGATACCGATGCCGAGCGGGTCAACCTGGCGAATCTGGGAGGGGTTAAGCTGGCCGATCTGGCCGTTGCTCATCCGGAACTGCACGATGCCCTGCTTGAAGGTTTCAGAAGGCACGATGCGATTTACGCCTTCAGCGGTGGCGTCCTTGCGGTCTTCCCAGTTGAAGAAGAAGAAAGCGCGATCACGAATGATGCGGCCACCGATGGAGGCGCCAAACTGGTTGCGGATCAGGTTTTCGCGGGCGATGCCAGCGCGATTGGAGAACCAGTTGTTGGCAGCCGTCTTCACGTTGCGGTGGAACTCATAGAGAGAACCGTGGAACTGGTTGGAACCGGACTTGGTGACGAGGGAAACCTGGCCACCGGAGGAACGGCCTTGATCGGCACCCATACCGGCCACCGTCGTACGGAATTCCTGAACGGAGTCAAGAGGCACGGGCAGCACGGAACCGAAACCGGTGCTGACTCCGGGAGGGGCACCCTGGGTGTCGTTCACGTCCACACCGTCCAGCGTAATGTTGTTCTGGTCGCGCTTGGCACCAGCCACTTCACCGGTTGGCGTAACGCCAGGCTGCAAGCTGAGCAGCTCTACAACGTTGCGGGTGACCAACGGCAATTGCCGGATCTGGAGTTCGGTGAAAGGGTTGCCGACCGATGCATTCGTCGTATTGACCGTGGTGGTCTCAGCGACGACGTCGATGGATTCAGAAACCTGACCAATTTCCAGTTTGATGTCGAGGCTGGCAGGAGTATTGATCTGCAAGCGGATTTGCTGGAGGGAAGATTTGAAGCCGGGCTTCTGGATTTCAACACGGTATGTGCCGGGAGGAACCTGAGGAAAACTGTATGTACCGTTGGCATCAGAAACACCGCGACGGGTAAGGGATGTTTCCTGATTGACGATGGAAATAACGGCATCTGGAATCGTGGCCCCTTGTTGGTCCGAAACCGTGCCCTGGAGAGAACTAGCCTGCGCGAATAGAGAGAGACTACCCGCAACCAGGAATGTAAAGACAAGTCTGGTCATTCGACACTACCCCTGAATGGATTTTTTAGTTTTGATGGATGACGGAATCCCGAGAAGCGCTTGGTTCTGGGTGCCCCGGACGGAGGGGTATGTAGGTTCGGATGTGGATCGCAGTTAAGCGATCAGTTCGTGAAGGACCTCACCGCTAACGTCGGTGAGGCGGAAATCGCGGCCACTGTAGCGATAGGTAAGCTTGGTGTGGTCGATTCCCATCAGATACAGTATTGTCGCATGAATGTCGTGTACATGGGCGGGTTTTTCGACCGCTTTGAAGCCAAAGTCGTCAGTCGCACCATAGGCAGTGCCACCTTTGATGGCTCCGCCGGCCAGCCACATGGTGAAGCCGAACGGGTTATGGTCACGGCCCCGCTTAACGTTGCCGCCACCGCCGCCAACTTCGCGAACGGGGGTACGGCCAAATTCAGAGCCACAGACTACGAGCGAGTCTTTCCAAAGGCCACGGCCTTTGAGGTCCTTAATGACCGCAGCGAAGGCCTGATCGGAGTTCTTGGCATTGACCTTGTGCGCCATGATGTCGCCGTGAGCGTCCCAGGGGTCGCCCTTGGCGTAATAGACCTGCGTCATGCGTACGCCCTTCTCGGCGAGCCGCACAGCCGTCAGACAGCCACGGGCCGTTGAGCCAGGGCCATAGAGCTTTTGCGTCTCCTCGGATTCCTTGCGGATATCGAAGACTTCAGGCGCTTCCGTCTGCATGCGGTAGGCAACTTCCATGGACTTGAGCACGGCTTCCACCTGCTCGTCGGAGCCTTCGCGTTCGCGGCGCATGGCTTCCATCTTGTTGAGCAGATCGATTTCACGGCGTTGTTCGGGCAATTCAAATTTCGGATTGTTGACGTAGGAGATGAGCTTTTTGGGGTCGAAGGATTTTTCAACGACCACTTTTGGCAATTCCTTTTTCGTCTCTTTGCCATCCTTCATTTCCTTGCCGTCTTTGTCCTTTTCGGATTTCGGCATTTCCATGGGCGGCGGAGCATCATCCGGACCGGTCTGCACCTTGGAGGAAATGAAGGTTCCCTGATTGATCGCCGGGAGAAATCCGTTAGACCAAAGGGGCGGCCCTACTGTTGTGGGCACGTCGGGGCAAAGCACTACATAGCCAGGCAAATTCTGATTGTCCGTACCCAGGCCGTAGGTCATCCACGCGCCGAGCGAAGGCCGGCCGGCCTGATTGGCACCGGTGTTCATCATCAGACACGAGGGTTCGTGGTTGGGGATCTCAGTATGGACGGAACGAACGAAGGCGATGTCGTCGACTACCTCAGACAGGTAGGGCCACAATTCGCTGACGTCCATGCCGGACTGGCCATATTTCTTGAACGTGTAGGGCGACTTCATCAGTGCACCCGTCTTGCGTTCCGTTTTGATCTCGCCTCCCGGAATGGGTTGCCCGTCGTACTTGTCGAGCATCGGCTTGGGATCGAAACTGTCGATCGTGGAGAGGCCACCGTTCATGAACAGAAAGATGACGCGCTTGACGCGTTGCGGATGATCGAGCTTGTAGCCGACATCGCCGCTGGGTGTAGCAAGCGCACCGGCCGCGGAAAGCGACTGGTTCAACATGCCAGCGAAAGCCATCATGCCGAAGCCGTTACCGATGCGCCGCAGCGCTTCACGCCGGGTCTTGGGGTTATTGGATTTGTGCATTACTATTTCGCTCTTTCCTAGTTGACGAACAAAAACTCACTCGAACTCAAAAGGGTTTTGGCGTAGCGGCCCCAGACTGAGGGCTCGTACACGATTGGCTTCTCCGGACCACCAGGGCCACCCCGGCCCATTCCGCCCATCATGCCCATGCCGGGCATAGGGGGTGCTGCGGCAGCAATTTCCGGTTTTGCTTCTTCGGGCTTGGCTTCTTCGGGCTTGGCGGCAGCAGCTTCGGGCTTTGCATCGCCGGGCTTTGCGCCTTCCGCCGCCGGAGGTCCACCCGGGCCACCGCGACCACGACGTACGCCTTCTGCCGGTGTAGCTTCCTTGGCTTTCTTCTTGCGTTCTTCGTAGGCCATCAGGGGTTCAGTCTTGATGTATTCAACGCCCAGCTTGATTTCCTCCGGGGTTGCGTCGCGGCCATAGATCAACTGGAAGAGTTTCTTGACGCGGGCCTGATTGTCCACTTCCGTCATCACGCGTTTGGCCAGTTCTTCTGCTTCAATCTGCATGAAGTCGCTATTGAGCAGGAAGAGGCGCTGCAGCGGAACGGTGGTGGTAAAGCGCTTTTCGGCACTGATTGAGGGCGAGGGGAAATCGAAGAGTTGCAAGTACTCGTCGAGCTTGTAGCGGCTCACTTTGGCGTAAACGGTACGGCGGAGAAAATCGGGCTTCAATTCGCCGGACTGGCCGCCGATGCTGGAGTCGAGGTTGCCAGCGACGAGCATGACAGAATCACGAAGTTGTTCCGCGTCGAGACGCTTCTTTTCAGCGCGCCAATAGAAGCGGTTGGCGGAGTCTTTCGCGTAATTCGCAGCATCGTTCTGGGTGGAAAGTTGATACACGGAGCTGAGGAGGATTTCCTTGTGCAGCTTCTTGATCGACTGGCCATTGGCTACAAAGGTCGCAGCCAGATATTCCAGCAACTCAGGGTTGGTGGGCCGTTCGCCCGTGATGCCGAAGTTGCTCGGAGTGTCGACCAATCCGGTGCCAAAGTGACCCTTCCAGATCCGGTTGACCAGGACGCGGGTATTGATCGGCTGCCGCAGGATGGCTTCTGCCAGTTCCAGACGGCCGCTACCCTTTGAGAAAAGCATCGGGCTATCTTCCGACAGGACACTGAGGAAGTGACGCGGCACGGGTTCGCCCAGCGTCATCGGGTCTCCCCGGAGGGCTAGCGGAAGTTCGCTGATTTCAGTGGGCGCCTTATCCTTGATGCCGTGCAGGTAGGGGAAGTAAGGCGTGATCTTCTTGCGCGCTTCTTCGATGTCCTTGCGGATGGCAGCCAGTTGGGATTGAGATTCAGAACCGCTCCGGCGCTCGAGGGCCCAACCGCGGAAGGTGAGCACGCCGGGCTTCATATTGCGTCCGCCCATGGCCATCATGGCGTTGGGGTCTTCGGAATCGCTCAGCTCGCGGACAAAAATTTCGCTAAAGAGATTGTTCTGATCATCCGGCAGGTTCTTCAGTTGAAGTCCACAACCGGGGCAGAAGTCATCATTGGTAACAAAGTTGGAAGGCTTATTGGTGCGCTTCTTGGGCTTTGTTCCTTCCAAAGCCTTGTCGGCGATCACTTTGTTTTCGGCGTCCATGTCCTGCCGGGCCAGCATGACGGCCACAACATCTTCCTGGAACTTTTCTGCCAGGCGCTTGGCCTCCTGAGCCGTCGGCGCGGGCTTCTTCATCATGGCCTGCCAGGCATCCTTGTGAGGATACTTTTTGGTGGGCTTGTCCATGTACTTGACCCAGCGTTCCAGCAGCTCGTAATCCAGCTTGCGGCTCTCGACAACGTTGGCCAATTCCTGCTTGCGCGGGCCGCTCACTTCAAATACGCCCTGGAGATAGTTGGCCGTTTCAAAAACAAGCGATTGCGCCAGCGACTTACTCATCGCCAATTGCATTTCGCCCATCATTTTTTGCTTGAGGTCAATCTGCTCTTCGATCTTGTGGAATTCGTCCACCACCTTCTTCGGTGCCATCGGGTACTCTTCATAAGTGACGTTGGCGAAAATACCCGCGAGCGCGTAGTAGTCAGTTTGCGGAATGGGGTCGTACTTATGGTCGTGGCAGCGGGCACAGGCTACGGTCAGGCCGAGGAATCCGCGCGTGATGACATCGACGCGGTCATGGCGTTCGTCGGCCCGGGTCACTTCCGTTGAGCCGTTGTCGTAGTACCAGGGTCCGAGACCAATAAAGCCAGTGCCAGGCAGCGTTTTGTGGCGGGTCTTCGGGTCCATGAGATCGCCGGCCAATTGCGACTTCACAAACATGTCATACGGCATGTCGTCGTTAAATGCCTGGATTACCCAATCGCGGTAGACGTAGGCATTGGGATAAGGATTGTAGCCACGACGCATGGGATCGAGGCTGCGGTAGTCGTCTTCCCCGTACCGGGCCACGTCAAGCCATACGCGACCCCATCGTTCGCCGTAGTGCGGCGAAGCAAGTAGCTTGTCGATGACCTTTTCGTAAGCGTTAGGAGAAGTGTCCTTGAGGAAAGACTGGATCTCTTCGTAGGTTGGCGGCAAGCCCGTCAAGCCGAGATAAGCACGCCGAACCAGGTCTGTCTTGTTGGCGAAGGGGACCGGCTTCAGACCTTCTTTTTCCAGCTTGGACAGCACGAAGCGATCAATGTTGGTTTTGGGCCATTTGATGTCCTTGACAGTAGGAGCAAGGGGACGTTGCAAGGGAAGCATGGACCAGAATTTTTTCTGTTCCGGGAAGATGACAAACTTTCCGCCCACTTTGGACACCGTGGGGATGGCCTTGGGCCAGACCGCGCCGGCCTTCACCCAGGTAGTCAGAACTTCGACCTCTTCATCCTTCATTTTGCGGCCCATGGGCATGCGAAATTTCGGGTCGGGGTCGGCATGGCGGATTGCCACCACGAGGGAGCTCTTGTCCGGATTTCCGGGAACTACAGCGGGGCCGTGCTTGGCGCCGCCTTTGGCCATTGCTTCAGAGCTATCCAGCCTGAGTCCGCCCATGGCGGTGTTGGTATGACAGCTATAGCAATTGTTGACGAGCAGCGGACGGACCTTGTTCTCAAAAAACTCAGGCGAGTCGGGGGCTTGAGCGAGGAGCAGGGATGAAGAAAAAAGGATTGCGGATGTTAGCAGTTTGCCTATACTCATGGCGGACCGTTTCGTTTTCCAGACTTTTTGAAATTGTATCGAGGTCAACGGTAGCGGAACAGGGCTAGTAGGATGGCAGCCAACAGGGCTTGGGAATGAAGAGCCGCAAAGACGAGATGCGTATTCAAGGTATACCCAACTTCAAGCCAAATTGTCAATTTTCATTAAGAACGCTATACTTTTCTTTCGGCCCTGCTCGCCTCCCGATCCCCTTGTCCCGGACCACCTAAACTATTCGTTCTGCGTGAGGTATTTAGGAATGCGATTTCGTTCCCTGATTTTTTTGCCCTTGGTTTTCTTGATGGCCCTGAGCGCCGTAGCGAAGGACAAGCCGAAGCCGGGCAAGAATCCGAGCTGGCCCCCGAAGGCAGGCATCCGCACTCCCGGGATCCAGATTGCTTTTGATCAACTGAAGGCCGAAGCCGAGATCACGCTTCCTTCCGCTCCTTCCTGGCTGATGGCTGAAGGCATGGCGGCAACAGCATTCCAGCGGACAAGCGGCGAAATCACGCGAATCACGAATCGTGACAACAAAGCGCAGGAAGCGTGGAAGGGCGTGGAAGAACCCTGCGGCGGTGCGGTTCAAGCATTCGGCAATCTCTGGGTTCCCGATTGCAAGAAGCAGTCCATTGCCCGCTTGGATCCGCGTAGTGGGAAAGTCGCGGCAACGGCTCAATCGGGAGTAGGCAGTGCCCTTCCCGCACTAGCCGCTTCTGCGGATAGTGTTTGGGTCCTGAGTGATGCGAAAGGAACCCTGGCTCGAGTCGATCCTGACACCAATGCCATCGTCAGTGAACTCCGACTTGACCCGAGCTGCAATGGCGTTTACTTTGAACAAGCTTCTATCTGGGTCATTTGCCCGGCTCAGAATCACCTGCTGAAGATCAACCCGAAAACCAACCTGGTGGACAAGCGAATCGAAACGGCTGAACAGCCTCTCTCGATGACATTTGGCGAAGGCCATTTATGGGTTTTGGGTGGCAAGGCGGGCAAGGTTTCCAAGATTGACCCTAAGACAGACAAAGTTGTCACGACGGTTGAGACTGGCGTTACGGATGCAAAGGGATCGATTGCCTTTGGCGAAGGCTTTGTTTGGGTCAGCCAGACAGGCTACCCGCTGACCAAAATTGATGCCAAGAACGACAAGGTAGTGCAGCAGTTTGTCGGCGAAAGCGGTCATGTTGCGCGCTTCGGCTCAGGCTCTGTCTGGCTACTCGACGAAGCCAACAAAAAAGTGCTTCGTTTCGATCCCAAGCGGATTGCGGCAACGCTGCCGGACTAAGTCGCGGGAAGCTCAAACCTTGAGAAAGAGCTTCCGCCGGTACATCCAGTACAAGGCGAGCCAATAGAGAGCCAGCACCACTGGGCCGATTGCAAAAGCCGGGCCCAAGTGAATTCTTAGCGAGTCGCGAATTGGCGCGTCCAGCACGTGGGCGATCCAGTAGGCCGCAATGGAATTCATACCGATGACAACCAGCGGGAAGGACCAGCGGGTCCACTGGCGGATCTCCAGAATGTAGCGGAAGCCCGCTACAAACAGGAAGCAAAGACCGCCGCTGAAAAGCGTCCAGGCCGGTGTCCAGATCTTCTTGACGATCGGACAAACTCCAGCAAAGTGCAGCACTATGGCTGTCACGATCAAGCCGGCCCCCAGTTCGAGATAGCGCCGCTGTGTTGTGCCGGCACGCAACAACTGACCAGCCAGCAAGCCCAAAATCATCGTTCCCAGCGTGGGGATGAAGCTGAGCGTCACATAGCCACCCCGGTTGGCCACAAACGCCTCAGGCCGGGGAAAGAGGTTCAGAAACCACTGGTCAAAGGCAACGCCCAGGTTGTCCGCTTTCCACCAGTGCGCCGCGAAAGGTTGACCGGGCAAGGGGTAGATCGCCCAGGCAGCCCAATAGGCTAGCAGAATTCCGCCGAAGACAAACCACTGCCGGCGTGGCGTAGCGCGACCGAGCAGGAACAGAAATGGGTAGCCGAGGCCGATTTGCGTGAGGGTGTCTTCAAAGGTGAAGTTGGTCTGTTGGGAATGCGTGGAGCGGAGAAAGATTCCCATCGCAATCAGCACCAACGACCGCCAGACCGCGTGGAAAAAGAGATTGCGGAAGCTTGCGCCTTTGGCGAGCCTGCTGGCTAGTGAATAGGGCAAGGCCACGCCGACCAGAAACGAGAAGGACGGCTGGATCATGTCATGCAGCGAGCACCCCTCCCAGGCCACGTGCGACTGATGGAAGGCCAGAAATTCAAGGAAGGCGTTGCCCGGAAACTCCTTTGCCAGACGGGGCAGGCGGAGCACTTCAGCCATCATCAGCAGCATGACAAAGCCGCGGTAAACATCAATCGTCAGGTTGCGGGACACAAGTTGTCAGTATATTCGGAATCATGGACTGCCGGCTTGGCTGCGGTGCCTGCTGCATCGTGCCTTCCATCTCATCCCCCATTCCCGGCATGCCCGGTGGCAAGCCCGCGTTCACTCGCTGTATCCAACTGTCGAGCGAAAACACCTGCCTGATCTTTGGAAAGCCGGAAAGGCCGGCCGTGTGCGCGAGCTTGCGCCCCGCGATGGATCTTTGTGGCAATCGGAACGAAGAAGCCTTCGTCATTCTGGAGCGGCTGGAACGCCTGACCTCAACCGGACTCAAGGCTTTGGAGCAGCAGATTCCGGACTGACGGCACTATCCTTCCGGAGCGGGTTGATCGCTTTCACGCCGCTGCTAATCCTGCGGAATAGCCCCCTGCGGCGGACAGTGTCTCCAGTCTGAGGCATGGTGGGCTCGATGGAGGATTGTACAGGCGATGCGGTCAGAGTGGGGGGCTCCTCCAGCTTTGGCGCCACTGGTGCTTCTACTTTCACCGGGGCCGGGGACGGCGCTGGAACTGCGCTTGGGGTGGCCACCACGGCACTGCGCGCTTCCCCCCAAACGACTACCGGAGGAGGTGCCGCGGGGCCAGTCTTGGGCTGCCTGCTGGCACTGGATCTTCTCGCCTGCACCAGCCCGCCATTGCCTTGCGG
>CAZECF010000018.1:0-14405 GCA_964510335.1 uncultured Bryobacter sp. | reverse complement strand
GGCGAAGGTGTGGGAATGTTCCACCGGCGGAGCAGGCTGCGCCAGAGGAGCTTCTGTTTTGGACGGAAGAGGGAAAGCAATCGGAGGGGCCGCATTGCCTTCGAGCGCTGCCAGAAAGTCCGCGGCGCTTTGATAGCGGTCCCGCGGATTCTTGGCAATGGCCTTGAGCACTGCATCATTGATAAATTGCGGCAGCGCCGCATTGCGTTCAATGGGTGGCTGCGGACGCATTTGCACCTGGGCCTGCATCAGCAGAAAGGTGGAATCGGCCTCAAAAGGACGGCTACCGGTTAACAGTTCATAAAGAACCATGCCGGTTGAATAGATATCGCTCCGCTGGTCGGCCGCACTGGTAGAACGTACCTGTTCCGGGGATATGTAATACGGCGAACCCACCATGCTCCCGCTCTCGGTCGCGTTCAAATCGGCTGATCCCTTGGCCAGGCCAAAGTCAGTCAATTTGACGCGTCCATCGTCGGAAACAACAATGTTGGCGGTGGAAACATCGCGATGAATGACGCCGTTCTTGTGCGCATGCTCCAGTGCAAGCAGTACCTGGCGGATGAGTTTCAGAGATTGATCCAGATTGAGACGGCGGTTCTCGAGGATCTTCTGCAGCGAGACACCCTCGATCAACTCCATGATCATGACCAGGTCATCTTCAAGCCAGAAGGCGTTGAGCACCGCTGCAATGTTCGGGTGATCGAGACTAGCCTGCAGGCGAATTTCGCGCAGAACCCGGTGGGCATACTCCTGGGAGGTGGGCCGGCCGTTGGCCAGCACCTTCATCGCTTCGCGGCGGCGCGTGATCAGATGCTGCACCTTGAGCACGCGGCCGTTGCCGCCCATGCCCAGTTCTTCCACAACCTGGTAGTGACCGATCGATTCGCCAATCTGGATTGCCATAGGCTTTACTTCAATCCGTTCATAAGCAGGAATAGCCCGGCTGCCAGCACCACGATGAGGGCGATCATGGTCTCTCTCGAAACTATTGGTTTGGAATTCACCTTGGGCAGATTTGGCTGCCCGGCCGCCACGGCGGCGATATCCACCTGGTGGCCTAGAATTTCATCGGCCAGCACCTGCGCCTGCCGGGCCGATTCTTTGCCGCGGCGCTTCATCGCCGCCAGGGCCTTTTCAATATCCTCTGCTGGCTCAGGACTCGCCCCCAGCGAGACGGACATCAGCGCCTCGCGGAATTCGCTGGCGGATTGAAAGCGATGCGCGGGCTTTTTGGCCAGTGCCTTGAGGATCAGTGCGTCCAGTTCCGGTGGGACTTGCGGATTCCATTTGCTCGGCGGATCGGGAATCGTTTCCACGTGCGCCAGCATGACGTCAAACTGACTGTCCGCCTCAAAGGGGCGACGGCCTGCCGCCAGTTCATAGAAGACGACACCCAGCGAATAGAGATCGGAGCGGGCATCCAGGTCTGAGTTTGCCTGCACCTGCTCCGGCGACATATAGTGTGCGGTGCCAACCGCCACTCCCACTTGCGTCAACCGTGGATCAGCCGTACTGCGTGCGAGGCTGAAGCCGCCCAGCTTCAGTTCCCCGTCAGACGTCAGCAACAGCTTGGCGGGAGAAACATCCCGGTGGACCACACCCTCGGCATGTGCGCATTCCAAAGCTTCAAGCGCCTGCCAGATATGCCGCACGGCATCGGGCAACGAGATGGGACCAACTTCCAGCCTCTCGGCCAGGTTTGTCCCTTCCGCCATCTCTGTCGCCAGAACAAAGCGGCCGCCCATCTGCGTGGAAGCCCGGTAGCTGACGATGTGGGGATGCTTCAGCCGCGATAGAATTTTCGCTTCCCGCTGAAAGCGCTCCAGACGCACCGGGTCGCTCTGCGTCTGTTCCGAGAGCACGCGCAGGATCTCGTAGCGCTGCTCCGGCACGTTACGTACCTTGTAGCTGGTGCCGTCGCGGTTGCTATCGACAATGTCGATAAATTGGTAGTCGCCGACTCTGGTTCCTAACTCAAATGCCATTTCCAAGCCGCCTTGCGAATCCCGTACCCGGCCTTCTGAAGAACCAAACTTCGGCCGCCAGAGTACTGGGTACGAAAGTAGTATCAGACAAGGAACTAGTTCAAACAATGAGGCGTAGACCTTAGAGACGGGTAGGGAAACTATTTGCTCTCAGGTACTATCTCCGGGAGCGCAAGGACAGCTATGGACTTTACACAAGGACTTTCCAGCCTGCTTGGCATTGGCTTGGCATCCGGGCTCAACCTCTACGCCGTGGTGCTGACCGTCGGACTAGCGCAGCGTTTCGAATGGATCACCGGAATGCCCGAGGGCCTTGCCATATTGGCTCATCCGGCCGTGCTGGCTAGCGCGGCGGTACTCTACGGCCTCGAATTTGTCGCCGACAAGATCCCTGGCATCACGCCAATCTGGGATGGTTTACATACCTTCATCCGCCCAGTAGGTGCGGCCTTAGTAGCCTTAGGGGCCTTTGGGCAACTCGACCCACTCCCTCGCACGCTCGCCATGCTGGCGGCAGGTACGCTGGCTCTAGGTGCGCATGCCACCAAGATGGGAACTCGGCTTGCCGCGCACGCCGCGCCCGACCCGGCCACTCATTCGGCCATCAGCATCGCCGAAGATTTTGGCGTAGTTGGAATTATCCTTCTTGCATACAACTATCCCTGGGTAGCGCTTCCGGTTTTGCTCGCCATGCTGGCCGGCATCCTCGTCGCTTTGCCCTTTCTTTACCGCGTCACTGTCTTTCTGTGGCAGATGGTGCGAGGACGATTTGCCGGGCTTCCACGCCAGACAACAGGGATTCGCGGCTATATACGGAGCGGAGCAGGGCTTGGGCGATTGAGGCAAGCTCTGCTGCGGACCAGTTCCGATAAAGCCGAACTCAAGGTCCGGGGTTGGTTCCGGGAAAAGTCAGTCGAGTTGCATGGCCCCGGACGCTATGTCGAAGGCATGCTGCTCGACTACATCGAATGGTCTGTCGGAAAAGGCAAGTTTGTCAGCCTCTACCTCACCAAAGATTGGGCAGCACTTTACCGCGCTGCCAGATAGGCGCGCCAACCGCCAAACTGCGTGATCTCGGTCGCCGTCTGAAGGGCATAAGGCTCAGCGATGAAGCACTTCACCGTTCGGCCGCTGGCCAGCTTGACGCTGCCGATCCCAAGCGGCGGCGGGATCTCCGCCACAAAGGAACCGAACTCCGAAGCTGGCATCGCCCAGACTTCCACTTCGATGCCTGGCCCTGAGAATCCGGGAACGTATTCGAGGCCCGGCTTGGGCGGCGTAGAGTTGGCCAGCGCGTAGAAGCGATAGTCGGGAGCCGTGCGAGTCTGCTCGCGCAAATAAGCACCCCGCGTGGTGAGCTGGTGATTCAGCGGCATGCCCGCGAGGTGCGCTCCCACCACGGCCACGTCCACAAAGCCGGTCGTTGAGACGCCTTCTGACTCCTCACCGAGATAACGCTGCGCCGTGGCCGTCAGTGCTTCTTCGGCCATGGCTGGTGCCATCAGCGTTACGCCGAAGGGCAGGCCGTTGGGCCTCCGTCCAGCCGGAACAGCCAGCGCGCTGAGATCCAGCAGATTGACAAAATTGGTGTAATAGCCCAATTGCGTGTTGCGCCCGATCGGGTCTTCCGCAATCTGTTGATGGGTAAAAATCGTCCCGGTGGTTGGCAGGAGCAGACAGTCCATATCGCTCCACTGTGCCGCCGCCTCACGCCTCAAAGCTTCGAGGCGATACTGCGCCCGGTATCCGTCAACAGCGCTGTACTTGCGCGCACCCACGATGATCTTGGCCACTACGGGATCCATCTCCGCTTCCTTTGCCAGGGCAAAGGTTTCGATGGCGGCCAGGCGTTCAGCGACCCAAGGCCCGCTGTAGAGCAAGTCCGCTGTTTCCCGGAAGGGCCGGAAGTCAATCTCACGCACTTGCGCACCCAGCGAAGCAAAGCGCGCAATGCTGTCGCGGTATAACTTTTCCGCCGCGGCATCGCCGAAGAACTCCAACTGGTCCGCCTTGGGAATGCCCAAGCGGAATTGATCCGGGGCCCACGCCGAACCCTTGTGACCCACGAGCGGTCGCGACAGGAAGTCTGTCGCATCCGGTTTCGCCCCGGCCTTGAGCACGCGCAAGGCTTTGCCTGCCGTCTTCGTAAAGATCGAAACGCAGTCGAGCGTCCGGCAGGCCGGCAGGACGCCTGTCACGCTTAGCAAGCCTCGCGTTGGCTTCAAGCCAACCAATTCATTGAAGGCCGCCGGCACTCTCCCCGAACCAGCCGTATCCGTACCAAGCGCGAAATCGACTTGGCCCAGTGCAACCGCCACGGCCGAGCCGGAGCTGGAGCCACCGGAAATATAGTCCGCATCAAAGACGCTCGAACAAGCGCCATAGGGCGAGCGCGTGCCAACCAGCCCGGTTGCAAACTGATCCATGTTTGTCTTGCCGATCAGGATTGCCCCAGCCGATTCGAGCGCCTCAACAACGGAAGCACTGCGCTCCGGCGTGAAGGCAAAGGCCGGGCAGGCCGCCGTGGTGGGCATCCCTGCAACATCAATGTTGTCCTTGACGGCGAAGGTCATCCCGTAGAGAGGCTTCGTGGCTGCCTCCGGATGAGCTTCGAGCGCCTCTGCGCGAGAAAGCGCCACGTCCTGGGGCACGCGGGAAATCCAGATCGGCTGTTTGGTTTCTGCCTCAATCCGGGCATAGGCCTGACGAACGGCTTCAGTGGGCTTCATTAGTTTTTCTCCGGCTCCAGAATGGCTAGAATCTGGCCGGGCATCACTGCCTGGCCGGCTTTGCAATGCAGAGAGTGCAAGCGCCCTCCGCGTGCCGTCGCCACGGCCACTTCCATCTTCATCGCTTCAATCAGAATCACTTTTTGGCCTGCCTTCAAGTGATCGCCTTCTTGCGCCTCAATGCTCCAGACGCTGCCTGCGCTCGAAGCCTTCAAAGCTTTGAAACCGGGCGGGACGACGATCTCCGGTGCAGCCTCGACAATGGGCTCGGCGTCGTCGGCCACCTTGTCGGCGCCAACGGCGGCCCAACGAGCCCGCTCCTCGGCAAAGGCGGCGCGCTGCCGGGTCTGGAATTCCGCCGTCGAGTCAGAAATCGAATCGAGGAAGTCACGATAGTCATTCAGCCGGAACTGCCCCGGCTCAATCCGCAACGAGTAGCGCCCGTTGGGAAAGTCTTCCCGGAGTTGTAACAGCTCCTCAGCACTTACCGGGAAGAAGCGAATCCGGTCAAAGAAGCGCAGCAGCCAGGGATGGTCAGGCTCAAATTCGCGCGTCGTACGGTAGGTATTCCACATCTGGATGGTGCGGCCCACAAACTGGTATCCGCCGGGGCCTTCCATGCCGTAAACGCACATGTATGCGCCGCCGATGCCGACGCTATTTTCTGCCGTCCAGGTGCGCGCCGGATTGTACTTGGTCGTCACCAAACGGTGCCGCGGATCGAGCGGCGTCGCGACTGGGGCACCCAGGTAAACGTCCCCCAAGCCCAGCACCAGATAGCTGGCGTCAAAGACAATCCGGTGCACATCTTCAATTGAGTCGAGACCATTGATGCGGCGGATGAACTCAATATTTGAAGGGCACCAGGGCGCATCCGGCCGGACGGAACGCATGTATTTGTCAATGGCCAACTGCGTTGCGGGATCATCCCAACTCAGGGGAAGCCAGACTTCGCGCGACGGAACTTCTGCTCCCTGCGCGGAATCAATCTCAGCCTCAGCGCCGTCAATCAGCTCAATCAAGTGTTCCCGGCTCAGCAATGACGGATCATAGTGAACCTGGAAGGAGCGGATGCCAGGCGTCACATCAATCACGCCAGCCGGGCGCTTGGCCAGGAACCAGTTGTAGACTGCCTGCACCCGGAAGCGCAGCGGCAGATCCAGAATCAGATCGCCATACTCGATCAGCAGGTAACGATCCCCCGCCTGACGGAAGACCACATCGCGATTGCGGTGCAGCACGGCCGGAACCCGCTGCCCCTCGCGCTCAACGGCGCGGAAGCGTACCGTGTCGCCGGCCTTCAGTTGGCCCATCTTCCACAAGTCTTGTGAAGTGATCGTTGCCGGGCAGACAAAGCCACCCAGGCTCGGGCCATCCGGACCCAGAATCACAGGCATGTCGCCGGTAAAGTCGATCGCACCAATCGCGTAGGCGTTGTCGTGAATATTCGAGGGATGCAGGCCGGCTTCTCCGCCGTCCTTGCGGGCCCAGCGCGGCTTGGGTCCGATGAGCCGCACGCCCGTGCGGGACGAGTTGTAGTGGACCTTCCATTGCGCCGCAAAGAAATTTTCGATGTCTTCGTCAGTGAAGAAGTCGGGGGCTCCGTGCGGCCCGTAGAGCACTTCCACTTCCCAGTTCGTGGTGATCACGGGAACGTCAATTTGCTGCCCGGCCTCCGTGGCAGTTCCGCTCAGGTGAATTACGTCGCCGGTACGCAGCGCGCGCCCACCATGGCCGCCAAACTTGCCCAGCGTAAAGGTGCTCTTGCTGCCCAGATAATCCGGCACCTCCAATCCGCCAGCGAAGAGGATATAGGTGCGCGCACCCGGGCCTTCCACATTGCCCACCTCAAGCGTGGACCCGGCCTTGACATCAACAGGCTGCCAGTACGGCACCGGCTGATCGTCGAGCAAGGCTTCCATCACCGCACCACACAAGGCGATCCGCGTTGCGGCATGAAAGTGCAGCGTCGGCCCTGCCAGGGTGCATTCCAGGCCAGCCGCACCTTCCGGATTCCCGAGCAAGCGGTTGCCCAGCCGGAAGCTCAGCGCGTCCATCGGGCCCGACGGTGGCACTCCCACATCCCAATAGCCAAGCCGCCCGGGAAGATCCTGGACAGTCGTCATCGTTCCACCATCCAGCACTTCAAAACTGTGCGGCCGGAACACAAAGGCGTCCGTCATTTTCGTGTAGACATCGCCGCGGCCAAAAGCTTCTCCGGCCACGATCTCACGCAGATAATGCAGGTTCGTCTCGATCCCGTCAAGACGGGTTTCGGCCAGTGCGGATCGCAATTTCGCGATGGCCTCTTCGCGATCATCCGCCCGTACAATCAGCTTGGCCAGCAGCGGATCATAGAAGGCCGTAACCTCCAGCCCCGAACGAACCCAGCCATCCACCCGCGCCCCGGAAACCGGATAGACGACGTTGGTCAATAGCCCCGCACTCGGCTGAAAATTCTTGTTGGGATCTTCCGCATAGAGCCGCACCTGGATCGATGCGCCACAGGCCTGCGGCCGGCGCGCGGTAAGGTCATTTAACTCCCCTGCCGCAGCCAGCAACATCCACTCCACCAGGTCGACGCCCGTTACTTCTTCCGTCACGCCATGCTCCACCTGCAAGCGTGTGTTCACTTCGAGGAAGTAGAAAGCGCCGGCCACTTCGTCGTAGACAAACTCGACCGTGCCCGCCGATTCATAGCCGACAGATCGCGCCAGCCGCTCGGCTACATCGAGTAAGTCCTGCCGCTGCCCGGGGCTCAAACCCGGCGCCGGCGTTTCTTCGATGATCTTCTGATTGCGCCGCTGCACGGAACAATCCCGCTCGCCAAGAGCAATCACTTCGCCCTTGCCATTGCCAAAGATCTGCACTTCAATGTGCCGCGCTTTCTCGACATACTTTTCGAGATAAAGCCCCGCATCCTTGAAGTTCGCCAGGCTCAACCGCTCGACACTGGCATAGTGTTCAGCCAGCTCCGCCGCATCCCGGCACAAGCGCATGCCAATGCCACCACCACCCGCCGTGCTCTTCAGCATCACCGGATAGCCGATACCAGACGCCTCCCGACGCGCTTCTTCTACGCCGCTCAACAAGCCCGTTCCGGGCAGGAGCGGCACCTTGGCGGCCACAGCCAGTTCTCTTGCCCGATGCTTCAGGCCGAAGGCGCGCATCTGGTCGCCCGTCGGGCCGATGAACTTCACACCAGCCGCGGCGCATTCATCGGCGAAGGCCGCGTTTTCACTCAAAAATCCGTAGCCGGGATGAATCGCCTCGGCACCGCACTCCTTAGCAATCTCAATGATCTTGCTGCCCAGCAAATAGCTCTGCGCGGCCGGAGCCGGCCCCAGCAAATAGGCCTCATCGGCCTGTTCCACATGGGGCGCGTGACGGTCCGCTTCGCTATAGACGGCCACGCTGCCCACGCCCAGGCGCTTCAGGGTCCGGATGATCCGGCAGGCAATCGCCCCACGATTCGCGATCAGTACCTTACGAAACATTGGCGTCCCAAATCAGCAAACGTACCGGTGTCGGGTTGTAGGCATTGCAAGGATTGTTCAACTGCGGGCAATTGCTGATGACAACGGCCACGTCCATGCTGGCCCGCATCTCTACATACTTGCCTGCTTCGCTGATGCCATCTTCAAAGGTCAGCTTGCCTTCCGGCGTCACGGGGACATTCATGAAGAAATTTACGTTCGAAGTGATGTCGCGCTTCGGCACGCCCCAACTGGCCAGCGCCTTCATGAAGGTATTCCGGCAATTGTGCATGTAGCGCTTGTCGAGCGAGTAGCGCATCTGGTTGGATTCGGCCGCACATGCGCCGCCCACCGTGTCATGACGGCCGCAAGTGTCGGCCGTAATCACCACCATCTCGTTGCCCAGATTCGAGAGCAGCCGCGAACCCGTCGTCAGATAGAGATTGCCTTGCGCGTGAATCGTGTCGATAGCTGCGTACCTCTCGCTGAAGTCGCGGGCATTGTAAAAGAGGGTATCGGCAGCCTGATTGCCCTCCAGGTCCACGATGCGCAGCGTCTGGCCCTTCTTCAGTTCATGAATCCAACCGTCTCCCGCCGGCAGCACCGTGTCATAGATCACCGCTGCGGCATCCAGTTTGCTTTCAACCAAAATGCGATCACTCATCGGTGGCTCCTTAGAGAAAATATCTTTCGGTGTTGATCAGGGCGCGCGCATTTTCCGGGCGGAAGTTGCGGCAGTAGTCATCGGGCCCCGGCGCCGCCGTGCGTTCAATGCGCAGGTGTACCGACTTGGGCTGATAGACCGGATTCGGGTCGAGAGGATGCGGATTCGCATCCAGAATCACCAGCGTATTCATCTCTGCCCGCAGCACAACAGAGTCGCCCGCTTTGGAATTACCCGGCACAAAATGTAGCCCGCCCTCGTTGTCAGCCTGCACTTTGGAAAAGAAGTTCACGTGGCCTTGCAGGTCACGCTTGTCCATCCCCACCTTGCCCAATTCGAGCAGGAAGTTGGTGCGGGTGGAGGTGTACCAGTCGTTGCGGAATTCCTGGTAGCCGTGCTCGCCAAACTTCTCCCGCACGCTCTCGTCGGTGGAGTGCGCGCCCAGCGGATCATGCCAGCCGACGCTGTCTTCGATGATCGAGCACAACACACGCCCCATATCGGAATGCAGGCAGTTGCCACGCGTCAGGTGCGCCGTGTGCTGGCCTTTCAGCGTGTCCGGCATGTTGTAGCGCTCCACCAGGAGCTCAAAGTTGAAGAAGGTGGCGGGGACGTTTGCCCCACCCTCAATGTCCGTGATCCGCAACGCCGTGCCGCGCTTTAAAACATGCGCAAAACTGGCGCCGCCACGCAACTCTTCTTCAAATAAAAGAGTATCGGGGGCCATAAGGCTCTCCTTTCAAACTGTTCGGTTGGTTGTTGAAGAAATCGGCGGGGAAATCTAGAACCGGGGTGGGGGGCCGCAGCAAACGTCCATGGCGGTGATTCTCAGCATGACGCTGAGACTCACCTTCCGTTCATTGTTTCGGGCCACGGGCATGGTTGCGGTTAAGTGCTTAGGGTCGCACAATTAAGCGCCAGGCTGCAAGACAACCTTCATCAAACCGGGTTCGCCAGCGTAGAGACGTTCAAACCAGGCGGCCCCTTCTTCAAGCGGTGCCAGGGCGGAAATAATCGGGTCCACTTTGATCGCGCCGCGAGCCAGCAGGTCAATACACTGGGGAAATTCGCCAGAACTTGCGGCCGAACCCTGCAACCGGATTTGCCGGCTGACCACCACCTGCAGCGGGATCTCCACCTTGGGAGTAATGTTGCCGACCAGCGTCACCATACCGCCTTTTTTCACTCCATAGATCGCCGTCTCGATCGGCTTGCCTGCCCCCACGACCTCAATAGCTACATCCGCACCGCGGCCGCCGGTCATCTCCTGCACGGCCTTCACGACATCTACATTTTTCGGGTTCAAGCCGACATCGGCACCCAACTGCTTGGCCAATTCGAGCTTGGAATCCTCCAGATCCACAGCGATAATCTGGCCACAACCAGCCAGCCGCAACGTCTGCACCACCAACAGCCCGATCATCCCCGAGCCCACCACGAGCGCCGAAGAGCCAAGCTGCATCGGAGTGAGGTTCACGGCATGCACCGCAATCGACACCGCTTCAATCATCGCCGCGTAGTGAAAGGGAAAATTATCCGGCAAAGCGTAGAGGATGTTCTGCGGTACTGCTACATATTCGGCAAAGGCACCATGCCGCCGGAACTCATTGCAACTCACGCCCAAGACCTGGCGGTTCTCGCACAGATTCACTTCGCCGCGCTGGCAGAAATAACACTTGCCGCAACTCACGGTGGAATCAAAGGTCACGCGGTCGCCAACCTTCCAACCCTTCACGGCATCACCAGCGGCCGTAATCTCTCCCGCCGCCTCATGACCCATCACAAGCGGAGGAATGCGCCGCCCCGTGCTGCCGTCATAGCCATGGATGTCGCTGCCGCAAATGCCGCAGGCTTTCACTTTCACCAGCACATCTTCCGGACCAATCTCGGGAAGATCCATTTCGGTCAGGCTGAGTTTCTTGTATTCAGAGAGGAGGAGGGCTTTCATATTTCTTTACAATGTTTGCCGTAACGTAGATCCGCGTGGCACTTCTAATGGCTATGCGTTCTGCTTCACGTCGCTTTCAAGTTTTCTTCATTCTATTCGCAGTCACGCTTCCTGCGCTGGCCCAAATCGCCCGGCTCGTGCCTGCCCCGCCCTTGCACCTTCCTGGCATCGCCGATTCCAACAGCCCCTCTCACTGGACGGGCAACAAGTTCATTCAGTTCAACTCCGACGGAATGCCGATCCGCAGCGAAGGGGCGAACCTGCGTGGTCTGGCCCGCACCCGCGCCACCCGTTTCTACACCTACGAGCACGCGCCGCTCTGGATTGAGGCTACTTACAAAGCCCCCGACGGTACGCTCTACGCCTGGTATCACCACGAGGTCTTTCTCCACTGCCCTGGCAACCCGGTCTCTGAGCCCGTCATCGGCGCTCTGCGTTCCGAGGATGACGGTCTGACCTTTTTTGACCTGGGGATCATCCTCACCGCGAACGCAAAGCCCGATTGCGAAACCAGGAACCGCTACTTCGGCGGCGGCACAGGCGATTTCAGCGCCATCCCGGACCGCAGCGGCAAGTACCTCTATTTCTTTTATTCCAATTACGCGGGCCCGACGGAAGCTCAGGGCATCGCGACAGCGCGCATCGCAATCACCCAGCTCAACGAACCGGTGGGGCAAGTAACCAAGTATTTCAATGGCCGCTGGAACCAGCCTGGCCTGGGAGGCCAGGAAACACCCATCTTCCCTGCCCGCAGCAGTTGGGCATCCGGCCAGACTGACGCCTTCTGGGGCCCCAGCATCCACTGGAATACCCACCTCGATCGCTACGTCATCGTGATGAACTACACCTGCTGCGCCAGTGATTGGCCAGCCAGCGGGATTTATGTATCCTTCGCCCCCGACCTGAACGACCCCCTGCACTGGCAGCCTCCGGTGAAGCTGCTGGATGGCGGCGGCTGGTACCCGATGGTGACGGGTACAGGACAACGGGAGACAGACAAGCTGGCGGGCCGGCGGGCGCGCTTCTTTCTGGGTAGCGACAGTAACTGGTGGATTGAATTTGACTGGCAGTGAGTTTAGTTGGCCAATAACTTTCTGGCCCTGCCGGCAACGGACTTACGGGGATCTTTCGAGAGGCGGTTGAGATGGGGATGCAGCCATTTTTTAAGTTCGGCATCGCTGCTTGACCAGTTATGGAGCGTCTCGATTGTCTGGATTAGAACGATCCAGTCGTTGTATTGTTCGAGGTTGCGTTTCAGGAGTTTTGTGGCCCGGTCGCGTTGTGATGCTGACAGGTCCGGCGTGTATCGAAGAAAGAGTTGTGCCAGCGTCCACTGCGCGGAAGGCTGATCGAGTAAACCAATCTTGTCGATGAGCGGATCCAGAAAGGGAAGCAACCAATCATGCCGTTCGGCTTCAATGCGTTTCAGCGCGCTTGATGTGCGCAGCCGGACAATCGCATCCTCACTTTGGTAGCACCCGAAGAGCTCATCGAGTCTCGATTGGTCAGCAAGCACGGTCTCGACCACTTCAACCGTGCGCCCCAGCGAATTGGGGTGGCCGCCCGTCAGCATTGCTTCAAAGGATTCCATACTTTGATTTTGGCGTGAATCTAGCGGGCTACTTGGTACCAGAAACACAATCGTCGCTGGATTACGCGATGATCTTGATTCTTTCTACCCTTTTCTGTTCGATTTCCTCAGCCTGCTCGCCGAAGTGGGCAACACAGTGTTCGGGCTGATCTCGGGAAGATCCATTTCGGTCAGGCCTTTCGCTTTACGCCACTTTCAAGTTTTCTTTTTCTATTGGCACTCACGTTTGCTGCGCAGCACTAGGCAGCCTTGGAATTGGCTTCGTTCTGTAGCTGGGCGGTGTTGCGGCTGCGTTCGGTGTGGAGGACGACCATTCCGAGGCGGGAAGAGGAATGGATTGCTTCTTTGGGGTCGAGGAGTTTGGAGATGGGGGCTGAGACGGGCACAATGGTCTCGGACTTGAGTTCGTTGACAATAGCGGCCTGGACCAGGGCGGCCTGGTAGCGGTCGAGTTGGAATTCGCGGAAGGTGGCAAGGGCTTTGTTGGCGGCATTGGAGTGAGTGCGGACATAGCGGGCGGCGGATTGCCAGCGCTTGTAGGCGGCTTCGTCACTCAGGTTCGCCAGGGATTGCTGCATGAGATTGGCTTCGAGGGCCTGGGCGCGGAGGGCCATGAAGTGGGAGAAGACGAAGTGCTCGAAGTAAAGCTGTTCGAGATCGGAGCCGGGGAGCATCTCGGCTTCGAGGCGGTCGCGGAAGGATTGAAATTCGTCGCGGATTTCGGGAGCGAACTGGTGGATGGAAGTGGCGGCGAGTCCGTGACGGAAGGAGTTCTTGCTGGAGGCGAGTTTGCCTTCCACGGTGCGGGGGCCGGTGGAAAGCTGGGCATTGGTCTGGTTGGCGAGGACTTGTTGCGAAGATGACATGGGGTTTTGACCTTTCAAATGGAAAAAGGCGGACCGGAGCCCGCCTACGAGGCATACCTTAGCAGAGAGCGGAAAACACGCGAGGCGGACGGAGGACTGAATGTATTGAAAGGATTGGGGTTAGGAGCCGGAAAATTCTTGTGACTCAAGTGCGCGGGAACTGAAGATATTGGCGGAGGGAGTGAGATTCGTACCCTTGGCCTATTGGAATCAACAACTTGCTGATGCCACGTTGCAATAGATCCTATGGTTCCTCTGGTTCCACTGGTGCATTACCCAAATTTGCCCAAAAACAAACGCCAGAATAATACGCTAACGCATATGTTCTTGGCTTCGCAGGTAGCGCTGAGAGCTATCGATACACTAATCCATATGCATATCCTGGAGCACAACCGGCTATGAAATTCGTCCCATTCCAAGATGGCAAAACTGGAGACGCCTTCAGGTCGATAACCAGCAATATTGTCGAAGAGATCAAGACATTCGATAACGAAAGGTTTTTGGGGTCTTCATCAACCGAATTGGAAGAATTCTTCGTTTCCAAGGTAAGGATACAGCCATTGATCTTTCACCTCGATCAACTCGAAGGTGATAGGAAAAGCATCAAGAAAGACGTCTCGGGTGAATTTCGCAGACGATTCGTGCGGAGCGAATTGGCCTTCGTTCCAGGTACATGCGTGACAGTGAGCATTCCCTTTGAAGGCGACCCGGAATTGTGGCGTTTGCAACCCTCAACGTTCGGTCTCGATTACCGCGAGGTGACCGTCAGCAATAACAGAGTCTCCTTCGACGTCACATTCGCTGACGATAACGCTGACGCTAACAAGATCCAGGGGGAGATCGATGGCGCTATCAAAACATTGAGTGCCGGGGTCGGCCACGTCAACAGCGATATCGAGCGACACAATCGGGAAGCACCAGACGAGATTCGCAGACAACTAGGGTTCAAGCGGAAGTACGCAGAGAATGTGCTCGGCGTTGTTGGAAAGCTGAGCATACCGATGCGACGCAGGGCTGAGCCACTGCCGTTTGTGCCTCCTATGCAGCGTAAAGCCTCACCGATCCGTCCCTTTATCGCCCAAGGCAATTACGAACCTGAATACGCCCTGGCAGAAGATGAATATCAACACATTCTTAAGATCT
>CAZECF010000017.1:0-69061 GCA_964510335.1 uncultured Bryobacter sp. | reverse complement strand
ACTTCGAAGCGTAGGCTGAGCCGCGCGACATGAGTTGCACTGCCAGGCTGCAAATATCCGCACAGTCCCGATCCAATTCAATGCAAAGCGCCATCGCTTTGATATCGTCTTCATGCAGACAGGCTGTCATACAATGCTCGCAGGCGACCACACAATCGTGGCACGATTGAATGCAGCTTTCATACTTTTCGTGGGACATATCGTAAATTCTCCTTGAATGTGACGTTGTTTAATTTCGGCAAACTGTATTCAGACGATTTACCAATGAAGTTGCGCTGCGGTGAAGCTGGCCGAATCGCAGATTGCGGGCCGTGTCCGCAGTAAAGATCAGGAACGCCCCGGCACCTACGGCATCAAAACTACTTTTATGCAGTTATCTTCTTTGTCACGAAATGTCTCGTAGGCAGCCGGTCCAGCCTCTAAACTAATGCGGTGAGTAATTACAAACGATGGGTCGATCTTGCCGTCCATAATCATCTTGAGCAGCGGACCTGTATAGTGCTGCACATGAGTTTGCCCGGCCCGAATGGTGATTCCCTTGTTCATGGCTGCTCCAAAGGGAAAGCTATCGAGGAGGCCAGTATATACTCCTGGAACAGATACGGTTCCGCTCTTCCGGCAACACATGATGGCTTCCCGAATGGCGTGGGCCCGGTCTGTGGCCAGTCCAATCGCAGCCTTGCCCGCTTCCATTACAGCGTCAAAGCTTCCGGTTGAATGCGCTTCACACCCAACAGCGTCGATGCAGCGATCCGGACCCCTTCCCGAAGTCATTTCCATCAGGCGGTCATATACAGACTCTTCCGAGAAATCGATTGTCTCAGCATTCCCGTGCGTTGCCGCCATGGCCAGGCGCTCGGGGACCTGGTCGATTGCAATAACTCGCCCGGCGCCCAACATCCATGCACTCTGAATGGCAAATTGACCGACTGGCCCGGCGCCCCAAACCGCCACGGTATCCCCGTGCTCAATCCCGCAATTCTCTGCGGCCATGTAACCGGTCGGGAAGATATCCGACAGAAAAAGTGCTTGCTCGTCTGAAATCTCATCTGGAATCACAACAGGCCCAACATCTGCATACGGCACTCGAAGGTATTGCGCCTGTCCGCCTGGAAATCCCCCCAGCATGTGAGAGAACCCCAATAGCCCCGCTGGAGACTGACCTATTGCCTTGACGGCCATCTCCGCGTTGGGATTGGAAGTGTCACAACTGCTGAAGTAGTGCTTCTGACAGAAAAAGCACTGTCCACACGCCAGGACAAATGGGACGACCACGCGGTCCCCCATCTTCAGCTTCTTGACCCCCTTTCCCACTTCAATGACGACACCCATAGGCTCGTGGCCCAGAATGTCGCCTTCTTCCATCGTGGGTTGAAAACCTCCGTACAGATGGAGATCAGAGCCGCAAATTGCGGTGGAGGTGATTGCAATGATTGCATCCCCATCAGACAGAATCTTGGGGTCCGGGACAGAATCGACCCGGACATCTTCTTTGCCGTGCCACACCAGTGCTCGCATCAGGATTACCTCAGTTTTGGAACTTGTAGTCTCACGGTCTGCCAAGCAATCGGATAGCCACCTTTGTTTATCGCGCAATTGGTAAAGGCCCACAGGTAGGCCGGCGTGCTAGCGATGCGGTGACACCATTGGGTCACCTTTCGCCGCTTTCTGTTTGTCGCCTCCAAACGCTAAAGCGATGCCAGCGAGCAGCCGCCGGGAAAGAGCGGACCGGGGCTTCTGCTGAAGAATGTCAATTTCGCTGGCGAACCGGTCCTTGTGTTTGATCAGCAGCCAGGATGAGCGGCTTTCGCCTCCACCAAAGCGCCCATTGGTTCGCACGAGAACCCACGAACCCTTCAACTTCTTCCCCTGAAGACTGAACTTCAACTGACCGCTTTTCAGCCCCTCATCAACATCGCTTTCCGGCGTCCAGGTGCCATAGTCCCACACCATAACGGTGCCGCCCCCGTATTCACCTTCTGGAATGATTCCCTCGAAGTACCCATACTCGACGGGGTGGTCCTCCACGGCCATTGCCAGCCGTTTGACGCTGGGATCAGGGGAAGGCCCTTTGGGTACAGCCCAAGAAAGCAGTACTCCGCGCCATTCCAGGCGCAAATCATAGTGGAGGCGACTGGCCTGGTGCTTTTGAACGACAAAGCTCAAAGCCGTTTTGTCGCGCTTCTTGCGAGGCTCCCCTGCCGGTTCTGCGCTGATCGCAAAATTTCTCTTGGCGCGATAGCTTTCCAGTCCCATATGTCACTGCCGAGCATTTATTGCGCCAGTCGGTGCGTCCAGTAACCAGCAGCGCTCTTCTTCTATCAAAGCTACAAATGGCAACAACATCCTGGAGCGGACATTTGACCTTTGGCTTGGTGTCAATACCAGTACAACTGACAACGGCGGCCCGGCGAAAGTCGATTGATCTCGATTTGCTGCACAAGAAGGATCACTCGCGAGTTCGACAGGTGCTCTATTGCCGGGCGGAAAACAAGCCTTTGGAACGATCGGATATCGTCAAGGGCTTTGAGTATCAAAAGGGCCATTATGTGGAGATCGATCCGAAGGAACTGGAAAAGGTAAAGCCTGAGAGCGCAAAGACGATGGAGATCCTGGAGTTTGTGGGGGCATCCGAAGTCGACCCGATATACCTGGACACCTCCTATTACCTGCTGCCGGACGAAGGCGGCGAGAAGCCGTACACCCTTCTCTACATCGCCATGCACAAAACCAACTTCTACGCCCTGGCTAAAGTGACAATGCGCCAGCGCGAGTACACCGTGCTGATTCGCTGCGGTCCACGAGGGTTGATGTTGCACACAATGTTTTACGCCGACGAGCTGCGGCAGGAGCAGGCTTTCCGCGCTGAACCGCGGCTGGTTTCGGATCGGGAGTTGGAGCTAGCCAAGAACCTGATCGAAAACCTGTCGGCCCCCTTCGAGCCAAACAAGTACAAGGACACTTACCGCGAGCGGATGGAAGAATTCATTCAGGCGCGCATCAAGGGGAAAAAGATTGCAATTCCGCCAGCCGCGAAGGCTGCTCCAGTGATCGACATAATGGAGGCTCTCAAGAAGAGCCTGGCGGCAAAGAAGCGCCCGCAACTCGTAGCGACGGTTCCCAAAAAGCCTGTGGCCCGGAAAGTTGTCGCAAAAAAACGGAAAGCCAGCTAGATGCCCATGGCCGGCCTGGTGCGCGCATATCCGGACGTACAGTTGGCAACGCTGTCCAGCGAGCCGCCGGAAGGTTCGGATTGGCTTCATGAAGTGAAATTCGACGGATACCGGCTCTTGGGATTTCTTGCCGACGGTCAGGTGCTGCTCCGGACCCGAAACGGCAAAGATTGGACCGCGAAGTTTCCTGCGATCGCAAAGGCGCTCCTCGGCATCCGGGCATCAGACGCGGTGGTAGATATGGAAGCCGTTGTGCTCAACGAGTTTGGGACATCGAGCTTCGCCAGCCTGCAGCAGGCACTGTCCAAAGACGGAAATCGCGCCGGGATCATTGCCTTCGCCTTCGACCTCCTTCATTTGAAGGGCAAATCCTGTACCTCTTTGCCTCTCGTGAAGAGGAAGCAGAAGCTGAATGCATTGCTGCAGCGCGGCGATCCGGCAATTCGATACAGCAGTCATATTTTGGGGTCTTCAACGCATTTGATCGACGAAGCCTGTTCGAGGGGCCTCGAAGGCATCATCTCCAAGCGAAGCACCGCGCCGTATGTCGGCGGACGACAGCACAGTTGGCTGAAGACAAAGTGCTTGAAGCGGCAGGAGTTCATCATCCTCGGTTACAGCGCTCCTCGTTCGGGGACGCGTGCCTTAGGGGCGCTCTACCTCGGCTACAAGAGAGGTCGCAAACTTTGCTACGCGGGCAAATGCGGCACTGGATTCAGCATGGAAAGCGCTAGGAGCTTGGTAGAGCAACTGAAGGCGGTAAACTCCCCCCAGATTGACCGGGAAGACGCAGCCGATCTGCCCACCCTCGAATGGCGATCAATTCAGTGGGTGGAACCCTCGACAATCTGCGAAGTCGCCTTTACGGAATGGGCAGGCAAAGGACGGATTCGCCACCCCTCTTTTCAAGGCCTGCGCGAAGACAAGTCGGCAAGCGAGGTCGTCCAAGAAAAGCCATGGCGATAAGATCTCCGGTCCACATAACTCATCCGGAGCGCGTCATCTCCGAGGTCGGAAATCTTACGAAGGGTGAGTTGGCGGAATACCATTTGGCCGTGGCGCATCTGATGCTTCCCGCAATTGCACGCCGTCCGATCAGTCTGCTGCGCTGCCCGCAGGGGGTGGACAAGCAGTGCTTTTATCAACGAAATCCAGGGCGCGGGCTGGGCAAGGAAGTCCACCCCTTTCCTTTCCGCCACAAGAACAAAGACTACGAGTATCTGTATATCGAGACCGAGGCCGGCCTCCTGGAACTGGTGCAGATGGGTGCCATTGAAATCCATCCGTGGGGTGCGCTGATCGATTCAATCAACCTCCCAGACCGGTTGATTTTCGATCTGGATCCAGCGCCGGATGTACCTTTCGGGGCCGTGAAGCTGGCCGCTCTTGACGTTCGGGCCAGGCTCAAGGCTCTCGGCCTGGCCAGCAATCTGCGCTGCACGGGTGGTAAGGGACTTCATGTTTGGGTGCCCTTGCAAACCGGCATAACCTGGCCTGAGCTGAAGCGGTTCGCCGCAGCGGTCGCCCATCAGATGGTGAAGGACCTCCCTGATGTCTACGTAGCAACGATGACGAAAGCGAAGCGCACGGGACGCATTTTTGTGGACTACTTCCGCAACGACTACACAGCTACAGCGATTGCTGATTATTCGGTGCGGGCGCGCCCGGGAGCACCAGTCGCGGTGCCACTCAATTGGAATGAACTGGATGAACTCCAATCAGCAGACCAGTTTCGGATTCCCGATGTCTTGAATCGGGTGCGAGGCAAAAGAAAAACTCCCTCTGTCGCATCCGGTCTAGTACCAATGGACAAGAATTCGGAAACGCGACTGATTTAGACTCAAGACTTGCATCCTGTCGGGTACAGATGGCTAAAAATCGCAACGGGAGTGCTGTTTGCCCTGCTGGTAGGCAGCAATGCGCTTGCGGTTGACCTGAAGGACCTGCGTGTTGTTTCCACTCCCGGTGAAGCAATCGTCTTTGTCGAGATCGCCACGCCGGTCCCACCTCAGATTCAAAGGCTGAGAGAGCCCGATCGTATCGTTTTAGACTTTGCCTCAGCCCGCCCATCCCCCGGATTAGCCGCCAGTCCGCTCCGCTTTAATAGCCCTATTGTTAATAGGATTCGATACGGCAGACGTCCTGCAGGCAGCCTCGGCCTCCGCCTCGTAATCGATCTCTCCGCGAATTTCGAATTTGACGTCTCCGAAACAAATCAGCCTGCGGGCATCCAGATCCGGATTCATGCCCCAAAGCCCCAGCCGTCGGCACCGGGCCCCAGGCCAGGTTTTACGATGCCCCCCCCCGACGTCAGCCCTGCCACTCAATCGATCCCGGTGACGGAGATGCCGCTGATTTGGCCCTACGGCCGCTTACCGCTCTCCGGTTTGGCGCCTCCTCCGCTCCCTCCCTCTCCGCCTAATCCCGCAATGGCAGCCGGCCCCGTGGCACCAGCTACAGTTGACTCCCCCGCCGCCCTTTTCGTGAGCCCGCTGAACATTCCGCGTGTCAGCCAGGCTCCGACGATCAACACCTTTCTTGAAGGGCGACCACGAGAAGCAGAGGCGCTCGTCAGCCAATTCCGCCAGCGCCTACCCCGCGACGGCGCTCCCGTCTCCCAGCCTACCCAGGCCTTCCTCTCCTATGACGACAAGAACCTTTATGTCATTTTCGAATGCATGGATGATCCAGAGAAGATCCGCGCCCGGCTCTCCAAACGCGAGGATATTGATGACGACGATACCGTGAGCGTCTACCTGGATACATTTTCTGACCGTCAGCGGGCTTACCAGTTCACCGCCAATCCGCTCGGAATCCAAAAGGACTCCACGCTTACAGAAGGCCAGAAGGCCGACGCCCGCTTTGACACTCTTTGGTTTTCCGAAGGGCGTGTACTTGCCGATCGCTACCTCGTTTGGATGGCGATTCCCTTCAAAAGCCTGCGCTTCACTTCTGAGCCGAACCAGACTTGGCGCATCGCCTTGGGCCGCTCCATCCCGAGAACGAATGAAGTCGCTTTCTGGCCAGCCCTCAGCATGAAGCAAGCTGGTTTCGTCACTCAATTTGCGGAAGCCAGCGGGATTCGCGACGTTTCCGGGGGGCGCAATATTCAATTGATCCCCTACTTCACCGCTACCGGTGCCCGGCCTCTCGACTGGACTTCAGGCCGGTATCCTGCCCAGACTGAATTTCGGGGTGGCCTGGATGCCAAAATTGTCATAAAGAACTCCCTCACGCTTGATCTGACTGCTTTGCCCGACTTCAGCCAGGTTGAATCCGATGATCCTCAAGTCACTGTCAATCAGCGCTTCGAGGTGTTTTTTCCGGACAAGCGACCCTTCTTCATCGAGAACGCTGCCTACTTTCAAACTCCCATCAACCTCTTCTTCTCCAGGCGCATTATCGAGCCACGTGCTGGTGCCCGGCTCACCGGCAAAGTCGGCCGGTGGGCACTCGGCTTCCTCGGTATCGATGATCAGGCCCCCGGCAAACTCCAGCGCCAGGATAGCCCGAATTTCCTGCGTGAAGCAGTTGCTGGCGTCGCTCGCGTGCAACGCGAATTCGGAAAAGATTCCTATGTGGGTGGGATCATTACTTCGCGGGAATTTGGCAATACCTCCAACCACGTTGCATCGCTTGATTCCCGTCTGCGTCTGTCTACCAACTGGTTCGCCACCGGGCAGGTTGCCCGTAGTAGCGACCGTTCTTCGGATGGCCGCCAAAACGAAGGTCAAGCCGTCCTTGCTGACATCACGCACACCGGGAGAAACTTCTTCTACACCGGAAACTTCCTCGATATCAGCCCAGAGTTTCGCGCGCCATTGGGCTTCGTGCGTCGCACGGACGTTCGCCAAAATCAACACTACGGCGCGTATTTCTGGCGTCCGGAAGGCGGCAAGGTGCTCAGCTTTGGTCCTTCAGTCACCGCCGGCTGGAATTGGAATCACGCCGGCCAACTCCAGGATTGGTATACCAACGCCGACTTCTCAATTGACTTTGCCGGGCCATCGGGATTCAAGGTTGCACGCTACGAGGCCTACGAACTCTACCTCGCTCGCGGCTACCGCTATGCCCGGACAGATGCTTCCTTCTACTCCGGCATTCTCCGCTGGCTCTATCTTTACGGCAGCTTCGGGTTGGGGTCCGGTGTCAACTACAATCCAGCATGGGGCCTGAGCCCGGAAACGGGGCGGGCTCGCAACGGTTCCTTTGGATTCAACCTGCGCCCCACCAAGCGAGTCCGCCTGGAAGAATATTATTTTTACTCCTGGCTTGGAACCCGCGCCACCAACGGCACATCTATTTTCACCAACCACCTGCTGCGCACAAAGCTGAACTACCAGTTCACCCGCGCCCTGTCTCTGCGGGGGATCGTCGACTATTACACACTTCTGCCCGATTCGACCCAGGTCAATGAATCCAAAACCAAGCAATTCATTGGCGACGTTCTGTTAACATACCTCATCCATCCCGGTACAGCCCTCCACCTCGGCTACAATCGCCGCTACTTAAACCTTTCCGCGGATCCGGAGGGGCTCGCTCCCGTCACCTTCGGCGGCCCTCGCCTTGGCGTTCTGAACAGCCAGGTTTTCCTCAAGTTGAGCTATCTGGTTCGTTTTTGAGGATAAAAAGTACCAGAAGATCGAAAAAAGTACTGGAGCGTTTTAATATTTTTAATCCACACTATTCAAAACGCTAATAATGGCATCCTTGGGACGATCTTCCGCCGGCCGGATAAGCCTTATCCTATCAACACATTATGCAACTTTTGATGTGGTGATTGGCTGACGGCAGTCTTGCACTCGCTGCTTGGCATATGTCCAGAGGTAGGGTATTGACCAGACGGTCTAACTTGCCGCGTAATGAAACGGTATGATCCTTGATTGATCTAATTCAATGCTTCATTTTTTCCGGGCAAAATTTCAGCCGGATGATGAGCCCCTCGCTGCACCGTTTGCACTTTAACAATTGAAGGAGCCCAGTTTAAAAACCAGGCGTTTTTGTTTGCTCCTCCCCCCGTCGTTTGCATTCGCGCTTATCCAAATTTTTATATCGGAGGACAACACCTTGAACAGACCAATCCTTGTCACAGGAGGGGCTGGCTATATTGGCAGCCATACGGCCAATCTTCTTGCAAACACGGGCAACACCCCTATCGTGATCGACAACTTGAGCACCGGGCATCGCTGGGCGGCACGCTTCGGCCCTTTGCACGTAGCCGAAATTCAAGACCCGATCGCAGTAAAAGAAGTTGTTCAGCAATACGGCATTGAAGATGTGATTCACTTCGCTGCCAAGGCCTATGTGGGTGAATCGGTTCACAATCCCCGCAAGTACTTCCGCGAGAATGTTGCCAACACTGTTCACCTGCTGGATACGCTTCTTGATTGTGGTGTGCGCCGCATCATTTTCTCCTCCACCTGCGCGACCTATGGTGAGCCTCGCGAGTTGCCAATTCGTGAGTCGGAACCCCAATGCCCGCTGAACCCCTATGGCGAGTCCAAACTCTTCATTGAGCGGATGCTGAAGTGGTACGGCGAGGCCTATGGCCTGCAATGGATGGCCCTGCGTTATTTCAATGCTGCGGGTGCTGACCCATCTGGAGAAATCGGGGAGGTGCATGATCCCGAAACTCACCTCATCCCTTGCGCAATTGAAGCTGCTTCGGGTCAACGGAACCACCTTGACGTATTCGGTACCGACTACCCAACCCCTGATGGCACCGCGATCCGGGATTACACCCATGTGAATGATCTGGCACGTGCTCACCTGCTGGGGCTGGATTACCTCCGCGAAGGTGGCCAATCAATCGCCCTGAATCTGGGGACCGGCACCGGGCAAAGTGTCATGGATGTCGTAAAGGCGGTCAATGCTGCAAGTCAGGGCGAATTGCCGATCCGCCTGCAGGATCGTCGTCCTGGTGACCCTCCTCACCTCGTTGCGGACCCCTCCCTGGCGAAAGAAGTTCTCGGATGGCAGGCCGAATTTCACACCCTGCAATCGATCGTGGATACTGCCTGGAACTGGCATTTGGCTTTGCAAGCCGGCCGGCTCTCGCAGGTGGCGGACTGAGGAATCGCATGGAACCCATTCCCAGTAGCCTCATCCCGAATTCGCGTGTGCGCGTTCACGGCAAGCTCATTTATCGCCACGGCAAGCCCTTTTTGATTCGTGGTGCCACTTACGGCACCTTCCGCCTGAATGATTCCGGTGAGGACTATCCCTCTCCGGAGACCGTCGAGCAGGACTTTGCACTCATGGCGAAGCAGGGCTTCAACGCCGTCCGCACCTACACGGTGCCCCCGCGTTGGCTGCTGGATAGAGCTGAACGCTTTGGCCTCTGCGTCATGGTTGGTTTGCCGTGGGAGCAGCATATTGCTTTCCTCGATAGCACCGATCAGGTTAACGACATTATCCGGCGAGTCCGCGCGGGTGCCAGTCAGTGCGCTGGCCATCCAGCTTTGCTCTTCTTTGCCATCGGCAATGAGATTCCCAGCTCGATCGTCCGCTACTACGGTGCTCGAAGAGTGGAAGCCTTCCTCCACCGGCTCTACCAGACGGTTAAAGAAGTGGATCCCGAAGCATTGGTCAGTTACGTCAACTACCCCACGACGGAATACCTGCAGCTCGATTTTGTGGATCTCTTCTGCTTCAACGTTTACCTTGAGTCAGAAGAAAAGCTGGGCGCCTACCTCGCCCGACTGCAGAATCTGGCTGGCGAAAAGCCCCTGGTCATGGCCGAAATTGGCCTGGATAGCCAGCGGAACGGACACGAAAAACAGGCCGAAGTCCTCAGTTGGCAGATTCGTGTCGCTTTTTCCGAAGGTTGTGCCGGGCTTTTCGTTTTTGCCTGGACAGACGAGTGGTACCGGGGTGGTTTTGAGATTGAAGACTGGGACTTCGGCTTGACCGACCGGCTGCGTCACCCCAAGCCCGCCATGTCTACCGTGGCCGCGGCGATGCGCAATACGCCTTTCCCTGCTGACCGCGATTGGCCCCGGATTTCCGTCGTCGTTTGTACCTATAACGGCTCGCGCACGATTCGTGAAACGCTCACGCATTTGGCTGCCCTCGATTACCCCGATTACGAAGTAGTCGTTGTGAATGATGGCTCCACCGATAGTACTTCAAGCATCATTGAGGATTTCGATTGGGTCCGCTCAATCTCCGTTCCCAATGGCGGACTCTCGCGCGCCCGCAATCTCGGCATGGAGGCAGCCACAGGTGAAATCGTTGCCTATCTCGACGATGACGCCTTTCCTGATCCGCTTTGGTTGCAATATATCGCCGATACCTTTCTTCGTTCAGACTTTGCCGCAGTCGGCGGGCCCAATATTCCTCCCGAGGAGGATGGACCCATTGCCCATTGCGTGGCCCAATCGCCAGGAGGTCCGCAACAGGTGCTGATTTCTGACCGCGAGGCCGAGCACATCCCCGGTTGCAATATGGCCTTCCGCCGAGCGTGGCTCAAGGGAATTGGTGGCTGCGATCCGGCTTTCCGGATTGCCGGTGATGATGTGGACTTATGCTGGCGACTGATGCAGGCGGGCGGAAAGATTGGCTTTAGTGCCAGCGCCCTCGTTTGGCACCATCGCCGGAATTCGGTCAAGGCCTATTGGAAGCAGCAGGCCAACTATGGCCGAGCTGAAGCTTTGCTCGAACGGAAGTGGCCCGAAAAATATAACGAATTAGGCCACACCAGTTGGGCCGGACGCATCTATGGTCGTGGCATTATGCAAGCCTTTGCCACTCCTGGGCGCATCTACCAGGGAACTTGGGGGCTCGCGCCCTTCCAGGCTGTCTATCCGGAACCGATGAGCCTGGGCCGCGCCTTGCCGGCGATGCCGGAATGGTATTTCGTGGTGTTGCTTTTAAGCTGCCTGGCCGTGCTCACGCAACTTGGCCTGAGTTGGGCACCGCTCAATGCGGTTTTTCCTCTACTGCTTCTGGCCTTGGCCCCGCCCGTCCTGCAAGCCTGGCGCGGAGCTCGGGCTGCCGTATTCCCGGACCGCTTTCGCGGCTGGGCTCTCTGGCGCTACAAGGCCCTGGTTGGCGTTCTCTATCTCATGCAGCCTATGGCCCGGCTGTGGGGAAGAATTACGTACGGCATCACCCCTTGGCGTCTGCGCGGTGCAGCCGGCTTAATGCTGCGCTGGTTCCGGGTGGAGACGCGCTGGAGTGAATCCTGGCATGCCCCCGAAGATTGGCTCTTCGCCCTGGAAGCCCAACTCCGCCGTTTACAAGCCGTAGTACGGCTTGGTGATGACTGGACAGGCTGGGACATCGAAGTGCGCTGCGGTTTCTTCGGACGTGTCCGGATGGTTGCTGGCATAGAAGAGCATGGGGCAGGACGCCAATTGATTCGCTTCCGTATCTGGCCAAGATTCTCTCTTTTTGCCGTTGGTGCTTTGGGCATCCTGGTGCTCACCACGCTTGGGGCAATTTGGGCTGGTGCCCGGGCTGAAGCGATTCTCTTTGCTTTTTGCTCCTTCTTGCTTACGCTGCGCATGTTTGCTGAAGCCAGCACCGCGATGTCTCAATCCGTGGAAGCAATTCGCCAAATCAGCCTAAGCGGTGTCCTCCCCACCGAAGATGCTGAAGTCGAGACGGAAGCGGACGCCGATCTTGCTGGAGTCCACTAAGGGCATCATGGCTCGGCGGACTGTGTCTGGCGTAGCACCCTACGTCTTCCGGCAATGGCCCTGGCTGGCGGTCATTTTGGTCCTTACGCTCGGGGCCTCAATGATCGCGGCCTTGCAGCCGCTGCCTGTCAAAATCCTGGCTGACTATGCATTGGGTAGTCTCCCGCCCCCGGAGTGGCTCTTGCGCTTGCTGGCCTGGTTTGCTCTCCCCCCCGAGGGTAGTAGCCTGCTCATCGCCGCCGGCCTTGCCAGCCTCCTCCTTTTCGCGTTGAACGCCTCTCTGGACGCTGCCCTCACCATGGCCTGGTCCAAGGCAGGCACGGCGATGGTCTTTGAACTTGCCAACGACCTCTTCGCCCGTCTCCAGCGGCTTTCGATTCTTTTTCACCACCGCCAGCCCGTCGGCGATTCCATCAGCCGCCTCAGCACCGACACCTGGAGCGTCTATACACTCGCTTCCACGTTGTTTCTCGCGCCCATCCAGCAACTGGCTACTCTGGCTTCCGTCGCCTGGGTGGCCTGGCGCCTGGATGCCCAGATGGCCTCGATCGCTTTGCTCTCCGCACCCCTCCTGGGCGTCTCCAGCTTTCTGTTTTCGGAGCGTATGAAGCGTGGTGCGCGCTTGACGCGCGAAGCCCAGTCCCGCTTAACGAGTTTTGTGCAGCAGACACTTTCCGCCGTCCCGCTGGTCCAAACCTTCTCCGCCGAAGAGCGCAATCGTCAGAACTTCCTCCGCCTCTCCTCCGATGTTGTGCGTGAGGGGCGTCTTGCTGGCCTTTACTCGGCAAACTTCGGTTTGGTCAACGCCTTGATCACAACCTCTGGTAGCGTGCTCGTGCTGATTCTGGGCGCTGGCCGCGTGCTCGATGGCAGCCTGCCGGTGGGTACGCTTTTGGTCTTCATGGCCTACATGAGCACACTGCAAAAAGCGGCTGAAGGCCTCATGCGCATCTATGCGAGCTTCAAACCCGTCGAAGCTTCCATCGAGCGCATTATGGAAGTCCTTCACTCTTCCGAAGCAGTTCCCCAACGCTCCCATCCTCTCCCTCTGCCCCAACGGCCCCGCCACCAGGGAGGCCACATTTGTTTTGACAACGTGAGCTTTGCTTACGAGCCAGGCCGGCAAGTGCTTGAGAACCTCACCTTTGAGGCCAAGCCGGGGGAAACGATTGCCTTGGTAGGCCACAGCGGTGCCGGAAAATCCACTCTCTCCGGGCTGATTCCTCGCTTTTTTGATGTTAACCAGGGCCGCGTCCTCTTTGATGGCATCGATGTCCGCGACCTCGATCTGGTCGCACTCCGCTCGCAGGTAGCCCTGGTCCTGCAGGAGCCTTACCTTCTGCCGCTCAGCATCGCCGAAAATATTGCCTACGGCCGCCCTGGCGCATCCCGCGAAGAAATAATCGCCGCCGCCGTCGCAGCGAATGCCCACGAATTCATTGAAGACCTGCCCCAAGGCTACGACTCCGTCATCGGCGAAAAAGGGGCCACCCTCTCTGGCGGCCAGAAACAGCGCATCTCCATTGCCCGCGCCCTCATCACGGATGCCCGCGTACTGATCCTCGATGAGCCCACCTCGGCGCTGGACCCCCGCACCGAGTCTTTGGTCATCGAGGCGCTCACCCGCCTGAAGCGCGACCGTACTACGTTCGTCATTGCCCATCGCCTGTCTACGATTCGCAGCGCCACGCGCATCCTCGTGCTGGAACGCGGCCGGCTGGTTGAGGCCGGAACCCATGACGAGCTCATGTTGCTCGACGCGGTTTACGCTCGCTTTTACCGCTTGCAGGTGGCCGCATGATCGGCTGGCAACGCCGCCTCTTCAGTTATGCCCGTCCCGAGGCGGCCGGTTTGGTTGGCGTCGGCTTACTCACTCTCGCCTCTGTCGCTGCTGACCTGTTGCGTCCCTGGCCCCTCAAGTTGATCCTCGATTACGTGGTGGCCGCCAAGCCGCTGCCACCGGAATGGCAGTGGATGGCTCATTTGCCAGGGGCGCTTATGGCAAAAGGATTAGTCGTCTGGCTCGCCGCCGCCATGCTGGCAATTGTCCTCGTCGGATGGCTATTGAGGATTGCCCGCTACTGGCTCGAAATCGGAATCGGCTTCCGGCTGAGTTTCCTCCTGGGTGGCGCACTGCTTGACCGTCTGCAGCATCTCTCTTTAACCTTTCACGCGCGGCACGCCACGGGCGATCTGGTCAAGCGCGTCATCACCGATACCGCTTGCACCAAGTCGCTGGTCATTGACTTCAGCTTGCCCCTTCTTACGTCCCTGCTTACCCTGATTGCCATGGTGGGAGTCCTGTGGCACCTGTCTCCGCCCTTAGCTCTTCTGGCTGTCGGTGTCATTCCCACCCTGTTCCTCGTCATTCGTGTTTTCCAGAAACCGATGACGGAACGCGCTTTGGCTGAATACAATGCCCAGGGCGACTTGATGGGTACCGCCGAAAGATCCCTGACCGCGCTTCCGCTCGTCCAGGCCTTTGGAACGGAATCCCGTGAAGAAGGAAACTTCGCGCATGTAGCTTCCCGCATGGGTTCAGCCCACCTGGACAATATCCGCAAACAGTTGCACTTCAAAATCAGCGGGAATGCCATTCTGGCCCTGGGCTCGGCCAGTGTTCTCACCTATGGCGGATTGCTCGTCCAGCAAGGCCGCATGACTCTTGGTGACCTCGTTGTCTTTCTCGATTATCTGCTCGCCTTGTACGAACCGCTCAACCTTCTGGCTTACCTCTTTGCTGCTTACACCGGTGCTGCCGCCGCCGCCCAGCGGGTGCTTCCGCTCCTCGACCATCAAGATGAAGTGCGGGAGCCGGAATCCCCCTTGCCCTTGCCCAGCCCCGTTCGCGGGAGTCTGCAATTTGAAGACGTAGGCTTCTCCTATGAGCCGGGGCGTCCTGTCTTTCAGAATGTCTCCCTCACCGTTAAGCCGGGCGAGTTTCTGGCGATCGTGGGGCCCACAGGCATCGGCAAGAGTACCTTGGTCTCTCTAATTCCCCGACTTTATGACTGCACCCACGGCCGCGTTCTCCTCGATGGCATCGACGTCCGCCGAATCCCCCTCCAAAAGTTACGCGCACAGGTCTCCATGGTGCTCCAGGAATCCTTTCTGCTTCCGATGAGCATTCGCGAAAACATCGCCTATGCAAAACAGGATGCCAGCATGGCGGAAATTGAACTGGCCGCCCGGCGTGCCCGCGCGCATGACTTTATTGAAGCGTTGCCCTCCGGTTATGACACCGTCATCGGCGAACGGGGTTGCACCCTCTCCGGTGGCGAACGGCAAAGGCTGTCCATCGCCAGAGCATTCCTGAAGGACGCTCCGATCCTGATTCTCGATGAGGCCACTGCGGCCCTCGATAGTGAAGCGGAATCGGCGGTGCTGTCTGCTATCGATGCGCTAACAGCAGGGCGCACCACCCTGCTCATTACCCACCGGATCTCCGCAGCCCGGCGGGCAGACCGGGTTGTAGAATTGAGTGAAGGCGGCTTGATGGAATCTTCCCCTGAGATGCAAGGAGTCTAATTGCCCTCGACGCAAAAATTGCGAATCGCCCTCAGCGGCCTGGCAGCCACCTATCCCTTCGGCGGTGTCTTTTGGGATTATATGCAGTATGTCGCTGGCTTCCGCCTCCTTGGACACGATGTCCTCTATGTCGAAGATATCGACAACTGGGTCTACGACCCCGCCACCGAAACCATGGTCGAGGGTGGTGCCGGGAGTGCGGCTCGTCTCGACGAGGCTATGCAGCAGATCCCGGGCGATTGCCGCGATAGCTGGTTCTTCGCCGACGCCTGCGGCCAAACCTACGGACGCTCCCGCCGCGAAGCCGAGGAGTTCTGCGCCTCGGCAGACCTCTTCCTGAACATCTCCGCTTCGTGTTGGAAGAAAGACACCTACATGAAGGCAAAGGTGACTGCTCTTCTCGATTCTGATCCCATGTACACCCAGGCATCCATCCCGGATGTCGTGTCCGGCATCGCGGACCCGCAATCCAAAGCCAGAGTGGATGCCATTCTTTCCCACGATGTCCAATTCACTTTTGCGGAAAACATTCATTCCCCGGAATGTCTTGTTCCCCGGGAACTCGTCTCCTGGATCCCCACTCGCCAGCCCGTCCTTTTTGATTTTCTACACCAGCGCCGAGTCTCTTTGCTGGAACGCCGCCGGGTCTTGACCACCATCGGCTCCACCGAACCCGGTAATAAACTTCTCACCGTTCGAGGCAAGGCCTACTCAGGAAAGTCTGCCGAGCTTCGGCGCTTTGAAAGCCTCCAATCCAACACTGCGATCCCTATTGAACTCGCCATGTCAGGCAAGCCGGCAGACTTCGAGACCCTCCTGAAGGGCTGGAATACTGTCCCTGCATTCCCCGTTTCCCGCGATCCCTGGGTTTATCTCGACTACCTGTCTCATTCTTTTGGCGAGTGGAGTGTGGCCAAGAATGCCTATGTCGAAAGCCGCAGCGGTTGGTTCGCCACCCGGACCGCTTGCTACCTCGCCTTGGGTGTTCCCGCAATTATCCAGGACACCGGATTACGCCACCTCATCGACCACGGCCAGGGAGTGATGCTCTTCTCAACGGTGGATGAGGCCCGTGCGGCCATCGAATCACTTGCCACCCACCCGCAAGCCCATTGCACGGCTGCGGCAGCCTTTGCCAGGGACCATCTCGATTATCGGGTTGTCCTGCCCCGTCTTCTTGAGCAGGCCTTTGCCTAAAGTGCTCACAAAAATGCCCGGGTTGCGAATTCTGGTGTTGGGCAACATCGTCCGCGGACCCTGGGGCGGCATGGTTTGGCACCACTTGCAATACCTGGTTGGTATTGCTCGCATGGGGCACGAAGTCTACTTTCTCGAAGATGCCGACGATTATCCAAGTTGCTTTTCCCCGCTCTCCTCCGAAGCAGGAATTGATCCCGGCTATGGTCTTGAATTTCTGCGCCAAACCTTGGCCGCACATGGCCTTAGCGACCGTTGGGCTTACTACGATTCCCACTCCTCCAACTGGCTGGGGCCGCTGGCCAATAACATTCACGAAATTGTCCGTTCGGCGGACTTGCTGCTCAATCTCTCCGGTGTAAATCCGATACGCCCCTGGCTTGAGACCGTACCTCGCCGTGCCTTTGTCGATACCGATCCCGTATTCATCCAGGTGCGGCACCTCACTCAGGATCACGCCCGTCACCGCGCTGCTCAACACAATCGCTTCTTAAGCTACGGAGAAAACTTTGGCCAGCCGGGATGCACAACTCCTGCCGATGGATTTCCCTGGAAGCCAACCCGGCAACCCGTCGTGCTGGACCTCTGGAACCATTCGGAAACTCCCACCAGCGAACGCTTCACCACCGTGATGCAGTGGAATAGTTATCCGCCGCTTGAATTTCGCGGACTGCGTTACGGAATGAAGTCAGACAGCATGCGGGAATTCGCCAACTTGCCTGCGCAAAGTCCGGCCCCCCTGGAAATGGCCGCCAAGGGCCTCGGCAAGGAAGCGGATTGGCTGCGGTCGCTCGGCTGGTCGGTGATCGATTCGAATGACATCACTGTCAAGGCTTCCGATTACCAGGCCTATCTGAGGTCTTCAAGCGGCGAATTCAGTGTTGCCAAGCACGGCTACGTTGTGTCCAACAGCGGCTGGTTCAGTGAGCGAACTGCCTCCTATCTCGCACTTGGCCGTCCGGCGGTAGTTCAGGAAACGGGCTTTTCCCAATGGCTGCCAACGGGCTTGGGTCTGGTCCCCTTCACGAATCGGGACGGAGCCGTGGCCGGGCTCACCCAGGTGCGGAACAACTGGGCCCAACACGCGCACGCCGCCCGGGAAATCGCCACGGAATATTTCGAGGCGGAAAAAGTCCTGCGCCGTTTGATTGACGATTGCGCTTAAGATCCTTAGCCCACCAAATCTGATAAAACTAAAGCCAACGTGCCCTTTCCCCCGTCTTGCTGGATTTCCCTCTGTTGCCTCGTCGTCATCCTTACTCAACCAGCCGACGCTCAATCGCCTGACCCCAAAATCGCCCCCATCCTTTCGCGCCAGTGCCTGCAATGCCATAACGACAAAACGACGATGGCCGGCCTCGATCTCAGCGCTGCTGCCACCATGGAAAACCCCACCGTCTGGCGCAAAGTGCGGGACCGCGTTCAATCCCGCACGATGCCTCCGCCGCCGCTGCCTCCCCTCAAGGAAAGCGACGCGGTCGAGATTACCCGCTGGATCGACACGATCGTGCCAGCCGAAGCCACCCAGCCCGCAGGACCCGGCCGTGTCACCGCCCGCCGCCTGAATCGCACCGAATACAACAACACCATCCGCGACTTCCTCGGCGTCCTTACCCGCCCCGCCAACACCTTCCCCGTCGACAACCAGGGCTATGGCTTCGACAACAATGGCGACGTGCTCACGCTCTCCCCCATGCTGATGGAAAAGTACATGGCCGCGGCCCGCTCCATCTCGCGCATCGCGATTTATGGTGAAGCCTTTGAAGCCAAGCCCGGCATCATCGGCAAGTTCATGATCAAAACCGTGCAGGACGACGGGCAGGTATCGGGCAACGTGCTTCCTTTCTCCATGCGTGGCACGCTTGAGGCCGTTTTCCGGGCCCCCGTGGAAGCGGACTACGTCTTTCAGTTCCGCATGCTCAATCGCCGCGGACGTGCGCCCGGCGCTCGCAAAGGTCGCGACCCTCTCACCGCAGCCGAAAAGCAAGCCCAACTGGAAGCTTCCCGGCTCGCCGCCCCTCCCGTCGATTTCCAGATCGATGTTGACGGCCGCCTGGCCAAACAAGAAACCGTTGTCGGCGAAGAAGCTTTCGACTACACCCGCGGACCCACCATCGCCAAAGTCCACCTGCCCCCCGGTGAGCACAAGATCCAGGTCTACCTCCCCGATCACGCCAACCTGGATAACCCACGCGCCAATCTCAACCTCGACGGCCGCCGCCGCCTGGGTGCGGAGTGGATGGAGGTCCTTGGCCCCTACGATCCCGTCCCCGGCAAGCCTACCTCTTATTCCAAAATCTTCGTCTGCCCCGGCCAGGATCCAGCCTGCGCGCGCCAGATCCTCCACTCCCTCGCCCTGCGCGGCTTCCGCCGGCCTCCCACTGACGCCGAACTCGACCGCCTCCTGAAACTCGTGGCCCTGGTCCAATCCAAAGGGGACTCCTTCGAAGAGGGCATCCGCGTCGCGCTCCAATCCATCCTTGTCTCGCCTGCCTTCCTCTTCCGGATCGAGGCCGAGCCGCCGGCCGCCAGTGCCGCCCATCGCATCAACGACTTTGAACTCGCCTCCCGCCTCTCTTACTTCCTCTGGGGCAGCATGCCCGATGACCAACTCCTCAGCCTGGCCGCAGAAAAGCGCCTCACCAATCCCGCCCTTCTCGAAGCCCAGATCCGCCGCATGCTCCGCGACGCGAGAGCTTCGAACCTTGTCGATAGCTTTGCCGTTCAGTGGCTCGACCTCCGCGCCCTGGACCGCAAGAAGCCCGACGCCGCCACCTTCCCCAATGTCGACGACGAGCTTCTCTCCTACATGCGTCAGGAGACCCTGCTGTTCACCCGCGAAATCTTCCGCGAAGATCGCAGTCTCCTTGACTTCATCGACGCGGAATACACCTACCTCAACGGCCCGCTTGCCCGCTACTACGGCATCGCCGGCGTAAATGGCTTTGAATTCCAGCGCGTCCCGCTCAATGGCTCCAACCGTGCAGGCATCGCCACACACGGAGCTATCCTGGCGCTCACCTCCTACGCCACGCGCACCTCACCCGTGATCCGCGGCAAGTGGGTGCTGCAGACCCTGCTTGGCGCGGCCCCACCGCCTCCGCCAGCCGACGTTCCCGCCCTTGAAGAGAAGAATCTCGGCAGCGAAGCTTCCGTGCGTGTCCGCCTTGAGCAACACCGCGCCAACCCCGCCTGCGCGGCCTGCCACAATTCCATGGACCCCATCGGTTTTGGCCTTGAAAACTTCGACGCCGCCGGTGCCTGGCGCACCCACGAGGGCAAGTTTGCCGTCGATAGCTCTGGCACTCTCCCGGACGGCCAAAGCTTCACCGGCGTCAGTGGTCTCCGCAAGATCCTTCGCTCCCAGTCCTCCCAATTCACTCGTAATTTTTCTGAACAAATGCTCACCTACGCCCTGGGCCGCGGCCTCGAAGCTTCTGACCGCACCACGGTTAACCAGATCAACCAGCGCCTCATCGCCAATGGCAACAAGCTCTCTGCCCTTGTGCTCGCCATCGTGGACAGCGAGCCATTTCGAATGAAGTCAAAGGAAAACACCCTCCATGCCAATCGGTAATCGCCCCACGCGCCGCTCGCTTCTGCGCGCCACAGGCACGGCCATCGCCCTGCCGTTTCTCGATGCGATGATTCCGCCTTTCGCCCGCGCCGCCACCACGGCCGCCGCCTCTCCCACTCGAATGGCCTTCCTCTACGTGCCCAATGGCATCGTGATGAAGGAATGGACCCCAAGTTCCCCCGGCGTAGCCAAAGAGGCCCCCGGCGAATGGGCGATCCCGGCTGAACTCCCGCGCATCACCCGCGCCATCGCGCCCTATCGCAAAGACCTGCTGATTCTGTCCGGCCTCGATTGCAACGGCGGCCGCGCCCTTGGGGACGGCCCCGGCGATCACGGTCGCGCGGGAGCCGCATACCTCACCGCCACTCATCCGAGAAAGAGCGCTGGCAAAGACATCCTCGCCGGCACCTCGGTGGATCAGGTTGCCGCCGCCAAGCTGCAAGGCGTCACCCGCTTCGCCTCGCTCGAACTGGGATGCGAAGAAGGCGTGCAGGGGGGCAATTGCGATAACGGCTACAGTTGCAGCTACAGCAACACGCTGGCCTGGAAAACTCCCACCACGCCGCTCCCCCCGGAGGTCCAACCGCGCGCTGTATTTGAGCGCCTCTTCGGCAGCCTGGACCTTGGCGTCGATCCGGCCGAACGCCGCCGCCAGGAGTTTTATGAAAAGAGCATCCTCGATGGCGTCCTCGAAGACGCCCGTCGCCTGCGATCGACTCTGGGCGCATCCGACCGGAGCAAGATTGACGAGTACCTCACCTCGGTCCGCGACATCGAAACCCGCATTCAATCGGTCGAGCGGGGCGAGGGCAAGCCAAGCTACCCGGTGCCTTCGCCCAGCGTGCCCAGCGACTTCGGCGAGCATGCCCGTCTGATGCTGGACCTGATGGTCCTCGCCTTCCAGTCAGACCTTACGCGCGTGGCCACGCTTCTGTTCAGCATTGAACAGAGCCCCCGCGCCTATGGTGCGGAAATCGGCATTCCCGAGGGTCATCATGGCCTGACGCACCACAGCGGCGATGAGGAAAAGATCGAGAAGGTGACACAGATCAACTGCTACCACATCCAATCGCTGGTCTATGTTCTGGAGAAGTTGAAATCGATTCAGGAAGGTGACGGTACGTTGCTCGACCATTCGATGATTGCTTACGGCAGCGGCATTTCTGACGGCAACCTCCACGACCACGGTGACCTGCCGTTCATTCTTGCCGGCGGCGCTAACGGTCAGCTCAAGGGGGGGCGTCACATCCGCTACGCCGAGGGAACCCCCATGGCCAACCTCTTTGTTTCGATGCTTGACCGGATGGGCGTCGAACCCGAACGTTTCGGCGACAGCCAGGGCAAGCTTGACCGGCTCAGCATCTAGCGCCGTTGTCCCCTTCGTAAAGCGGGGCGAACATGGCCCCGGTTCCGGCCTTTTTAGAAAACGAGTCAGCTACTGCGAGAAGGTGTAAATCGCGCTGAGTTTGTAGAACGAGCCATTGCCATCCGTCGCTGGCCGGGACTGCACATCTGGTCCTGCCGAGAAGCGAAGTGAAAAGCCGGAGGACATATTGGCCTGAACGTAGGGGCCAAGCCACTTGCAAACGCTGGAAGACGCCAGCGATTCATAGTGCATGCCATTTTCGAAGCGTGAGCAAAAAGCGGTTTTATTCTCGCGATGGTTCTCTCAGTCCAACCTCCACGAACCGGCTCCGCAGGTGATTCTGCTCCAGGAACTTAACGTCAAACAGAATCGTGACAATTGGAGGCTCGACATCTGCGTGAGGCCCCGATAATCTGAGTTGCTTGATACTGTCCCCTCGACGATTGCAAGGCTTGTTTCTGACGGTGACGCTGGTGTTTGCGTTGGCGGTGGGTTGGCTTGGGTGGAAGTTGGTGGAGCAGGACCGGGCGCTGGCAAGGCAACGGCGGGTAGAGCAACTGGAGGCCGCGGCGGACCGGGTGGCGGGAGCGCTGTTTCGGCGATTGGCCGAGTTGGAGGAATTGCCGGAAGCAGTGGTGTTGCGTCGCGGGGCGGGCGGGTTGTTGTATTACCCGGCGGGTGAGGTGGCGGCGAGTTTGGGGTCAACAGCGTTCACGGCCAGTGATGAGCTCGAGTTCCGTCGCAATGATCCGGCGGGGGCGGTGGCGGTTTTGCGCGGGTTGGTGGAGACAGGGGATGTGAATACGCGGGCGGCAGCACTGGCTCGCATGGGGCGGAATTTGCGCAAGGCGGGGAGGACTGGGGAGGCGCTGGAGGCTTATGCGCGGCTGGCAGGGATGCCAGGTGCGGTGGTGGATGGGTTGCCGGGGGAACTGGTGGGGCTGGAGGCGCGGTGTGCGCTGCTGGAGCAGTTGGGGAGGAAGGCGGAGTTGCAGCGCGAGGCGGCACAGATGGGGAAGCGGCTATTGAGCGGGGAGTGGCGGTTGACTCATGCGGCGTGGGAGAGCCAGCGGGAGCAGGTGGTGCGGTGGGTAGGTGGGTTGGAGGTGGATCCCGAAAAACTGGCGCTGGCGGCTGCGGCGGACATAGTGTGGAGCCGGGGCGGGCAGGGGCGCGAGATGTTGCAGGCGGGGCGGCCGGTGGTGGCGGTTTGGAGCTCGGAAGGTGGCGAGTTGAAGGGAGTGCTGGCTCCAGCGCGAGTGCTGGATGGGGCGTTGCGGGAGGCTTCTCCGTTTGTGGCGACGCTCGCGGATTTTGAACCTCGGCGGGCGGATGTGAAGTTGTGGGTGGAGCGGTCGCCCGCTGCGACTAAGCTGCCTTGGACGATAGCGGTGACGGCGCGGGAGGATGCGACCGGAGAGCTATCGGGGAGGATGTGGCTGCTGGGTGGCGGGTTTGTGTTGCTGGTGGCATTGCTGGGGGGAGTGAGTTTTGTAGTGGCGCGGGCGGTGGCCAAGGAGATGGCGGTGGCACGGCTGCAGGCTGATTTTGTGGCGGCAGTGTCGCATGAGTTTCGCAGCCCGCTGTCGTCGATTTCGCAGATCTCGGAATTGCTGAATGAGGACCGATGGCCGACGCCGGAGCACCGCCGCAAGGGGTATGAAGTATTGAGCCGGGAGAGTGCGCGGCTGAAGCGGCTGGTGGAGGGGTTGCTTGATTTTGCGCGGATGGAAGCGGGCAATGCGGGGTACCGGCTGGAGCGGGTGGATGTGGGGGAATTGGTGGGGCAGGTGGTGGAGGAGTTTGGCGGGGTGGAACTGGAGGTTGGCGCGGAGTTGCCGGTGGTGGATGTGGACCGGGAGGCGCTGCGGCGGGCGATCTGGAATCTGTTGGAGAATGCGGTGAAGTATTCGGTGGGGGAGGCGAGGGAGGGGGTGGAGGTGGTGCGGTTCGGGGCTGGGGTTGCGATCCGCGTGCGGGATTGGGGGATGGGGATCCCGGCTGAGGAGCAGCGCCTGGTGTTTCAAAAGTTCTATCGCGGGAGCGAGGCCAAGCAGCGGCGGGTGAAGGGTACGGGGATTGGTTTGTCGATGGTGAAACACATTGTGGAGGGCCATGGCGGGGAGCTACGGCTGGAGAGCGAAGTGGGGCGAGGGAGTACGTTCACGATTCTGCTACCGGAAGGAAAACAGGGATGACGAAGATCTTGATTGTCGAGGATGAGCCCGGGATTGCGTTTGGATTGCAGACGGATCTGGAGGTGGAGGGTTATGCGGTGACGCTGGTGGAGGACGGCGTGACGGCGGTGCGGCGAGCAATGGAGGAGGCGTTTGATCTGATTCTGCTGGATGTGATGCTGCCGGGGAAGGATGGGTTTGATGTGTGCCGGGATTTGCGGCGGGCGGGGCTGCGGACGCCGATCATTCTGGTGACGGCGCGGACGCATGAGGCGGAGAAGGTGTTGGGGCTGGAGGTGGGGGCGGATGATTATGTGACCAAGCCGTTCAGCCATCGCGAAGTGAGGGCGAGGATCAAGGCGGTGTTGCGGCGGACGCAGGGGGACGTGGTGGAGGTGTACCGGTTTGGGGATGTGGAGGTGGACTTTGCGCGCGGGGAGTTGCGCAGGGCGGGTCGGCCGGTGGAGACTACGCAGCTTGAGTTTAAGCTGCTGGGGGCGCTGGTGAAGAACCGGGGGCGGTTGTTGAGCCGGGATCAGATTCTCGACCTGGTGTGGGGCCGGGGGATGAATGTGACGGATAGGGTGGTGGACAACCATGTGCTGACGCTGCGGCGGAAGGTGGAGCCGGATGCGCAGAATCCGCGGTATCTGGTGAGTGTGCGGGGGGTGGGTTATCGATTTGAGGACCGTCAAACCGAATCATGACCGAAGCAGGGTATGAGGCGTGACTTTGGGATCAGATGCTGTGGGTAAGGAGGCTTGAGATGCCAATGAAATTGTTGATGGTAATGGTGGTGCTGGTGATGCAGCTGGCGGCGCAGAAGGTAGATCCGGCGGCGGTGCTGCTGGAGGGTGCGGCGCGCAAGGAGCGCGTGGATGGGGATTTGAAGGGGGCGATTGCGGAGTACCGAAAGATTGCGCAGAAGTTTTCCAAGCAGCCGGAGGTGGCGGCGCAGGCGTTATTGAAGATGGGGGAATGTCAGGAGAAGTTGGGTGAGGCGGAGGCGAGGAAGAGTTATGAGCGGGTGGTGAAGGAGTATGCGGGTGCGGGGTCGGTGGTGGTGCAGGCGCGGGCGCGGTTGGCGGCGATGGGGGGTGGGGGCACGGCGGGAGCAGTTTCACGCATGGTTGTTGCCCAACTGCCATATTGGTTCACTGGTTCGCCCAATCCAACATCTGCCGATGGGCGCTTGCTGTTCTTTTCGATGCGGGATGCAAATGAAGTTTGGTATCCCGCCCTGCTTGATTTGAATTCGGGCCAGCACAAAGTTCTGAGCAAGGCTCCGGGCTATAGCTATGTGGATACGGGAGTGCTGTCGGCGGATCAAAGCTTGCTGAGCTACACCGCACAACCTTCGCCGGGACGTATCGATCTCATCGTTGCGAATGCGGATGGCTCAAATCCGAGACGGCTTTACCAGGGTAATCCTGAAGCAGTCTGGTTCTATCCGATTGGGTTTAGCTCTGACAAGCGGTCGATCTTCATCACTTTCAATCGAAAGGCTGCACACCCATCACCCGGGTATCATTTGGGGTCTCTGGACGTTGCTTCTGGCACCTTGAAAGTACTCAAGGAAATTCCGCGAGGCCAATTGGCCTCTGCGAGTCTTTCGCCCGACGGGAAGTGGATTGCTTACGCGGTGCACCAGAGTGAGGGTTCCGCCAATCACGACATTGCCGTGCTGGCCAGTGATCTCAGCTCAGACGTCGTAATTGTTTCCAATGCGGCCAATGACCGATCTCCAGTCTGGACCGCAGATGGCAAAGGCATCCTGTTTGTCAGCAATCGTCGCGGCACGAATGATGTCTTGCTGGTCCCGGTCCTGAATGGAAAACCGGCGGGGGAGCAGAAGCTGGTCAGACAGGACATGGGCAATATTGATCTATTGGGGGCTTCCACTTCCGGATCGCTCAGGTATCGCCTCAAGGCAGGATCGACAGTATTTCTTCAGAGCACGCTGGACGAGTCGACGGGAAAATTCTCGAGCTTCCGGCGGTTGGACGAGGAGTTTTTGGGAGCAAAGAGTCAGCCAAAAATCTCACCGGACTCAAAGCAACTTGCTTACTTGCGCGAACCGGAACATGCGAAGGACCGAGCGATCCTGGGAGTACGAGATCTGGCCAGTGGGAAGGAGCGGGAGGTGTTTCCATCACTGCGTTTCGTCCGCAGCCTGACCTGGATGCCTGACGGGCGGCGGATGGCGGTTTATGGCATTGATCACAAAGGGAAGACGGGTGATTTTTTAGTCGATATGGAGACGGGGATGACTACTGGGCTCCCATCGGATGAAGATCTGGGCGCTTACACCAAAGGAGGAGGAAACCTGCTTGTTTCCCCAGACGGTAAGACCCTGTACCATTCCGCATTCAAGACGGAAAGTGGCGCGATGTTCAGGAAGGATCTGGCAACTGGCTCGACAAAGCTGTTGTTTGAGGGTCAAGGCTATGTGAACTTTCCAAGGATTTCACCTGATGGTCGATGGATCATTTATTCAGACAATCGTGGTTCAGAAGCGAAGAGAATGCTGCGTCTAGTTTCCACTGCGGATGGATCGATACGAGACATTGGTGAAGGATTGTACTGCCAGGGTTTCAGTGCTGACAGTCAGTCGATATTTGTAATGAATGAAAATGATCCTCAATTCAAGAATCGAATAGCCACACTCTACCGGATGCCGCTATTGGGTGGTGAGAAGGTGCCTGTCACCGGGCCGTTGAAGGGACCCGATTCGCTCAATGTTATGGGTAATACCGCTATTTATCGAGAGAACACTAATCATCAGGAGATCTGGTCGCTGGACAACTTTATGGCTGGCGTGAAGTAACTTGAACCACTCTTGAAACTCATTCGGAGGATGAGTTTCAAGAGTGGACTCACTGCTATTGGACGTTTTGAGTGGTGGCAGCCACCGAATCACTTAGCGGTACTGGGCGTGGGGAGGAAGTTCTCCAGCGCCAAGACTTGCGGGTGGCTTTCTCCGCGCACCGTTGCTACAAGGCCATTAGAGGAAACGCTGAGACCGCGCATGTCTCCGTTCAGGGGCTGGCGGACCGGTTCGCCACCTTCGGTGGGGTAGATCCACAACTGGCAAACGGCAGTACGGTAGTCTCGCGCGATGACCATAATGCGTTTGCCATCTTCGCTCCAGGCCAGCCCCCACATCACGTTGTGATCGGTTGCGAAGTCCCGGGTGTAGAGCCGTTTGTACTGCCCGCTGGCCAAATCCAGAACGCCCAGTTTTCCACCCGAACGAATTGCCAGCCTGCCGCCTTCCGGGGAGACAACGAGGTTGGGCACCTGAGCGAAGTCCTCATGGATGATCTTCTCCTCGCCCGACTCAACGGACAGGGCGGAAATCTTGCCGTCTTCGGTGCGGTAGTAAATGGTCTTGCCATCGCGTGAGACGGCGAAGGGTTGAAAGGCACCAGTGACTTTCGCCGATATCAACTTGCTCTGACCCGTCGCCGCATCCACCAGATAAAGCCCCCGCTGGCCATCTTCTCCGGCTCCCGAGATGAAGATTGAATTCCCGTCGGGCGCCCACTCCATCCGCTGGATGACGGATACTTTTGCGATGATGCTCCGTTCCTGTTCTCCCGCAACAGAGCGGAACCTGATTCGATTGGGAGGCTCGAACCATGCCACCTGCCTGCCATCGGAAGAGAACTTCAGCCCGTTGTCGTTCATATTGGACCTGACATTTTCGCCAGGAAACTTTGCCAAGGTCTGGGTGAATTGTCCAGTCCGGCTGTCGAGCCTGGCAATCCACGCGTCGATTTGACGGTTGTTGAGCCGGTGGATGAGCGAACCATTGGAGGTGAGCCCAAGAGAGTTCCCTATATTCGAGGCCGAATAGATTTGTTGCTCAGGAGCCGTCAAGCGTCCGCCCGCGAATGGAACAGCGTACAAAGCGGAGGAACCTTGCCGGTCGCGAGCGAAAAGAATGTGTTTGCCATCCGACGACCAGCCGATCGCCCGGCCATCACGGGCGACTTCAATTTCAGCGGTAAAAGAACCATCTGTCGCCAGCACCTGGACCGCCGGCGTCTTGTTGCGCTCACCAGAGTTGTCATAGATAATCCACTTGCCATCCGGGGAAAAGCGAATCGTCCTCTTGTTCGAACGGCTCGGGGTGGGCAGGACACGCTCCTCACCCGTGATCGCATTGAAGAGGATCACCTGCTCAGAAGCAGCATTATTTTTGCCGCCGTCGTCGACGGATGCTGCGATCCAGCGCCCATCAGGAGACCACGCAGACACCTCTATGTACTCTTGCGCTTTTCTGAGGGTGCGTTCGTTCGTGCCATCCGCGTTGACCACACGCAAGTGAAAGAACAACTTTTGCCGGACTGAGTCCTCGTCCCAAGCGTCCCAAACATACGCGACCAACTTCCCATCCGGCGATATGGAAGATGTCTCTCCCGTGCCCTTCCGATCCTTGCCGCCCGCCGACTTGTTCGACACCATGCGGACCTCTCCAGTGACCAGATTCCGGATACCAATTTCGTGCGTCATCCGATCCAGGAAGGACACGAGGCGGCCATCGGCAGTGACGGTTCCAGTGAAGTCGCGGGCCTCGTCCCACAACAGGCGCGTGCGCGGCCCCGGGGTTGTGTCGCTTCCAGTGCCTAATTTCATGCGGGCGACCTGCACGGCATCCTTCTGATCGGCAAAGTCTTTTACCACTCGCTCATAGGACTTGCGCGCTTCGGCCTGGCCAAGCTTTTCCTGGCATTCGGCCATACGGAGCCAAGCCCTGGCGGCTGTCGGACGGTCGTTCTTCGCCTCGGCAATTGCTTTCTGGTAAAGGGCGATAGCCCCTTTGAGGTTGCCTTCCAGAGTCTCGGTGCGGATGGCTCGCTGCAGCGTGACGTCGCCTTGGGCAAACAGCGTCCAGGCTGCGGCCAGGATCAGTAGTGGTTGACGTGCGTTCATGCTGCGAATATAAACATCGGGGTTGAGGCAGGTTTGAGAGAACTGTGAGGAGACGGTGAGGAATCAGCCGTCGAACCTGTATCCCATTCCCCGGAGACTCAAGATGGCATCCGTTCCGATCTTGCGGCGGATGTTCATGACGTGGGCGTCCACGGCGCGTTCGGTGACATAAGTATCTCTCCCCCAGGCGAGGTCGATCAACTGCTCGCGGCTCAAGACGAGGCCTCGGTGGCGGAGGAAGGTCAGGAGCAGCTTGAATTCAAGGGGAGTCACGTCGACCAATTTCCCTGCCCTGCGGACCTCGACTCGCGCTTCGTTCACCTCTACATCAGCAAAGCGCAGGACTGGGCCGCTGGCGGGTTTGCTGTCGCGGAGCCGGGCACGGATGCGGGCCCGGAGTTCTCGCGGGCTGAACGGTTTGGTGATGTAGTCGTCGGCGCCGAGGTCGAGGCCGAGTATCTTTTCACTCTCGTGGGTGCGGGCCGTAAGGAACAGGATGGGGGTTGTGACTCCTACCTTGCGGAGTTCCCGGCAGACCTCGAAGCCATCCTTGCCCGGGAGCATGACGTCGAGCAGAATGAGGTCGAAGTTTCCGCTTCGACCGAGCGTGGAGCCAGCGGGCCCGGTATCAGCAACTTCGACGTCATAGCCTTCGAGGCGCAGATCGTCTTCGAGTGCATTGGCAATTTCTGGTTCATCCTCGACAATCAAGATTCGCTGCATGGTGCTTCCTCCCAAGGGATGGAGAGGGTAAATGCGCTACCCGCTCCCAATTCACTTTCGACCGATACTTCTCCGCCATGGGCCGCAGCGATCTGCTGCACCATTGCCAGCCCGATGCCGGTTCCCCGGATGCCCGCGCGGCGAGCGGCATCTCCGCGAAAGAAACGCTCGAACACCGTGTGGCGTTCCGCGGCAGGAATCCCGATGCCCTGGTCTCGCACGCACCATTCCACCAGTCTGCCGCGAAGCTTGGCGGAGAGTTCCACGGAACGGGCTTCGCCAGAGTATTTCACGGCGTTGTCGAGGAGATTCCAGATCGCGCGACTGAGGGCTTCCGGATCAGCCAGAACAGTGGCCTCCGGCCCAGGCGCAGCGACGACCTTGAAGCCGCGATCCTCCACTTCATGTTGGAACTCAGTGGCCAGACGCGCGGTGAATTCCCGGGTGTTGATGCGGGTGCGCCGGTAGTCGAGCGCACCGGACTCGAGGCGACGGAAGTCGAGCAAATCTTCGACGAGGCGGTGCAGGCGCTGTGTGGCACGGCTGAGCGAGCGATAGCTGGCCGCGCGCTTGTCTTCGCTGGCAACACGACCGTCTTCGAGCGATTCGGTGAGTTGGCGGAGCGTGGTGAGGGGGGTACGGAACTCATGGGAGACTGCGGCGACAAAATCCTTTTGCATCCGGGCGAGCACGAGTTCCCGCTGCAAGGCCCTGAACACGATGTAAGCGCCGGTGAGGGTAAAGAGACCAACGGCAGCCAGCAGGATCAGCAATAGGCGCCGCCGGTTGGCAAGCTCACCATTGCTTGCAGGAGGGGCCACTGCGATATTCCAGGGCAATTTGGTCTCGGCCGCGTAGCGGATGACCGGGACACCAGGAGCTGCGGCTGTGAGGTCGGCGCCGCGTTCGTCGCGAAGCCAGACGCCGGGGCTGGTTTGGGAGAGCCATTGACGCAGGATGTAGCTTTGGCTGGCGGCGAAGACGGAGAGCCCGGCGCGGCTGCTTGCCCAAATCGTGGTGACCGGTTGACCTTCAACGCTCAGCAGCGCACGACCATCGGCAGGGCGGGCGGCAGCGTGGATATCGGATTCAATCTGCAGGATCGCGTCGGTGAAGCGTTCGAGTTCGGTGGGGCGCGCTTGTCCGCTCCACCGCGCCGCATCATCAGCAAATGAAACGTAGGAGGCGCGAGTCATCGCGTATCGTCCGGCATTGAGGAGGTCGCGCAGCCGGGTTGCCTCGGATTTGAGCTCCGCAACCCTGCCGGCGGATTCGAGGATCCGGCAGCGGCTCCACAGGGCGGACACGGGTGCGGGCCAGCCGGATACCGTGGCGCCATCCATCCGGGCTAGTTTGTCGAATACGCTGAGTGCGTCATCGATACGGCCCAGCTTGTTGAGTGAGCGGCCCAGGCGATGGAGTGCGCCACTGAGGATTAACGGATCGCGGTCCTTTGCCTGAACCTGGTAGACTGCCACGGCGGAGGCGTCGTCGTTCTGTGCAAACTCGAGCGATTCTCCCTTTTGAAATGCAGCCGGAGCCGCTTCGGGCAATGTGGTGACGGTTCGGCGGAAGAGCAGTTGCGGATTCGGGAAGCGGGCCAGAAGTGCTCCGTCCCGTGCGTCTCGGGTAAGAAGGGCGGGATCCGTCACGAAGGCAGTCAGTTTGCGTACCGCTTCTTCAGCCGTGATTTCGCGACTCTCGGCCAGGCGCTGCCGCTCGAGGTCCCGGTCCTGCGCGATGAGGCGGAATCCCAGCCATGCCACGGTGAAGACGAGGACGCAGAGCACGAACACAAGAACACCGATGAGGCTGCGCAGGGACATCTCCTTCCCGATATTCTAGGGCCGCATCGTCCGTCTGGCGTGAGGATTCGGTGAGATCTCGATTACAGTGACGGGGAACCGAGCGGCGCGGCAACTTGAACCACTCTTGAAACAGAATTAGACTGCGGTGGAAGCTTGTGAGGGCTGCTGTTGCAGAGAATGAGTTTCGAGATTGATTTAAATTGATGGGACGGTTTGAGTGGCGGCAGGGGCGACCGGTGGCATGGCTGTTTGGAATCACAGTCGTGCTGCCGGCGATCGCCCTTGCCGTACTCGCTTACCGGGCTCTCGACTCTGACCGTCAACTGGCCGAGCAGGTCTGGCGGGAACACTTGCAGGATGCGACACGGCGCGCTTATGCGGACCTGGAGCGGAAAACGCTGGAGGTGCGGGGGCGCGCCGAGGCCATTGCGCGGGGGGAGCGGCCGGCGGCTGGATCTGGAGAAGTTGTGCTTTCGCCGGTGTTGGAGGTGGGTCGGAATCATCCTTTCGCTTGGGTTCCTGACGGGCGGCTGCCGGCGGTGACGTTGCCCCCGGAACTGGAGGCGGCAGAGAGGTTGGAGATGCAGGGTGGAGCCGCCGAGGCGGCCTACCGGCAACTGCTGTCGCGGGTGCCTGTGGCGTGGCAGGGCTGGGTGCATCTGCGGCTTTCGCGCGTGCTGGCTCGGGCTGATCATCGAGATGCGGCGCGGCGGGAGTTGATGCAGGCGGCAGAGGGGCAGGATGCAGCGAGTGCGTTTGCGGCGCGGTTTGAGCTGGCGACTGGTTCGGCAGAGGCTGCAGCCGCGTTGTACGAGGAGTTGATGGCGGGGCAGTGGGTGATTGAAAAGTCGCCCTATGCGTTTTATGAGATGCAATTGCGGGAGTGGGCTGGCTCGCGGATTGGGGCGGAGTCTTTGGCCAGGGCCCGGAGCAGAGAGGCGGCTTCGCGGCTGCTCGAAAGGGCGCTGGATGGGGAGACGGGATGGTTGAAGGAAGGGGCGACGGAGGCGTTGGTGGTTCGCGCGACGCAGGCGCGGACGGCAGCAATTGTGGTGCCGGACCGCCAGTGGCGGGCTTGGTTTGACCCTGTGGGAAAAGATATTGCGCGGGATGTTGTGGTGCGCCTCGAAGCGGGCAAAGGGCTGAGCCTCGCGGCACTGGGATTGCCATGGGGGATTGTGGCGGAACCGCGAGACCCCGATGCGGCGGCACGGGCCAATGAAGGGCGGCGGCGCTTGTTGTTAGGGATTCTGCTGCTGGTGGGCGGAGTGCTGGTGTTTGGGTCGCTGGCCACGGTGGGGCTGGTGCGGCGTGAGTTGCGGATCGCGCAGGTGCAGTCTGACTTTGCGGCAACGGTGTCGCATGAGTTTCGATCTCCGCTGACGGGAATCCGGCAGTTGGCGGAGATGTTGCTGGCCGGAAGGGCGGCAGAGGACGAGGTGCGGCGGCGCAAGTATTACGAGCTGATCTCGAAGGAGTGTGACCGGCTGACACGACTGGTGGAAAATGTTTTGGACTTTTCGCGGATGGAGGATGGGCGCAAGGAATACCGGCTGGAGCGGATCGAGACGGGCGAGTGGTTGTTGGGACTGGCGGGAGTGGCGGAACAGCGTCGGCGGGTGGATGTAGAACTGGAGGCTGCGCTGCCGGCGGTGGAAGGGGATCGGGAGTCGCTGTCATCGGCGGTGTTGAACCTGTTGGATAACGCGATCAAGTATTCTCAGGAGGATCAGCCGGTGCGGCTGCGGGCGCATGCTGCGGATGGGTGGGTACGGATCGCCGTGAGCGATGAGGGGTGCGGGATTGAAGAGGCGGAGCGGACGCGCATTTTCGACCGCTTCTATCGCGGGGCCAAGGCAGAAAGCGGGGCGGCGAAGGGCGTGGGCCTGGGGCTCGCGCTGGTGAAGCGGATTGCGGATGCGCATGGGGCGAAGGTGGGGGTGGAGAGCGTGTTGGGTAAGGGCAGTACATTCACTTTGAGCTTGAAGGTGGCGGGATGAAACGGATTCTAGTGGTGGAAGACGAGCCGACGATTGCGATCGCGCTGCAGGATGATCTGGAGGATGAGGGCTATGCGGTGGAGGCCGTAAGCGACGGCGTGACGGCGGTGGGCAAGATTGGCGCGGGCGGGTGGGACCTGGTGTTGCTGGATGTGATGCTGCCGGGCAAGGACGGGTTCACAGTGTTGCGGGAGGCGCGCAAGGCGGGGAACCAGACGCCGGTGATTCTGCTGACGGCGCGCGGGCAGGAGCAGGACCGGATCACGGGGTTGACGTTGGGGGCGGATGATTATGTGACGAAGCCGTTCAGCCGACAGGAATTGCTGTTGCGGGTACAGGCTGTGTTGCGGCGGACGGGCGGGGGAGCGGCGCGCTTCGGCGAGATCGAGATGGATGTGGAGCGGGGCGAGGTGAGGCGGAGCGGGACGCCGGTGGAGGTGACGGCGCTGGAGTTTCGATTGTTGCGGATGTTTGTGGAGAACCGGGGGAAGATTCTGAGTCTCGAAAAGATCACCCAATTGATCTGGGGGGAGGATACGTTTCAGAGCGACCGCGTGGTGTACACACATATCAACAACCTGCGGGGGAAGATTGAGCCGCTGCCGGCGCAGCCGCGCTACATCGTGAGTGTGCGGGGATTGGGGTACCGGTTTGATGGCTGAGCTTGAACGAGTCTTGAACCAAACTGCGGCTGGACCTGAGGCTTTTGAAGCGGGTTCCCCGTTACGCTGCCAGTGTCACTTGAGACACGAGGAGAACATATGCGATTGACATGGATCTTGGCGGTGGTGTTGGCGGTGGGCGCGGTGGCGCAGACGCCGGAGGCGATGCTGGGTGCGGCGCTGCATCAGGAGCGGGTAACCGGGAACTTGCAGGCGGCAATTGACGGGTACCGGAAGGTGCTGGCGGTGAAGGGCGTTTCGCGAATGGTGGCGGCGCAGGCGCAGTATCACATCGGGATTTGTTACGAGAAGCTTGGGGATCAGGAGGCTCGCAGGGCGTTTGAGGGCGTCGTGAAGAATTATGGGGACCAGCGTGATTTTGTGAGCCAGGCGCGGGCGCGGCTGGCGGCGATGGGTGGAGCTAACACGGGTGAGCCGCGGACGCGGCTGGTGTGGGATGGAGCAACGGATTTCTGGGGGCGAGTGTCGGCGGATGGCCGGTATCTGTCGTTTGTGGACTGGGAGACGGGGGATCTGGCGGTGCGGGATCTGAAGGCGGGTAGCTCGCGCAGGGTTACGAATTATGGCGGTTACGAGAAGGCGAAGGGCGAGGCGGAATCGACCAGCATTTCGCCGGACGGCAAGCGGGTTGTTTTCAACTGGAACAGTTGGGACAAGGCTGCGGGCGGCTACCAGCTGCGGATCATCAACCTTGATGGCAGCGGAGAGCGGGTGCTGCGGAAGGTGGAGCCGAAGACTTACTTTGAAGCGATGGGCTGGTCTCCGGATGGCAAGTGGATCGCGACTTGCGAGCAGACAGGGTATCCCAATGAAGCGGAGATAACAGCCAGGATCGTGCTTCAGTCGCCAGATACAGGTGAGCGAAAGGTGATATCTACTGCCACCAATGGATACAAATCAGGGATTTCGTTCTCACCGGATGGAAAATGGCTGGCATACAATGAGCCTCCGAAACGGCATGCACAGACAAGACACCTCTATGTGGTGGGGTTGGCCGAGCGGGATCAGACCGCGCTGATGGTTGCCGAGAATTCCGCGCTGATGGGATGGACACCGAGAGGTGATGGGCTATTGATTCAGCGCAACGAGCAACTGGGGGGCCAAATCTATTTGTTGCCAATGGCCAACGGCAAAGCTAACGGACAGTCCAAGGTGGTGCATGTTCCCAGCGTCGATGGGGCAACGCCATTGGGTCTGATGCCGAGTGGCGAACTCTTCTACGGCACGATGAACCGGCGTATGGAGGCAAGCTTGAGAACAATTGGTACAGCGAATGGACTGTCGACGGAAGCAAAGTTCACTGTGCCAGTTCAGGGCGTTGGTTATGCGAATAATCAGGGAAATCTGCGGTTCTCTCCGGATGGGAAGTGGTTGGCTTCGACGAATTCAGCTCAATCCATCCGCATTCGCAGCGTTGGCGGGAGCAGCGAGCGAATCATCACAATTCCGGTGAAGGAGGTGCGGCGATTCGACTGGATGCCGGATGGCGGATCGCTGATTGCTTCGGCGTTGGGGAGCGATGACAAATTCGGGCTATACCGCATTGATCCCAACAGCGGACTGGCGACGCTTTTGTGCGGCATCGAGCAGGGCATGGTGTTAACACCAGCGCCCGATGGCAAGACAGTATTTCACTTTCCGATGAGCGGACTGGAATCGATAGACCTGGCAACAGGCGCGAGGCGGACGTTGCTGGCGAAAGGGTTTGCCGGACAGGGACCGCAGAATCTACGCCTGTCGCGGGATGGAAAGTCCCTTCTTCTGACCTCGTTCGCCTATATCGGGATCTACGACATCGCGAGTGGAGAGTTGAAAGATATCTTCAAGAAGACCAGCGATGCAGGAACGAGTGTTTGGGTAGCGGACTGGAGCCTCGACGGTCGAACTATTTATGCGGTGGCAAGGAGCAATATGAACAATGACCGCGATCGCGAATTGCTGATCTTCCCAACAACGGGGGGGGAGCCGAAGCGGCAAAAACTGCCCGGCGTCTACCGCGATTTTTCGACAAGCCCAGACGGTACTCATGCGGCGATCGTAAAGACTGAATCACACCGGCAAGTATGGGTGCTGGAGAACTTCCTGCCGGGAAGCAAGTAGGAGGCATCCCTGCGCTGCTCCGCAGTATTGGCACCGGGGAGCTTCTTCCAGTCCGCAGTGCTTGTTTCAGGAACGCAAAAAGCGGGTGACCAATAGCAGTCACCCGCCCCCCCGTCGCGGTTTTCTCTGGCATAGCCGCAAATCAGGCACTTCGTAGCGGTCATGCACATCCATCCGAGGCCGCGTCGGACATCGTCCCAGGATGCCGCCCTAGTGGCCGGCCTGCATTCGAGCCCGGCCCTGCAGTGCATCATCGCCGGCATCAACATCCCATTCGAGCTGGGATTCACCGAGGCGCGCAGTCGTCTAGGCCGGGACCTCACCGAATTGTTCCAAAATCTTACTCTTACCGTCGTCGATCCGGGTGGCCAATTCCCGAAGCAGGGCGGAAGCGTCGCCGCGATACGCGCTTCCGTGCTGGCAGGCGAGTGTCGCCGGACGAAGGTCCGCCAGGCGCCCCAGGATCCGGGTGGTGCTGGTCGCGTGGGCGTAGTAGTCCATACTGTCGCGCATGCCCTCGCTGGCGGTGAGCACTTCTGATTCGGTCACGGGCGGCGCATTCGCCCCGGGCTGGGTAAACAGATCCCCGCAGAGCAAAGTCTGGGTGGACAGATCGAAGAGGACGCCACAATCCCAGCCGTGCGGCACGTGGGGCGTGTAGAGCCACTTCATCCGGCGGCTACCGATCGAAAATTCCTCGCCATCGGCGAAGCCACGCGCGGGCCGGACGGCGAAGTCGTTGAGTGAGGTCAGTACTCCGACCTCGGCGCCGAATGGTGTTGCTTCGGGCGCAGCCCCCAGGAGGTCATTCAGAGCGCCATATTCGTCGCTTTCAAAGTGCGATCCGCCAATCCAGCGCAGTTTCTCGACCGGCAGGACTTTCCGGATGGCCTCCAACGTGAGTGGAAACAGCTTCCGGAATCCCGTGTGGAAGAGAAGCGGTTCGTCGTCCAGGATCAGGTAGGAATTGAACGTAAGACCCCCAGGGATCACGTCCAGTGGGGTACAAATTCGGAAGATGCCAGCAGCCACTTCGTCGACACGAGTACCGGTCTCTGGATTTGTGATCATTCGTCTTCTCCTTTGAAATGGTTCATCTGATTCTCCCGTTGCCTGCTTGAGATTTCCGGTTTCCAAAAGCTCTGTGCGCGTAGCGTATCAGGCTTTGAGCGTGGATTCGAGAAAACGGATTAGGTCAGCGTGCCCAGTCAAGCGGCGTAGCCCCGTGCTCTGGGTCCTTGGCGGCAACGTCAGCGTCCCGCGACACGAGATGGCGTGCGGCCGCAGCCTTAGCCTCCCAAGCCGCCCAATGGAGTGCAGTGCCGCCGTTGATGAGTTGATTCAGCGATACGCCCGCCGCCTGGAGTTGGTTACAGACAGCCGCAGATCGGAGAGCAGCTGCGCGTTCCTTGCTATTTGTGTTGGACTCAAGCATCCCGTCGATCCTACCGGCGCCAGCGGCTTCCGCGAAGGAACGAATCCTGGCTCCAAACTCAATGGCGTGAGCAAGCGGTGTGCCCTCAGGGACCGCGTAACCGATGGCCTCGAGGTTCGCTCCTGCATCCACTAGCGTTTGCGCCACGGATCCCTCGTTATAGCTGGCAGCCGTGATGAGCAAGGTTTCCGGATCCGTCGGATCACCGTCCACCGGGGCACCCGCTTCGAGCAAGATCCGAGTCATCTCACCCGCCCGCCGATGCTTCACGAAGCCGTTGAAGCGCGCTTGAGCCAGATACGAGATGGGCTGACAAGGGCCGATCCGGCACGGGATCTCCCAGGTGTGAGTTCGCCCGGCAATCGCTGAATCCTCGTTGAGAAGCCGTGAAATCTCAGCCAAATCGCCTTCGTCGAGCGCTCTGCGAAGAATCAGTGACTTTGACATAGTAGCCACAAGCACCCCACTCTCAAGGCAGCGACGCCGCATTCACCCCAATTGACAGCGCTACATTCCCCACCGTCTCGATCGCCGTCATATCCCAATCCGGCGAATATTCATCCGACGGTTGATGGTAGTGCAGCCGGTTGTACTCAGCCGCAAACTTTCCCGGCACATCCAACGGAATGAGCGAAAACGCCGAAACCCCCGCCCTCATGAAACTGAAGTGATCGCTGCGAAACAGACTCCCCGCCTCTGGCCGCGGGTCCGGCCGCAACGCCAGGCAATCCCACATGGCCAACCTCTTCGTTTTGATGTTCAACCGCATGGCCGTCGAACCCGAACGCTTCGGCGACAGCCAGGGCAAGCTCGACCGCCTCAGCATCGAGTCATACGACCGCATGTAGCAGCAGCAAGAGCGGGAAGACCTCAAGTTGTCTTGCCTAGTCCCAAATCTTCCAGTAGTCTGTCTCCAGTCAGCGCCCGCTCCCCGGCCACAGCCAGATATCGCAGAGTACTGCGTAAGTCCAAATGCCCCAGGCTGGACGCCACCAGTCCCACGTCTCCACTGTTTTGATAAAGCGCAGTCGCGTAATGCACTCGCAACCGTTGCGGTCCGACCCCTCCCTGATTCATCCCCGCCTTCTCGCGCCAATAGCGGAAGCGTTCGTTCACCTGGCGTCCACTCAATGGGCGGTCCCTCCCCGCGCCCCCAAAAACTGCTCCATCGCAATCCCCCGCACTGTGTCTCCGCAACGAAAGCAGGATTGCGAGCATTCGGGGACCCAGGCGAATCAACCGGCTTCGGCCAGTCTTTTTGCTGCGCACAAGCAGGCTTCCCTGCTCGACATCCAAATCTTCCCAGCGCAAACCTGCGGCCTCACCCCTGCGCAGTCCGGTGGCCAGATAGAGTGCAAAAAGGGCTTCATCCCTCCAGCGCAGGGAGTCGTTGGAGTTTCGGATTGCGGCAAAAAGCCCGGCGATCTCCCCCGCCGGCAATGCCCGTACCATCCGGCCACATCCTCGCTGCCGGGGCAATCCGGCCAATCGATGGCAATTTGCATACCCAGCCTCAAACGCCCACTTTGAAAAACTCTTCAAGGTGGCGCACTCTCGATTGCGCGTAGCGCTCGCACAATTCCTTTGTGACAGAATTGCCAACACCCTTTCCACTCCAATTTCCTCCCACCGGGTACCCAGCGGGAGCGCATTGGACAAGCGCTTGAGCGTCGTGCGGTAACTGGCGATGGTGGCATCCGCTCGCCCGGCCATCGCCAGAAAGTGGCAATAAGCTTCGATTCCTGTTTTGAAGATCATAGCTTCACATCAGCACCATCCACACTTTCGAAACAACGTTTTGGCCTGAAAAGGGTACCCCCGCTGACGAACCGAATCGCCACTTCAGGGCTCTTCTGGTGCCCAAACCGTCCGCCAGAAGCTGATTTTGCCTCCAGGGTCTCTTCGATTTTCGAATCCACGTCGTTTCGAAATTTTGCCTACGCCGCAAATTGTTGAAACAAAAAGAGTCAAGCACGGGAGGGAGACCGGGTGGAAACAGATTTTCGAAAATGGATTTTCGAAAAAAATGGCTATTGGTCAACTGTCTTAGAATCAATAACTTGGAGAGGTGCCATATTGGCGCCCTCCGCTAAACCTTTGAAACGAGACTGTTTCCTAACCGCTCAGAATACCAATACTGAGATACAGATTCAGTTATTGATGGTCGGCTTTCTATTCGCTTGTACCAGTACTAAAGGTCTTCATTTGTGAGATGCTGCCTTTCTCCTTCTTCTCGGTATCGAGAAGAAGATCCCACCCTTGTTGAACCCATGCGCTTCAATCTCCTCCCCGTCCAGCCCTGAACGCCCACCAGCGATTTCCTCCCATTTTTCAATTAAAAATTCTAAGCCAGCTTTCCTTGACAATAGCCAAGGGCTTGGATAGATTCACGCATAAGCCGTCACGCTCTCAACCTAACTTGTGATCCGATAACGCTCAACATACTTCCCGCGGATTGGGGCTAATGCCTCATCCCGATAGAAGTCGCCCTGGGCCTCAGGCCCCGCCTTGCCACGTCTGAAGCAAATATCCTGTCCGAATAGACAAATTCGCCGATTTGTCCATCGATGGGTGGATTTGGGGCTCTAAGCTCGCCTGCTCCTAAGCTCGCGCCTTAGGCTAGCCGCCAATCCCAACAGTCCAAAATCTCTACTCCCTAGTATGGCGTCGAGCTAACAGCTCCGCCGGTCCGTGCGCCCAATCGCACTTGGCAGGATCCCCCGACATAGGATCTTCGCCTTCTCCTCGGATTCATTGCTCCCACTTCGCCCCAAATGAGCGCCAGTGTTGGCACTCCACTCGAAGTGCGCCTTGAATCCACATTTGCAACTTTCATTTGGCTCGAAATACTCCAGCCATGCACCCGCCTCTCCAATCAGAAAGGACGGACCTCTATGCCCAAATGCTTTCTCACCGGGCTTGAGATCAATTTCGACCAGGCTTGGCTGCTCAATCGCGGCCAAGCCAAAAGGGCAGCACAAACACTTCGCGACCGCCTCGCGGCGCTGGATCGCCTCATCCAACAACTCGAGCCCCTTGATGAAGTGGAAGTGTATCGTGGCCCCGTACACGGATTGCGTACCCGTCGCGACCATCGACTTGTTTCCAGAAGCGTGGTGAACGCATACAGCCAAAGCTTTCCGGATCTTGATCTCTTTCTCTCCTGGGAAATGTATTCCAAAGCAACTACCCAGCGAAAAACAGGCAAGGCCAAATCACGGCAGAATCCCAAGGCTGGCCAGTCCAATGGCGCCAAAGGGGGCCAGTCATGAAAGTGCTTCCTGGCACAATTGCCGTTCTGGGATCCGGCCACTCTGCTTCGGCTGCAGCAATGAAGGAATGGATGCGTTACAAGAATCGCCCCGGCTCACTCATCGTCCATGACGCAGCCGGGCGCGGCGCTATGATTCTGGGGCGTGAATTCCGGCCCTGTCTGGACAAGCGACGCGTCGTGTGGGTAGACTTGGCGGACCGCCGCCGCCCGCTCTCCCTCTTTGCCTTCTCCCGCTCTCCGCATCTCAAGAATCTGCTCTACCGTTTCTTGATCCGGCTCCGCGCCATCTCAGGTGCCGACATCGGCGATTCCTGCCTCAATTGGGCCGCCAACCTTGCTGATTCCATGAGCGCTGATGGACGGGTAACCCTGGGTGGCTTGCTCCGTACCATGAGCTCTTCAGAAAGCCGCCGCTGGTTTCTCGATACCAATCACTCGCCTGCGGAACTCGCGCGCCTGTCCCGCATGATCGAATGGGCGCTCCATTTCCCGTCGGTCTATAGCTTCTCAGAAGCTTCTCTGGCTCCAACCCTCCCGTCCATATTTGAGCAACCAACCGCGCTCTGGCTGGAAGCCCCGGTGGAGCACTTTGAGCCTCGTGAGCATTGGCTGCTCGCCGCTATGACCGATGCCGTTCTTGAGGACTTGCTGCGGTCGATGGCGGCGGATTCCACCCTGTCAGACAACATCCGGGACTCCCTCACCATTTCCCGATTCCATATTCCGGATCCAGTCGATAGTCCTCCCGCCGATTGGGCCTTCCTGGCTCAATCCCGCATCCGCTTGCTCTCCGTATTCCGTCTCGATCGGGAGAAAGCGCTCAAGTCCAACGCCCTCCAGTGGGCAAGCCAGGCCGAAATACTTTGGGTCACCGGCAAGGTTGGCAAGCTCGACGAGAATCTGCATGCTCCTTGGCTCAATCTTGTCGAACAGCAACGCATTCACTCCCTTGATGAAAGTCAGGTCTGGATCCGGGCAAATCAGACCCGCAAATCCACTGTCGTCAATGTCAACACCCTGACGCCACAACTGTCCTTGGCTCAAATTTTACGAGGCCGTTCCGCCAGCAAACGCGCCTTAAGCAAAACGGGCCAGATCGCTGCGGTTGTGGATTCTCTCGGCCGCCCGAAAGGTGCCCACGACGAACTCTACGTCCAGCTCGGCGACGCCGATTTTCTGCGTCTCGGCTGGATGCGCGTCCGCGAGTCCCGCTCCAATACTTCGGGGGTGGATGGAGTTACTCCGCGAAGTTTCCAGGGCAATCTCGAACGGGAACTTCAAACTCTGGCGGCTGAACTTGCTGCCGGCAACTACCGCGCACGGCCACTTCGTCGTGTTGAAATCCCCAAGGCGGATGGCGGTGTCCGCAAGCTTGGCATTCCCTGCGTGCGTGATCGCGTCGTTCAGGCCGCTGTCCTGCTCTTGCTCGAACCCATTTTCGAGCCTTCATTTAGCCGCTACAGCTTCGCTTACCGGCCCGGTCGCAATGCCCGCCAGGCCGTGCAAATTGCGCGGTCCATGGTTCTGCGGGGGCGGCACTGGGCTGTAATCGCCGACATCCGCAAATGCTTCGACAGCATCGACCACGAAATTCTGCTTTCCTTCCTGCTGCGCAAAATCGCCGATGAAGAAATCATTGCGCTCATCCGGCATTGGATGCGAGCCGACGTCCTCGAATTTGGAGATATTATCCCGTCCGAATCAGGTATTCCTCAGGGAGAATGCCTCTCCCCCCTGCTCGCCAATGTCTACCTGGACGTTCTGGATCGTCACTTCGAGCATCTCGGTCTCTCGTTTGTGCGCTATGCCGACGATCTCGTGATTCTGACCGAATCAGAATCGGCCGCCTCATCTGCCTTGCAAGTGCTTGAATCTTTCCTCCGGGAGTCCCTCCATCTGGAACTCAAGCCTGCCAAGTTACAATTCGTACCCGTTGAAACCGGCTTCGACTTTCTTGGCTTTGAAATCAAACTCGATGGGATCCGAATCGCCTCCAAAAAATGTGACTCAATCCTGAACACGTCGCTCGATCTGCTTCGTGAACTCGCCACCGGATTGCGTGAGGGCAATTCAGCCGACGCGCTCAAGTCATGGAATGACGTTATGCGCGGTTGGAGCAATTATTACTTCCTTCCCGCGGAACAGGTACTTGCTCAACAACTCCTTGCCCTCGATTCCAAAATGGAAGAATTTGCCGCTGCCATGCTTGACGAGCAGTGGCGCCAGAATCCTGCTTGGCATTGCCGGGAAAGGCTGCTTCCATCCCTGCGTCCCAACAGGAACAAACAGTTGGAGACTCACCGGAACCCTGGACTCGGCTATCCCGGAGAACAGTCGATTGCTTCATCACCAAATCCAGAAACTCCCAATGTTCCCGAATCGACTCCAGTCACCCGCGAACCCTCGGCGGCGAGCCAGGGCGTTGTTCTCGAACAGGACGGCCGCCTCTTCGTCATGTCCAATGGCGCTTTCCTGCTTGCCAAGCAAGGCGACCTCGTCGTGCGTAGGAAAAAACTGGAAATCGCTCGCATTCCAATGGATCAGCTGACTGTGGTGAGCGTGCAGGGCTTTGGCATCGGCCTGAGCGTTGATGTCCAGGTTCAACTGGCACAGGCTAACATTCCGCTCATCCTGGCCCCACCTTTGGGATCACCCGCTGGAATCCTGCAGTCCGTCGAAGGTGGCCGCGCTTCTCTCCGGCGTGCCCAGGCCATTCGCCGCGATGATCCCGAAATGCTCCGCGTCGGTCTCGAAATGATCTCCGCCAAGGTCCGCAATCAGGCCGCTATCCTCGAGTACTTCAGTAAGTACCGCCGTCGCAAAGCCTTACCCGAAGCCGACCACCTGAAACTCGCCGCCGCCAGCCTCAAGGACGGTTCCCGTCAAATACGCAACCTGGACCCTACCCTCGCCGCGTGCCGGTCTTCCGTCCTCGGCTTTGAAGGCCGCGCTGCTGCCGCCTATTGGCAGGCCATCTCCGCCCTCCTTCCCGAGGACTTGCGTTTTTCGGGGCGAATCACTCTTTCGGCTACCGATCCGGTAAACCAATGCCTGAACTACGTCTACGGCATTCTCTACTCAGAGGTATGGCGCGCTGTACTCCGTGCCGGCCTCGATCCCTACTTCGGACTTGTTCACGGATCTCAACGGGACAATGGCTCGCTCGTCTTTGACCTCATCGAAGAGTTCAGGGCTCCCTTCGCGGATCGGGTCGTATTGGCTATGCTTGGCCGGGGCTTCCGGCCAGTTCGCGCCAAATCTGGCCTTCTGAATGCCGCCACCCGCCGCCTTCTGATCCAAGCCTTCTTCCACCGCTGGCGCCAAGCACTTAAATTTCTCGGAACCGTTACGAATGGATCTTTCCTGGTTGAGTATCAGGCAAAATCGATTGCCAGCGCCTTTTCTGGGCAAGGCCGCTATCACGCCTATCGCATGAAGTGGTGAGTTCGCAGCGGCCTTGCCCTTCACGGTCAAAATAACGGCCGCTGGTTTTCTTGAGCTGCTCCACCTCGTACCCCACTCAAGGCAGCGACGCCGCATTCACCCCAATTGACAGCGCTACATTCCCCACCGTCTCGATCGCCGTCATATCCCAATCCGGCGAATATTCATCCGACGGTTGATGGTAGTGCAGCCGGTTGTACTCAGCCGCAAACTTTCCCGGCACATCCAACGGAATGAGCGAAAACGCCGAAACCCCCGCCCTCATGAAACTGAAGTGATCGCTGCGAAACAGACTCCCCGCCTCTGGCCGCGGGTCCGGCCGCAGCGGCAAGGAAAACCTTCGGGCCGCCTCCTCAATCTGCCGCAGGGAAGCATTCCTGTCCTCGCCCAATGCCAGCAGCCCGCCCGGCTTCCCCCCGGGCATGATTCCATCCACATTCAGGTTGAGCAGGAGTTGCGCCAGCGGGAGCAGCGGCTTCCGCGCATAGTAAGCAGAACCAAGCAAGCCGCTCTCCTCGCCCGTTACTGCAACAAAGAGCACAGTCCGCCGCGGCTTTGGCTCCAGCGCGGCCCAGGCCCGCGCCATCTCAATCAAAATCGCGCAGCCTGTCGCATTGTCTACCGCTCCATTGAAGATCCGGTCCTCCCCTTCGGCGGCCATCCCCAAGTGGTCCCAATGCGCGGAATACAAAATGTGTTCCTGCGCAGAAGGCCCCGCTCCCGGAACCATCGCCACCACATTGCGCGAGGTAATGCTCCGAATACTCGCCCTCAGCTTCACCTCGATCCCGCCCTCGACCGGCACGCTCCGGAACCCACGCGCATCTGCCCGCCGCAGCCAATCCTCCACCGGATAGCCGGCCTCCCGCGCCGCCTCTTGCGTGATCCACGCCGCCACCCGCAAGGCCGGCTGCGATGCGTCCCGCTGGAGCTGGATCCCCTCCCGGGCATTGGAATTCTCCACCACACTCCACCCATAACTCGCCGTTGCGTCCGTATGGATGATCACTGCCCCGGCTGCACCTTGCCGTGCGGCTTCTTCATACTTATAGGTCCAGCGCCCGTAGTAAGTCAGTGCCGCCCCGCCAAAGAAGGCCGGGTCCTCGCTCGGCGGCTCCCCCGTGAACAGCACCACAACCTTCCCCCGCACATCCGCCCCCTCATAGTCATTCCACCCATACTCCGGTGCCACAATCCCGTGCCCCACAAAGACCATCTCCGTCGATAGATTCACCTCGGCTTCCTGCGTCTGTGTCGTGGCCACAAAGCCCTGCCGCCACTGCAATACCTGCTTCCCCAGCTTGAGTTGCGACCCCGAATCCACCTTCACTCCCGCCAGCGGCACCTGCTGAAAATAAGACTTATCCGGCCCCACCGGCACTGCGCCCGCTGCCGCAAAAGCCGCCGCCAGATACTCGGCCGTAAGTTGCCCCCCCTGCGTCCCCACCGCCCGGCCTGCCAGCAGATCGCTCGAAAGAAATCGGATATGCGCCCGCAGCCGCTCCCCGGACAGCGCCAGCGGTTGCCCTGCCGCCGCCACCACAAGACTCATCACGCAAATTAGTCGGACCATAGTGCGAGTTTAGCTAGGCTCAATGGTATGAGTTTACTGCTCCCCCGCAAGGGCCCGCACACCCACACCCTCCACGGCGTCGAGTGGGTTGACGACTATCACTGGCTGCGGGACAAAGCGAATGCAGAAGTCATCGCCCACCTCGAAGCGGAAAATGCCCTCACTCAAGTTGCCATGAAGGACACCGCTGACCTCCAGGAAGACCTTTACCAGGAATTTCTGAGCCGCATCCAGCAAACTGACTTGAGCGTCCCTGTCAAGGACGGCCCTTACCTCTACTTCGTCCGCACCGAAGAAGGCAAGCAATACCCGCAATACTGCCGTCAGCCCGTCTTGCCCGGCGCACCCGAAGCGGTTTACCTCGATGCCAACCAACTGGCCGAAGGCAAAGATTATTTTCAACTGGGTGTGATCGAACCCTCCCCGGATCACCGCCTCCTTGCCTACTCGACTGACTATGAAGGCGACGAAGACTACACCATCCGCCTCAAGGATCTCAGCACCGGCGAACACCTCCCGGACACGATCGACAAGACCTATGACTCGCTGGCCTGGGCCGCTTCTCCAACCACCTTCTTCTACACCACGCTCGATGCCGCCCGACGGCCCTACCGCGTTTGCCGCCATGCCCTTGGAGAAGCGCCGCCGCAGGACCCCATCCTCCTCGAAGAGCCCGACGAACGTTTCCGTGTCGACATCTACAAGACCAGAAGCGAAGCGTGGATGATTCTGGAAATCGCTTCCTCCACCACCACCGAGATCCGGCTCTGCCCGGCCAGCGAGCCGACGGGTGAATTCGCAATCTTTCGCCCCCGCCAGCAGGACATCGAATACAGCCTCAGCCACCAACACGATTGGTTCTACCTCCGCATCAATGACCGTGGGCGCAACTTCCGCCTCGTTCGCACTCCGGTCGGCCGCTGGGCCGAAGACGCGTGGGAAGAAGTTCTGCCGCATCGCGCGGATGTCTACCTTGAAGGCGTCACCGCATTTGAAAAGTACCTCGTCATCACCGAACGAATCGGGGGCCTCCGTCGCTTTCGCTACCAGGTGCTTGGCCAGGATGAGTGGCAGGAAATCAACTTCGCGGAAAGCGCGTACGCCGTCGGCCTCGGCGGCAATCATGAATTCTCCACCCACACTTTGCGTTACCAGTACCAGTCCCCGCTCACGCCCCCCAGCGTTTACGACTTCCACTTCCCCACTCGCGAACACGAACTCCTGAAGCGCACCCCGGTACCCGGTGACTTTGACCCCAATCGCTACACCGTTGAACGCATTTCGGCGACCAGTCACGATGGCATCCAAGTTCCCCTCATCCTCATCCGCAAAACGGAAGTCAGCTCCGGCCCGCTCTTGCTCTATGGCTACGGCGCTTACGGCCTGAACAGCGATGCCACCTTCAGCACGACCCGGCTCAGCCTGCTCGACCGTGGTGTTATCTGCGTTATCGCCCAGGTCCGGGGCGGCGCAGAGATGGGCCAGCCCTGGCATGACTCGGGCCGCATGAAAAACAAGCCCAACAGCTTCCGCGACTTCATCGCTTGCGCTGAAACCCTGATCGCCTCGGGCCACACAACCACGAAACAATTGATCATCGAAGGCGGCAGCGCCGGCGGTCTGCTTGTTGGGGCTGCCCTGACCATGCGTCCCGACTTATTCGGCGGCGTCATGGCCCACGTCCCCTTTGTCGACGTCGTGCACACCATGCTTGACGCCACCCTGCCGCTCACCGTCGGCGAGTACGAGGAATGGGGGAATCCCGCCGAGCCCGACTATTTCGAGCTAATCCGCAGTTACTCCCCCTACGAGAATACCCGTGAGGCAAGCTATCCTCCCATGCTCGTCACTGCCGGACTCAACGACCCTCGCGTCTCCTATTGGGAGCCCGCCAAATGGGTTGCCCGCTTGCGCGAAATGAACCGTGGCGAAAGTGAAATTCTCCTCAAGGTCAACATGGGTGCCGGGCACTTTGGTGCTTCCGGACGCTACAACCGCCTCCGCGAACTGTCCTTCGAATTTGCCTGGCTGCTCAAAACCTGGAACTTGATATAGAGTGAAGCTAGTATGAGTGACTTCGCCCTTCCTCGCCGTGAAGCCCTGAAAGCAGGGGCTGGACTTGTCTCGGTAGCCGTTGTCGGCCTCCCGGCCGCCGATGCCTGGACGCCCAAGACTCTCGACGCCCATCAGCTCGCCACGGTCGAAACGATCGCTGACCTCATCATCCCGGCCACCGATACTCCCGGTGCCAAGGCTGCGGGCGTCTCCAAGTACATTGATCTTTTTCTAACCGATGGCCCTGACGCGGACCGAGTCCGCTTTCTCGAAGGGCTCGGCTGGCTCGACGGCTACACCAACGGCAAATTCCAGAAGCCCTTCCTCAAGCTCTCCGCTGCTGATCAGGTGAAGGTGCTCGAAACCTTGGATCGCGACGCCGAGGTCAACATTGATACCGGCCACCGCTTCTTCCGAACGGCCAAGAGCCTTGTTTCCCGCATCTACTACAACACCGAAATCGGCTACAGCGAATTGAACAAAGGCGGGCGCGTCCCCTCTTCCTATGCTTGCGCCGTCAAGCCCGCTCTGCCCTAGATGGACTTTCCTGCATCGGTTGAATATCTCTATTCGTTAGGCAACGAAACCAAGACGATCAAGCTCGGCCTCGAACGCATCCAGCGTCTCCTGCTTGAATTGGGCAAGCCGCAGGATGCTTGCGAAGTGGTTCACATCGCCGGCACCAACGGTAAGGGTAGCGTCGGCGCCATGATCGAATCCGGTCTTCGCCACGCCGACTTTCGAACCGGTCTTTATACCAGTCCCCACCTTGTGAGCCCGGTCGAGAGAATCCGCATCGACGGCATCCCCGTCTCCGAGCAGGAGTTCTCCCAGGCCTTCGCCGTCATCCACGCCTGCGCCAACCGTTTGATCGAGGCCGGGGAAATGGACATCCACCCCACATACTTTGAAACCGTCACGGCGATGGCCTTCTGGCTTTTCCGGGAACACAAAGTTGAAAAGCTCGTGCTCGAAGTCGGCCTCGGCGGCCGCCTTGACGCCACCAACGTCGTCACCCCGCGCCTGTCTGTCATCACTCCCGTCGACATGGACCACCAGCAATGGCTGGGTGACACCATCGAAGAAATCGCTCGCGAAAAAGCCGGCATCATCAAGCCCGGCGTCCCCCTCGTGCTCGCCCCCCAACGTGCCGATGCACGCCCCGCCTTCCAGGCCCCCGATCTTGAAGACACCGCCACCTGGGACTTAAGCAAGCTCCAGGAGGACGCCTCCGGCTGCTCCTATACCGCTACTAAAGACGGCGTCGAAATCCACATCCGCTGCCCCCTCGCCGGTCCCCATCAGTTTGTCAACAGTCTCACGGCCGCAGTCGCCCTCTCCAAGCTCGGCCTCACGCCTGCCCAAATCGAATCGGGCATTGCGCTCACAGCGTGGCCTGGCCGCCTCGAACGCATCCGCCGCGCCCCTGATCTTTACCTGGACGGCGCGCACAACGTCGCCGCGGCCCAACGCCTGCGGGAATTCATCACCAAACATTTCTCCGGCCGGGAAGTCTGGCTCGTCTTCGGGGTCATGCGTGATAAAGACGTTTCGGAAATTACCAGCTTGCTTTTCCCCCTCGCCTCGAAACTGATCCTTACCCAGGCTGCCCAACCAAGAGCTCTCGAAACCGAAGCCCTCGCCCGCCTCTGGCCTGGCGAATCCACGCAAACTTCCTCTGTCGCCGAAGCGGTCGCGCTCCTCTCCGAGGCCCCAGCGCAATCGGTTATCTTCCTCACTGGTTCTCTCTTCGTCGTCGGGGAAGCCCGGCCCCTTCTACAATAGGGGAAGTAATCTATGCTGGCCAAACTGCGGGCGTTGTTCATCATCGACCCACTCATCATCGTTTGTACCGTCGCCTACGGCTCCGTCAATCTGGTCGTCTCGCTCTTTGAATCCAGCGGTCGCCGCCAGGTGGCTATCGCGCGCGCCTGGGCTCGGATGCTCCTGCGCGTCAGCTTCGTCCGTATGCGCGTCGAAGGCCTGGAAAAGATCGACCCCAACGGTAGCTACGTCTTTGTGGCCAATCATCTCAGCTACAAGGACACGCCTTGCATCCTTGCTGCCATCCCGGTCCAGTTCCGCTTCATGGCTAAAAAAGGCCTCTTCAAGATTCCTTTTCTTGGCTACCACTTAAGCCGCGCCGGTCACATCGCCGTACCGCGTGACAATCCGCGGGAAGCCATCAAGGCCATGATTGAGGCCGGCAAAATGCTCAAGGAACGCGGCATCAGCGTGCTCATTTTCCCGGAAGGCGGCCGCTCGCCCAACGCCAAACTCCAGCCCTTCAAGGAGGGTGCTTTCTACATCGCCATCAATTCCGGCGTACCGGTTGTGCCCGTCAGTCTTTCCGGCACGGAGAAAGTACTTCCCTTTGGTTCGGGCACGGTCCGCCCCGGCGCGGTGACACTCCGCATCGGCGAACCGATCCCGACGGCGGGCATGACGATGAAGGATCGCGGCAGGCTGGCCCGCGAATCCCACGACGCGGTCTACGAATTGCTGAAGGACACCGCTCTTGTTGACGCACGTGAGGAGGCGGAGGCCGGTGTTTGAGATCCGGCGCCTGGCGGCTGCTGAACTGCTCGAGCGCAAACAGGAGTTTGAATGGCTTCTCGGCGACGCCATCAATGACGGTGGCTGTGTTGGGTTTCTGCTGCCCGTTCAGGCCGACAAGCTTGATCGTTACTGGAACGGCGTCGCCCGTGAGATGGAAGCCGGCGAGCGGGAAGTGATGGCCGCTCTCGAAAACGGCCGCGTGATTGGCGCCCTGCAAATCGCCTACGAAAAAGCCGAATCCGTCCGCCATCGCGCCGACTTGCAGAAGCTGATCGTCCATTCGACCGAACGCCGCCGTGGCATCGCCCGCGCCTTACTCGTGCACGCCCTGGAACGGATGCCCGCCCTGGGCCTCGTCATGTACACGATTACCGTCGCCAAGGCCGGACCGGCAGAGATGCTTGTCCGCAGCCTTCTCTTTACCCGCTACGGCGTGATGCCCCATTACGGACTTACCCCCGACGGCAAACTCCACGACGCCAGCCAGTACTACATCTCTCTGGCGGCAGTGGAAGAGTAGCCTACCCATGGTGTCCGGACTTCTGATCCCTATAGTCTCTCGATAGGCCTGCGAAGAGTCCCGTGCTCATTCACTTCAGAACCGGCCGTCCTTCCGCCTATTGATAGCCCTCAGGTTGTTGGGGCTTCCGGTCATACACGAGGCCATCACCGGGCCTCCCGCCAGTGAGGCGCTGGACGCCTCCGCCGCCGTGGCGCTCTTCGCGGGGGATTTCGGGCACTTCGGCGTTCAGCTTGTCGAAGAGCGTCTTCAAGCGCTGCACCACCTCAGGGTTTTTGTCGGCAACGTTGGTTTGTTCTCCGGGGTCATTGGCAAGATCAAACAGCATCATCGGCACGGCCGCATCGCCGCTCCGCAAGCCGGGGTAACGACTGGGGTTGTTCTGCTCAAACTGCGCCAGTAGAGTGACGCCATCGGGTCCACGCGGATCTACCCAGGTGGGCGCAATGGCTGGATCCAGATAGGCTGGCCCCAAGGCGGGCTTCCGGACATGCAGCTTCCATTGCCCGGCGCGCACAGTGGCGAGGTTCGGGCCGGACATGCTGTAGATGGCCTCGTGGGGACTCTTTGCAGCGGCGTCCGTCATCAGCGGCCAGATATCACGGCCATCCAGAGTGCGTCCTTCGGGCATTGGCGTGCCTGCAAGGCCGCCGATTGTAGGCAATACGTCGATTACCCCGGCGATCTCATCGCAGGTGCGGCCAGCAGGAATTTTCCCTGGCCAGCGCGCAATAAACGGTACCCGGATTCCGCCCTCGAAACCGCTGGCCTTCATGCCGCGCAGACCCGCTGTGTGGCCTCCAAACCAGGGGCCGTTGTCAGAGGCGAAGATCACCAGCGTGTTGTCCCCCAGGTTCAAGCGCTTGAGGGTATCGAAGATGCGTCCGCACTCAAAGTCCAATTCACGAATCACATCGGAATAGAGGTCCTGCGGAGTCTCGGGGGTATAGAATTCCTCCGAGGCGGCCAGCGGCTTGTGGGGCATAGCGTGCGGCAGGTAGAGCAAGAATGGATTCTGCTGATTTCGTTCGATGAAGTGAATGGCCCGGTTGGTGTAGTCGCGGGTGAGGGTGGTCTGGTTGACAGGGTAGACAGCAACACGCTCATTCTCAACGATCTGAACCGGACGCATATCGTTGGAATAGAGTATGCCGAAGTATTCGTCGAAACCCTGGGTACGCGGCAGAAACTTCTCCGTATGGCCCAGGTGCCACTTGCCGATACAAGTGGTGGCGTAGCCCCTGGTCTTCAGCAATTCGGCAATGGTGACTTCTTCGGCAGGCAACCCCACCGCGTTGATGCCCGCATCGGGAGCGGGGTTGAACACCATGCCGCTGCGGAAGGGGTAGCGGCCGGTGAGCAGTGAGGAGCGCGAGGGCGCGCAATAGGGCGTGGGCACATAGAAGTTGGTGAAGCGAACGCCTCCGGCGGCCAACTTGTCAAGGTGGGGGGTCTTGTGGTCTTTGGCTCCGTAGCAACTCAAGTCGCCATATCCCAGATCATCGGCATAAACCAACACGATGTTGGGCAAGCTCGCATCGCGCTTCTTTGTGGTGGAGCAGGCAGCGGCCCCAAAGGCGCTGGCACCCAGCGCGGAATGCAGAAAACTTCGCCGGTTCATAAGGTTTCCTCCTGAAGACAATCGTGAGGCCGTGGGCTCATGGAGCCCGCCCTGGAAGGTGGATTCGCGCTAAAGCGCCACCGGCCATTCCCTACCAGCGGGCTCACCGGGCCGCGGTAAGGCGGGCGGCAAGAAGTCTCTGGTATTGTGCATCCATTCGCTCAGCTTTGAGCGCAACCGCTCAAACACCTCACGGTAGCGTGGATCCCCCATCAGATTATGAAACTCATGCGGGTCTTCCTGCAGGTCGTAAAGCTCCTGCATGGGCCGGGATGGTGCGAAGATCTCCATCTGGCCGGGGCTAAGCCCGCCGCTCTGCCGGAGGCGCACCAACTCTTTCCAGCTAGGGGAATTCTCAAGATCCCATGCCGGGCGGTAAGGAAAATGCGGGGCTGCGTTGAAGATCAGCTTGTGCCTATCTGTACGGACGCAGCGGATGGGGTCAAAATTGTCGTGCCAGTTCCGCTCGGCGAAGATCTCTGTTCGCTTGCCGGGTGACCGGCCGAGCAGCACATCCAACTGGCTCATACCCTGCATGCGGGCGGGGGGCTCGATACCCGCAGCCTGCACCCAGGTGGGAGCCAAATCCATGTGAGAGATGAGTGCCTTGCTGGTGGCACCGGCGGTAATGCGTCCGGGCCAGCGGGCGATGGCAGGCACCCGCAGGCCTGGATCGTAGCAAGTGCCCTTGGCGCGTGGAAATGGCATGCCGTTGTCGCCAGTGAAGATCACCAAGGTGTTCTCCGCCAGCCCGCGCCGCTCCAGGGAGACGAGCACCTCACCGCAGACCTTGTCCATGCGGGCAATGTAGTCGTAGTAGTGCGCCAGATCCTTGCGCACCTCGAGCGAATCCGGCAGGAAGGCCGGGACCTTCACCTTGGCTGGGTCGTGGGGTGGATCGAAGGCTCCATCGCGATAGAAGCGGTGCGGGTCAGTGAAGCCCATCTGCAACCAGAAGGGCTTGCCGGCGGCTGCATCCAGGAACTTGTCGTATTGGCTGAGGTCGTTCTCATAGAACGACAACCGTTTGTTGAACTCTCCGCCCTGATGTACTTTGCGCAATACGCCCGTGAAGTAGCCCTTCGCGGTCAGAGGTTCGAGAAAAGTGGGCTCCCAGGCAGGCATGGGCGTGTGCAGCCTTGAGGTGCTAGTGGAATGCGGGGTGGCACCAGTAAAGATGGCGCTGCGATTGGGGCTGCACTGCGGACTGACCACAAAACAGTTGGTGTACTTCGTACCCTGCGCGGCCAGCCGGTCCAGGTTGGGAGTAGTGACGGCGTCATTCCCGAAGCATCCCAGGTCCGGCAAGCTATGGTCGTCAGAGATGAGGAAGAGGAAATTTGGCGGGCGGTCCTGAGCTTGTAGAGAACTCAGGGCCGCGCCACCAACAGTGTTGAGGAGAAAGCTTCGACGGTTCATTAGAAATAGAGCTTCAAGCCAAGTTGGATGGTTCGTGCCTCGGCCGCGCCGCCAATCTGGCCGGCAACGGGGTTGCCGATGGCCGCATTGGGGGTGCCGAAATTCACATTGTTGAATGCGTTGTAAAGTTCCGTGCGGAACTGAAGCCGGAAACGCTCGCCGATGAGGAAGTTCCGCTGGACGTTCATGTTAGCAGTGAAGCTGCGGGGACCAATCAGGATTCCGCGACCCGAGTTGCCGAAGGTGAACTGGGCAGGGGTAGCAAAGGCACCGATATCGAACCAGCGGTCAATGGTACGTTGGCCGGAGTCCAGGTTACCATCGCCGATGCGGTTCGGACGGTCTCCGCCGCCACCAGCAGAGTTAGACACAGCGCCAGCCAGGGTGGCCGTGAAGCGGTCCCCGGAGGTTGCGGTCCAGACGCCACTAAGATCCCAGTCACCCAGAATCCAGGACGCAGGGCCACCGTTGAGATGTTTGCGGCCTTTGCCGAAAGGCAGTTCCCAAACATGATTGAAGACGATGATGTGCCGGCGGTCTTCTGGCATGGGGCCCCACTCGCAGGCGGTGCAGCGCGCGTTCTGGGGTGGTCCGTTTCCGCCACCGTTGACGTGATTGGCATTGGCCATGTACTTGCCCCAGCTATAGGCCAATGAAGCCGACACGCCGGCCGTCATGCGTCGCTCCGCGCGCACCTGCAATCCGTGATATTTGGCACCCCCGTAGTTCGTCCGGTAGTTGAGATTGACAAGGTTAGGGTTCAGCGCGAAATAGGGACGGCGTTGCTGTTGAGCACCAGCGCCCGGAAAGCTTTGGTTGAGATTGATGGCGGTGACCAGCCCGTTGGTTCGCGTGCCCACATAGGAGACATCCACCAGCATGTCCTTGATGACCTCGCGCTGGATACCGGCGCTCCACTGCATCACACGGGTGGATTGCAGGTCGTAATCCCATGCGTTGGGATTGCCGCCGGAGAGGGCAACAATGTCGCCGGTTCCGGGGGCAACTGGCGTGGGCAAGCCATTGCGCAATAGGGCGGGTGGTGCAGCGTTCTGGTCGGTTGCCAGGACCTGCGAGAAGAATGAGGGTAGGTTCTTGTAGAGTTGCCCGCCGCCCTGTCCTGCTTCCACGTAGCTCACGCCGAAGCCTGAGCGAAATACGGTCTTGCGGTCGTTGGTGAGCATGTAGGTGATGCCGGTGCGGGGAGCAAAGTTGTTGAGATCCATGTTGCGCAATCGCCGGGAAGCACCACCGCCGGAAGCGATTTCCAACCGCGCTGTATCGATGTTGAAGTTCGACCACCGGTCATAGACTTCGTACGGTGGAGCCTGAATGTCGTAGCGCAGGCCAAGATTCAAGGTCAGGCGGTTGTTCACGCGCCATGTATCGTCAATGAAGGCCCCCATGTTCCAGAAGCGCATGCCAAAGGTGCCCGTAAGGATATTGCGATCGGAACCGCTGTAGGCGCCCAGTGCATAGTCAGCCAGCGCGGTATTCGCCCCGCCGGCTCCCACCTGGCGAGTGAATTGCCCGTTGAAAGCGAATGTGCCACGGGTAGGGAATGCAGAGAAACCGTTGAACCGGTGCCGGATGAAGATGCCGCCCACCTTAATGGTGTGGTTGCCGGCGGTCTTGGTGGTGAGGTTCTCGTACTGAAACGAAGTCATCTGGCTGGTTTCAGGAAAGGTGGAAGCGTCGCCAATGGTCTGGTAGCCGGTGATGTTCAGGGCAGGCAGGCCGCCAGACTTGTCGTTGATGTTGATGCCCGGAATTCCCACGGAGTTCGCCGTGGCGAACTCATTATTTAGCGGATTGATATTCTGGTTCCAGCGCACAACGCCAATGCGGGTCTCATTCAAGAAAGTGGGCGAGATCACCTTTACGTAGTTGAAGGTGCCGGACTGGTTGCGCAGTGGAGTGGTGGTGCCCACACCCACACCCGTCGCAGAGAGGAACTCGCCGATCGGCACATTGCCCCGGTTGCCCACGGGAAGTACGCCTGGCGTCACAAGATTGGTGTCGTCAAAGCTGTACTTGAAGAAAAAGCGGTCCGCGGCTCCGAGGTTCTGGTCGATCTTGGCGTCAAACTGGTCAGTCCGCTGCTTGATCGCGGGGTTGAAGACAAAGTTGCGGGTGGCACCCCCATCCGTGGGTTGAGGCAGGAGGCCGAAGACGGCCCGCGAGGCAGGGTCAAGCCGGTTGAGAGGGATGCGATTGCCGGCGAAGGGTGTACGCTGGGTGCCGGTGAGGGTGAAAGGATCGAAAATGGTGGAGCCCAGACCTGAAAAGTCACCAGTTTCGACCATTAGCCGTTGGGCGAGGGTGGGAATGGTTGACACGGTTGGCAAGGGTCTCCGGACGCGGATGCCTTGGTAATCCGCGAAGAAGAAAGTGCGGTCCTTGCGGATGGGTCCGCCAACGGTGCCGCCGAACTCATTGCGGCGGAAGGAGGGACGAGCCACGCCCGCGCGGTTGTTGAAGAAGGAATTGGAATCGAGCTTGTCGTTGCGCAGGAACTCATAGAGGCTGCCGCGAATACGGTTGGTGCCGGACTTGGTAACCACAACCGTGATGGCTCCTGCCGCGATGCCGTATTCGGCCGTATAGTTGCTGGTGATGACGCGCATTTCCTGAATGGAGTCGATGGTGGGAACCATGATGAGGGTGCTGAGCCACAAATTGCGGTTCACCATACCGTCGATGAAATAGCTGTTGTTCTGTGCGCTTGACCCGTTGACGCTGATGTTGGCGTTGCCTCGCATGGCGTATGGAGATGACGTCAGATTTCCGCTGCTTCCGGTGGTGGCGCCAGGGCTGAGCAGTAGCAGGCCTGTGAAGGTACGGCTCTGCAGAGGGATATCTACAATCTGTTCGTTAGATACCAGCGAGGAGACCATGGCGTTTTGTGCTTGCAGGAGTGGGGTGGATTCGGTTACCTCCACGGTTTGCTGGACGTCGCCGACGGTCAGGGTGAGGTCAACGGTGAGCGCGTCGGCGGCGGTGAGGGTGATTCCAGCGCGGACAAGACGCTGGAAGCCGTCCATCGACGCAGTGATCCGGTAGGGTCCAACGGGTAAGGCATTGGCAACGTATTGACCCTGGGTATTCGTGGTGACTTCACGGCGGAAGCCGGTAGCGTCGTTGGTAAGCGTTACTCTGGCGCCGACGATGATGGCACCCCCGCTATCGAAGACCACACCGGCAATAGAGCCATCGGTTCCCTGGGCGCGTAAGGCCGGAGAGGTCACCGAAATGGCTAAAAAGAACGCCAACAGCAACGAGGCAATTGTTCGCATGTGAATTTAAACTCCCTGAGCAAACTTTCAGGCGGCAATCCTGCGCCGCCGCAAATGGACTGGTTCGTGATCCGGACAGGTGACAGTTAATCCGAATTTCAACAGTTGTATATCTCGAGGCTATCTCCCTGAATTGCGGTTTGATAGTGAAAAATGCGTGAATCACTTGTGCGTGACAGGCGTATCTTATTGATTTAGCGAGACGTTTGCTGATTCAGCGCCCAGAGCGATGTTCAAAGGGCCGCGAGGATGATTGCTGTGTTCGAGCAGCAAAACGCCTCAATGGAGAAACGGGAGATTGCCGTTCCCAAAGCGAACGGATAAGATCAAGGCCAGCTTGTATGGGGCAGACTTCAAAAATCATGAGTAATCCCGAGAAGAATGCTACCGCTATGGACATACCGCGCATGGACAAGGAAATGCATCCGGCGGACGACATGCGCCGGGCTGCGTTGGAGCGGGTGCTGCAGAGCGAGGCGTTTCGACGAAGCCAGCGACTCCGAGAGTTCCTGAGCTACATAGGCACGATGGCCCTCGACGGAAGAGCGAGCGAGATTAGCGAAGTGAGTATTGGTGCCGTGGTCTTCCAACGGCGCGAGAACTTCAATCCGCAGGAAGACAACATCGTGCGCAGTTCAGCGCGGTCGTTACGACAGAAGTTAAAGGAGTATGCAGAAGGCGAGGGAAAGGGGGAAGCTCTGCACGTTGAAATTCCGAAAGGAAGCTATGTGCCCGTGTTTCATTCGGCTCTTCATGCCGATTGGAATCCCTTGCCGCGACAGGAACCCGACAGGAAAACAATTCTCGCGCTGGCAGTCGTCGCGCTGGTTGGCTGCCTGACCGCTGGTTGGCTGCTTGCGGAGAACTTCGAGCGATCGAGTCTGACAGCAACGATCCAGCGAGAGCAGAATCTGTTGACTGCGCTGCTGGAGCCCAGTACCCATCTACATCTGGTGGTTTCCGATGGTCTTTATTGCGACCTCACCGTTGCAGTCGGTGGCATGTATCCACTGGAGGACTATGCCAGCCGCAAGATTTTCGAACCGGCTAAAAGCCCAAGCCCCGGCAAGGTATCGCAAGACCTGTGGCAGTTGATCCGGCGTGGACAATACACCAACGTATTTGAATCAAGGGCCTCCACGCAGATTGCATTGGAATTGGGTGGGCGGTACAACATCAAAGAGCACCACGCAAGGGCACTGGGAATGAACCTGCTGCAGATGGGAGACAACTTCGTGATTCTGGGCGGCAGACGGGCAAACCCGTGGGCAGAGTTGTATGAACGGGACCTGAACTTCCAGATGGAGTTCCCGCCAAACGCGAAAGCGGCAATACTCCGCAATCAGAATCCCAAGGAGGGGGAGCGGAGCATATACGAGAACATCCTGGACGCGCGAGAGACAGGGAAGACTTATTCGCGGATTGCGCTGTGCCCGGGGCTTTCGGGAACCGGCAAGGTGCTGCTGGCGGCAGGAAATTCAGGAACAGCCACCGCCGCCGCGGCAGATCTCTTAATACAGCCGCGCATGCTGGCGCAGGTGGAGCAGTTTCTGGGGCGAAAAGTAGACCCGAGCATCCAACGGCTTGAGATGATTCTAGAGCGGGACGTGGTGGGCGGGAGCACACGCGATTTCCGAGTCGTCGCCTTGCGCTAGTCCGCCTAAAAAGCTGTGAAAACCGGGACTTGCCCTGGCCTCCTACTTAGGCGTCACATGAATCAGCGCGCCCGGGTTGGCGTCTTCCAGCAGCCACAGCGAGCCATCCGGCGCCTGTGCTACATCACGAAGCCGCTTGCCGAGATCCCAGCGCTCGGCTGCCTTGGCTCCGCCTTTGCCGTCAAAGACAATCCGTACGAGCGAATGGCTGCCTAGCCCGCTCACAAAACCGTTGCCATCCCACTGCGGGAAGGTCTTTTTGCCGCGATAGAACATCAGATTCCCTGGAGCGATGACCGGAACCCAGTACAGCACCGGCTTGGTAAACTCCGACCGGGTATCGTGACTGGGAATTAGCGACTCGTTGTAATTGATGCCATAAGAGACCACTGGCCAGCCGTAATTCTTCCCCTTCTCAATCAGGTTCAACTCATCGCCGCCACGCGGACCGTGTTCCACTTCCCACAACTCACCAGTGGGGGAGAACGCCAAGCCATAGGGTGCCCGGAAGCCGCTCGCCCAGGTCTCAGCCGGCGTCAGATTCTCGGCGGGAAAGGTATAGGTGCTGACCACCTTCGCCGTCTTGGCCGCCTCTGTATCACGCGGCGGATCAATCAGCGGAATCGTCCTTGAGCCAGTCTTGCCGGCATTCGGATTTCCGGGAGCCGGCTTTCCGTCCAGCGTCAAACGCAAAATCTTGCCCACCGGCTGGTTCGGGTCCTGGGCCGGGGTCATCCGCTGGCGGTCGCCCACGGACATGTAGATGTACTGTCCATCCGGGGAAAATGCAACTTGCCCACCCGCCTGGCCACCCTTGCCACGCGGCATCTGCCGCCAAAGCACTTCGAGATCCAGTAGCCGCGGTGCGCGTCCGCTATTCAGGGTGGCTCGTGCCAGCACCTGGCTACCGCCGTACTCGCCTGGCTCAATGTAGGTCAGATAGATCTTTTCGTCCTTGGCAAAGGTCGGCGAAACAAAGACACCCAGCATGCCGTTCTGGCCTTGCCAATAGACAGGCGGCGTTCCGCCCAGCGGTGCAATCTTTTCACCCTGCGGCGACACCAGCCAGATCGGCCCGATCTTTTCTGTTACCAGCATCCGCCCATCGGGCAGGAAGGCAATCCGCCAGGGCAGCGAGAAGGTCGACACGGTTGTCAACTTGAACGGCTGCGCCGCCTCGGGCTTCTGTTCGCCGACATTCACTTGCGTCCAGGCTGCGGTCGACGCCAGAGCAAAGAGCAGCACACTGATTTTCAATTTCATCCGGATTCTCCTCGGCTTCACTCGCAAAGCCCTACCCAAATTATATGCCTCTCGCCAAGGCTGGGCTTCGAAACAATGTCGGTTCTGGTGTGCCAGGAAAAACTCAGTCTCAATTCACGGGCGACTGGAGAACCTGCACCTGGATGTGACTCGGCAAATCGCGGCTGCGCCAGAGGCGATGAGTGGCTTTTTGAAAATCGGCTTCCCGGGCCTCATAAATGCTGGGCACGAAGTTTTGCGGGTTGCGATCGACGAGCGGAAACCAGGAACTCTGGACTTGCACCATAATCCGGTGACCCTTACGGAAATTGTGATTCACGTCGGGCAAGCGCCATTGCACTTTCTCAGCTTTCCCCGGAACGAAGGGCTTTGGCACGGAGAGACTCTCGCGGAAGCGGCCGCGGAAAACATCGCCGCGCACCATCATCTGGTAGCCGCCCATCACCACACCAGTGGGATTGGGGGAAGGATCCGGATAGTCGTCCGGGAATACGTCGATCAGCTTGACGATGACATCGGCATCGGAACCGGTGGTGGACAGGAATACAGACGGCGCAACAGGGCCGGCCAGCACGACATCCTCTTCAAGCACATCCGTCATGTAGGTGAGCACGTCCGGACGCCGGCCGGCCTGGCGCTGGTCCATCGTCATATATTCGCGAGTCATGCGATTGGCGATCTGGGGGATGTAAGGAACCGGCTTGGCCGGATCGCTGACAAATTCATCAAAGGCCTGGCCGGTTGCGGTGGGAGCCGCAAAGCTCAATTTGCCATTGGGTTGGAAGTAGAGAGTTTTGGCATCCGCGCGCTGGGGAGGCCATTCTTCATATCGCCTCCAAACATTGGAGCCTGTTTCAAACATGAGCGCTTTGGGCAGCTTCGGGTTCGGGCCATCCTTCAAAACATGCTTGAAGTAAGGCAGTTCGACGTTTTCCCGATACCACTCGCTGGTCTTGGCATTGAAGCGGATGTCACCGAGGCCTTCCCCCAAATCGCGAGCCCATTGACCGTGAAACCAGGGGCCCATTACAATTCGATTCCCCCTGGCGTGCCCTTGTTTGTCCACGTTCTTGAAGACTTCGAGGGCGCCATAGAGGTTTTCCGCGTCGAAGAAGCCGCCGATGGTCAGGACTTCCGGCTGGATGTTCTTGAGGTGAGGCCGGAGATTGCGGGCTTGCCAGAACTCGTCGTAGTTGGGGTGCTTCATCATCTCGTTCCAGAACTGGACGCTGTTTTTCATATAGCGCTCATTGGCGTTGTAGAGCGGGCCCATGTCGAGAAAGAAGCGGTAGCCATCGGGGGTTTTGTGATCAAAGGCTTTGCGGTCCGGTAGTGACGGCTCGGGCCGCGGCTGTCCGAATGAATAGAGGAAGTTGAAGGCGTGCGGCAGGAAGAGAGCCCCGTTGTGGTGGAAATCATCACCCGCAAACCAGTCTGAAATTGGAGCCTGCGGGCTGGCCAACTTCAGGGCTGGATGAGCATTGATCATGCCGGCGGCCGTGTAGAAGCCGGGGTAGGAAATTCCCCAGGTTGCAACTCTGCCATTGTGGTTCGGGATGTTTTTCAGGAGCCATTCAATGGTGTCGTAAGTGTCCGTACTTTCATTGATGCCGGTTGCGGTGTGGGGTGTCATGTTGACGAATTCCCCTTCGCTCATGTTCTTGCCGCGGACATCCTGGTAGACCACAATGAAGCCGTCCTTGGCAAACAGAGGCGTCGGGCCAATGTCGGCCTTGTATTGGTCCGCTCCGTAGGGAGAGACACTGTAGGGGGTCCGGTTCAGCAGGATGGGATAGTTTTTTGAAGCGTCCTTGGGGACATAGACGCTAGTGAAGAGCCGTTTGCCGTCTCGGACTGGCACTCGATACTCATATTTGGTGTAATTTGCCTTGACGTATTCAAGGCCTTGCGCCAGAAGTCCAGCGCAACCGATCCCAACCAGCAGCAGCAAACGCATTAGTCTGATTGTAGTGGCACTTTTATCCTGCCTGCTGCTGGGCAGCATGATCCTGATTGCGCAAGAAGAACCGGACCGAGCCCGGCTGGCGAGCCATGCCCAGTCCTTTGCCGAGCAGTTGCCCAATCTGGTTGGCTCGGAGACGCTCAAGCAGAAGTCGATCACCTATTCAACGCGGATGCGAATTCGGTTTGGCGATGCGGCACTGAAGCCGATTCCGCCGAAGGTTCAGGAGCGCACCATCCATTCCGACCTCGGCTTTGCGCTGCGTGGCAAGGAAGAGCCGGTCTGGTATGAGCTCCGGAAGGTGATTGACGTGGATGGAAGAAGGGTTGCTACGCCCAAGAAAGCACGAGAGCGACTGGCCTTTGGATTGCAGTCAGACAATGAGCGGGAACGCCTGCGGCTGATGGAGGAATTCAGCCGCTACGGGCTGGAGGCTCTGGCTACAGACTACAGCCTATCCCTTCTGCTGTTTCGCTTCGGAGAAATTGACAAGCTCCGGTTTGAACTGGAATCCACAGAGTATCTGGGAGCCACTCCGGTGCTGGTTTACTCCTTCTCGCGGCCGGACAACGAGGTTGGCATAACGATCTTCGACCGCAAGAATGCCACACGACAGCCCTTGCTTGGACGGATCTGGGTACAGCGGGCTGACATGCTGCCTTTGCGTTTGAGGCTGGATTCGCGCCTGGAGCAGGACAAGACAGTGATTGTTGATTCCGGGGTGATCGAGTACGTCCAATCCCGATTTGGCGCGGTACTGCCCAGCTCTGTCATCCATACACGGATGGTGAATGGGACGCTGGTTAACGAGACACATTATTCCTACCAGGACTTCCAGAAGTTTGGCGCCGACGCCGAGCTCAAATTTACTCCATGAAATACATTTACCTGCATGGCTTTGCCTCTTCTCCCGCCTCCCGCAAGGCTCAGTTTTTTGCCAACAAGCTCGCAGCAGAGGGAGTGAAGGTTTTGATTCCTCACCTGGAAGCCGCGGGCTTTCGCAACCTGACGGTGAGCGGACAATTGCGCGTCATCGAAGAAACGGCTGGCGATGAACCGGTGCGCCTCATTGGTTCCAGCATGGGCGGCTATCTGGCAGCACTGTTTGCGAGCCTGCATCCCACGGCTGAGCGACTGGTGCTGCTAGCTCCTGCGTTTGGCTTTGCCGAGCGTTGGGGGCAGCGTCTTGGTGGGGAAAAGATGGAGGAATGGAAGAGGGCTGGCAGCCTTGAAATGATGCATTACGGAACGGGTCAACCCGAGCCAGTTGGCTATGGGCTGATTGAAGATGGCTTGAGATATCCGGCAGAGCCACATTTTTCGCAGCCGGCCTTGCTATTTCACGGGCTGGAAGACGATGTGGTGCCAATTGAATTCAGCCGTAGCTATGCTTCCACGCACCCCAATGCCGCGCTCACCGAGTTGGTATCCGGACACGAACTGACCGACGTCATGGAAGAAATCTGGCTGGCATCCAGAAGCTTTCTGCTGGCTTAGTCTACAGGGAGCATGACCCAAAGGTCCGGCCGGCCCGAATTGCAATGAACAGCGCGGCTCAGAAAGCCAAGGCATGGCCAACTGAGGAAAAGCGCGTATCGGGCTGCATTCCAGGCTCCGACCGGCCGGTGATCGCGCGGGAAGTTTTCGATCCTCGCTGACACACTGGGTACGGGGTGGAAGATGGCCTCGATGCCCGCTGGGCGGACCGGTTCGTCATCCTGAAGCTGGTCCAATTCACGCACAGCCAGGGAGAATTCCGACTCGTCCATACCATTTCGACGGGCGAATTGATCCAGCTCAAATACTCCATACCGGCTCAACGTCGGCAAGAGCAAGAGGCCAAGGAAGCTCCAGAGGGTGAAATAGAGTGTCGTGGTAAACAATTCCGCCAAGGTTGCAACTCCAGCGGCCGGGGCCAGGGAAGAGAGGTAGAAGCCTGTCAGATTCCAGACCATGGCCAGCAGGAGACCGCGAAGCCGGCTCCCCGATTCCATGGCAGCGCTGCGCCGTTTCAGCTCCACATCCAGAGCAATCTTCGGCAAAACGCGCTGCCACAATGCTGGAACAATCACCTTTTCTCTTCCCGGCAACCCAGAAAGTCCTCCAGCAAAGCCGGAATCCATCCCATCTACCGTCAGTACCTGTTTTCCGTTGATCCACTCCCGCGCCATTACCCGTAAGCCTGAGACCCACCTGGCCATGCGGTCCTGCAACTCCACCATCACGATCATCGTTAGCGCCAGTACCGCAATCACGGCAAGGCGACCACCAAAACGACCAACTTGAAGCAGAATTAAACCGGAAAACAAAAAGAAGATGCTTTGCACTCCCAGGCCGCGCACGTATTGAGCCGCGAAGTAGGCGAAGACAAGGCATTGGCGGGAAAAGTGACAGGGTAACCAATAGCCACCGATGTAGTCGAGCGGGACATGGATCGCCGCATAGAGAGCCACAATCCACAGCAAACCAATCAGATCATGCCCGAGCCGTGGCTCAAAGCCGTCGAAGATACGATGGGGCCAATTCAGGAGGAGTGCGGCCAACGCAAGCAGGACCATGAACCCTACTCCACTAATGCCCAACCACAATCGCGCCCTCGCGTATGTCATACTGCTTGTTCCTGCCACTGGGTAAAGAGATGACGCTGTTTCTTGCAAAGCTTTTTTTCTTGCAGAATCTTGTAGCAGAGCCTGCGATCCCAACCCGGCAGCTTGCGCTGGTGGAGGCTCCCGCTCCCGCCGAAGGTGAGCACCTTTTCCTGTTGCCACTCGATGATTCCATGAGGTCCAGGCATTTTCTGGTGCGTTTTGATAAATCCGCCTGCCGGGGGCCGCTGAAGGTCAATGGGGAAGTGCTGTTGGGAGAAGATGCGGCAAACCGGTTTCGATTTGATCGTTCCAACGAGATTCACCTGGCCGGCTGCCTGGAGAGAACACCCCATCCGGTAACCGTATTGGCTCTTCCTCGCGTTTATGTGGCCCAGGCCCGGGCGAAGCGAAGTCCATCAGGCGAAGTGGAAATTTCTGTTTCCATCCGAAATACGCTTCCCAACGCTGCGACATGCATCCTGACAGCAAGCGGGCATGAAGAACAATTTTTTGTTGGACCAGAAACTTCTCAAACTCGCAGCTTTTCTGTGCGTCTAGATAATAGGAGCATAAGGATTGAGTTGGAGATGCTGAAGCTTGGCGAAGCAATTGAAGGTGCTTATCGACACCAAGTGACGATCTCAGTAGATCCACTGAGAGAAAGATCGCTCGTGATACGATGAGGGCATCGGCGTCAACTCTTCCAGAATTCATATTCCCTGTGCAACCGAAGGTTCAATTTCAGCGTCGCATCAGTAGCGCAGCCTGAGAGATTTGAGGAGTAGGACTTATGAGCGCGTCGACGCAAGATCGGGCAGAAGAACTCGTGACCCCCACGGAACAGCAAAATTCGGCAGGAAACCCTGAAGACCGCCTGGCGCACACACTAGGTGGCTATGAGGAAGAAAACGTCTTTGTTTCGCTCTGGCGAAACATACGGGATACAGTCAATCCTCCTAAATTGCCGCCGCTCGAAGTCACCTCGAAGCCCATAGCAGTTAAGGACATCTGGGGGCAAACGGCGGGGAATGAATCCCGAAGCGCCATGGGCTCACTGGTGATCCACGGCATTGTCATCATCTTGCTCGTTGTCCTTTCCACCAGCAAGGAAGTTCAGCAGGTAGTAAAGGACTTTACGCCTCTCGTCGCACCGGTAACGGAATATATCCCCAAAACTCCTCCGAAGAAGCAAACCATGGGTGGAGGCGGTGGTGGTGGGGCGCGAGATATCACACCTCCCAGCAAGGGAAAGTTGCCGAAAGTAGCACCAAAGCAATTTGTGCCTCCCCAACTACAAAAGGTTGAGCAGCCAAAGCTTGTGATGGAGCCTACGATTATTGCTCAGGCCGATGCGCTCCCCAAGGTGAATCTGCCGATGCTGGGAGATCCGCTTTCAGGTCTCAGCGCTCCTTCTCAAGGGTCTGGTTCTGGTGGCTTCGGCAGCGGTAGTGGTGGCGGAGTCGGGTCTGGCAAAGGTGCCGGATACGGACCTGGTTCCGGTGGTGGTACTGGCGGCGGAGCTTATCGCGTCGGTGGCGGTGTTTCTGCGCCCAGCGTACTGTTCAAGGTAGAACCGGAATACTCGGAAGAAGCGCGTAAAGCAAAGTTTCAAGGCACCGTAGTGCTGGCCATCATCGTTGATCCGTCAGGCAAAGCGCGCGACATACGCGTTCTTCGTCCGCTCGGCCTTGGGCTGGACGAAAAAGCGATTGAAGCCGTCATGAAGTGGCGATTCAAGCCCGGCTTCAAAGACGGCTCGGCGGTACCAGTCCAAGCCACGGTGGAAGTTAACTTCCGCCTTCTGTAGTCAGCTTCCGCAAATACTCAAAACTGTAAATGCCACTGGAATGGCCGTCGTTCCAGTTGATCTTGATTGCATAGCTGCCTACGGCCTCGCAACTCAACATCTTCAGGGCTGGTTGATAGATCTGGAAGGGGTTGGGAGCCTGGTAGTTGGTCTTCTGGGGTTCCGTGCCGTGCGCTCCTGTGCATACCGCGCAGGGACAGTTGTCCCGCAGGAATGGTAGACTCAAGCTGCTGTGCAGGCCGTCCTGCCAATCAATCTCAATCCCCTTCGATTTGGATACAGCAATATGTTCCGGCTGATCTAGACTCATGACTTCCGTTCGATATCCCTTACACCTGGAATCCGCCTCAGAGCTGAGAGGATTTTTTCAAGCTGACGCTTGTCTTTGACTTCAATCTTGATTTCCACGATTGCTCCATCGCCACCCCGCTCGGAGTCACCGCGCGCTTCGAGACTGCGAATGTTCGAATTTTCACTGAAAAGTACCTGAGTGAACTGAGCCAGCATTCCAGGGCGGTCATCCGTCATGATCGAGATCTGGACATCGAAACTCTCGATGCCTTCCTTGGCCCATTCCACTTCGATCTTTCGCTCCACTTCGTAGAGCAAATTCTGAACATTGGAACAGTTCACGCTGTGAACCGCCACACCTTTGCCGCGGGTGATGTAGCCTACGATGGCTTCTCCGGGTATGGGATTGCAGCAACTCGCCCGGTACATCATGACATCGTTCATGCCGCGAACGCGTAAAGCCAAGTCTTTGGCTTCACGATCCCAGATTTGCTGGGCTGGAGATTCCTCCGGTTTCGGTAATTCAGTATTTTCCCGCTCTGGCGCAAAACGCATCAGAATGGGCCGGGCTTCGGCCTTGCCGTAACCCAGCGTCGCGTAGAGGTCTTCCATTTTCCCGACGCCGTAATCTGCCAGCACGTCGGCTAGAATCGCGCTATCCAACCGGGAAACGGGGATCGACAGGCGCCGGGCTTCCTTCTCGAAGTACTTCTGCCCAATCTCAATTGCCTTCGATCGTTCCGTGGCATTGATGATCTGCTTGATCTTGTTCTTTGCCTTCGACGTTTTGACAAAGCTCAGCCAGTCCTTACTGGGCATGTGGCCGGGCTGAGTCAGCACTTCTATGACATCGCCATTCTTGAGAATGTACTTGAGCGGAACAATCCGGTTGCTGATTTTGGCCCCAACACAGGCATTGCCGACGTCACTGTGGATCGCGTACGCAAAATCCACGGGCGTTGACATCTTCGGCAAAACAACAACCTTACCCTTTGGCGTAAACACGTAAACCTCGTCGGAGTACAAGTCGGTTTTCAATGTCGACATGAATTCACCGGGATCGCGCATTTCCTGCTGCCATTCGACCAACTGCCGCATCCAGTTCACATACTGCTCTTCGGCCGTCTGGCCCCTTCGGCCTTCTTTATACTTCCAATGTGAGGCGACGCCTTCTTCGGCTTGGCGGTGCATCTCCTCGGTCCGGATTTGAACCTCAAAGGCCTGGCCGCCGGGCCCCATGACACTGGTATGCAGGCTTTGATAGCCATTGGCGCGAGGCATGGCGATGTGGTCCTTGATACGCCCGGGAATGGGAGGCCATTCATTGTGAATCACGCCAAGGGCAGCGTAACAATTCTTGGTTGAGTCCGTGATGATCCGCAAAGCCAGCAGATCATAAACCTGCTCGATGGGAATCTTTTGTTTTCGCAACTTCAGATAGACCGAATAGGGGCGCTTCAATCGCCCTTCCACGCGGGCCGGGATCGATTCGCGTCCAAGCTTCTGCTCCAGCAATTTCCGAATTCCCTCAAGAAATTCCTGGGTTACTTTTCGCTTGGTTTCGATCTGACCCACGATATCGGCATAGCCTTCCGGATCAATCACGGCAAGCGACAACTCTTCCAGTTCCGCACGAACCTTGCCCATCCCCAGCCTATGGGCAATGGGGGCGTAGATGTCGAGTGTTTCCTGGGCAATGCGGGTTTGCTTGTCGCGGTTCAGACTGCCAATGGTGCGCAGATTGTGCAGACGGTCGCTGAGCTTGACCAGGATGACGCGAATATCGCCCACCATGGCCAGCAGCATCTTGCGAACGCTTTCAGCCTGCTGCTCTTCCCGTGAGTAAATCTGGAGCTTGCTGAGCTTGGTCACTCCATCCACGCAAAGAGCTACTTCATTGCCGAAGCGCTTGCGGATTTCATCCAGGGTGACCGTGGTGTCTTCCACGATATCGTGCAGCAGCGCCGCTCGGCGCAGCGTCCGCAGCTCGCGTTCGGAAAAGCCCAGCTCCTGACCCGTCCGCACCGCCACGAACGCCACGTTGTGTGAGTGGCGCGCGGTGTACGGGCTCTTCGCGTCGATCACCCGCGCAAAGGCCTCCGCGACGGTATCGAGTCGCTCGTTGTCGAGATGGACCACGCGATCCGCCGGTTCCAGCAACTGCAGCGCTTCGAGCGTGTTGGCCGAACGCAAGCCACTCCAGAACTGCTGATCATCGCGGAACGCGTCGAGGCAATCCACCAACTCGGGATCGAACCAGCGCCCCGAGCGCGCATGCGCCATCTCGTACGCGGTGCGCACGTCGTAGGCGGCCGCGAACACCTCCACGGTCTGGGAGATCCCGGCAATCCGACCGAGCAACGGGATCGCATCGCCTTTGAGACCG
>CAZECF010000016.1:43449-71093 GCA_964510335.1 uncultured Bryobacter sp. | reverse complement strand
TGATTCTTTTTGTCGAACTCGTCGGGTGTCACGCCCGCTTCCGCATAGATCTTGCGGAAGGCTGCTTCCGTCGGTGGCGATGGCTTGAAGTTGCCAAAACGGTAACCTTGCGCAATCGCGAGCGGCGTCCAGCCGAAACGATTCTTGCGGTTCCAAACTTCCAGCTTGGCTCCCCGCTTTGAGAGCAGTTCCACCGCGCCCGCCACGTTCTTGTACGCCGCGCCATGCATTGCCGTCTCCCCGTTCTTGTCGACGGCATTGACGTCATTGCCAAGCTCGATCGCCACGCGCACTGCTTCCACTACTTCCTCATCCGTCCCGGCATCTTCTCCCGGCGAACGCGTTCCCAAACCGGCTGCCGCAATCAACGGCGTCGCCTCATCCGCATTCGGGATCAGCGGGTCCGCGCCCAGACGCGCCAACTCCAGCATCAGCTCGGAATCCGCCGACCGCGCAGCCAGAAAAAAGGCTGTCGCACCCAGCGTGTTCAGACTTGTCAGTCCCACATTCACGCGCTTCGTCATGCGGGAATTGAGGTCTGCACCCTTTTCCTTCAAGCGCCGCACCAGTTCCAGACTCGTCATCTTCCCCGAGCCGTAAGGCGCGGGATCATTGTCCCCACCGCCCGGCTTGCGCACACCCGTAATCGCATGCAGTGCCGTCCAGCCATTGGCGTTCGCATTCGGGTCAGCCCCCTGATCGAGCAGCCAGGCCGCCACTTCAAAGTGTCCACTGGTAACTGCCAAATGCAGGGCGCTCGTGCCCGGTCGCGGACTCGCCGCAATGCGCTTCGCGGCAAAAGGGCTGCCAGCGGGAACTTCTGTCACCTGGTTCACATCCACCCCGGCCTTCAGCAAAACTTCCAGCACGCTTTGCTTGCCTTCTCGCGCCGCCAGCAAGAATGGAGTAAAGCCCGTACCCAGGCGGGTCTGAAAGTCCGCTCGCTTTTCGATCAAAGCCTTTACCACTTCGCCATGCCCCTCTACCGCCGCCCACAGCAGCGCTGTCTGCCCGCGTCGTGGTTCCGCCGCATTCGGGTTGGCACCACGCGCCAGCAATGCCTTCACCGCCCCCAGCCTGCCTGTCCGCGCTGCCGTCATCAGCACCGTCTCGCCACCGGGCAAGGTCGTATTTGGGTCCGCCCCGGCATCGAGCAGCAAGTCGACAATCTCGGCATTGCCATTCATCGCCGCAATGCTCAGTGGCGTCACGCCATACCGGTCAGCGGCTACCGCGTTGGCACCTTCCTTCAGCAGCCGCCGCACCGATTCCGCATCATCGCGGAGCGCCGCTGATGGCAAATCCGGCGAGGAGTAAGCCAGCGCAGCCAACAGGAGCGGCAGCATCATAGCGTCACAAGGCCATCGATCTGGCCCTTGCTATCGGCAAACGAATCCAGCTTGACACCCACCCGGTCGAGCAGGCTCAGGTGCAAGTTCGCCAGGGGTGTATTGTCCTTGGCGACGATATGCCGCCCCCCGGTCGCCTTGCCACCCGCCACCAGAATCGGAAGATTCGTATGGTCATGGATGTCAGCATTGCTCATGCCGCTGCCGTAAAGAATCAGCGAGTGATCGAGCAGACTGCCGTCCCCGTCGGGCGTTGCCTTCAGCTTTTCCAGATAGTAAGCAAAGAGCGAAACATGGAAGGCATTCACCTTGGCCACCTTGGCGAGCTTCTCCGGATTGCCACCGTTGTGGGTCAGGGGATGATGCGATTCCGTCACGCCCACTTCCGGGTAGCTGCGATTGCTGGTTTCTCGCGCCAACTGGAAGGTCAGCACTCGCGTCACATCCCCTTGCATCGCCAGCACCTGCAAATCAAACATCAGCCGCGCGTGGTCAGCATAAGCTGCGGGCACGCCCACTGGCCGGTCCAGATCCTGCAGTGGCGATTGTCCCGTGTTGGCCTCGGCCTGCTGCACCCGACGCTCTACCTCACGCACCGTGTCCAGATACTCATTTACGCGATGCCGGTCCGCTGTACCGAGCTTCCGCTGCAAGCGCGCAATGTCCTCACGTACCCAATCGAGCAGGCTCGCTTCCCGCCGCAGTTCCGCCGTGCGATCCGCGACGGATCCGCCGTCGCCAAAGAGCCGCTCAAAGGCCAAACGCGGATGCGCCTCGGCCTGCAATGGCGTCGTCGGAGAGGACCACGAGAGATTATTCTGATACACACACGCGTAGCCGTTGTCGCATTGGCCAACCACCGTCAACAAATCCATGGCCAGCTCAATCGAAGGCAGCCGCGTGGATTGCCCCATCTGTTGCGCCGCCACCTGGTCCGCCGTGGTCCCGAGATAGTAGTCACTGCTCTCGGTCCACTTGGCCGTCGCCGCGCTCAAGAAAGCAGCATTCGATGTCGCATGCGTCCCCGGATACGCATTCTTCAGTTCCAGGTGATCGATCACCGTCAACTGGTCTTTCACCTTCTCAAGGGACGACAAAGTTGAGGAGAGCTTTGTCAGGCGGCCCTGCTCGCTTTTGGGAGTCCACTCCGGCCGGTGCGCACCCATCGGGATGTAAACAAACCCAAGTCGCTTCACGGGTGCCGTCTTGGCCCCCAGTGCCGGCACCATGGCGTCAAGGAAGGGCAGCGACAGTGCCGCGCCCGTTCCGCGTAACAGAGTCCGTCGCGATAGCTTGCGCTGGGTAATGATCATGGGTTTCTCCTCATTTGAAACGGTGGACTCTTTACGACTCCAAGAATAATCGAAGTGAGACGGTATTCGCTACCCGCTGCCTGCCGGACAATCGTCCGGACGGCGGGCGCATCCGAGGCTTCTACGCCCCGGCCCACCGAATAGCCAAGCAACTTTTCCGTAAACGTAGCGGCAAATAACTCCGGCCGTTTGAGCAAAGCCTTTTCCAAACCCTCTACGCCTTCAAACTGGCTGCGGTCCGGCAGTCCGCCGGCAATGTCGTCGCTATTGCGCCAGCGCCCCACGGCATCATAATTCTCCAGCGCAAAACCCACCGGGTCCATCAACTGGTGACAACCAAAGCATTGGGGATTCTTACGGTGCTCGGCCAGCCGTTCCCGCAGTGTCATCTGCTTCCCCAGGCTCGAATTCTCCTTGAGCGAAGGTACATTCGGTGGCGGTGGCGGCGGTGGGATACCCAGAATATTGTCGAGCACCCACTTGCCGCGAATCACGGGCGAGGTGCGCGTTGCGTACGAGGTAACGGTCAAAATGCTGCCGTGCCGCAGCAAGCCCCCGCGCCGGGACGCTTCGTCCAAATTCACTCGCCGGTAGTGGCCGCCGTAGATATTCGGAATCCCGTAGTGCCGCGCCAGCCGCTCGTTGAGGAAGGTGTAGTCGGCACGCAACAGCGTCGCGAGTCCGCGGTCTTCCCGCAGCACGCTTTCAAAAAACAGCTCCGTCTCCCGCCGCATCGCCTGCCGCAGATTGTCATCGAAATCGACGAAGCTTCTCATGTCGGGGGTAACCGAATCGAGGTTCCGCAAGTAAAGCCACTGCGCGGCAAAATTGTCGGTCAGCGCACGCGATCGCGGGTCAGCCAGCATCCTCTTCACCTGGCCCTCCAACACCGGCGGCGTCAGCAGCGTGTTCCGCTCGGCATGGCTTAACAGTTCCTCATCCGGAATGCTGCTCCACAGAAAGAAGGAAAGGCGCGAGGCGAGCTCCAGCGCAGACAAGCGGTAATTCGCTCCGCTGGCAACCCCCGCCGGGGCCTGCTCCACGCGGAAAAGAAATTCCGGGCTCACCAGCACTGCCCGCAAAGCCATCTCCAAAGCAGTTTCAAAACTCTCCTCGCGGCGCGCTTCCCGATAGAAGCGCAGCGGCGCACCAAGATCCGCTTCCGTCACCGGCCGCCGGTAGGCCAGGCGCGTCAACGCCAGCAGATTCTTCCGCACGCAGCCTTCTTCCTCGCTTGCCTTGTTGGGCTGGCAGGCCAGAATCTTGCGCCGGCTTGGGGAATCCACTGCGCCCTTGGAATTGTAGGGTCCCAGAATCGAAAGCGCGTAAAGCCCCGGCGTAATGCGCGGATGCCGGTCCATGTTGAAGTGTGCGGCCACGGGCTGACGCTCTGTTTCCAGGACCAGATTCGGCTTCTTCGGGAAGGTGACGATCAGCTCATGCGGCCCGGCCTTTATCGGCAGGCGGAACTTCAGGTGTTGGTCCACCTCGGAGTGATCCCCGCCTGAGGCCGGCGGACGCACCGTAAAAAGCCGCGTGCGCTCCCGGTCAATCAGCACCTCAACCTGATGCTCTTCTCGCAGACCCTCCACATGTTCATTGCGATCGCGCGCCAGCCGGATCTGCAATTCATACTCGGCATCCACAGGGAAGGTGTAGTTGAGCCGCGTGCCCCCGCGCGTTCCGATGGGAAGCCCGTCAAAGTGATCTTCCTGGGTTAAATCCGGCCGCAGCGTAATCGTTTCCCCGCCTGGACTCTTTGGAGGAACGCCCAAAGCCAATCGGCTGATTTTGCGCGCTGCGCCAAGATACCGTTCGAGCAGCGTGGGCGACAGCGTACCCAACGTCATATTGTCAAAGCCATGGCTCGCTTCATCAGGAGGCAGCAAGGCTTCAACGTCCACATCCAGATCAAGCAAGTCCCGAATCGCATTTCTGTATTCAGCACGCGTCAGCCGGCGGAAGGTATCGGTGCGGCCAAGACTCAGCGGCAGCCCATCGAGCTTCGTTTCCAGCCTGGCGATGGCCGCTTCATAGGCTGCGTCCGCGGGACGCGGCAACGGGGCTGGCGGCATCTGACGGGCCCGCAAGCGGCGGACTACTTTTTCCCAATCTCCGGGATGGGCTTCGAGGCTCAGCTTGTCGAGCGAAAGCCCGGCCGTTTTGAGCTTCGAATTGTGGCAGCCGAGACAATACTTTTCGACAAGCTCTTCCTGCCCAAACGCAAAGGTCCCGGCAGCCAACAGCAAGATTGCGAACAGCATTCTCATGCTAGGACAATATCGATGTCGCCGGGGACAAGTCAAATTCCCGCAAATCCTTGACCCTGGAGAACCCAGGTTGCTATTCTATGAATGCGGGGTGGAGCAGCCTGGTAGCTCGTTGGGCTCATAACCCAAAGGTCGCATGTTCAAATCATGCCCCCGCAACCAATTTCTTAGGCCGCTTCGGCCATTTTCCCCAAAAGCAACGAAAACAATCGGCTGTGACCAACAGAAGGTCCAATTTCAGGCGGACCCTCGTCGAACAGCCAAATCCTTGTTTACCCAAATGGAGGACCCTCTGTTGCGCACCTGCTCCGTAGTTGACAACTCGAATCATTCGTCTTCGGTACGCAGGGCTTCAAAGCCGGAGATGACGTCGAACAGCTCCTCATCGATGCGGCTCTGCCGCAAACGATGAAATGTTCTATTGAGATCCTCCAATAGTTCGTCAATGTTTTTGTCCGCCCGTTGCATCGCCGCCAGTCGGCTCGCGTTCTCGCTCGCCAGGGATTCGGCACAGGCCCGGAAGAGGGACACGAACAAATATTCACGGATGAGCGCTCGCAACGTCGCAATTCCACCACCCACAATCTCGGGCAAGGTTCCGGTCGGCCATGGAAGTTTAGCCCGCTGGCGGAGCCAGTCCTCGTCTAACGGCAGCAGTCGCTCACTGACAGATTCATAGGCCGCTGCGGATACCGGCCGGTTATAAAACAAGTGAAGTTCGAACATTTCATGTTGATCGCTTAGCGCTTCAAATGCCAAAAGGATTTCTCCGACGAGCGCCGGAATCGCTCTGACCGCACTCGGCACAGCGAAGAAACCGGCGAGCGGAAGACCCGCATCCTTCACGTGAGAATGAACGCGCTCGCCGACCGCCCAAACTTTAGCCCGCTCGCTCCGGGTCCCCAAGGCCTGAATGGCATAATCAGCCACTACGTCGTTAAACTGGCCCACCAATCCTTGATCGGAACCAAAGACAACCGCTCCAATCCCACCCTCCTCCGTTCGTCTTGTGGCCTCAGGTATCAATGCGGCTGAACCCAAACCGCGCAAACAAACACCTAGGCCGAGTTCGACGGTCCGATAGTAATCTCCCAAGGCTCGCACTGACTGCTCGTACTGGCCTATGCTCGAAGCAGCAACCGCTTTCATGGTTCGGACAACGGATTGAAGATCGCCCGCGCTGGCGACTTTGCGTCGCAAGCTAGCGGTGGTTTCGCTCATACCTTTTCCTCGAATTCGAAGCCGGGCTTGGCGTTTGTGCGGGCTCCAGGCATTTCCTGCCGCGCTTGTTCGAGGTGGCTGCGGCCGGCTGAAAAGCGAGCTGAATTCGCTTGATCACCGAGGACCGAACCTTCAACCAACTGTGTTCGCGGCCGTTTCGCCAAAACTCGTTCTGTGAAATTACCTTTCTCCTGTGTTTCTATTTGCGGTCGGTTTGGTTTTTTTTGAGGAAGAGAACGCGGCCAGCGCCTCCCTGCTGATTTCCATAATTGCTTGACGGTCTGCGTCGCTCAGTTTGTCCGCTGTATCCATTCGCTCGCGTATGTCCACCGGAATCCTGGTTGCCGCCTCAAGCAGGGCGTCCTGGGCGGGGTTCATCTCCTCGAGAGGCACGCTATCGAAGAGTCCTCCGGTTAATGCCACAAGGAGGGCGATTTGGGCACCAACCGACACTGGCGAGAACTCCGGCTGTTTGAGGCAGGCGCGAATCCGTCGTCCGTGTTCGATGGTTTTGAGGGTATCTTCATCCAGACGCGCTCCAAACCGGGAGAAGCTTTCCAGTTCCTCAAACTGGGAGTAGGCTAACTTGAGATCACCCGCCACGGACCGGTAGGCGGCTCGCTGAGCTTTACCCCCCACGCGCGAAACGGATTTTCCGATATCCACGGCCGGCAACACGCCCAGTTCAAAGAGCGCTGGCGAAAGGTAAATCTGTCCATCCGTGATGGAAATCAAGTTGGTTGGAATATAGGCAGAAATGTCTTGCGCTTCGGTCTCGATGACAGGCAGCGCGGTCAGTGAGCCGCCACCGAGTTCTGGCCGCAGGTGCGTTGCACGTTCAAGCAGCCGGGAGTGGATATAGAAAATGTCGCCCGGAAAGGCTTCGCGTCCGGGTGGACGGCGCAGCAATAGTGAGAGTTCGCGGTAGGCGCGGGCGTGATGGGTCAGGTCGTCGTACACAATCAGCACCTCCCGGCCCGCCTCCATAAAAAACTCCGCGATGCTGGTTGCAGCATACGGTGCGATGTAAGTGAGGCCCGGCGGGTCATTGCCCTCAGTAACTACGAGGACGGTGTAATCCATCGCACCCAGGTCCCGCAACGTGGCCACAGTTTTGGCGACAGCCGACGCACGCTGGCCAATGGCGCAATAGACGCACAACACGTCTTGATCGCGTTGATTCAAGATAGTATCGATCGCAATTGCGGTCTTGCCAGTCTGGCGGTCACCGAGGATCAACTCGCGCTGACCGCGTCCAATCGGGATGAGCGCGTCGACAACTTTGAGGCCGGTCTGGAGAGGCACCGTGACGGGCGCACGGTCCATGATGGGCGGCGCCGGGCGTTCCACGGGTAAGCGCTTGCTGGAAGTCACCGGACCTTGATCATCGAGTGGCCGGCCAAGTGGGTCGATGACACGTCCCAACAACCCATCGCCCACAGGCACATCCGTCACCCGACCGGTGCGCTGCACTTCGTCTCCGGCCTGGAGGCGCCAATATTCGCCGAGTAGAACGACGCCAATTTCGTCGGCGTCTACATTAAAGGCAATGCCTGAAATACCTCCGGGGAAGGTCACGAGTTCTTCGAAGCCCACGCCAGGCAGACCGGAAACCTTGGCAATGCCGGTGGAGACACTCATGATGGTCCCCACCTCCCGCAACTGCAGCTCCAGTGAGGGCGCTTTCATCGCTTCAGCGATTGCGGCAAACGCACAGTCGAAATCGTTTTGAAGATTGTTATCCATCACAATTGGCTTTTTACTAAGAGCGCAGGGTTAGCTTCAGGTGCGTTGTTTTTCTCCAGGACTTCGCTGGCAGACTTTTCCAACGATGTCAGATAGTCCCCGATACTCCAAGCCACCTTAGTCCCATTCGCCGTAAGTTCAATGCCGCTGATCAGCTCCGGGGAAGTCTTGAACCGAACGTGAATTTCAGCTGAAAAGGTTTCGTTGAGTGCAGTTTGAATGACTGCACATTGCTCCGCTGGCAGGTCAAACGTACTCCGCAGGAGAGCAGGCTCGGAGGTCGATTTGAGAGCTCTGCCGAGACTTTCCTTCGCCTTGCCATCCATCTCTCGCAAACGGCGAGTGAATACTTCGACAAGACGCTCCTCCAGGCTCGTCGTAGCAAGCTCCGTCAGCGTCTTTCGAGCGATGGCAAACACTTCCTTCTGAGTCCGGACGCGGATAGTTGCATGTAGTTTTTGTTCTTCGTCTCGCAGCGATTCCTTTTGTCTTGAATTCAGCTCCAGGACGGCCTTACGCGCGTCATCAAGCAATCGCTCTCTTTCGGCCTGTGCATCACCTGTGGCTTTGCTCAAAAGCATGTCACGCTGCTGGTCAAATTCCTCGTTCTTGTGCCGGAACTCTTCGAGCTCCTTTTGGGCTTCAGCACTTTTCGCGTCAGCGTTAGCAAGTTCCTTCGCGATGCGCTTTTCACGCTCATCAATGGCATCGAGAATTGGCTTGTAGAGAAAGCGCTTCATCAACCAAACCAAAATCAGGAAGTTAACCGCTTGCGCAACGATAGTGAACCAGTCGACTAACATCGGCTTACTTGCTCGCGGTTTGCGCGATGACGTAGTTCCAGAACGGATTCGCGAAAATAAGAATCATCGAGACCACGAAGCAATAGATCGCGGTGGATTCGATCATCGCCAGACCGACGAACAAAGTCCGGGTGATTGTGGCGGACGCATCCGGCTGCTGAGCCAGCGAAGTCAGCGCCGTCGCGACTGCCTTGCCCTCGGCCAGAGCTGGCCCCATGGTGCCGAAACCGGTTGTGATGCCGGCGATGACAATTGAGGTCACCGCGACTGTAGTTGAGTTATCCACAAGATCTCCTTATTTTTTCTTCTTATGCGGGAATTGGTTCAGGTTTTGGCTGACGGACTCTAGTGGCCGCTGCGATATACACCGCTGCCAGGATGGTGAAGATGTACGCCTGCACCATTCCGGTAAGCAGACCGAGCAGCGTCATGACGATAGGGAAGAGGAAGGGCGTAATTGTTAGCAGGATGCCGATAATCATCGCTGCGCTCATCATGTTGCCGAACAAACGGACGGCCAGCGCAAGTGTGCGCGAAAGCTCGCTCACGATGTTAAACGGCAACATGATGAAGGTAGGCGTCACGTAGGACTTAAGGTACCGGCCCACTCCCAATTCGCCTATGCCGAAGAGCGGCACCGCCACGAACACGCACAGTGCGAGTGCAGCCGTGGTTGACAACGAGCCGGTTGGCGGCTCGAAACCGGGGATGATTGTGCAGAGGCTGGAAGCGCCAATGAACAGAAAAAGCGTGCCGAGAAAACCGATATACTGCCGCGGCTGGTCAAGCCCTACCTCTTCAATCTGGTTCTCAATTCCGGTGACGACGATTTCAAGCAGATTCTGCCAGCGGGAACGGGTCAGGTCTCTGGAAAGATTGCGAGTAACGAGGCTGGAGCCGATTGCCAGCACAAGCATCAATCCCCACGTGAACACGATGGTGGCATTGAGTTTCAGGAATCCGTATTGCCAGAAGACGATCTGATCCGGACTAAGATTCATGGGATGGCTCCGTCACCCAAATTTCAGGCTTTTCCGGCACGCGAGTGAGCCGCATCACAACAACGCGCGCAATGATGAATCCTATGAGGCATGTCAGCATTCGCTCCCACTGTCCACGTCCGACGAAGTAGAAAGCCGTCAGAACGAGGCCCATCCGCAGGAGCAGACTGCCGAGAAGCCAGACCGCCGGATCTTTTGACGGGAACGCTTTGCGAACGGTCCACCAAAGGCCGCCAAAGAAAATTACACCGACTGAGAGGCCAGTCGCCAAAGCCGGAATCAGATTCCACATTTCATTCATGAGCATCGTCCTCGTTTTCACGCATTTCCTTGTCTTCCTTGGTCACCCACCGCCAAGCATTCAGACAGCCCAAAAACAGACCTCCCACTAAAAGCATTAGCGTCCAGGAACGGCCTCCTGGATTCCGATCGTCCAGCCAGATCCCTAAAGCGGCACCGAGCAGTGTCGGAAGGACCACCGACCATCCGATGAGGCCCATCATGCCCAAGCCAAACCAAACACCCTGCCCGGGCTCACGAGCCTTCAGCTTGCGTTTGGCCTTCGCGCCAACTTCGCGGCTGTATAACTTCTGGCGGTCTGCGCCCCTGATTTCCGGTTCTTCATTCATGATTCAGCTCCGAGAAGCGCCGGATGAAATCACTCTCCATCTTGTGAACTACTGAGCGGACGCTCTCCTCCTGATCACTCCGGATCAGAAATTCCTCCTGAACGGCCTCTTGTAGCTGGCTGAGATCGGTACCGCTAATGGCGTTGCGCACCGAAATGAGCACATTCGTGCCCGTCTTGACCAGAATCCCTTCATTGACGGCGACGTAAGTTTCTCCCTCACTCTCGCTTTCGTAGATCAGAATTCCGGCCGCGAGTGCTGCGACGCAGTCGAGCCGGCGCGGCAAGAGCCCGAAGGAGCCGCCGTGCGTCTCCGCAACGATCCGCGTGACGCCGCCTTTCTCGGCGAAGACCTGGAAGGGCAGAAGAATTTTAAGATTCATTCGCGGCGGCTGCATGTTTGCCCTCCTTCGCTGGCTTCGGCTGTGGTTCGGAACGGGGCTTAGACTTGCCACTCCTGGCTTTCTCTTTGGCTTCCTCGATCGTCCCGATCATGTAGAGGGAGCTCTCCGGGTAGTCTTTAAATTCATCGGCCAGGATTCGTTCGCAACCATCCAGCGCGTCCTTGAGGCTGACAAGCTTTCCTTTGAGACCTGTGAATTGCTCGGTAGTGAAAAATGGCTGAGTCAGAAAACGCTCCAACCGGCGGGCGCGGTTAACTACATTGCGGTCATGCGGCGAAAGCTGCTCGGGACCTAGCATCGCAATGATGTCCTTAAGTCCTGCGTACTGCGCAAGGGTACGCCGGATTTCCTGGGCCAAACCATAATGCCGTTCGCCAACGATGCCGGGTGTGGCCATTGTGGAACTGGATTGCAGTGGGCCAATGGCCGGGTAAAGCCCCTCGCCCGCACGCTTCCGCGAGAGCACGATCGAGGCAGAGAGGTGGGAAAACGTGTGTACCGCAGCCGGATCTGTCAAATCGTCCGCTGGCACATAGACTGCTTGAATGGAAGTTATGGCGCCGGTGTCGGTATTGGCAATGCGTTCCTCCAATCGGGACAACTCTGTGCCCATCGTTGGTTGATATCCCAGCCGCGACGGCATTTTCCCCATCAGGCCGGACACCTCCATGCCGGCCTGGATAAAGCGAAAGATATTGTCGATCAGCAGAAGCACGTCGCGGTGTTCGTCATCCCGAAAATATTCGGCCATGGTCAAAGCGGCATGGCCCACGCGGAACCGGCTGCCTGGCGGCTCGTTCATCTGGCCAAAGACCATTACCATCTTCGGCAGCACGCCGGCCTCTTTCATCTCCCGGTAAAGCTCTTCGCCTTCGCGGCAACGTTCGCCGATGCCGCAGAAAATGCTTACACCCTGCTGATGCCCGATCATGTTGTGGATGACCTCGGTGAGCAACACCGTCTTACCGACCCCTGCTCCACCGAACAAGCCCGCCTTACCGCCGCGCTCAAGCGGCACAAGAACATCAATGATCTTGATCCCCGTTTCGAAGATCTCGGATCTGGTGGTGCGCCGCGTCAAGGCCGGGGGGGCTCGATGTATCGTGCGCCATTCGATGTCTTCCGGCGCAGCTTGCCGGTCGATGGCGTTACCAAAGACGTCGAACATTCGTGAGAGGATGCCCTTGCCGACCGGTGCCTTCAAAGGCCCGCCGGTGTCTTCCACCGCAGCACCGCGGACAAGTCCTTGCGTAGGAGTCAACGCGATTCCCCGAACGCGATGCGAGTCGAGCTGCGCCAGGACCTCAATCGCGATCTTTCCGCCGTTGGCATGCAGCAGCGAGTAGATTCGCGGCAAATGCCCGTCAAATTGAACATCTACGACACTGCCACGTATGGAGGTGACCGCGCCGACGTTTAATGGGCTGGTTTTGGTTTGCATGTCGTCACACCTTTGCTTCCGGGGGGTCAGCGACTCCTTCCGGTGCGGCAAGATCGTCACGCCGATCGATGGCAGTGGGGAAAACCACGTTGGGTACGCTTCCGTTCAGCTCTTCAAATATAGCTGGAGTTAACACCGGTTTGGGAGTACGAAAGCAGATTTCCCCTGGGTGGATTTTCGAAAGCATCATCGCTCCCGCCGAACAGCACAGGTAACCACCAGCGTTGCCCGGTTCATACACTTCGCGGACACCGTGGTAAATAATCAGCCAGCCATGCCGGGTCAGGATGGGCGGAGTGCCGCCACCGATTTTGAGCCGCTCCCAAGGCGCCACCGCAGTTGCCAGCCGATGATGAAGCTTAAACTGGGCGAGCCGATTGGGCACACCATGATCCAACGACATGGGGCAGTATGAAATCCAGATGCTCTCCCGATCCAGATCTAACTCACGGGGCCCGGAGCGGCAGACTGTCTCTTCCGGACGTGTACCGGGAAAAAGTGGCCGGTGGAGGATGCCGAGTTCCAGCTTTCCGGAAGGATTCGGAATTGCCGTGGGGAAGATACTGGCATCCTTGTTGTCCACGTCACCGAATTCGATGCCGTGATAGGGACCGAAACTCGCGAGCCCCAGGCGCCGCCAATGGAAAAGATCCTCGGATACCGCCACGGCAATCCGCGGGCCCTCTGATGACAATGCCGTATAGGTCATCACATAGCGCCCCAGGAATTCCACGAACGTGATCCGCGGATCCTCACAGCCTCCACCGCCATCGGGCCTCTGCTCGTAATCAGCGTGCGGCTCCAGTGCGATGCCGAGCCGCTCGACGCTCTCCGGATCGCCGGCGTCATTGAAACGCACCCGCGCAATGCCGATGCGCGAGTAGTTGCCCCGCGCCACCATCCGCGGGAAGAGGTAGAGGCCACCATCAGGGCCACGCACGGCAGCCGGATTCAAAACGCCTTCGACTTCCTGGGGATTGCCGGGCTCCGGCTCCATCACTGTCCCCAGCCTCCGCAACTGAAATCCACTCATAAACTGCCCTCCAAAGCCCGCGGTTGCCGACCCCCACTTAGGCACGCGATGATTGCTTCGGTAACCGGCTTTGTCTCCCGGGGACCTCGAACTGCGATACAAACGACACCTGCCTCTTCAACCGGGTAGTCGTTCCCTCCCTCGAACAGGGCATCGCCTATGAAGAGCATCTCTTTCAATGGAATACCCAGGCGGTCCCGCAACTTGGTGATTCCGTAAGCCTTGTCGATGCCCGGTTTCGTAACGTCAATGGAGGTCGAGCCGCCCATTCGCACAGAAAATTCGGGAATCAACTTGTCCAGGATTCCCTTGATCTTCTTCCGCTTGGTGAAATCGGCGTCCCATTTCTCCTTTTCCTCCAAAGGCGCCTGCTGACCTAATGCGGAAAATGTAATTTGGCTACCCCGATCTTCATTGAGCTCACCCCAGACCTTTTCCGGCTTGAAACCCGCTTCTTCAACTGCCTGCTCTAACGAACGGACGATCTTCCTCTTTTCATCGCTACTGAGATCTTCTGAATAGATTTGTTTCCAATCCCCTTCGTATTGCAAAAATTGAGTACCACATGCAGGAAGAAGAGATAGATTCTTGAGGCGGTCGTCCTGTGGAAGAGTCGAGATTAGTTGTTTTTCAAATTGAGGCCAACCGGCTCCGGAAATAACAGCCACCTTGACGATTCCGAGAAGGCCATGCAGCAACGCCGCCATTTCACCGTCAAGAGGCGATTTGCTATCGGCGAGCGTGCCGTCCAGATCAAAAACGATTAGGTTTTTCACTATGCTTTCACTTCGTTTCCGGCAGCGGCGCGGTGAACAGGTCGGCCAAACGCAGGAGACATGGAGCAGGGTTTGTGCTGGGTCATACTCTTGCTTTCAGAGCTGTTCGCGGATCATCTTCAATTCCTGCTGGCGCTTTGCCGTGGTCTTGGGATAGACCATATTCAGTCCATTGAGCTCATCGAGGATGATTTGAGAAACGATCAGCCTGGAGTTTTCCTTGTCATCGGCAGGGATTACATACCAGGGCGCGCCAGCCGTGCTGGTGGCACTCATGCAATCCTCATACGCTTGCATATAGAGCGGCCAGCTTTTCCTTTCGAGAACGTCGGCTGCGCTGAATTTCCAGTTCTTCTCGGGCTCATCGATCCGATCCAGGAACCGCTTAGCCTGTTCGTCTTTCGACAAGTGCAGAAAGAACTTGAGAATCCGAGTGCCATTGCGGTGGAGATGTTCCTCAAGCTCAACAATAGAGCGATACCGGTCAATCCAGATGGTTTCCGCTTGAGGCAGTTCATCCGGCAACCGCTGATTGTTGAGCAGCTCCGGATGGACGCGCACGATGAGCACCTCCTCGTAGTAGGAACGATTGAAAATGCCGATCCGTCCGCGCTCCGGCAAGCGGCGTGTAGTCCGCCAGAGGAAGTCGTGATCCAGCTCCTCGGCGCTCGGCTGTTGGAAGCTGAACACCTGACAGCCCTGCGGATTGACACCCGACATGACATGCCGGATCACACCGTCCTTGCCGGCTGCGTCCATTCCCTGAAAGATCAGAAGCAGCGCGTAACGATTGGATGCGTAATGGAGCCGTTGCAGGTCACTCAACTCCTCAACCATCTCTTCCAGCAATTTGTGAAACTGTTTTCGGGATTTGTAGAACGGCTTCACCGACGAAGGCCAATCGTCCAGTTTGACTGTCACTCCCGGCTGCAACCGGAATTTTTCGATGTCGATGCTTGTTTTCATGTTCTCTCTTTTCGATCTGAAACCTCAGTGCCCTCGTTTTCCCAACGCTCATTTGCTCGCAGTTTCAAGGAATGAGTGTCGCCAGCCGGTACGTCCGATCGCTGATGGAATAGCTCGTGGGCTGCGGAGTTCCACAAGGCAATGGCAGGCCGATCGGTTTGTTCGTGCTCATAACTGAGCACGCTCACCGAAGAGGTGCTGAGCAAGAAATGTTGTGCCTGTTCCACGGCAAGTCCAATCCAGCGGGCGCCGAGTACTCGGCCAAACTGGCTGTGGGAGAAAAGGGCGATATTTCCATGCATCCTGCGCAGACGGGCAATCAAGTGGTCCGCACGGTTTGAAATCCGGCCAGGCGTCTCACCGTACGGACAACCGTCCCGAAAAAGGTTCCAGTTCGGTCGCAACGCGGCGATCTCCGTGGAAAAGCGGCCTTCATCGTCGCCGTTGTCCCACTCCGCGAGGTCGGCTTCGATTTCGGGCGGCGGACCCAGCCCTGCCAGCACACAGGTTTGTTGGGCACGTTGCAGCGGGCTGGTCAACACTGAGGTAAATACGACATCTCGGAGGCGCTGCCCGACTCTTCGCGCTGCCTGCTCACCATTCCGGGTTAACGGAATATCGGCACGACCTGAGTACTGGCCGGAGAGTGACCACTCCGTTTCTCCGTGCCGGATAAGGTAAAGGCACAAGGGTTTGGACTGAAGTAAAGTCATGCTTCCCGCTCCATCGCGGCGTCATACTCGCCAAGCCGCGCGGCCCGATTACAACTGGCCCGATGCTGCAGCGCGTGTTGTGAGGCCGCAATATTGGCCTCCTGGCCAGACCATATTTTCAACGCCGGTTGCTGGATGGCGCGGCCAAAAGAAAATGCCAACGCCCAGGGCGCTCGCAATCTGAATCGCACATTCATCGCATTCAGACGGCTTGTTGCGAGCTCCGCGGATTGCCCACCTGACAAGAACGCGATGCCAGGAACGGCTGCCGGGACAGCCTGCAGGAGGCATGTCACCGTGGCGTCGGCTGTCTCCTCCACTCCGGCCTGCTTCGGACACGTCAAGCCCGGAAGCACCATGTTCGGCTTGAGAATCATTGCCTCAAGCACCACCCCCTGGGTGTAAATCTGGTCGAAAACTGTTCGAAGAAATTGCTTCGTTACGGTGAAGCATCGTTCCAGCGTATGAGCGCCCTCCATCAGAACTTCCGGCTCCACGACCGGGACGAGCCCGGCTTCCTGGCACAGCGCCGCGTATCGCGCCAAAGCGTGTGCGTTGGCCTCGATGCACCCCACGCTGGGCAGGAGGTCGCCAATGGCAACCACCGCACGCCACTTGGCAAAGCGCGCACCCGCTCGGGCGTATTCAGCCAGGCGGTCACGAAGTCCGTCCAGCCCCTCGGTGATCTTTTCGCCGGGATGGCCGGCCATCTCTTTTGCGCCAAGGTCAACCTTGATGCCGGGAATAATGCCCGCCTGGAGGAGCACCTTGAGGAAGGGAGTACCGTCTTTCTTTTTTTGACGGATTGTCTCGTCGTAGAGAATTGCGCCACTGATGCTTTCACTCAGTCCGGGCGTTGTCACAATCACCTCCCGGTAGGCGCGCCGGGCCTCTTCGGTCTGCGGAATTTCTAGCCTGGCGAACCGCTTGTTACAAGTCGAATTACTTTCATCCATTGCCAGAATGCCTTTGCCCCCGGCAACCAACGTCTCCGCGATGTTAACGAGTTCTTGTTTGTTCATTCTTAGCCTTCGTCTGGCAACTGTTTCTCTTCAACGGCGAAGATGCGATTGCAGTAGTGGATCGTGTCCTTCGTGAATAGCCTTTAAAATCGTTATCTTCATTTCGTTGAATGAGCAATCGTTACTCCTTTTGTCTCGTCCGGATGCCCAGCGCCGGTGCTCCACTTCCAGTTCTGAACCTCCGGCATGTCCTGGCCGTACTTATCGATGTACTGCTTGTGCTCGATCAACTTCTCCTTAAGCTGATGCTTTAGGTACGTGCCCTTGTCACCGGTTTGCGGCAGACGGTTGATGGTGTCAATCACAAGATGGAATCGGTCGAGGTCGTTCAGCACCGTCATATCGAATGGCGTAGTGATGGTGCCTTCTTCCTTGTAGCCGCGCACGTGGATGTTTTCGTGGTTGGTCCGGCGGTAGGTCAGCCGATGGATCAACCATGGGTAGGCGTGGAAAGCGAAGATGACCGGCTTATCCTTGGTGAAAAGATCGTCGAAATCGATGTCGCTCAGACCGTGTGGGTGTTCGGATTGCGGCTGCAGTCTCATGAGGTCGACCACGTTGACCACGCGAATCTTCAAGTCGGGCAGATGTTCGCGCAGAATTGAGACGGCGGCCAGCGTTTCCAGCGTGGGCACGTCACCGCAGCAGGCCATCACTACGTCGGTTTCCACACCCTGGTCGTTGCTGGCCCACTGCCAAATCCCAATGCCACTAGTGCAATGGTTGACGGCAGCATCCATCGTCAGCCACTGCGGTGCGGGGTGCTTCCCAGCGATGACCACGTTGACGTAATGACGGCTACGCAAGCAGTGGTCCATCACCGACAGCAAGCAGTTGGAGTCCGGCGGAAGGTAAACCCGTACAACCTCGGCTTTCTTATTCACTACGTGGTCGATGAACCCTGGATCCTGGTGAGTGAATCCGTTGTGGTCCTGACGCCAGACGTGGGACGCCAGCAGGTAATTTAACGACGCAATCTTTCTCCGCCAGGGCAAATGCGCCGTCACCTTCAGCCACTTGGCATGCTGGTTGAACATCGAATCGATAATGTGGATGAACGCTTCATAGCAGTTGAAAAGCCCATGCCGCCCAGTGAGTAAATAGCCCTCCAGCCAGCCTTCGCACTGGTGCTCGCTGAGCATCGAGTCCACCACACGCCCCGTTGGCGCGAGTAACTCGTCGTTCGGCAGGGTAGCTGCATCCCATTGGCGTTCCGTAAATTCAAAGATGGCGCCCAAGCCGTTGGAAAGCGTCTCGTCGGGGCCAAACACGCGGAAATTCCGTTGCTCGTTGTTCAGCTTTGCCACATCGCGCAGAAAGGGCCCGAGTACGCGCGTGTCTCCGACGCCGCGCACCCCTGGCGAAGGCACTTCGGCGGCGTATTCACGGAAGTCCGGCATCCGCAAGTCGCGGAGCAGCATGCCGCCGTTGGCGTGGGGATTGGCACCCATCCGCCGCTCACCCTGGGGAGCGAGTTCCGCAATTTCCGGTTTCAGACGGCTGTTTTCATCGAAGAGTTCTTCCGGACGGTAACTCCTGAGCCAGTCTTCGAGTAGCCTGAGGTGTTCGGGATCTGTGGCCGAATCCTTGATCGGAACCTGATGCGAACGGAAGGTCCCTTCAATTTGCACCCCGTCGATCGACTTCGGTCCCGTCCAGCCTTTGGGGGAATTGAGGACGATCATCGGCCAGCGGGGGCGCGTCAGGTTGCCGTTGGTGCGGGCGTCCTGCTGGATTTGCCTGATTTGCTCTACCACCGTATCGATAGTGGCGGCCATGGATTCATGCATTAGCTCGGGCTCATGACCTTCCACGAAGTAGGGCGTCCACCCGCAGCCGCGAAGGAATTGCTCCAACTCCTCCCGGGTAATGCGGGCGAGGACGGTAGGGTTGGCAATCTTGTAGCCGTTGAGGTGCAGGATGGGAAGCACAGCTCCGTCAGTGGCTGGATCTAGAAATTTGTTGGAATGCCACGCCGTAGCAAGTGGCCCGGTTTCCGCTTCGCCATCGCCGACGACGCAGGCAACCACCAGATCGGGATTGTCGAACACAGCCCCAAACGAGTGGCTCAGCGAGTAGCCGAGCTCTCCTCCCTCGTGGATCGAGCCCGGTGTTTCCGGCGATGTGTGGCTGGGAATGCCTCCGGGAAAAGAGAACTGGCGAAAGAGCTTTTGAAGCCCCGCCTCATCCTGGCTAATGTCAGGATAGATCTCGCTGTAAGTACCTTCGAGGTAAGTGTTGCCTACTACGGCCGGCCCACCGTGCCCGGGGCCTGACACATAGATCATGTCGAGATCGTATTTCTTGATGATTCGATTCAAGTGAACATAGATGAAGTTTTGGCCGGGGGTTGTACCCCAGTGGCCCAGCAGCACGTGCTTCACGTCGTCAGGCACCAGAGGCCGCTTCAGCAGCGGGTTGTCGAGCAAGTAGATCTGGCCGACTGAAAGGTAGTTCGCAGCCCGCCAATAGGCATCCATCTTGTAGAGAAGTTCTGGATTCAGAGTTTTCGTTTGCATATTCATCGTTTCCATTCAAGCCGCCCTGGCGGCCCGGGCCAGCCTTACAAACTTCACCAGTTCCAGCATGAGGAGCGGAATTGCACCGAGGGCGAAAAGTGCCAGAGCGTCGCGGATCGGCATAGATGAGGTCTTCAGTAACCCACCCAGCGTGGCGTTGTACTGGCTCCACACTTGTACTCCGATAGAGCCGGCAACAACCAGGAGGAGATTGAGATTTGTGAAAAGGGAAATGCGCCAGACCGGTTTCGTTTCGCTACGGGCACCAAAGGAGCGCAGCAACTCGGCGAAGACCAACACGGTAAAAGCATATGTGCGGGCACTTTCCGCGTCTCCCGTTTTCAGAACATAGACGTAGGTCGCGAAGGCAACCCCAGCCGTAAGGAAACCGGTAAAGAACATGGGGCGGAGGAAACTACCGTTCAGGATGTGCTCGGATCGTGCGCGCGGGCGACGTTTCATCAGGTCAGGGTCGATAGGGTCGTTTGCCAGGCAGAGTGCCGGCAAGCCATCCGTGACGAGATTGATCCAGAGCAGGTGGATCGGCAGTAGCGGCGTCGGCAGGCCGATGATTATGCAAACGGTCATGAGCAGAAGTTCGCCAGTGTTTCCTGCTAGCAAGTACTGAAGCGTTTTGCGGATATTGGCATAAATCCCCCGGCCTTCTTCCACTGCGTCAACTATCGTGGCGAAGTGGTCATCGGTAATGATCATGTCGGCCGCTTGCTTGGTGACCTCAGTGCCGGCTTTGCCCATGGCGATACCAATGTCCGCGCCCTTGATTGCCGGCGCATCGTTCACGCCATCGCCTGTCATGGCAACGACGGCTCCATTGGCTTTCAATGCGCGAATAATGCGGAGCTTGTGCTCGGCAGTTACGCGGGCATAGACGCTTACTTCTGGAGTGCTCCGCCGAAGTTCTTCGTCGGACATCTTATCCAGATCGATACCGGCAATTACTGCATCGGAGGACGGGGAGATACCAATTTCAAGTGCGATGGCCTTCGCCGTATCCGGATGGTCACCGGTGATCATGACTACACGGAGGCCGGCGTCACGGCATTGGGCGAGGGTATCTTTGGCTGCGGGCCGGGGTGGATCGTACATCCCTGTTAAACCGACGAACACGAGATCTTGCTCCACGGCATCAACGGTGAGATCGACCGGTGATGCCCCGTCCAGATCTCGCCATGCAGAGCCGAGCACACGTAAGGCTTGCTTCGCCATTGCGGAGGTCTCCGCCAGAATGTGCTCCCGGTCCTGGGAGGTAATCGGGCGAACCCCGGTTTGAGTGTAAAGGCCGGTGCAAAGTTCCAAGAGTGGGCCAGGGGCCCCATTGATGAATGCGCGAAGCTTTCCTTCGGGCATCTGCCGAATTACTGTGCTCCGTTTGCGGTCGGAATCGAATGGGATCTCGCTTTGCTTCGGGAGATCTTTTTCGATGGCATCCCGATCGCCGCCCGCTTTGGCTCCCGCCGTTAGCAATGCTCCTTCGGTGGGATCGCCCACGATCTTCCACGCACCATCATCCTCAATCAGATGCGCGTTGTTGCAGCCAAGAAGAACCGTTGCAAGTTCGCGCAACGGCACGAGGTGCGGCGCTTGCGCCTTCCTGCCCTCGAATTGGACTTCGCCATCCGGTCCGTAACCTTCGCCGGTAACCACATACGTTTGGCCCGCTACGTACAGAGTACGCACGGTCATCTCTCCGACGGTCAATGTACCGGTTTTGTCCGTGCAGATGACACTGGTTGAGCCGAGCGTTTCGACGGCTGCCAATTTGCGCACCAGGGCACCTCGGCGAGCCATGCGCAGTACCCCCATAGACAGCGCGACCGTGACCACCGCTGGTAACCCCTCTGGCACCGCGGCTACAGCGAGAGCGACTGAGGTCATGAAGAGATCCAGGAGGTTGGTGCCGCGGAGCAGGCCCAGGCCGAACAATAGTACGACAATGCCCAGGGCCACCCAAACGAGAATGTGCCCAAATGAGTCAAGTCTGCGCTGTAGAGGTGTGCCCTTTTCGGCGTCAACATCTGTCATCAGCCCCGCGATGCGGCCCAATTCGGTGTTCATCGACGTGGCCACAATAACGGCCAAGCCCGTGCCCGCTGCGACGCTGGTTCCCATGAACACCATGCTCAAGCGGTCGCCTAGCGGAAGGTCGGCCTGTTCCAGAGCCGCTGCCGTTTTCTCCACGGTTTCCGACTCCCCCGTAAGGGCGGACTCAATGCACTTGAGCGAAGCTGCCGTCAGCAGGCGTGCATCCGCCGCGACTACGTCGCCCGCTTCCAGCGCGATGATGTCGCCGGTAACGATGGCCGTTGCAGGAACAGAAATGATCTGCCCCTCTCGCTTCACTTTGGCCAGCGGCGCGGTCATTTGTTTGAGAGCCGCGATTGACTTCTCCGCGTTGAATTCCTGATAAAACCCAATCACAGCGTTCAGGACAACAATGACGAGGATGGCGATGGCGTCGATAGCCTGTCCCAACAGGCCGGACAGGACACCGGCAGCAATGAGAATCCAGATGATGACACTCTTAAACTGGCCGAGCAAGATTCGCAGTGCGCTGACACGGTTGCCTTCTTTCAGCTCGTTTGGACCGTTATCCGCGAGGCGTTTTGCTGCTTCCTGCGCAGAGAGTCCGGCTGCGGAGGAACCGAGCTGTAGCAGCACGTCCTCAGCAGTCTGGTTGTGCCAGGCCTTGCCCTTCGGTTCTTCGACGTTAGGGAGAGACTGGGTCAACATGACAGCACGCCATCGCGGCTTCGTCGACCTCTGTAATGCAATACCATCACTTACTTTTCCAACTTGAGTAGTCGCGCGTTGATGGCCACAATGACCGTACTCGCGGACATCAGCACGGCGCCAAGGGCGGGAGTGAGCAGCACGCCCCACGCGTAAAGCGCCCCCGCCGCCAGCGGAATTGCGATGACGTTGTAGCCGGTGGCCCAAAGAAGGTTCTGAATCATTTTTCGATACGTGGCGCGAGAGAGTTGCACGATGGCCACGACGTCCAGCGGACTGCTTCGTACCAGAATGACGTCAGCGGTTTCAACGGCCACATCGGAGCCGGCTCCAATGGCGATGCCCACGTCAGCTTGCGCCAGAGCCGGTGCATCATTCACGCCGTCGCCGGTCATGGCCACCAGGACGCCTCGTGATTGCACCTCTTTCACTTTGGCTGCTTTGTCCTGAGGCAAGACTTCAGCGAAGAATTCATCCAGTCCCACCTGGTCCGAGACCCATTTTGCAGTCGCTTTGTTATCGCCTGTAAGCATCATGCATCGGATGTCCATGGCCTTAAGAGCATCGATGGCTTGCTTCGCTTCGGGCCGGACGATGTCGGCCAACGCAATCGCCCCCTTCAACTGTCCATCCACCAGGACAAAGACGACAGTCTTGCCCTGGGCTTGTAATGGCTCGATGCGTTTGTCGCTGAGATCGATCTTCTGTTCCCGCAGGAAGCCCGGGCTCACGACTTTTACCTCTCTGCCCTCGACCCTTCCTTCGGCCCCTTTGCCCGGGATGCCCCGAAAGTTCTCTACGGGTACTTTCTTTTCCGAAGAAGCGGCAATCGCCTTGGCGATGGGATGTTCGGAATTCGCGTCGACGGAGGCCGCGTACTTGCGCAGCGTTTCTTCGTCGATGTCCTGGGAAAGTACGAGTGTCTCGGTGACGCCAAAGCGTCCTTCGGTCAACGTGCCAGTCTTGTCAAATATGACGGCCTGCAGCTTCCGGGCGGACTCGAATGCGACGCGATTCCGAATCAACAGGCCATTCTTCGCGGCCAGTGCAGTCGAGACGGCCACCACCAGCGGCACGGCGAGACCCAAGGCATGCGGGCAGGCGATGACCATCACTGTAACGGTGCGTTCGATCGCAAACGCGAATTCCCTGCCTATAAGTACCTGCCAGATCAGAAAGGTAACTACACCGCCTCCCAAAGCGACAATCGTAAGCCACAGCGCTGCCGTGTTGGCGAGATCCTGGGTCTTCGATTTGCTTTCCTGGGCCTGTTTGACGAGATCAATGACCTGCGACAAAAAGGAATCCTTGCCAGTGCCTTTGACTTCGATCGTCAAAGAGCCTTCCCCGTTGATGGCCCCGCCAATCACCTTGCCGCCGGTCTTCTTGGCAACGGGAGCGGATTCCCCGGTAAGCATCGCCTCATCGACCGAACTCTCGCCGCCCACGATCACACCGTCCGCGGGGACCTTTTCTCCAGGTTTGATGAGGACTTTGTCGTCCACCGCCAATTCGTTCAGCGGCACGTCCTTCACGCTGCCATCGGCCATGACTTTGTGCGCGTCGGACGGCATCAGTTTGGCCAACTCCTCCAAAGCCCGCGAGGCGCCCATCACGGACTTCATTTCAATCCAGTGCCCAAGCAACATGATGTCGATGAGCGATGCCACTTCCCAGAAGAACATCTTGCCGGTCAGCCCGAAAACTACGGCACTGCTGTAAAGATATGCCGTGGCGATTGCGACGGAGACGAGCGTCATCATCCCGGGACGGCGCGACTTGAGTTCCTTCAAAAAGCCTTTCAGAAACGACCATCCGCCATACCAAAAGACCGCTGAAGAAAGCCCGAACAACAGGTAGATGTCGCCCGGAAAACGAATGGCTTCGCGCAGCCCCGCCAACGTTTGCAGCATGGGAGAGAGAAAGAGAATCGGCAGGGTGATGGCCAGTGAAATCCAGAACCGATTCCGGAAATCCGCAGCCATGTCCGCGTGACCGTCGTGGTGGTCATGGCCGGCGTGGTGGTCATGGCCGGCGTGATGGCCAGAGCCTTCGTTGGGCATTTGAGCCTCGGCCGCTAACCAATTCTGCTCAGCGTGTCCCTCCGGACGACCTTCCTCTAAATAGATCGCGTACGCTTTTTCGGCAACTTCTTCTTTCATGGTCTTGGTGTTTGGTGCTTTCGGAGTTGGGTGTTCATGCTCATTCATACGGGGGCTGCCTCCGCAGGAGGAATAGTGTGGCGCACGACTACGGATTGGACCGTCTGATCAGCAGCACTAGCATGATCAAGACCAGGACGGTAATCAGCGCCGCCCAAAGCCACCCCCCGCCCATATAGCCGTAATGTTCCATCATTGAGTCATTCTCCTTGCGAAAACGATTGCCGATGTCGGCAATCCGGTCTTGACGGGCAATGCGGCGGCAGTCGACGCCGTCGCGCCAACAAATTACTTCTGAGCACCTTTGTGCTGGCCGGGCTCGCCAGCCGGCGTGTCGCCCATATCTTTCATGCCTTTCATCATTGGGCACTCAGACATGGTTTCCTTGCCCATCTGCATGTGCTGCATCATGTGCTGCATCATCGAAGCTTCCATCGATGCCTTCCGCCCGTCCATCACGATTCGCTGCTCCACCATGCGGGTGAGGATTGCCGCCATTAGTTGTACCTTCTGGGCTTCAGGCGCGCGGTTCATGGCAGCTATCTCTTCCGTTAGGCGCGCGTTTTGACTCTGCATGTCATCCCGCAGTTTTTGCTTCTGCCGTTTCATTTCCTGGCACTGATCCGCCATTCCGGCCATCATGCCTTTCGCCCTCGGTGGCTTTTGCGCCTGGAGGGGGGACCAGGACGCAAAGGTCAGGGCCATGACCAGACCCGTCCGGATAGCGAATTTCGACTTATAGTTCATGTTCATTACCTTTCTTGTACAAAGCGCCTATCCACAGCAGTCGCCAGACTTGTTATCTGGCTTGGCAGCAACGGATACCGCCAGAATTTTCTGCCGGCACGTTCGGCGTGGATCGCAGTTTCGTCCACAGACGGCGACGCTACAAAGGATGCTGCAAGTGAGTCGCCAATCTTGCAACGGCGCAAAAGTTGGGACCATTCGAGAACTCCGGGCGAAGACCTTTCAGTCGATCTACTCCGGCGAATCGGGCCCTATCGTCCATCGGACGCTATCTGACTGGATAGGGGCAAGACCACCGCGCAGCTTACTTTAAGCGGACTGCTGCTTAGACTGATACCGGTTCCATTTTCTAGTTCCTATTCGCTCGTCTTGCCTTCAAAGTGCTCGTTGTCCGCCTCAGCATCCTCGCGCGTGCGGTGCACAACGCCATCCCGATGGTTGGGAGGAGAGTACAGCGTATAAAGCTTCATTGGAGCTTTGCCCGTGTTGATGATGTTGTGATGCGTCCCAGCCGGAACAACCAGCGCAAAGCCTGCGCGAATCCTGGTTCGAACCCCATCCAGTTCGGCCTCTCCATCTCCCGCTTCAACGCGAAAAAATTGGTCAAGTTGATGGACTTCGGCTCCGATCTCTTCGCCAGGCTGCAACGCCATCAGAACGAGCTGACAATGCTTCGCTGTATAGAGAACATGGCGAAAGTTGTCGTTCTGGATGGCCAGGGCCTCAATGTCTTGGGCAAAACCATGCATGGGATCTCTCCAGTTTCCGTCCGGCTTGACGGACGCCGCGTATCTTCAAGTTCGCTATAGACCACAGCACTTTTTGCTCCATCCATGCACAATTTCAAAATGTCGAAAGACCCACAAAAGTCACGGGATACACGCTGAGCGGCTTGGGAGGAGACAAAAGTGTTGACCCAATCGCGACAATAGGCAATATTCGGTCATTGATGAGGAGCGAATTATCTGAAATAGTGCAGCAGCTGGATGCCCAATCTATTTCCGGAACTTAGCTTCGCTCGGTGGCGGAACCGATTGGGTCTTTTGGACCTCCGAGTGCTGCCTTGCAGGCGGAGAGCATCGCCATCGCGTCACATTTATCTGAAGTGACGATATACCGTCCTGCCAGGATGGGCCGGAATGATACAGCGAACTTTTCTATGTAAAGCGGTCTCGCGAGGCAGAAGATGAATACTATGGCGAACACGACAAATACACCAATCGGCCGAGCCTGGATCGACACCACCATCCCTCGTCGTCAAATACTTGGTGTATTGGGTGTGGCCGCCGTCGCTGGCGGATGCCAAGCCCAGCCCGGACCACAGAACCCGAACTTCATCCCGGACGTCGAACTGGTCTTGACCGCGGCTCCCGGCGAGCTTGCGCTGCTTCCCGGACAACCCACGCGAGTATGGCGTTTTACGGGCCAAGTGCTTAAAGGGCCCGCGGAAACTCTCCAGATTATTCCTGGATCTTACCTGGGTCCAGTCATCCGCCTTCGCCGCAATCAGAAAGTGCGCATCCGTTTTGCCAATCAACTCGCCGAAGATTCCATCATCCATTGGCATGGACTCGACGTGCCAGAGCACGCCGACGGACACCCGAACCTGGTCATCGGACACGGTCATGAATACGTTTATGACTTTGAGGTGATCAATCGCGCGGGCACCTATTGGTACCACCCTCATCCGCATATGCGCACGGGTGCTCAGGTTTACCAAGGCCTGGCCGGTGTCCTCATCGTGAGCGATCCGGAAGAGGAAGACCTCGGCTTGCCGTCAGGAGAAGCGGAACTTTTGTGTGTCATTCAAGATCGCCGCTTCGACCAACGCAACCAGTTGGCCTTCCATGGCGGAGGCATGATGGAGATGATGAACGGCTTTCTCGGCGATCGGATCCTGGTGAACGGCCAACCTCATTCGATCAAGACGGTCGATGCCGCCTGGCAAAGGGTCCGGGTGCTGAACGCCTCGAACTCACGTTTCTACAAATTGGCCTGGAGCCGGGATCTTCAGATGACCATAATCGGTGGAGACGGTGGACTATTGGAACGACCCCTTCGTCAACAGGTATTAACTTTGGCGCCGGGCCAGCGGGCTGATCTCCTGGTGAATCTTACCGGCTTGTCATCTGGAACGGAAGTGCATCTCGAGAGCCAGGCATTCCCTGAGACCGACGCCGGCGTAGTCGGCAGGATGGGCATGATGGGCATGATGGGTGGACGTTCCAGTATTCCGAATGGAGCCCCGCTTCGCGTGATGACCTTGCGAGCGAGAGATCGAAAGGGCTCATCCTATCGAGTTCCCGAACGACTCTCCTCATTCGACACGTCCTGGTCGCTCAACCCGGCAGCGAAGGTACGACGGGTTCCCCTGATGTTTCAGCGAATGGAATGGCTGCTTGATGGCCGAACCTTTGAAATGGATAGCGTTGCCCCAGGGGAAACGGTACAAGCCGGTTCAACCCATATTTGGGAATTCGAAAATTTGTCGAATCGGATGGGCATGCAAGCAGCTCATCCCATGCACATCCACGGCCGCCAGTTCCGCGTTTTGAGCAGGAAGGGAGGGCTGGCCAATAATGCACTTCGAGAAGGAATCGTGGATGCGGGCTGGAGAGATACGGTGCTGGTTTTACCGGGTGAAACCGTCCGCGTTCAAGTGACCTTCACCCGCTACCCGGGACTCTATCTCTATCATTGCCACATCCTGGAACATGAAGATATGGGGATGATGCGCAACTTTCGAGTGACATAAGCGGATTGGCTGCTTCGAGGCGTC
>CAZECF010000016.1:40206-43349 GCA_964510335.1 uncultured Bryobacter sp. | reverse complement strand
AATGTCACCACCTGATGCAAAGACCGGTAATAATCCTCCAGCGTTGATGCCGCCTGGTGCATTTCCCTTCGCAGCTTTTGTTGTGGAGACTGCTGCTGATGCACGCGATCTTCAGCGGAAATAGCCAGCCTTTCAAAACACACCAAGCTCCTCAAGGCCGCCGCATAACCGGCCGGTTCGGCGGGAAGCTCCACTACCGTTACTTCTGGCGCTTCCATTCGAACCAATTCCCTCTCAGCGGGGTTTGCGTCAAGGAAAACCAGCGAATCCAGCCCTACATTCAACTCCTCTGCAATCTCACGCAGGTTTGTTGCTTTGTCTTGCCAGTTGAATCGCACTGCACTGAAGTGTTGCGGTCGAAGCACCATCCCGGGGTGGTCTTCCAGAATTCGGTTTGCATCCGCTTCGTTGTTCTTGCTGTTGATTGCTAATAGCACGCCGCGCTGGGACAAATCGAATATTGCCTCCTGTAACTCTCGATATCCCACCTCTGAATAACCGAAGCCCAGCCTGACGCCGTCCGGCCCGTCCTCGCCGGCCGACCCACCCCACAACGTGTTGTCGAGGGCCGTTACCAGAACCTTCTTCACCGGCCCTGCCAGCGCATAGAGAAATCGCAGCCACTCGTGGGCCAAATGGGGCATACAAGCCGCTGCAATGGGAAATCGCGCCGTTGCCCACTTCAGCGGATCAAACCAGTTTTCGCGCCCTTGCCGGCTCACCAGCCCGTCGTAATCCAGCACGGAAATACTCTTATACGACGCTGCCAGCCGCTTCAATCCCTCATTCAACGTTTGAATGCACTCCGCTTGGCCCGTCGAACCTTGTCCGTCCAGAATTCCGGACGCCAGATCCAGGGGCTGCTCGAAGTTATGGATAACCAGATGCGCCGAGGTCTGCTTTCGAAATGCACGGATCCACCCCTCAATCTGGCTCAACGCCTGCGTCACGATTTTAGAAGCTTCATCGGCTTCAAGGCTGCTGAATGATTCCCACAGGTCAGGCACAAGGTCCCGGGTTTGCACCGCCAAAATTACGGCTTGCGGCTGTGTCCGGTACAGAAAGCTACTTTCTTCGAGCAGCTCCTGCGAATACGCATGAAAAACCCCCACTTCCATCGAAACATCCAGGTCCTCCAGCATCGCAGTGGCTCGCAATAACGGCACTAAAGGTTCCACCGTAAACGACCGCAGCACCGCTACCCGGTATGAACTCACCGGCCAAATGTCCCGGTAGCGCGACTGACAATTCAGAATGAAGCCGGCCGTAGCCGAGCTTGGCTTCATTTTCCAAATCTCCCGCAGATACTGGCGGGCGATGGCCATCTGCCCTTGCTCAAACGCTTGCTCAGCCTTGGCTTTAAGTGATTGAAAGGTATTCATTTTAATCTCTCTAAGTTTTGGCCCCCAACGGAGACCACTTAAATTGCCAGCCCGCTGCAGATTGGAAGATCTACGCCGAGAATACACTCACTTCTTCCCGCTACCAGCCGAATAACGGCATTCCTGTAAATAGTGACCATATATGGTCATCACCACTGCTAATGACAACCCTATCTTTCACGCGACCCCGGTGTTTGTCAAGTAAAGATTGCGAGTAGAGAGTGCGACAACGCAACTTCATAGACTAGCCATACTCCAAAATTGTTACTGGCCAAAAGAGTGAAGATGTGTGGATGCCCTCTAGCGGGCTTGGCAGGTCAAGTGATTGAAGTTCGCAAACAGTATCGGATGGTATGAACTGCTCAACCGTCTTATCCTCATGAAATTGAAAGGGATTGGGTGGTCTTTTGTTCCCAGCCACGCTCTGCTATCTTGGCCAAAACCCCTTCCTATGCCCTCTAACCAAATTCACAGGAATCTCATCCTCACCCTCACGATTCTTTGCCTCCACTACTCCAACCTTGCAGCCCAACCCCACACCGTCTCCTACGAGCACCGCGTCGTCGTACCCACCACCTTTCTCGACTTTGAACGCGACGTGGATGGCAGCCTCGCCGAAAACGTCAATCAACTGGCAGCCCGCGGCTTTGAAGTAGGGGCCATCATGGGCGGCCACGCTCCGTTACTCAATACCCTGCTGCAGCGCAAACCCTACGTCCCGGGTCTGGTCGATCACGGCGGCCATGTCTTCGTCATCATGCACCGGCCCGTTGGCCAGCCAGCCCCCGCCCGGGAATACCGTTTCCTCCACACCCGCACGCATCTCGGCGTCGAAAAGATCGTAGCGGCCTACGGCAGGGACGGCTTCCGTCTGACCCTTACAGCTTGGGAAGGGGACTACTTCCACGCCGCCTTCGAACGCGTCAGCGACGCCGACAAAGTGGACTACCGCGTCTTCCGCACTGCCCGTCGCCGCGGCTGGCCGGAACACATGCTCAATGACGCCGACGCAAAGAATCGCGCTCGCCGCGCCATCCCCATGACCCTCGACTCGGCTCTCGTCGAACTCGGCCCCCCAGCTCCGACCGCCGCAGAATTCGTCTGGGAAAGCGACGCCCCCAACCAACAATCCCGCCACAAGTCGCGTCTCAACGCCCGCGCCGCTGCCGGCTTCCGCGTCCAACTCGTCCGCCTGCGCGGCAATGTCCTCGACATCGGCCTCCTCAAGCCCGCCGGCGCAACGGGTCCCGCCCCTCCGCTCGAACTCGAAGACGCTCCCTGGGGTGGCCCCTGTAGCCGCGGATCCATTGTCGGTGCCGATATCTACACCGATGGCGATGTCTACTGCGTAGCAGAAGATCCCAAGGGGCCCGTCACCAACCGCGGCTTCGACATGGTTGTCGCCCCCGACCCCAACATGGACGACCAGTTATTCTTTGGCCGCTCAAGCTGCCAGGCCCGCGCGCTGGCGCGCACATCCCGTCCGGTAGGCATACGCGTGGGTCGCGCCCTCCAACTCGAATCCGAGATCAGCCGCCTCGTCCAACCGGGCTTCCGCATTACCCGCGCCTTCGCTGGCATTCGGGAAGACGGCGACCAGCGTCTGGTCTTCATGAGTTCCCAGTTGCCTCTTCCCGTCGTTACGGGGGCTCCGGCCAACTCCAGCCCCGCTCCTGCACTGACGGCCCATCCCGATGGCCTCGGCCAGCAACTCCTGGCTCAACGCGAGCAGGAAATCAACGCTTCGCTCGCATCAGAACT
>CAZECF010000016.1:590-40106 GCA_964510335.1 uncultured Bryobacter sp. | reverse complement strand
GCCTGGGCCGAAATCAACGATACCCGCGGCAACCAGCACGTCCTGCTGCTAGGCTGCTCCCGCACACGCTTCGAGCGCCAACAGGCCGAAACAATCTTGCGCGGCCTGCTCGTCCGCACCCCCTACGCGAGCTTCCGCATCCGCAACGTCATCCTCGTTGAGCCGTAATGCCCCTCTGCGACACTCAGAGCATGGAGACGTTTCCTTCTTGACCTTCATCCTCGACCCCATTGACCTCGCAGCCATTGAAGCTCAAATCACCCATCTTGGTTGGCCCATCGATCTGCCGCTTCTTTCCGCCGATTCCATCACCGGTGGCAACATGAACAAGACCGTCCGCATCCGGTCCAGCCAGTCTTCTCATATCCTCAAACAGTCCCGCCCCTTTGTCGTCAAGTACCCCAGCATCCCCGCCCCCATCGAGCGCGCCACCATCGAAGCCGCCTTCTATCAGGCCATCGCTCCCGTTGCTGCAATCGCTTCACACATGCCATTGCTTCATGGCTACGACCCGGAGTCCCACCTGCTCTGGCTCGAAGACATCAGCGGAGCCGCCGACCAGACCCAACCTCTCACTACCTCCCAGGCAATCGAACTCACTGCCTATCTCAACGCCCTCCACCACCTGTCGCTGCCTGCCGCGCAACACGCCACTTTCGCTAACCGGGCCATGCGCTCCCTCAATCACGAGCACCAATACGACTTCCCGCTGCGCCCCGACAACGGCCTCGACCTCGACGCCATCACCCCCGGCCTCTCCGCTGCCGCAGCGGATCTCAAGGCCGACACAGCCTATTGCGAACGGGTCCACGACTTGGGCAAGCTCTACCTCGCCGACGGCCCGGTGCTCCTCCACGGAGACTTCTTCCCCGGCAGTTGGCTCTCCTCGTCCAAAGGTCTGCACGTGATTGATCCGGAATTCTGCTTCCTCGGTCCCGCCGAGTACGATCTCGGCATCTTCCTCGCCCACCTCGAGTTCATGGGCAAAGAAGAACTTTGGCCGCTCGTCATGGAGCATTACCGCCACGATATCGATTGGACTCTTGCTCGTGCCTTCGCCGGCGCGGAACTCATGCGGCGTTTGATCGGTGTGGCGCAACTCCCCCTCACTGCCAACCTCGATCAGAAATCTTACTGGCTCAGCCTTTCAAGGACCTTCGTATGCGCTGCCTGATCCTGCTCGCCTTCCTGCCTTGGCTCCTCGCTGCGCAGCCCCGCATTCCGGTCTGGATCGACACTGACCCTTCCGTCGCTCCCGGTGGCCATGAAGTCGATGATGGCCTCGCGCTACTACAAGCCTTCGCCTCCCCGGAACTCGACATCCGCGGCGTCAGCATCGTCTTTGGCAATGCAGACCTGCCCACGGCAAACCGCATCGGTCGCGAGATCGTCCGCCGCTTTGCCCCCAAGGGCACGCCCGTTTACACCGGTGCTGCATCCGCCAGCCAACTCGGCAAAGCTACCGCCGCCAGCCGCGCCCTCGCTGGCGCACTGCGCCAGACTCGCCTCACGATCCTCGTTCTCGGCCCGGCCACCAACCTCGCCACGCTGCTCAAAAACCATCCCGATCTCGCACCCCGCATCGACAAGGTAATTGCCGTAGCAGGCCGCCGCCCCGGGCAGGTCTTCCGCGCCGGCCCCCTTCAAAAGAAGCCTTTTCGCGATCTCAATTTTGAACTCGACCCGGAAGCCTTCCGCGTCCTGCTCGAAGCGAAGGTCCCACTTGTCTTGGCACCTTGGGAGATCTCCTCCGGTGTCTGGCTCAACGCAGAGGACCTCAACTCCACCACCGCCAACCCTGGGATGCGCTGGCTCCTGCCTGCCGCCCAGGACTGGCACAATCTCTGGCAACGCGATTTCGGCGCCCCCGGCTTCAATCCCTTCGACACCTTGGCCGTGGGCTATCTCGTCGCTCCCGCAAGCCTGGAATGCGAAAGATTCCAAGCCAGAATTGCCACCGCTCCGGACGACACGCTTACCCTCCCATCAAAACCTTACCTGCTCGTTACACCCGCGCATCCGGATCAACCCAGCGTCACCTATTGCTTCGCCGCCAAGCCCGCTTTCAAGCGAGACCTGCTTCAGCGGCTCAGCAGGAGGCCATAGTGCAGCAGCATTCCACCACCTTGCTTTCGACCCTGTACTGGATTGCCACCTTTTACCCCCTTGCGATTTTCGCCCAACTCTGGGTCAGGGTCCTGCCTGCCTGGTTTGAATCCTGGCTCCTCCGTACGGAGTTCGGCCCCCTGCGTATCGAGCCATATCTTCTAGCCGCCGGTCGTCGAGGTGCCTTTACCCACCATGCATCCAGCATTCTCATCTGTCTCATTGGCTATCTTCTCCTCAGCCTGCTTCGCTCGCGGATGGGGGATCTGGCCAGCCGCGCCACCGCCTTGTTCGGGCTGGTATTGATGAGCAGCTGGCTCAGTGGCGTGCTCTTGCGAGGCGCACCGCTCGAGCACAATGTGCTGCCAGCGTTGATTGGTTTTGTAATCCTTTGGACTGGTGTCCGCCAATCTTTGGAATTACTCCCAGGCACTTATCCTGCCCGAATCACTCAGATCGCTTTGGGCCTCGCATTCCCAGCCTCGATCCTTTTCGCCTTCTCCTCCAACTGGACCCGTTCGTTGCCCTACGCCTTGGCGACTGCCGCGCTCCTGATCCTTCCCGCGCTGCTGCCACTCCGCGTTCCAGCCCTGCCCACTCGCATCTCCCTCCGTGCCATTGCCACTGGGCTGCTGGTCTCGACAGGGATCTATTTTCTGCTCCTTGAATCGCGCCAATGGCAACAGGACCAGCGGCAGGCGGAGGTGCAAGCGGTACTGACTAGCCTTCCCCTTCCCAGGACAGAGGCGGCCTTCCCCAGGCATTACTTCCACCGCGGAGTGAACTTCACCGCCAACGGCTTTAGTTATGAAACCCAGCAGGCTCGCGCGCTGCTCAAGCGTCTGCCGGTCTACGGCATTGATTCCGTCGCGATCGTTCCCTACGGCGGCATGGACCGCCAAACTCTCCGGATTGCCACGGCCCGCCGGTCATCCTGGGAAAGTGACGCCGGCGTGGAAATCATGATCCGTTCAGCTCACTCGCTCGGGATGAAGGTACTGCTCAAGCCGCAGCTTTGGCCACAACCAGGGAAGTTGAAAATTGCGCCATCAGCGCTGGATTCGTGGTTCGAGCAATACGGAGCATTCATCGAGCACTACGCACGGCTGGCTCAGCGGCTGCATGCCGATACGCTCTGCATTGGCGTGGAGTTGGAAAACTTCACCGGCCACGAAGCCGCCTGGCGGGGCATCATTGCCCGCGTCCGCCAGCTTTACTCCGGCCCGCTTGTTTACGCCGCCAATCATGGCCAGGAATTTGAATCCATTCGATTCTGGGATGCACTGGACTATATCGGCCTCGACAACTACTACCCGCTTTCCGGCGATTACGATGCTTCCGCGGTGGTGACCAAAGTGGAAGCGGTCGCCGCCCGCTTCCAAAGGCCGGTATTGTTGACGGAGGCCGGCTTTGCTTCCGCTGTCGATTCCCATCGCACTCCCTGGGCCGACCATCCCCCGCAGCCTCTGTCACTCGAAGAGCAGGCCCGCTGCTATGAAGCCGTCTTCCAGGCTTTCTACAACAAACCCTGGTTTGCCGGTGTGTATTGGTGGAAGATCGAAACGGATTCGGACCATGAGCTGCCCAACAACGGTATGGTGCCGTGGGCCAAGCCGGCCATGATGGTATTGCAGAAATGGTTTTCTTCGCCCCGGCCAGACGAGACGGTGAACGGCCTCGACTAACTTCAAGCGGGCCGCTCGAATACTCCCGCCCTGAAAGACGACAGCATCCTCTCTCTTTACCCCGCCGGAAATGGCGGCCTTTGGATCGGGACGGAAGGGGGCGGGGTACTTCGATTGTCCAACGGACGCTTCGAGCGTGTTGACCCCGCTTCCAGCTTGACGAATGGCTTCATCCCCGCCCTGCTGGAAGATCCGGATGGGAATCTCTGGATTGGCACGGACCGGGGCTTCTTCCTCCGCAAACCCAGCGGTTCCATTCGCCGCCTCGACCGCACGGCGAGCCTGCCGGAAGCTGCGGTATTGAGCCTCCGCCTTGCGGCAGACGGTCGCATCATTGCTGCCTCCAATCAGGGGGCGCTTCGCGCGGATCTGAAAGGTGCCGAGATTCTTCTTCATCCCAAGCTGCCAACGAGTGCCAGCCGGGCCATTCTCTCCTCCCTCGATGGCTCAACGTGGATCTCCCGCCGCGGTGAGGTCTGGCGTCTCCCCCAGGGCTCCAGTCCGGAAATGTTCAGCCTCGGCAAGACTTCTCCAATTGCGACCTCAGCGGCCGTGAACTCGACATTCTGAATCTCATTGTGAAGGGGCTGAGCAACCGCCAGATTGGAGATTCGCTCGGCATCACAGAGGGCACCGGCAAATGGCATATCAATATGCTCCTCAGCCACCTCAATGTCAGAGACCGCACCCAGGCCGCCGTTGCCGCGCTCAATCGCGGAATCATCGAGCTCTAGTCCTTGCTCAACATCCCGATCGTCCCCAGCCATTCGTGGAACCGCTGCGTCCATCCGGTAACCGCGCCCTTGTTCGTCGGGCGAAAGCCGAATCCGTGCCCCGTTTTTGCATAAACATGCATTTCCGCCGAGACCCCGGCCTTTTTCATCGCCAGATACAATTCCGGCAATCCCTGGCTGATGTTTAAGCGATCATTCTCCCCGCAAGCCAAAAAGGCCGGTGGCGTATCCTTCGACAGATTCATCTCCTTGGGAATCGCCGGATAAATCAACGCCTGAAACGAGGGCCGCAACAGTGCTGCCTCATCCCCCTGATACCTCGCAGCCGCCAGCGCCGCCAATTCCCCGCCCGCGGAAAACCCCATCACGCCGATTCGGTCAGGATTCAGGTCCCACTCCTTAGCCCGGCTCCGCAAGATCCGGATCGATTGCTGGGTATCGGCCAGCGACTCAACTTCAATCTTGTACGTGGATTCCTTCTCCCGTGCCAGCCGGTGCAGCAATACAAACGCCGCTACGCCATGCTCGGCCAGCCAGCGTGCCACGTTGTGCCCCTCATGATCAGACCAAAGCTCCCGGTGCCCCCCGCCTGGAATCACTATCACCGCCGCCCCGGTTGCAGTCGCTGCCGCTGGCAAGTATGGGATCAGCACCGGCTTATGCACATTCGACACTACCCGCTCCCCGTTGCTCAGTCGAATGACCGGATCTCCAGCCTTAGCCTCGGAACCCGGTGCGCCATTCGGCCACACCACAATGTCATCTGCACCCAACGCACATCCAGCTACCGTCATCAATGCCAACATCCACCACTTCGCCATTGTTCCTGTTCTCCTTCGTCAAAAACTCTATCAGGCTCTCCCGCCTCTTCAACCCACCTTTCGATAGGGTTCGCCTGTCTGTCCCTGCAATATAATCTGTTCAGATCGCGCCAACCCAACACATGCTGACCCTTAACCGATTCTTCCTCCCCGGCCTCATCGTTTTGGGCGTCTCTGGCTTCGCTCAAACCGCTGCTCCGGAATTTGAGAAGCAGATTTCGCCGATCGTTCAGAAATCTTGCACTCCCTGCCACAACCAGAACGGTGCCTCCGGTGAAGTCAGCTTCACCGGTCTCACCACCACGGCGAGTCTCAGCCAGCAGCGCGAGATCTGGGAACGCGCCCTCCGCATGATTCACAGCGGCGAAATGCCTCCCCCTGGTGTCCCCAAGCCCGCCAACCTGGCCGCCGTCACGGAATTTCTCACCCGCGAATTTGAGCGCCAGGATCGCAACGCCAAACCCGAACCCGGCCGCATTACCGCCCGCCACCTCAACCGGGCCGAGTATCGCAACACCATTCGTGACCTCCTCGGCGTGGACTTCCAGGCCCAACAGGAATTTCCAGTTGACGATTCCGGCGCTGGATTCGACAACATCGGCGAAGTGCTTACGGTCTCCCCTTTGCTGGTCGAAAAATACCTCGATGCCGCCGAAAGAATTGCCAGTCGCGCCTTAGGCATCGGCAAAACGCCCAAGGCAGTCTCCGCATCCTATGCCGATGACGAGCATTACCGCGAGGGCGTCCCCTTTACCGGCACCAATGGCAGCGCCCGTCGTGCCGGCAACAGCTTCATTGAAGTCAAGCACCGCGTCGACCATGACGGCGAATATGTGATTCAGGCTGGTCTTGCCGGCCAGCGGCTTAACGGCAAGCCCGTCACGCTCACCTTCTGGGTGGATGGCAACGTTGTCTATTCTCAGGAGATTCCCTCCACCCCCCCCAAGACTGTCTATTTCTCTCCCTTTGAAATGCGCGAGTTTCGCGTCACGCTCAGCGAAGGCGTTCATCAATTCCGGCTCGGCTTTGCCAATGACGAAGAGGGAGCAAAACTGCCGCCCCAGGAAGCCTTCGATCCCAAGTCCAACAAGTACCCCCAGTACCTCGGCTTTCTGGGCCCTGAGCCCCGCAAAGCCCCACCCGCCAGCCGTGCCAAAATCCTCGTCTGCGATCCGGATTCCGGCGGCTCGGCTTGCTTTGAAAAAATCTTCTCCGGCTTGGCCCGCCGCGCTTACCGGCGCCCCGTTGGCCCCTCGGATCTGGCTCCCTTGGTCAAAGTCGCCAGCCGCGCCAAGGCTGCTGGCTTATCGGGCGAGCAGGCCGTCCAAAGCGCCTTGACCGCGCTGCTGGTTGCGCCAGACTTCCTCTTCCGCATCGAGAAAGACCCCGCCAACGCTTCCGGGCCCCGCCGCGTCACCGACGTCGAACTGGCCTCCCGGCTTTCCTATTTCCTATGGAGCTCCATGCCCGACGATGAGCTCCTCAACCTGGCCCAGCAGGGCAAACTTCGCACCCCAGCCATTCTCGACGCGCAGGTCAAGCGCATGCTCGCCGACTCCCGTGCCATCGCACTCGCCGAAAATTTCGGGGGCCAGTGGCTTGAGACCCGCAACCTCGACTCCATCCAACCCGCTCCCGAAAAGTTCCCGGAATGGACACCCGAACTCAAGGAAGCCATGCGCACGGAGACTGCCCTACTCTTCAACGAGATCGTCAAACAGAACCGTCCCATCACGGAATTCCTTGACGCCCGTTACACCTTCCTGAATCAGACCCTCGCCGAATTCTACGGCCTCACTGGCATCACCGGCTCCAACTTCCGCCGCGTCGAACTTGACAACCCGCAGCGGGGCGGCGTCCTCACCCACGGCAGTGTTCTGGCAGTATCCAGCTACCCGACTCGCACTTCCGTTGTTCTCCGTGGCCGCTACATCCTTGAGAACATCCTCGGTACGCCTCCCCCGCCGCCACCCGCCAACGTTCCGCTGATTGACGATGCCGCAACCGGCACTTCCCTCTCTCTGCGTCAGCAGATGGAAAGGCACCGCGCCGACCCCGGCTGCGCCAGTTGCCATTCCAAGATGGACCCCCTCGGCTTTGCTCTCGAAAACTACAACGCCATCGGCAAGTGGCGCACCACCGACGGCAAGTTCCCTGTTGACGCCACCGGCATCCTGCCCGATGGAACCAGTTTCGACGGCCCTTCCGAAATGCGCGCCGCCTTGCTCCGCAAACTCCCGCAATTTGCCCAGGCTCTGTCCACCAAAATGCTGACCTATGCCCTCGGTCGCGAAACCAATTCCAAGGACCGCCCCACCCTCAATGCGATCCACCAGAAATGGCAATCGAGTGGTTTTCTCTTCCAGGATCTGGTCTTCGAGATCGTGCGCAGTTTACCCTTCCAATCCCGGCGGCCTGAGGCTGCCTCTGAGGTTTCTCAATGAACTTCGTTTCCCGTAAATCCATGGCCCGTCGCTCCCTGCTCAAAGGCCTGGGCGTCAGTATCGGTCTGCCTTTTCTCGACGCCATGCAGCCGGCCATGGCTCAGACGACCAACAAGCGCCCCGTCCGCATGGTCTTCCTATATCTGCCCAACGGCGTCGACATGGCCAACTGGAATCCGGATTACACCGGCCCCCACCAGGAATTCCCGCGTATCCTCAAACCGCTCGAACCCTTTCGGGACGACATCACCATGCTCGGCAACCTTACGCACAACTATGCGCGGCCCCTGCTCGATGGCGCGGGCGACCATGGCCGTTGCTCCGCCAACTACCTCACCGGCGCACATGTCCGCAAGACGGCCACCGACATCTTCGTCAACGGCCCTATGTCGGTCGACCAACTCGTGGCAAGCCGCATCGGCTCCTCCACCCGCCTCCCCTCGCTTGAAATCGGCATGGAAGATCCCCGCCAGTCCGGAAGCTGCGATTCCGGCTATTCCTGCGCTTACACCAACAACCTCGCCTGGAAGAGCGAAACCCAGCCCCTGCCCCCCATCCTCGACCCGCGCATGCTCTTTGAGCGCCTCTTTGGTGCCAATGCCGGCCTCAGCCCCGCCGAACGCCTCCAGCGCCAGCAGCTCCGCTCCAGCGTTCTCGATTTCGTTCAGGAAAGCACCGGCTCCCTCAAAAAAGATTTGGGCCCCACCGACCGCCGCAAGCTCGACGAATATCTCACCGGCATCCGCTCCATCGAACAACAACTCCAGCGGGCATCCGCCGATGAAGCCCCCATTGACCCCGGCATCGCCAAACCCGCCGGTGCACCCGCTGACTTCGGCGAGCACTTCAAACTCCTCACCGACATGCTCACCGCCGCTTTCCGCGCCGATCTCACCCGCGTCGTCACCTTCATGATTACCCGGGAAGGCACCTCCCGCCCCTACCGAGAAATCGGCATCTCGGATGGCCACCACCCGCTCACCCACCACAGTGGCAACATGGAACAGCTCGCCAAAGTCACGCAGATCAACGAGTATCACGCTCGCAACCTGGCCGACTGGGTTGGTCGGCTCGCAGGAATTCAAGAAGAAGGCGGCCGCATGATGGACAACCTCATGATGGTCTACGGCGCCAGCTTGAGCGACGGCAACCGCCACCTGCACGAAGATCTTCCCACTATCCTCATCGGCCGCGGCGGCGGCACCATCAAGCCCGGCCGCCGCATCGTCTTCCGTCGGGAAACTCCCTTCTGCAATCTCCACCTCAGCCTCATGGACCGCATGGGCGTTGAAGTCGAACGCTTCGGCGATTCTTCCGGCCGCCTCACGGGGCTGGAGACTGCCTGATGCAGGAGCAAACTCCTCCTAAACCTCCACCTCCGCCGCCACCCCGGCGCGGCGGCTTCGTGATGCCTCCCGGCATCATTTTCGATAGCGACCTCGGTTCCGGCATCGACGCCATACTCGCGCTCGGCTTGCTCCATTCTTTGGGTCCCAAGGGGCGGGTCATTGCCACTGCCACCAGCCATTCGTCGCTGGAAGCCGCAGCCTTCTGTGAAGTCCTGGCCCGCACCTATTCGGGCGAACCCGCCACAGGTCCCCTCCGCGCAACAGCCCCGGTAGGGCTCGCCTCCGAAGCCAAGCCTCTCGCCTCGAATTCGAAACTTCTCAAAACTCCTCTCTCGCTCAAAGACGATTCCGGCAAGCCCATCTTCCGCCACTCCATCGAATCCGTTCTAGACACTGCGGACCCCACGATTCTTTACCGCAACGCCTTGCTCTCCCAGAAGGCCGGCGATGGCAAGATCGTCCTCGCCGGCCCGGCCACCAACCTCGTTCAACTCCTCCGCCATGAAGGTGCCGCCAATCTGATCAAAGAACGCGTGGGCCTCCTCGTTGCCGCCATCGGTTCCTATGAAGGTGGCGCGCCCGATCCTCGCATCAAGGCGGACATCGCCGCCGCCCAGGCTCTCTTCACCCAATGGCCGACACCCCTCGTCGCCGTCGGTACAGAGTTGGGCGCTCGCATCCCCTTCCCTGGCGACCAGCTCGAATCGGCCTTCACCTGGGCTCCGGTCCATCCTCTCGTTGAGGCTTACAAGAACTATCAGCCCATGCCTTACGACGCCCCCGCCCAGGGCCTTCTCGCCGCTCTCTACGCTGGCAACACAAAGGAAGCCTGGTTCAAGCTCTCCGGCCCCGGCTCCATCCAGGTTGATTCCAACGGCCAGACGCGCCACACCCCCAACCCTAGCGGCCTGCACCAGATCCTCACCGTCGATCCTGCCCACCGCGAGCAGATCCGAACCGCGTACATCACCACCATCAGCACCAAACCCGCACCCCCCAGACGGCCCTTCTGATATCGTCAGGCTGAATCATGCGCCTGTGCATCTGGCGCTGGGGGATCATGGCTGCCCTCGGGCTCGCTTTCGCCCAATAACCGCCCAGCAACGCCAACGGCAACCGCGCACAGGCCAATCCGTTCAAGGTCATCATGGAAAGCCAGGACTTCACCGCTTCCAACGACACCGATTGGACCAGCTCCGTCAGCCAGGCCTGGGTCGAAATGATCATCGAATTCTCGCTCCAGACTTCCAGCTATGCCGCCGAATTGGGCCAGGTCGCCGGGGTCTCTTCCACTCCATCAGCCGCTCCGGCACCAACTCCACCCACGGCACCGCTTATGAGTACTTCGCCAATGAAGCCCTCTACGCCCACCGCACCTTCACCCACATCCGCCCCACCAGCCGCAAGCATGATGCTGGCGGTTCCATCGGCGGCCCCGTCTACACTCCCCAACTCTACGGCGGCCGCAACAAGACCTTCTTCTTCTTGAACCACGAGATCTTCCGCATTCGCGCCACGGCTCTCGCCAGCTTTCAGACCGTCTCCACCGCCGCCAATAGTTACCGGACTCCCTTCCCCGGCAACCTTATCCCCAGCAGCATGACCGATCCTGTTGCCGCCCGTATTCAGGCGCTTCCACAACCCGGATAGCTCCCCGACATCGTGCCAATTATGATGCCGGCGCAGGCCAGTGGGGCCCCGCCGGGCCTGTTTTTTTGAAAGGATTAGCTTCGTGAAACTCTCCGCTCTCTTCATCCTCACTACCCTCTTCGCCTCGGCCCAGATCCACCCCCTCCAGCAAATCGTCGATGCCGCCCGCACCAACTCTCCTCAACTCAAAGACCTCCTCGGCAAAGGCCTGCCCTTGCTCAAAGGCCGCGATGGCGTCCTCGTCTGGGGGCAGGACTTCTTCTTCGCTGTAGAGAGCGCCACTCCCGCCACCGTCTCCATCGACAAAGGTCCGCCCCTGCCTATGCAGCAGGTCCAGGGCACCAATTACTACTACCTGCTCAAAACCCTCCGCCTCGGCCGCACCCACCAGTACCACTATCACGACGCCGCCGGCACGCTCATCGGCGCATATGAAGTCGCCGCTTACAACCCCGATTCCTATCCCCAGCCCGGTGTCCCCCGCGGCACTCTATCGGAGAAACGCACCCTCGCTTCCAGAATCTACCCCGGCATGACTGCCAACTACTGGGTCTACACCAACCCCGGCATCGACACCGCCAACGGCGCACCGCTCATGGTCTGGCAGGACGGTGAATCGATCGTCGGCAATCAGGACCTCCTGCGCCTCCGCCTCCAGATCGTCTCCGATAACCTCGTCGCCAAAGGCCTCATCCCACCCATGGTCCATGTCCTCATCCAGCCCGGCGAAGGCGGCCCCCGCATGCGCAGTGTCCAGTACGACACGGTCTCCGATACCTATGGCAAATACCTTCTCGAAGAGATCCTCCCTGACGTTGAAAAGACCCACAAACTCCGCAAAGACGCCTATTCCCGCGCCGTGGCCGGTGCTTCTTCCGGTGCCATCTGCGCCTTCAACGTCGCCTGGTATTTCCCCGATCAGTTCAGCCGCGTCCTCTCCCACATCGGCAGCTATGCCGCCCTCCAGTGGCACCCGGAAAAGAATCAGGACGGCGGCTACATCGTTCCCTACCGTGTTGGCCGCGAACCCAAAAAGAACATCCGCATCTGGCTCTCTGACGGTGCCGACGATGGCGAAAGCCGCGCCGGCAGTTGGCCGCTCAGCAACATCATGCTTGCCAACACACTCAAGCTCCGCGAATACGATTTCCACTTCCGCTTCGGCACCAGCATGCACGCCATCGCCCAGGGAGCCATGGATCTGCCCGAATCTCTCACCTGGCTCTGGCGCGATTATGACCCGGCAAAATCCGCCCAAACCTTCACCATGGACCCGGCCGAAAAAGCCAAGCCCGTCTTCCGCGTCACCATCACCAACCGCGAGGCCTGGTAGCCTAGCTCAGCATTTCTTTGATGATCCGGCCATGCACTTCGGTCAGCCGTTCGCGCCGTCCCTGGTGCAGATAGCTCAACTGATCCTGGCTCAGCCCCATCTGGTTCAGTAGCGTCGCATGCAGGTCGCGGAAGTGTACCGGGTTCTCGGTCGCCTTGAGCCCGATATCGTCCGTCGCCCCATAAGTCATGCCGCCCTTGAAACCACCGCCTGCCACCCACATCGAGAATCCCGTATTGTGATGGTCCCGGCCCGCGCCACGCTCGCTCTCGGGTGATCTGCCAAACTCCCCGCCCCACAACACGATCGTTTCATCCAGCAAACCGCGCCGCTTCAAGTCCGTCACCAGCGCCGCCGTTGGCTTGTCTGTCAGCGATGCCATCCGCAAGTGATTTTTCTCGATATCGCTGTGAGCATCCCATTCGGTCTCCGCACCGCCGCCACCGGCTACGACGCAAATAAACCGCACGCCCCGCTCCACCAGCCGGGCTGCCAACAAACACCGCCGCCCGTAGTCATCCGTCTCCGGCTTGCCCACGCCGTAAAGGTCCAGCGTCTCCTGCGATTCCTTCGTCAGGTCAAACACCTCGGGCGCTTCCGTCTGCATCCGGAATGCAGTGTCGTAAGCCGATATCCGCGCCGCCAGTTCCTGATCCTCGCCGTCCACCATCCCGGCTTCGTTCAACTCCCGCAAAAACGCCATCGTCTTGCGGCGGCGCTCCAGGCTCACTCCCTGCGGAATTTCGAGATTCAACACCGGCCGCTTCCCGGCCCGGAACAACGCAGGCTGATAGGCTGCCGGCAGAAATCCATTTGTATACATTGGCTGCCCGGCCTCCGGAGTCCCATTCGGGTCCGGCATCACCACATAGGCCGGCAGCGATTCGCTCTCGGTCCCCAGCCCGTAACCGAGCCAGCTTCCCATCGCGGGAAACCCAGGAATCACCCGCCCCGACATCATCTGATACTGTGCCGCCGAGTGCACCACCATATCGCCATGCATCGACCGGATCACGCAAAGATCATCGACGATCTTCGCCTGATGCGGCAGCAAGTCCGACACTTCAATCCCCGACTGCCCATACTTTGCAAAGGTCCGCTTCGTCCCCAGAATTCGCGAATTCTCGTTTACATTCTGGTACTCAACATTGCCGAACTCAGCCGGCCGCTTCTGCCCGTCAAGTTTGTTCAGGAGTGGCTTCGGGTCAAAGGTTTCCAGATGCGATGGCCCACCCGCCTGAAACAGAAAGATCATTGCCTTCGCCTTGGCCGGAAAGTGCGGCGGCTTCGGCGCCAGCGGGTTGTAGCGCGCTGCCTGCGCCTGCTCGGCTGCCATCAACGAAGCGAATCCCAGCGATCCAACTCCACAAAAGCAGTCCGTCAAAAAGTCACGGCGATTTCGGGCGTAGCGAATATGTTCTTTCATCTCAGTTCACGTACAAAAATGCATTCGAGTTCAATAGTGTCAAGGCAAATTCCGTCATCGCGGCCGGGTCCGGGTCATCCAGATATTTCTTCATCGCCGCGCGCTCCTGCTCGTTCGGGGCACGCCCCGCCATCACTTCAAAGCCATAATCAATCGGCCGGCCGGACTCCCGCAATCGCTTCGCCAGGTCCACGGCCAGCCCATTCGAAAAGTCCCCGTTCATCAATTCCAGCGCTTGCGGCGCATGGGTCGATTGGTCCCGCCGCGCACACGATAGCAGCGTATCCGGCGAATCAAACACCGCCATGAAAGGCAGAATCAGATTGCGCTTGTAGATCATATACACCGTCCGCCGGTAGTGCTCTGTCACGTCTTTCGTCGTCACCCAATACTGCGGCCGCTTCAGGTCCTTGATCAACTCCGGGTCGATCTTCATCATCACGCTCGGGCCGCCCGCTTTCAGATTGAGCTTCCCCGACACCGCCAGCATCGAGTCTCTCAACTCTTCTGCCTCCAATCGCCGCCGGTTCCACTTCCACAACAGCTTGTTCGCCGGGTCCACTTCCATGGCCGCCTTCTCCTGCGGCGTCCGGCTCGCTTGCCGGTAAGTGCTCGACAAGAGCATCAGCCGGTGCATTGGCTTCATCTTCCACCCCGACGCCACATACTCATTCGCCAGCCAGTCCAGCAATTCAGGGTGCGTCGGCTTGGTCCCCATGCGACCAAAATCATTCGGTGTCGTGACAATGCCGTTTCCAAAGTGATAGCCCCAGATCCGATTCACCATCACGCGCGCCGTCAGCGGATTCACCGGGTCCGTAATCCACTCCGCCAGCTTCGTACGCGGCTTCGTTGTTTCCAGTGGCAACTCGGGAAGCTCCTCCGGCAGCACAATCCCCAACGGCCGCATTCCCACCGGCGCTTCCTTACTCCGGTAATCGCCCCGCCCCAGCAGGTGAATCCGCGTCATCTCCGCCGGTACATTCTTCACTCCGTAATATGCCGTCAGCGGCGCGGGCGTCTCTTCGTCCAGCTTTTCCAGCCGCTCCAGAATCTTGCCCTTTTCTTCCTCTGGTGCCTTCCGCATCGCCGTCCGTAACTTCTTCATCTCATCCTCAATCGGCGTCATCTTCGCTTTCCACGCCGCCTGCTCTGCCGGCGTCGCGATCACAAAATCGTGACTCTGCGTTTGCGCAAAATACCCCTGCATCCGGTAATAATCCGACTGCCGGATCGGATCAAACTTATGGTCATGACACCGCGCACACCCTACCGTCACACCCAGAAATGCCGCCCCCACAATGTTCGTCATCTCCGTCAACACTTCATTGCGTGAGCTGGCCACTTCCTGATTGCCTGCATTCTTCCGCAGCGGCCCCAGGCGGTTGAATCCGCTCGCGATCACCAGTTCCGGCGTCGAAGGCTCCATCTCATCGCCCGCCACCTGCTCCCTCACAAACTGGTCATAAGGCTTGTCAGTCTGCACACTCTGAATCACATAGTCTCGGTAGCGGAATGCATCCGGTCGGTGCGTGTCGTACTCATAACCGTCGGACTCCGCAAATCGCACCACATCCAGCCAGTGCCTCGCCCACTGCTCCCCATAGCGTGGCGACTCCATCAGCCGCTCGATCAATTTCTCGTAAGCGTCCGGCGCCGGATCATTCACAAACGCCTTCACTTCCTCCACTGTTGGCGGCAGCCCGTGCAGGTCATAGGTCACCCGGCGGATCAAAGTCGCTCGGTCTGCTTCCGGTGCCGGTTCGAGCTTGGCCTTCTTCAGGCCAGCCAGAACAAAGGCATCAATCGGATTCCTTACCCACTTCTCCCCGGCAAAGTCCGGCGGCTTCACTTCCTTGCGCGGCTGAAACGCCCAGTGTCGTCTTTCCCCAGCCGTATACTTCCCCAACGGCGCGACCGCTTCCGCCGCGCCCAGCAGACAAACCACCGTGAAAATCCAGAATCCCTTGTGCATTCGCTTCCTGACTACCTGCACAATATCAAACCCCGCATGCGTCCAGACTAGGGATGAAGCTTAAGCTGCTTCTTGCGGTTCCCCCGCCTGGCCCCGTTCCAGAAGGTCTTCTACATAGAGCATCTGGACGGCCGTCATGACGGCAGCCGTAAGGGGAGTCGCTACGGCCAGACCGATGCCGCCAAAGAGGACCCCGAGCACAATCTGCGAGGTAATGGTCAAGGCAGGGGGCATTGAAACAGTTCGACGCTGAATCAGTGGCATGAGTGCGTAGCTCTCGACGGTTTGAATTGCCAGGTACAACGCCCCCACCTGCAAAGCCCGCATGGGGTCCTCAGCCAGAGCCAGGATGGCGGGAGGCAGAACGGATAGCAATGGACCGAAGTTCGGAATAAAGGTAAGGGCCGCCGCAAGGAGACCGAAGGTCAGCGCCAACGGCACGTCCAATAACCACAGCCCCACGGTCGTCAGCACGCCCACAAAAATCATCTCAAGGATTTTTCCGAGTAACCACCATTTCAGAATGCCGGCGATTTCGATCAGCACGGCATCAGCCCGCTTCCTTCCCGCAAGGGGCACAAGCCGTAGCAGGCCTCGCTGGTAAATCCCCGGCTGCGCCGCGACAAAGAGCCCAATAACAAGAATAATCAGGATTACTCCCAATCCACTGGTAGTTGTAACCACGACACCGGTTGCGTGATTTATCACGTTCCGGCCGTTAGCCATCTGCTCTGGCTCAACGCTGCCGAGCAGCCACCGGCCCCAGGCCCGCTCTTCCACCCAGGTGCGCAACTCATTGAGCGCCGCCGGAAAATCGTGGATCAACTGATCCGCCTGCTCGTTTATCGACGGCCAAAGCGCCCACCCGGTTGCCCCCGTCGCAGCAACCAGCGCGACCACCGTGACCGTCAGCGCCCACCCCCGACCGAGGCCCGATAAGCGCACGAGCCCATCGGTAAGAGCGCTGAGAAAGACACTTAACAATAATCCGGCAAACACCAGCAGCAGGACTTGAGACGTCACCACGATCAGCGCGCCGATGCCGGCAATCGCTACAACGACCCCGGTTACAACTGCCGTTTTCGCGGCAAGCAATCGCATGTCGGCCGCGTCATTGCGCTCTGTTCTCACTCCTGAGCTGTCCTACCGCGACTTTAGCAGGGTTCGCTTCGCCAACATCCCATTATTTATTTCAAAAGCAGGTAACAATTCCGTCCAGTCACCAACTCACCTATCGAAGATGCCGATGCTCCTCCAAACGGCGATGTAGCCGGGCGCTTTCTATTTACCCATATGGCGGAACACATGTCAAAAAAGCCGGCGTTGCCATGAAAAACGGGGTTTCGCTCAGCGGTATTTCTTCTACGATCCACGCTGATCCTACCTATTCATTGGCAAACCGAAAGGCAGCGGACCAATTTGTCAGCAGCTTTCTCAGTTCTCGTACCGTGGCATGGATTCAGTTTCTGTTCCGGCTTCGCGGTAGCAATCAGCGAATTCTGCATTTGTAAACTCTCGCAATTCCCTGAGTCCTCGCCGTCCGTTGCTGTATCCAATTTGTATTCATCGACAACTGTCGATGCTAAGGACAATATGCTTCGCTTCTTGTTTCTCACCTTGCTGCTACTCGCCTCTCAGCCCCTCGCTTTCAGCCAGGCGGCCGCCATCAACGGACAGATCGAGGGCACCGTCTCCGATGCCTCCGGCTCTGTCATTGCCAATGCCCAGGTCACCGCCGATAACACGGAGACCGGTTTCCGCCGCCTCACCACCACCAACGCCGAAGGCCTCTACCGGCTACCTGTTTTGCCGCTCGGCTCTTACCGCCTGCAAATTGAGGCCGCCGGCTTCCAGACCGCTCGCCGCGAAAACATCGTCATCAACGCTGGCTCCGTCGTCGTGCTCAACCAGCAGCTCCAGGTCGGCACTACCGAAACGGCCATCACCATCAGCGACGCCCCTCCCTTCACGGAGCCCGCCCGCACCGATTTCGGCTCCACCCTCAATAAGAACTTCGTCGAAAATCTCCCCCTCGTCTCCCGCAATCCTTACAACTTCATCCTCGTGCAGCCCAACGTCACCGGCCGCCCCAACACCGAATTCGGCGTGCCGCGCAAAGTCATGGCCAACGGCTTCAACAACCGCATCAACTATCAGATCGACGGCAACAACAATGTCCAAAGCGATCGCGCCGGCATCCGCCTCATTCCCATTTCCAACACCTTTGTCGCCGAAGTGCAGCAGGTCTCCAATGGTTACGCCGCCGAATTCGGCAACTCTGTCGGCACCGTTTTTAACACCATCACCCGCTCCGGCACCAACCTCTATCACGGCGAAGGCGCCTACATCTTCCGCCGTACCAACTTCAGCGCCCGCCCTGCCCTTCTCTCCCCTACCGCTGCCAATCCCGAGACAAATGTCGATTCCCTCCTCGGCGGCATCGGCGGACCCATCAAGCAGGACCGTGCCTTCTTCTACGCGGCCTGGGAAAAGGTCAAGCGGGATCTCCCCCGCCCCGTCACAGTCAACCCTTCAGTCCTTTCCGCGGTTGGCCTTCCCGGTAGCCTCGGCGAAGCCATCCCCTTCGAGCAGGACGTTCAATTCTTCTTCGTGCGCGGCGACGTTCAACTCAACAACAACAATCGCCTGGCCCTCCGTTTCAACGGTCATCGCAACGACTCGCCCTTTAACACCGGCGGTGGACTCACCCTTGCCACGCGCAGCTTCAACTTCGTCGATCGTTCCTATGTTTTCGCTGCACAGCTCATCTCCACTCTCTCGCCTAACCTCGTCAACGAATTCCGGCTCCAGTCCCCTCTTCGCAACCAAAGCAACCAACGCTTTTCCGCAACGGGTGACGGCCCCGCCATCACCATCCCCAACCAGATCCTCTTCGGCGGCCCCACCAACGTCGGCTTCATCTACCGCGAACTCGCCCCGGAATTCACTGAAAATCTGAGCTGGAATCACGGCAACCACGCCTTCAAATTCGGAGTGAACTACCGCACCATCCGCGATCAACAAATCGCCGCGACTGCGGCCACCTACACCTTCCCGTCTGTCCAGGCCTTCCTCGACGCCCGCGATGGCCGCAATCCCCGCAGCTATACCAACTTCACCCAAACAGTCGGTGAGCCCCGCCTCAACTACAACCATAACTTCCTGAACTTCTACGCCCAGGATTCCTGGAAGCTCAAGCCCAACCTCACCCTCAGCTACGGCGTCCGCTACGATCTCTACCTTCTGCCCACCGCTTTCTCCGATAGTCCCTATGAAGGCTCACGCGAATTCCGCGTTGATCGTAACAACTTTGCCCCGCGCCTCGCTCTCGCCTGGTCCCCCGGCAAACAACAGCGAACCGTCATCCGCGCCAGCTACGGTATGTTCTACGATGCTCCCCAAACCGACACTTACCGCCGCGCCCTTTTGAACAATGGCTCACCTCAATTCTTCAGTGTGGCCACGGGGCCAAACACCAGCTTCGCCCCAACCTTCCCGAACGTCTTTGCGGGCGTCCCGACTGGCTTCCAGGCGAGTACGCAGAACATCACCGGTGTCAGCCCCAACTTCCGCACTCTCTACTCCCAGAACGCCAACCTCTCCATCAGTCAGCAGCTCACCTCCGATCTCACTCTCACCGCAACCTACCTCTACACCAAAGGCACCGGCCTCCCGGTCTACTCCAACGTAAATCTCATTCCCAGCGGCAACACCCTCGCCGACGGCCGCCCCATCTTCGGCACCCAGCGCAGGGATCCCCGCTTCAACGGCATCGTTCTCGCCGAGTCGGTTGGCAACTCTTCTTATAACGGTGCTACCTTCACCCTCGCCAAGCGCTTCAGCCATAATTTTGAAGGCTTCGCCTCTTACACCTGGGCCCACGCCATCGATGACGCCCCCGAGCAAAACAACATCGATAGCGGTGCCTTCCTGCTTTCTGACGTCTCCAATCGCCGCCGGGACCGTGGCAACTCCCTCAGTGACCGCCGCCACTCCTTCAATACCAGCCTGGTCTACGAATCGAAGTACACCGTCAACAACCGCGCACTCCAGACTCTTGTCAACAACAACCGCCTCTCCTTCTTCTTCCTCGCCATGAGCGGCGACATCTTCAACGTTGGCTCCAACCGCATCCTCAACGGTGACAACACCGCGGGCACCGCTTTCCAGCGTCCGCTTTTCATCGGCCGCAACACCTACCGCGGACCCAACACCCAACAACTCGATCTCCGCTACAGCCGCATCTTCCCGATCCGCGAACGCATGCGTGCCGAGTTCTTCGGCGAATTCACCAATCTCTTCAACCGAACCAACGTTACGAATGTTGCCAGCAACGCTTCCGTCGACTTGGCCGGTGCCATCGTCTCCCAGCCCAGCTTCGCCTGGACCGGGGCCCTCGACCAGCGCCTGATGCAGCTCGGCCTCCGCTTCGTTTTCTGATGTCTGAGCCTCCGCAGTCCGGTGGGAATGAGGTTGGGTTTTCTCACCCGGGAACTTCTTCATGAATCTGGTTGTCCATCTGGTCAATGTGGCTAGCTTTGATTCTGGTGTTGACTCTGCCTTCCGCTTGGGCTTGTTTCTGCGGAGGGAGTTTTACGCCCTGCTCCATGCTCGGTGGGTCTACCGTCATCTTTGTGGCAGACGTCATCACGGACAGCGGAGAAGCTTGGGGGAACGGGCCGGCGAAGGTTGCGCTGGTAGAAGCGCTCCAGAACGTACCGAATGGCCTGAAGGAAGCGTGGATCGAGACGAATCCGGGAACAAGTTGCTACAAAAGGCTTCGAGCCGGACAGCGGTACGTCATCATTTCCGAGGGCCCGCCCTTCAAGATCAACGCGTGTAATTCCACCTTTCAATTGACTGGCAATGAACATATCCTCGACGCGATACGAGGCCTCCTGCAGGATTCATCGCCGCGCCTGGTGGGATCAGTTCGGAAAAGCAGCAGGCCCTTCACAAAGGGACAGGGCCTTCCCCAGGTCAGAGTGGAATTGAAGAGCAGTCGCCAGACCCTTTCCGCGATAACGGCGATAACGGACGGAGAGGGCCGCTACCAGTTCTCGGGTTTGGAGCCAGGCAAGTATCAAGTCGAAGTATTCAAAGCTGGCTATGTTCCCAATGAAGAGTTCAACCACCGCGGGTCGGGGAAACTCGAGATCAACCCCCAAACCAGGGTGATTCAGCGAGTCAAGGAGGTGCCTGGCGAAATTGAGATTCGAGCGAACTCATGCGAGATTCGCGATCTCGCCATGTGGCCTGCTGGCAGGATTCAAGGAATGGTTCGCGGGCTCGATGGGAAGGCAGTCCAGAGTGTCGCCGTCCAGGTTTTTGGTATCGATGAAGATGGCAATCGTGATGCATCGCCCCTGCGGACATCCCTGACCAACTCCGAAGGAAAATACACGCTCCAGCCACTGGCTTCCGGACACTATGTTGTCGGGGTGAATGCCCGTTTGGACCAGGACGAAAATCCTTACCCCCCATCTCTCTATGCAGAGGGCCAGACCGTTCCTCTCGGCGAGAGTGAGTCCATTCAGGAAATCAACATTGATCTCCGTGCCCCAAGAATTCCTGCCCTTTTGCGGGTCCGTGTTCTCAGACCGGATGGCAAGCCTCAACAAGGCGCAGAAGTCCGATTGAAAGATCTCGCCGGCAGACAACTCCGGCTCTCGGGCGAGAAGACAAACGAAAATGGGGAAGTCCTGGTACCTGCCTACGTCGGACAGATCTACAACGTGAGCGCAATGGAATTCTATTTAGATAAGTTCGAAGAGCGGATGTTGGAAGCTTCTGCGGTTGTGGATCTTACCAATCGGGAGATGTCAGTAAGCCTCGTGCTCCAGGAGCAGCAATAGTCCCTACCCCCCACACGCCCGCATCAACGTCTCATGCGTCAGCGCTTCCGCCGTTGCTGAAACCACCAGCTTCTTCTGCCCCCGAATCGCCGCCGCCAGGTCCTCAAAATCCGCCACATACCGCTGATATTTCGGCAGCTCCACTCGCTGCCGTCCCTTCTTGTACGGCCCCACCGCCTCCACCAGATCGATCTCCAGCACCGGCTCTTCAATCGGCCTCAACACCGCATTGCCCTTCGTCCCATACACCTCCAGACACCGCTGCGCCCCCGCACCCGGTTGCAGCGTCGTCGAGCGGATGATCCCCATCGCCCGCCCAAATTCCAGCACCGCCGCGGTATTGTCTTCCAGCCTGTCCTCATACTTCCCATCTCTTCGCAAGAAAGGTGTCACCTTGTCCGGCTTCCCCAATACCCGCGTCATCACGTCCACCATGTACCCACCCATCTCAAACATCTGCCCCCCGGGAAACCGCGCCCAATCCGGCCGCCGCTCCGCCAGAATCAGCGTATTCATCATCCCGTGCATCTGATAAATCTCCCCCAGCCAACCCCTTCTGGCCGCCTCCACCACCTTCACAAAGCCCGGATTGTAACGCCACATATAGCCGGTCTGCAACTGCAATCGCCTCCGCTGCGCCTCCGCCACCATCCTCAAAAAGACTGCGTGACTCGGCCCGCCCGGCTTCTCCACATGCACATGCTTGCCTGCCTGCAAGGCCGCCAGCCCGTCTTTGCCCTGTTCCGCAACATCGCCTTCCACCGCCACGGCCACAATGCTTCTGTCCCCCAATAATTCCTCCCGCTCCAGGCTCCGGATCCCCAATGCCTCAAAGCCGACTCGAACTTTCGCGTCCGGCTCCCAGATCCCCGCCACCCGGTACGATGGGTCCTCCAGCAGCACCTTTGCCTTCGCCAGCCCATGCGAATGACTCCCCCCCATCAACGCAATTCCAATGCGCTCTGGCGCCTGCAAGGCCAGCGCGACCGTACTCAGAAAATTTCTTCTCTCCATCACCAAAGCATCATAACTAACATGGGTACTGATGACCCGCCGACAACTCCTCGCCCTCCTCGCTGCCCCCAAACCCCAGGGCACTCCTCCTCCCAACGTCGTCCTCATTCTCGCTGACGACCTCGGCTGGGCCGACCTCGCCTGCTATGGCTCCCGCCTCCACAACACTCCCCACCTCGACGCCCTCGCTCGCACTGGAATGCGCTTCACCAATGCCTACTCCCCCTCCCCCGTCTGCACTCCCACCCGCGCCTCTCTCCTCACCGGCAAGCACCCCGCCCGCCTCGGCATCACCATCTGGCATGAAGGTGCCAAATCCCAACCCACCAACCTCCCGCTGCTTCCTGCCCCCTCCGAGCCCAACCTCCCCCAATCCGAAATCACCCTCGCCGAAACGCTACGAGACTCCGGCTATTCCACCGCCCTCATCGGCAAATGGCACCTCGGCGACGCCGGCCATTACCCGGAAACTCAGGGCTTCGACATCAACATCGGCGGCACCTTCTGGGGCGCACCTCCCACTTACTTCGCTCCCTACCGCGGCCTCTTCAATCGCGAACTCCGCTATGTCCCCGGCCTCAACCCCGCCCCCTCCGGCGAATACCTCACAGACCGGCTCACCACCGAATCCCTCGGCGTCATCGACAAGTTCTCGGCCCGCCGACAGCCCTTCTTTCTCTACCTCGCACACCACACACCCCACACCCCCATCGAAGCCAAATCCGACGTCATCGCCAGGTACGAAAAGAAGCTCGCAGCCGGTCTCCCACACACCAACGCCACTTATGCCGCCATGGTCGAAAGCCTCGACGACAGCGTTGGCCGTATCCTCGCTCATCTCCGCCGCCAGCGTCTCGACCGCAACACCATCTTCATCTTCTCCTCCGACAACGGCGGCTATCTCAGTGGCTCTGACGGCCGCCGCATTACTTCCAACGCCCCACTCCGTTCCGGCAAAGGCTCCCTTTACGAAGGCGGGATCCGCGTGCCTCTCCTGATCCACTGGCCCGGCCGCACCACCCCCGGTGCCGTCTCCCACGAACCCGTTGTCCTGACTGACCTTTTCCCTACTCTCTGCCAGGCCACCGGGGCACAACAGCCCACGGCCGCCAACGATGGCCTCAGCCTCCTGCCGCTTCTCGCCAACCCTACCGCTCGCCTCCCCCGCGAATCCCTTCACTTCCACTATCCGCATTACTACCCCACCACCACTCCCGTCAGTTCCATCCGCTCCCGCGACTGGAAGCTCCTCGAATACTTCGAAGATAACCGTCTCGAACTCTTCAACCTTGCGAACGACCCCTCGGAAGCAAAGAACCTCGCTTCCGCCGAACCTGCCCGCGCTACCTCCCTCCACCAGCAACTCAAAGACTGGCGCACCTCCGTCGGGGCCCGCCTGCCCCGTCCGAACCAGCAGTTGATACCCTAACGCATAGATGCCCCCTACCTTGCGAGAGCGGCTTGCCCGTTTCTCGCTCCCCTCCCGCATTGACTTCAGCGAACACGAAGACAAGATCCTCATGCTTCTGGCGACGGTCCTCAGCGCCATCGTCGGCCTTGTCATTGTGGCCTTTGTTGTGGTCACCGAACACTACGGCGCGCAACTCGTTTCGGCCGGTCCCGCCCAACGTTTCTTCACTCCGCTCATCGGCTCCCTGATTGCCGGCTGGCTTTGTTTCCGCTTCTTCCCCGACGCCCGTGGCTCCGGCATTCCCCAAACCCGCGTTGCCCTCATCCTTCACGACGGCTTCATCAGCCTCCGCTCCCTCCTCGGTAAATTCCTCTGCTCCTCTATCTCTCTTGGCAGCGGCATCGCCCTCGGCCGGGAAGGCCCCTCCGTCTTCCTTGGCGCTGGCGTCGCCTCGGTCGTCGTCCGCCGGCTCGGCCTCAGCCCCACCATCGTCCGCTCCCTCATCCCCGTTGGCACCGCCGCCGCCGTCGCCGCCGCCTTCAATACTCCCCTTGCCGCCGTCCTCTTTACGCTTGAAGAAATCCTCGCTGACCTGAACGCCCGCGTCGTCGGTACCGTCGTCATCGGCGCAGCCACTTCCTGGATGGTCCTCCGCCTCATCCTCGGCGACGAACCTCTTTTCCACGTCCCCGCCTATCAACTCGTACACCCCTTGGAATTCGTTCTCTACGCGCTGCTCGGCCTCGCCGGTGGTCTCCTCGCCACAGGCTTCGTCCGGGGCATGCTCCGGCTGCGGCTTCTCCTCTCCCGTCTCCCCCTTGGTTTCAAGCCCTTCATCCCCGCTTTCGGCGGCCTTGTCGTCGGTTCTCTAGCCCTCGCGGTTCCCGGCGTCCTCGGCGTCGGCTACCACCTCGTCAGCGATGCGCTCAATGGCCAGATGGCCCTGCGCATGATGATGCTGCTGCTCGCCCTCAAGCTCATCGCCACAGCCACCTCCTACAGTTCCGGCAATGCCGGCGGTATCTTCGGCCCCAGCCTCTTCATCGGCGCCATGCTCGGCGGCAGCATCGGGGAAGTCGCCCATAGCTTCTTCCCCGACCAGACCGGTAACGCCGGTGCATACGCTCTCGTCGGCATGGGAGCCGTCTTTGCTGGCATCATCCGCACCCCCATGACCAGCGTCATCATGATCTTCGAGCTCACGCGCGACTACACCATCATCGTTCCGCTCATGATCGCCAACCTCTGCAGCTACTTCCTGGCCCAGCGCCTCCACCCGGCCACCATGTATGAGGCCCTCAGCAAGCAGGATGGCTTCGTCATGCCGTCCGAGGCAGACCGCCCCGATCCCCTCACTGTCCAACGCGCCATGCGCCCCGCCAAAACCCGCCTCGCCACCACTACCACTGTCTTTCCCGACGACCCCATGGACCTCGCCCTCCAGGCTCTCGGCCGCTCCGGCCTCGTCGAACTCTCCGTCGTCAACCGCGCCGGCGGCGAAGTCCTCGGCGTGGTTTCGCAAGATGACATCCTCGCCACTTACCGCTCTCTCGCCGTGGAGGTCAAGGCCCCCCAACCCGGCGGCGTCCTGCGCCAGAACGGTCTCTTTACCGTGGCCGCCATCACCATCACCGCCGTCCTCATCATCTCCGGCATCGTCGTCTACCAGCGCTCGCAACGCACCGAACTCGGCGCTCAATCCTTTGAGTCCGGCCGCTCCCTCCTCGAACAGGGTCGCCCCGGCGAAGCCATCGCTTCCCTCCGTACCGCCCTCGCGCAAACTCCGCGCAATGCCGAAATCCGCGCTTCCCTTGGCCTCGCCCTCCTCCAGACCGGCAATACCGCGGAAGCTTCCGGCTACCTCACCCAAGCCTCCAAAGAGATTCCCAGCCGCGGCCCCGTCTGGATGGGCTTGGCCCAGGTCGCCTTCAATCAGGGCGATACCCCGCGCGCCCTTCGCCTCTACCGCCAGGCCCTCTCCCGTGAATGGGCCCCTACGGAAGACTCTCTCCGTTGGGATGCCGAATTTGCTTACGCAACTCTCTTGGGCCAGGCCGGCTCCGTCAATCAGGCGGTGACCCAACTCCTCATGCTCGTCCAGCAAAAGGGCGACAATCCGATCCTCGCCAAAAAGGCTGCCGATGCCGTCAAGGATTTCGGCGTCCCCGAACAGGTCCAGGACGCCATGCTCCTGCTCACCAAACAGTTCCCCGCCGACAGTGGTGCCTGGCGTCGTCTCGGCGATGCCCGCTTCTCCGCCGACAATGACCCCGGCGCCCTCACCGCCTACCGCCAGGCCGCCCTCGCCGACCCGGCCAATCCAGAACTCAAACAGCTCGTCGCCCAGCTCGAAGAGATCCTGCGCCTCGACCCCACCCGCCGCGGCCTCACTGTCCGCGAGCGCGCCCGCCGCTGGTCCCTCCTCCTCACTCGCGTCCTCGCCCAGCTCGACAAATGCGGCAGTCCTCCCCCCTCCAATGAAGCCCGCCAACTCCTCGCCCAGCGCCGCCTCAGCCTCGAACTCTCCGACAAAATGATGACCGCTGTCACCCAGCTTTGGCAGGGAGCTCCCATCTCCTGCCGCAATGATGCCGTTGTCGCCCACATTCTCACCAAACTCGGTGAAGATGCTTCAACCTCACCGCGCAATTAATGAACACGCCCGATTTGTAATGTTTCTGAAGCTAAAATTTAGTTTTTCTGTAATGAAATCTTGGTATCCCTAAAAGGATGCATGGTCTTAATCTCGCTTTAATGCTTTCTCTGGGCTCGGCACTGTTCGCCCAGTCCAACCTGGGCTCTGGTGGCATCACCGGGGTCATCCAAGACCAAACCGGTGCCTCCGTACCTGCTGCGGAAATCGTCGTTACCAACCCTGGAACTTCAATCGAACGCCGCACCGTCGCCAACTCGGCTGGCGAGTTTTCTGTCCCGGTTCTTTCCCCCGGTGACTATCGCGTCAGGATTTCAGCTCAAGGTTTCAAAGCCGCCGAGCAAGTAAACATCAAAGTCAACGTCGGTTCAAATACCACTCTCAGGATCCAACTGGAGGTGGGTGGCGTTACTGAAACGGTCACGGTGGAAGCGGAATCCCTTCTCGAAACCACTCGCACCACCGAGTCCAGCCTGGTTGACCGCACCATGATTCAGGACCTCCCCATCAATGGCCGGCGTTATGACCAGTTCGCTCTTTTGATGCCTGGCGTCACCCGCGACGGCCGCTTCGGTCTGCTTAGCTATCGCGGGCAATCCGGAGTTTTTAATAACTTTATGATTGAAGGAAACGACGATAACCAGTCCACCTTCGGCGAGGCCCGTGGTCGCACCCGGATCGCGGGCAATATCTCCGCCAATGCCATCCAGGAATTCCAAATTGGCCGCGGTGCCTTTCTTGCTGAATTTGGACGCGCTGCCGGAGGTAGCGTCAATGCGGTCATCCGCTCCGGTGCGAATGACCTCCACGGCGACGCTTTCTGGTATTACCGCGATCAAAACTTTAATGCCCGCGATCCCCTCGCCAGCTTCCGTCCCGACGAACGGCGTCAGCAGTTCGGCGGCTCCCTCTCCGGCCCGATCAAGAAAGACAAACTTTTTTACTTCGTCAACTTCGACCAACAACTGCGCAACTTCCCCCTGGTCATTGAAGACCTCAGCGGTGTGCTCGCCGTAGGCCGCCCCACCAATAACAACCCCGCCGACCTCGCCGCTTTTAACGCCGGCGTTGACTTTCTCCGGGCCAAGTTCCCCAATGGCTCACCGGGCAACACCATCCCCCGTAACGCTGACCAGTGGCTTGGACTTGCCAAGATCGATTACCAAATCTCCAACAAACACACCCTCAGCATGTATTACAACCAGTTGAATTCTTCAGGCGTTTCCGCCATTCAGACTCCGCTGGTCCTTGGCAACGTCGGCCGCAATGGAACGGACGACGTCCGCATCTGGTCCGTCAATGGCCGCCTTACTTCTCTCATCACTCCCACTCAGGTCAATGAACTCCGCATACAGTGGGGCCGTAACCATGAATTTCAAATTGCCGACCAGCCGCCGCCACAAGTCTTCGTCGGCAGCTTCAGCTTTGGTCGCGCAAACTTTCTGGAACGCCCCGCTTACCCCGACGAACGCAAGTTCCAGATCGCCAACAACTACTCAGTCCTCGCCGGCAAACACAATTTCAAGTTCGGTGGGGAAATGATCCGGAACTACCACATTCTCGATAACCCGGCCAATTTTGGTGCCACCTACAACTACACCAATGCCCTCACCTTCGGCCGTGATCTGGTCAACAATGCGGGCACTTATTCCAGCTATACCCAGTCCTTCGGCCTCTCTGGCCTCAACTTTCCAATCTTCGACTGGGCCGCCTACATTCAGGACACCTGGAAAATCTCCCGCAAGCTCAGTATGAACTACGGCTTACGCTACGACTTCCAGCAGCTCCCGGCTCCTCGCTTCCCCAATCCGGCCATCCCGGAAACCACTCGCATGCCGCAGGACAAGAACAACTTTGGCCCCCGCTTCGGCCTCAGCTACGACCTCACCGGCCAGGGTTCCACCATCCTCCGCGGCGGGTATGCGCTCTATTTTGGCCGCACCCCCGGCGGCGCTATCTTTAACGCGCTTACCCGCACCGGCCTCCTCGACCCTACCAAGAACGTAATCTCCATCTCCATGCTGCCCAGCGACCCCGGCGCTCCCCGTTACCCGAACGTCCTCAACGGGCTCCCTACCGCGGCTCGTCCTTCGGTGACTGTCACCCGGCTTGGCGACGACTTTGCCCGGCCCCGCGTTCAGGACTTCACCTTCGGTGTCGACCAGAAGCTCGTTAATAATCTCGTACTCAGCGCCACCTTCATGTACACCAAGGGCAACCAGCTTGCTACTCCCTTTGATGTCAACATGCCTCAGCCCCAATTCGAACGCAGCTTCCGTTTGCCCGACGGCACATCTTTCTCCGTCCCCTTCTCGGCCGGTGTCACTCGTACCGCCGCCGGTGTGACTCAGAACGTCAACCTCTCCCGCCCCAATCCCAACTTTGGCTCGATCGACGTTCTCCGCTCGCTCGGCGAAAGCTGGTACCGTGCCATGTTCCTCGAACTCAAAAAGCGCTACGCCAACGGCTATCAGTTCAACGTCTCCTACACTCTGGCCAAAGCAGAGAACCTCGGCGGCGTTGGGGATGGCGGCGGCGCCGGCGCGGAAAGCCCCTTTTCGGGTGCCAATCTCGCCAACATCTTCGACCTCCCCTCCAACCGGGGTACCGCACCCACTGACCAACGCCACCGCCTCGTCTTCAATGGCATCTACAACGTGCAAAAGGGTTGGTTCAAGGACTTCCGCCTCAGCGGCATCTACACTGCCGAATCCGGCCGTGGCTTTGGCAACGTGATCACGATCCCACAGTTGCCCTTTGAGACCCCCGACGGTACCCGTTGGAATGGTTTCGGCGGTCTTCGCGGACAGGGCGGCGGAAACGACCGCAACCATCTGCCGATCATCGCCCGCAATAGTGACGCCCTTGATGCCAACTACCGGCTCGATCTTCGCATCGCTCGGGATTTCAGGATTACCGAGCGAGCCAAAATCGAAGTCCTTGGCGAAGCCTTCAACATCTTCAACCGCTCCAACTTCAACGGTTGGGTCAATACCCGATTTGAGGCCCTCGCCACCACCGCAACCACTCCACTCTCCACGCCGGTCCTTCTGCAGAACAACGTCCGCTTCCAGACGGCGACCAACAACAGCTCGCAACCGGATGGTACCAACGCCCGCCGCTTCCAAGTCTCTCTCCGCTTCCGTTTCTAGGCCCTTGATTAAAAGGGCGCGCTATCCTCAGTAGCGCGCCCTTTTGTCATGTCTGCAATCTTGCTCTTTCTTCTCTCCGCCCTCACCGAGATCGCCGGCTGTTTTTGCTTCTGGTCCTGGCTCCGTCTCGGCAAAAGCCCCCTCTGGACTCTCCCTGGCATTGCACTCCTCATCACCTTCGCCACCCTCCTCACCCGCATCAACGCCGATTTCGCCGGCCGCCTCTATGCCGCCTACGGAGGCATCTACATCGCCGCCTCCCTGCTCTGGCTCTGGGCCGTTGAAGGTGCAATCCCCGACCGCTACGACCTCTGGGGCGGCCTCTTCTGCTTCGCCGGTGCCGCCATCATCATCTACGGCCCCCGGCCCGCTTGACTCGCTATTCAATTACTTGATTGAATAGTAGAACAGTGCCAACTCCTCCCAAGCGCATTCTCTTCGAGCATTTCGCCCGCCTCGGCAAGGCCCTCTCCAGCGGGCCCCGCCTCGAACTCCTCGACTTCCTCGCCCAAGGCCCCCGCAGCGTCGAAGACCTCGCCAAACTCGCCGGCCTTAGCGTCGCCAATACCTCGCGCCACCTGCTCATCCTCCGCGCTGCTGGCCTGCTTTCTTCTTCCCGCCGCGGCCTCCACATCTTCTATTCCCTCTCGGGCGACGACATCATCACTCTCCTGCGCTCCCTCCGCACTACCGCCGAAACTCACCTGGCCGAAGTCGGCCTCCTCGCCCAAACCTACCGCCACTCTCGCGATACCCTCGAAACTCTCTCGCTCCCCGATTTGCGCCGCCGCCTTCGCGAGGGCAGCGTCGTGCTGCTCGACGTCCGCCCCGACGAAGAATTCGCCGCCGGCCACATCCCCGGCGCAATCAACATCCCCCTGGCCCAGCTCCGCTCACGCCTCGATTCCCTCCCCCCAGACATCGAAGTCGTGGCCTACTGCCGCGGCCCTTACTGCTTTCTCTCCGACGACGCCGTCGCCCTGCTTCACTCCTCCGGGCGTTCTGCTCTACGTCTCGCCGAAGGCTTCCCCGATTGGAAGGCCCGCGGCTGGCGCACGGAGGCCCTCAGCGCATGATCTACTCCCTCTGGCTCTTCGGACTCTCTCTGCTCTTCCTCATCCTTGAAAGACTCCGCCCGCGGCTCGCTCAACCGGTCTTCCGCCGCGGCTTCTTCACGGACTTCACTTACCTCGTCTTCAACGGCGAATACCTCGGCGTCCTGCTCGGCACGCTTTCGCTGCATTTCATCGCCACCCTCGATCAATCCCTCGCCCCGCTCTACCTCGGCATCATGTCCGGGCAGCCCTTCTACCTCCAGTTCCTCGTCCTCTTTTTCACCTTCGATTTCGCCCAGTGGGGCATCCATATCCTCCTCCACCGCGTCCCCTTCCTCTGGCGCTTCCACCAGGTCCACCACAGCATTGAAGAAATGGACTGGCTCAGCAACTGGCGCTTCCACTTCGCCGAGGTGATCGTCTACAAATCTCTCCTCTACCTTCCCGCAGCCTTCTTCGGCTTTAGCCCCCAGGCCATGTTCGCCTTCGGCCTGGCCAATACCGTCATGGGCCACTTCAACCATTCCAACCTCCGCATCCAGCTCGGCCCAGTGCAATATTTCCTCAACGGCCCCGCCATGCACCGCTGGCATCACACCCACCCGGATTCCGGCCCCCCTGACCGCAACTTCGGCATCGCCCTCAGTCTCTGGGACTGGCTCTTCGGTACCGCCTACGCCCCCGCCGGCCAGGCGCCCAATCGCCTCGGCTTTGCGGGCATAGAGCAATACCCCGGCAACATCATCGGCCAGACGCTCGCCCCTTTCACTCCTTCCAGGGGTCAGACTTCGCAGCCGCCTCCACCTCCAGGCCGGCCTCAATAATGGCTTCGACCGCCTCTACCTTCTCATCGATGGCTACCCTGAGCCAGGCCGCAACTTTTACCTCAATCTGCGCTATCGCTTCTGAGCAGTTTTGACTAGGTAACTCTTACCTCTAACAGGCACACTTTACCGCCAGACGCCACCCCACGGCTTTTCCAAGCCCATCAAATCAACAACTTAGACTTTGGCACAGCACATGCATACAACACTCGTGCAATGACTTCGCTTCACCCAGCGCCCGGAGGCAGCAACCAACCCAATCGGGACGGTAGCGCAGGTGAAGCCCCTGTTGGAGGGTTCTTGCAATTCTCCAACAGGGCATCTGCCTCCACCGGATCTCATAGCGCCATTTCACCAAGGAGATTTACCATGACCAACTTCCTGCGAACGACCTCGATCGCTGCCCTTGCTCTGGCGCCCTTTATCACGGGCTGCGCCACCAAGAAATTTGTCCGGACTACCGTCACCCCCATCGAACAGAAGGTCGGCGAACTCGACGCCACCACCAAGACCCAAGCCGCCTCCATCGGCGACCTCGAGCGGGGCGTAGCCGCCGCTGACGAGCGAGCCAAGGGTGCCCAAGGCACTGCCGATGCCGCAACAGAATCAGCCAAGCTCGCCCGCACGGAAGCCGCTGAAGGTCGCAGCCTCGCCCTCAAAGGCCTCACCCGCGCCGATGAACTCGACAAGGGCATGAACACCCTAAGCCAGGCCATGAATACCCGCATGGACAACATGCAGAGCTTCAAGCTCGCCACCACCGACCAGGTCACTTTCGGCCTCGGTAAGTCAGAGCTCAACGACGAGTCCATGGCTGCCCTCGACCAAGCTGTCGCCGGCATCTCCAAGTTCAAGAACTTCGTGATCGAAGTCCAGGGCTTTACCGACTCAACTGGTCCCCGCCAGCTCAATCTTGAGCTCAGCCGCAAGCGCGCTGATGCCGTCGTCCGCTACCTCACTTCCAAGCACAGCGTACCCCTGCACCGCATCTATGTGGCCGGCTACGGTCATGAAAACGAAGTGGCTGACAACTCCACGCGGGATGGTCGCAAGCAGAACCGCCGCGTTGAGATGAAGGTCTACGTTTCCGCCGACCAGGCCAACAATCAGGTTTCTTCTCTCCCGGCCTCAGCACAGTAGGCTAGAACTCTTCTCACCTTACGGGGCGCGAGTCAACTTCCCTTGATTCGCGTCCCGATTTTTATTTCGGCAAGCCCCTCGACAAAACTTCCGCCCGCTCCGCCAGATTCTCCGCCCTCACCAGATCCACCCGCCGCGCATCTTCCGCTTGTTGCAAAAACGTCTTCACCTGACTGATTAATTGCCGCTGCTCTCCGGTGGGCCGTGATCGCTCCGCCTTCAACACCGCCAGCCTTGCCTTATCCAGATACTGCTGAATCCGCCGGCTCCGCTCCTGAATTTCCCGGTTCCCCAGAATCGGCTGCAGGCTTGGCCCCGCGCTCGGGCTGCCCGCTCCAACAGGCGCAGGCAAAACCTCTTCTGGCATCTCCGGCGTACTTGCTACACTCCCCGCCGTTCCCGCACGCCGTGCCGGACGTGCCGGTTGCGGCTTGGCTCCCGCCGGCGCCGGCAGCTTCGGCAGTTCCCCCGCCGCCGTCGTCTCTGGCTTACTCGGCGGCAACTGCGGCGGCACCGGCAGCGGTTCCGGCGCTTTCGGTGCCGGTGCCGGCGGAATCACAATCGACGCCTTCGGCGGTGACTTCTTGAAGAAACACCCCTGCTCTACCAGCATGCTGGCCAGCACCACCGCGCCACACCGTGTTTTCCAGTCCGGCATCGTGCCTTCCTCAGTCTTTCTCCAGCCTCGGCAACCGGACCGTAAATGTCGTTCCAGCTCCACTCCTGCTGTCAAAGTGGATACTTCCATTGTGCAACTGCACCACCCGGTACGTCACAGCCAGCCCAATCCCGCTCCCCTGCGCCTTCGTCGTGAAGTAAAGCTGAAAAATCTTAGCCCGGCTTTCTTCCGGAATTCCAACTCCCTCATCGGCAATCTTCAACACCCAGTCCGCCCCTTCCGCCTCAAGACCCACCGCCAGCGCTCCCCCCTCCGGCATCGCCTCCATTCCATTACGCAAAAGATTCAGAAACGCCTGCTTCAACAAGTCCGCATCCGCCCGCACGGCCGCCTCTTTTCCCTCCCATTTCCACTCCAGCGCCACATTCTTTAACTGCGCTTCCGGCGTCAAAAACTGCAACAGCCCCTGCACCAACGCCGCCAGGTCTTCCTCCGCCAGTTTCAATTCCACCGGCTTGGTAAAGTTCAAAAACGTCTTCACCACCCGGTCCAGCCGCTTGGTCTCCTCCCGCAAGATCCGCAACTCCTCCGTCGCCACCGCATCGCCTTCCCCCACTCGCTCCTTCAGAATCTCCAGATGCAAGCCAATCGAATTCAACGGATTCTTGATCTCATGTGCCACCCCGCCCGTCAGCCGGTTCAGCGCACTCAACCTTTGCGATACATCCAGTTGCCGCGTGATGCTCTGCTTGGCCTCCACATCCCGAATCGTCAACAAAAAGCCTCGCCCCTCCAGCACTTCCAGGTCCAGCAGCACGCGCCTTGCCCCCAGTGTCGTCTCCGCATTCTGCACCGTTTGCCCCAGCGCCATCGCCCCCTGAATCAGGTCCCCCGCCGCCGTCCCCGCCGGAAACAGGTCACTCACATGCGCCCCGGTCATCTCCCAGCGCCCGCGCTCCAGAAACTTCTCCAGCGCCTTGCCCGCATTCACCAGCAATTCCTTCTCATCAAACAACAGCACCGCGTCTTCCATGCGCTCCAGCAATTGCTGCATGTTGCCGCGCATCTGCTTCAAGTCTTCCCGCGCCCCGCGCACCTGCTGGCCCAACAGGCTCAACTTGCTCTCCACCGCCTGCACTTCCTGGGACTCGCGCGGCACCATCTCGCTCAGCGCCTCTCCCTTCGATACCTTGTCAATCGCTTCGCTCAAGCGCCGCAGCGGCAGAAACGCAATGTCCGCCGTTAGAAAGGCAATTCCAATCGCCGCCAGCAACGACAACGACAACGCAAACAGCAACTGGTTTACTTCCGGCTCCAGCGTATTCTTGAGCAACAGGCTCGACAGCAGCACTCGCACCGCAAACACCGGCTCCCCACTGCCCGAAAACCCCAGCGGAATAATCGTCTCGTAATCTTCCTGCCGTGTAAACACGCGCCAGATTTGCGCAAACCTCCCCAACTCCGCCCATTCCCGCATCGGCGTCGCATCCCGCCCCCGGCGTCCAATATGGGTCGGGTTCGAGCTCGACAACACCTTTCCGTCCCGCCCCCGGATGTCGATCTCTACCGCCGTCCGCGTGGAAGCCATCGTCTGCTCAAGCAAACGCGCCAGCGCCTCATCCTGCCGCGCCATCTCGGTCCAGACCCGCTCAATATCGCCTGCCTCCGCCGGCATCTCCGCCGTGCGCTTGTAGTCCTCCACCCGCTGCACCAGCAGCGTCTGTGTCTGGCTCGCCAGCAGCATCGCGTGACGCGCCGCCTCATCAAACAACACTCCCGCCGTCGTCGAAAGGCTCAGCAGGGAATAACCCACCGACACCACCAGCAGCGGCAACAGAATCGTCAGTCTGAGCCGGCTCTTAAGTGTCATCGCCGTATTGCTTCAGCTTGTTGTGCATCGTCTTCAGGCTCACGCCCAGAATCTCCGCCGCCCGCGTCTTGTTCTGCTTCGTGTGCTCCAGCGTCTTCAGAATCAGCGCCTTTTCCGTCTCATCCACCGTCATCCCCACCCGCACCGTAATCGCCTCCGGGTCCGCAGCCACCGGCACCATCTCCCCCGGCGCCGGCGGCAAATGCGAGATCCGAATCGGCCCATCCCCCGCCAGAATCACCGCCCGCTCCAACACATTGCGCAACTCGCGAATATTCCCGGGCCAGCTCCGCCGCCGCAAGGCCAGCATTGCGGAATCCTCCAGCCCCGGCACCTGCACGCCATGCTTCTGGTTCATCTGGTGGATCAACGTCTCGGCCAACAACGGCAAATCATCCATCCGCTCCCGCAGCGGTGCCATCTCCAGCCGGAATACGTTCAGCCGGTAAAACAGGTCCTCCCGGAACTCGCCCTTCGCAATCGACTCTTCCAGCTTCCGGTTCGTCGCCGCCACAATCCGCACATCCACATCCATCTCCACCTTGGCCCCCAGCCGCCTCACCCGGCCGTCTTCGAGCACCCGCAACAATTTCGCCTGCGTCGATACCGGCATCTCCCCGATCTCATCGAGCAACAGCGTCCCCCGGTGCGCCAGCTCAAAGCAACCCGCCCGCCGCTCCAAAGCCCCGGTAAAGGCCCCCTTCTCATGGCCAAACAATTCGCTTTCAATCAGGCTCTCCGGCAACGCCGCGCAATTTAAAGCCACAAACGGTTCCTTGGCCCGCGGACTCAAGCTATGCAGCGCCCGCGCCAGCACTTCCTTGCCCGTCCCGCTTTCCCCCGTCACCAGCACGGAAGCCTTGGTCGGTGCCACTTGCTGCACCAGCCCGAAGAGTTCCAGCATCACCGGCGTCTGCCCCACCAGCCCCGCCAGCCTGCCGCCATAACCCAATTGCCGCTCGAGGATCACCTTGTCCTCGCTCAGGCGCCGCGCCATCAGCGCCCGCTCGAGCAGGAGCTTCAGCGCCTGCGTATCAATCGGCTTTTCCAGAAACCAGAAGGCCCCCAACTCGTGGATCGTGTTCAGCGCCACTTCCAGACTCCCAAACGCGGTCACCACAATCGCCACCGGCGGATTCTCCTGCTCCTTCAGCTTGTTGAGCAGCCCCGGGCCATCCAGCACCGGCATCATCATGTCCGTCACGATCAACTGCGCCGGCCACTCCTCCAGAATCCCCAGTGCATCAGCCCCGTTCTCCGCCTGCCGCACCTCATAGCCCCAGGCCCCGATCAGCGAGCTCAACCCCCGCCGCTGATTTTCCTCATCGTCCACCACCAGAACTCGGGCTTTATTTTCGGGCATCTCTCTCCTGTTGCTAATTTCCTAGGATTCCGCCCGCCGCCGCACCGTTACCAGCGCCTGCGCCTCGGCGCTTCTTCCTTCCCCCACCGGACCCACCTTCTCTGCCGTCTTGAACTTCACGGAAACATCCTCCAGCGCCAACCCCAAATTCAGCGCCAGCTTCTCCCGAATCGGCAAACGATAATCCTTCAGCTTCGGCCGCTCGAGAATCACGGTCGTATCCACGTTCACCAGCTCAAACCCCCGCGCCCTCACCAGTTCCAGCGCATGCCGCAAAAACTGCATGCTCTCCGCCCCCTTCCACCGCGGGTCCGTATCCGGAAAGTGCATGCCAATATCCCCGAGCGCCGCCGCCCCCAGCAAAGCATCGGTGACAGCATGCAAAAGGATATCGGCATCAGAATGGCCATCCAGGCCAAACTCGCTTTCAATCCGCAAGCCCCCCAAAATCAGCGGGCGCCCCGTCGCAATCCGGTGTGAATCCCAACCCAGTCCACAGCGGTATTCGTAGCCCACTTAGCTCGCCCGCTCCTCAGCCAGATAGTGGCGCGCCAGGTCAAGATCGGTCGGCTTGGTGATCTTGATATTGCGATCACTGCCCGGCACCACATGCACTTCAACCGAGTCCAAACGCTCCACCAGGCTCGACTCGTCAGTTCCAATAAAACCATCTTCCCGGGCCTTGGCAAAAGCCTGCTTGAGCAAAGCCGTATGGAAAGCCTGCGGCGTCTGAGCCAGCACCAGCCGGTCCCGCGAGATCGTGGTCTGGATCTTCGCCAGATGCACCTGCTTCACGGTGTCTACCGGCACAATCCCCGCAATCGCCGCCCCGGCAACAGAGGCCTCTTCGATTACCTTGCGGATCATGACCTCATCGGCAAAGGGACGCACGGCGTCATGTACGGCCACCAGATCCACCGTGTCGGCAACGGTCGCCAGCGCATGTTCCACGCTTTCCTGCCGCGAATCACCGCCTTCAACCAGCCGAACGGGCTTGGCCTGCGGCTCACTTTCGACCATGGCCCGCACCTCGTCCATGTCTTCGGCCCGGCAAGCGACGATGATCTCGGCGACGGATTCAATGCCAGCAAAGCGCCGCAAAGTATGGACGAGGATCGGCGCCCCATCCAGTTGCAGAAACTGTTTCTTGGCGCTTTTGCCCATCCGGGTGCCCAGGCCGGCGGCGGGCAGAATCACACTCACTTGCATAGTCTTAGCCAATTTCATTGTAAATGGCCCTACCCTTGCGGCAATGCCAAAATAGTCGGCAGATGCAACCAGCCCGGCTCGCCACCAGCCTGCTCTTGGCAATCCTCGGCCTCCAGTTGGCGCTAGCCGCCGGCCTGCCCTTGGGAGAAATCGCCTGGGGAGGCCAGCACCCGGGTGTGCTGCCGGCAAATCTCCGCTGGTCGAGTGTCGGTGCGGCGCTGGTGCTGGCCCTGTGTCTGGCGGCACTACACTACCGGTTCCGACCGGGACTCTGGTTCTTCGCCGGCTACTTCCTGCTCAACACGGTCCTCAACCTCTTTTCCCCCAGCGCACTCGAACGCTGGACCATGACACCCCTGGCCGCCCTGCTGTCTTATTGCCTCTTCCAAATCGCCCGCAGCAGAACGCCAACTTCGATTCAAAGTCAGTGAGAACGGCACCACTCGCCATCTCTTTTTCATCACATCATTCCATCTGGATTGCGGTACTATCGGCTCGTGAAGGTTCGGGACCTGATACGGAAATCGGCGGGCCTGGAAGGAGATTAGTGGCGATGAAATTCACTGTGATTTACGAAAAGGGCGATTCATCCTGGGGAGCTTATGTTCCGGACCTTCCCGGCGTCATCGCCGCAGGCGCTTCACGAGAGGAAGTGGAATCTCTTATTCGCGAAGCCGTGGAGTTCCACATCGAAGGTTTACGAGCTGAAGGCTTAGCGATTCCATCGCCCGCAAGTTGGGCCGGCACGCTGGAAATTGTCGCTGCTTAGGGCAATTCTAACGAAGCTACATGCTCAACCGGGGCTATGCCTACACCTCAGTCATCAGCAGCAAGTATCACGGGCAACCTCTGCTCGCCCACCTGGCCAGCCTCTATCCCCACTCAACCATCGAAGCCTGGCAAGAGAAACTGAACAACGGCGAAGTCACCCTCAACGGCGTCACGGCAACTGGCAACGAACTGGTTACGCTGGGCCAAACCCTGGTCTGGAATCGTCCGCCCTGGATCGAACCAGACGCCCCGCAGCACTTCGAAGTTCTCTATGAGGACCCCCATTTATTGGCCGTCAACAAACCCGGCGGACTACCCACCCTCCCCGGCGGCGGCTACATGGAAAACACTCTTCTGCATTGCGTGCAAAAGCAATGGCCCAACGCAAACCCGGTCCACCGCCTGGGCCGCGCCACCACCGGCATAGTGCTCTTCGCCAAATCCCCACAGGCGGCCGCGAATCTCTTCGCCAACTGGAACACCCCCAAAATTCAGAAAATCTACCGGGCCCTGGCGCAAGGCAAGGCGGAGCACGACGACTACGAAATCCTCACCCCCATCGGCCTGGTCCCGCACCCTCTCATCGGTTCGGTATGGGCCGCAAGCCCAAGCGGCAAAGCATCAAAGTCAATAGCCAAGGTAATCGTACGCACAGACAGCACGACAACCTTTGAGGTAAGCCTCCATTCCGGCCGCCCGCACCAGATCAGAATCCACCTGGCCTCCATCGGCCACCCCCTGGTAGGCGATCCGTTGTACGGTCCAACCGGCCAGCCACTCGAAGATCTCCCCGGCCTCCCCGGCGACGGAGGCTATTTCCTGCACGCCCACTACCTGAAATTCCACCACCCCATCACCGGCGAACAAATCCAACTCGAGGCACCCTTACCGCCCGAATTCGCTTCGCATCAGAAGTGTAAAGTTGAGGCTAGCTTGTAGGGCGAGTGAAAAAATACGACTGGAGCAAGCCAGACGACGCCATTGTTGCCGAGCTTCCCCAACGGACAGGCTATGCCATGCACGGGGACTCCCCAGCGGAGGCGCTGCGCAATTCGCA
>CAZECF010000016.1:0-580 GCA_964510335.1 uncultured Bryobacter sp. | reverse complement strand
GCCATTGCTCGATGGATCGAGACTGCGCGCGACTTTGGCGATCCGATCCCGACGCCAGCCGGTCGTCGCCTCGTGTTTTTCTGAAATCGCTAACGGGGCTGCAGATCCAAGTTCATACCCGTAGAGTGCACCAGGACATAAACCACTACTCGACTTCACTTATCCGCTTTTGCCGCTCGATGCTAACTTCTGGATGGCGTGATCCGGACAGGACCCCAAGTGAGCCTTACCAAACTGAGCGCCTTCGGGCTTCCAACTTCACGAGTGAATCGCAGCAGACTGCCGCCAGCGGTTGCCGAACCGTTACAATGAGTTCGATCATATGTACTCACGCGAGTTTTGAAAGCAGTACTAGATCAGATTTGGGATCAGTTCTATTCCTTCGGACCTGAGGTGTTTGATTGAGTCAATTGCAGAATTCACATCAACTGATCGAGCAAGCATTCGACCAGGCAAGACGTTCAGGCAAACCTGATTGGTGGCTCATGGCAATCCCGGTGCTCAAGAATCGAATCCTGCAGATCACCGACCGCAAGTTTAGCGAAGCGGATTACGGTGCGAAGTCTTTCCGCCAATTTCT
>CAZECF010000015.1:0-72997 GCA_964510335.1 uncultured Bryobacter sp. | reverse complement strand
TATGTATTGGTTTGCCCTTGCCGTGCTGCTGGCCCAGGACAGCACCACCTCTTCGCCCGACCTCACGCTGCATTATCCCGGTGCTCAGGTCAGTTCTACCGTAGCGCGAGAAATGCTCGACGCCCTCGATGAGGAATACGCACGGATCCGGCATGAGTTGGGCTGCGTCATCGGCGCCAAGGTGACGGCAGTGGTGATTCCCTTCGATAGCTGGCAAGCCTCCGGGCACGCTCCTTGGTCGGGCGGGGCCTTTGACGGGCGGATTCTGGTTCCCCTCGTTTACGAAAAAAGCCGCGTGGGCCCGCAGATGCGCAAGGTATTTGCCCATGAAATGGTCCACGCCTGCATTTCCCGCTTTGGCAACTTTCCCACCTGGCTGCATGAGGGCCTGGCACAACACCTGAGCGGCGACCGCCTCACGGAAGATCACCGGCGGATGCTCCGGCAGGGCCTGGCGGCGGGCAAGCTACCGCCTCTGGAGCGGATGTCTGGTTCCTGGATGGGCCTTGATTCGCACCAGGCAGCAACGGCCTATGCTTACTCGCTGTGGGCCGCGGAGGTGTGGATCGCTAACGAAGGCGCAGAATCCATCAGGCAGGTCTTGCGGAATCCGGTACGGTTGGCTGAGCTGACCGCGCGGGCGAATCAGTTGCTGCGGAACTAGCTGATTCAACAAAGAACGCAGGTTTTGGCGATTTAATGCTTGAACCAAACCCTAATGTGGCAGGAAAGCTTCGTTGAGCACACGGCCTTTTATATTCGAAAGAGTAAGGCCAAGAAGATTCGCCGCCGTGGGGGCTATGTCGACTGCTCGGGCTCCTTCCAGACTCGCGGTGCAAGACCGGATCTTCGCACCAGAGAGCACCAGAGAGATCTGAGACTCAGGGTTGTCTAGACCGTAGCCGTGCATCCCCTTGTAGGTGCTTGGGGAGACCAGCGGACCATCTATATTGCTGCCAGTCGTTGCCCCCGGCCCCATTTCTACCGCCACAAAAGCGTCCGGAAAGGTACCTAGGGAATTCAACTCCTTTGGCCCATACACCTTGTAGATTCCGTTGCTCTTGTCGTCCTTGAGTTCTAGCAAGCGGCGGTGAACCTGACTGGTCAAGGCCTTGTCAGCAGGGTCTTTCGCCACCAACGCGAAACTTCCACCGGTGATTCGCGGGTAAACGCGCCAGGACTTTACTCGCGACTTGTCGAACTCCACCATTCCTTCCTGTCGCAGAAAAACAATCGGATTGAATTGCCTATCAATTGTTTGAAAGCCATGATCTGAGACGATCATCCACGAAACATTCTCCCGTCCCACCGCAGTCTCGACTTCCTGCTTCAGTTCACCGATGTACTTATCGATCATGGTCAGGTTTGCACGAGACTCCTTGGTGTCCGGCCCATAAACGTGCTGGACATGATCTGGTTCCTCCAAATGGAGTAAAGTCAATGACGGCTTATAGCGGCGAAAAATTTCGATTGCCGCTTTTGTTCTCCAGGCATCGTCCAAGGGAACGGTGATGGAGCCGTGCTTTTTTTCAATTAGCGCCGTTAGGCCAGGCGTTGAGATCAGTCTTAGCAATCGGGCGTCGTGTTCAGAGTTGACGGGACGGTATTCCGGTATGAGGTAATCTACCGGTGCCCCAACGCTGACAGGCCAGCTTATGGCCGCGCTGGTGAGTTTGTTCGCGCGGGTGAGATTCCAAAGTGCAGGTACTGAAATTTCATCAGCGAAATAGTACCAACTTCCGTTGGACTTGTTCATGGGGTCGAAAAGCGTATTAGATATGACCCCGTGGCTTGCAGGCAATACGCCGGTTAGCAGGGTCGTGTGCGTGGGATAGGTCACTGAGGGAAATACTCCCTCCGCTCCCGTGGATGCACAACCTTCCTGTACCATGCGGTGAATGGTCGGAACAGGTCCATCGGCGGACGCATATTCTTGCGGACGCATCCCATCCACCGAAATGACAATGAGGTGCGGTGTTGTATATTTGCGCGTCTTTTGCGATTGAGCAGTGGAACAGCTTGTGATCGTCGCTGCCAAGACAATACAGGCGACAGGGGCAAAAATCGCTAGGTGTAATTTCATATGAATCTTTCTTGAACTGAGCCGAGCAAGATGCTCAATAGGTAAGCTTTAGACTGAATTGATAATCTCTGGATGCACGTGCAGCCTGAACGCGCATAAAGGGGGCTGTCGTGACAGATCCATTGGGCGCGTTGAACATGGTGTGATTCAGAGCGTTGAAAGCATCGGCAGCAAAGCGAAGCCGCACCGTCTCGGCCAGGCGGAAGTCCTTCATCACTGTTAAGTCCAAATTGCGGATCCCATCAGCTCGCAATATGTTGCGGCCGAGATTGCCGAACGTGAAAGGAGCGGGAACCCCAAAGGCAGCACGGTTGTACCATTCCTCGGGGGTGCGGCGGAAGCCTGCGGGCAGCACCTCGCCGATCAGTTGGGCGCGCTGGACGCCGCCGGTTTGGGCGATATTGGCGTTATCGAAGGGGAGGGTAGCATTGAAGGGCAGCCCTGTCAGCAAGCTGACAATCCCGCTAATTTGCCAGTCTGCCAGCAAAGTGTTTCCGATCGCGCCCAGTCGAGGACTTTTCCTGACAGGCAATTGCCACGTGGCATTTGAAGTTAGCGTTTGCCGGGCATCATGATCGCAACTGCTGTAGTCGGGGCGGCGGTCATAAGGGTTCTGATTGGAGAAGTCCTGAGCGGCATCCTGGTAAGAGAAACAGTGCGACCAGGTATACGAAGCAGCAAACTGCAGCCCGGATTGAAATCGGCGCTCGCCAAACAATTGAAGTCCGTTGTAGTTGGCGTTGCCCTCATTCCGATCCAATTGAAGTTGATTGATCGAAGGGTAAGGGCTGCGAGGTCCAACCGGGCCTGGGCCCATTCGGTCCGGCGTGGGAGCGTTGAACTGATTTTGGATATAGAGGTGACGGCTTCCCGAACCAACATAGGCGGCGCGCAACAGGTACTTCTTTGCCAGCAAATGCTCAATCTGGAAGTTCCAAAGCATTGTGTAGGGAGTTCTATTGGTTTGCAGGGAGTTCCAGGTCCACTGAGGATTGAGGGCAGGCTGGCCCGGTTGCGGCAAGATCGATGAAGCAGAAGGTAACTGGTCAAAGACCAACTCAGGATTTGCACGATTCAGTGGGCCCAGGTTAATTCCGGCGCCCCAGGGCCAGCTCAGCCGAAGGATCAACTGTTGTTGGACGTAGCTATTGTTAAAGTCATTAAAAAGCGCGAATCCGCTTCGAACTACTGTGTCGTCAGTTAGCTTGTAGGCGAAGCTGAAGCGTGGTTGAAAGTTGCGTCGCTGGGGGTCATACCAACTTCGCTTTGCATTGGCCGTGGGGTATGTAGGGGGGAAGGGATCCGACAGGCGTACACAGGCGCATCGCTCATCAAACCCGGATACCGGCTTTCTATAGTGCAGCGGCTGGTAGTAGTCGTAGCGAAGACCAAATCGCAAAGTGAGGCGCGAATTGACCCGCCAGGTGTCATCAGCGAAAAAGCCCTGTTGCCACCCGCTAGTGATGGCGTTCGTCGAGCCGACCTGACCAAGAACCCGGGAAGGCAGTCCGACGATCATACTTGCCAGCGAGTTTCCCGTATTGGTTGCGTTTACTCCGGCCCCGTAGATGGCGCTGGTGGGGAACTGGTCGAAGGAGAGGGTGAGTGAGCGCCCATCATCCTCTGAGTAAAGGCGGGCTACTCGAAAGCCGAAGGAAAAGTTGTGTTTCCCGACCAGTTTCGACAGATTGCCTGAAACAGTATGCTGCTGTTGCGGCCCAAAGGTCAAAATCGTTTGATTCGTGGCGGTTATGCCCGCAACATTGACAGCGGGGACTCCGGCAAGACCGTAGATTTCCGGATAAATTCCTTCTGCGTTGATCCTGTTGAGGAGCTCCCTGCCAGCAGGCGTCTGGTAGCGCGCGAAGTTGGTGTCAGTGTAGCCATATCGGAGCGTAAGGACCGTGTTGCTGTTCAATACTTTGGTGCTGACCAGCGAAGCGATTTTTCCGGGATTGGTGAGTACCTGTGAGCCGAAATTCAACCCCACGGGGGCGAAGCGATCCGCGTCAGCGGCATAGTAGGCGCCCATCAGCCGGTGATTGCTGCCAAAATCCTGGTCGAGCTTCACGCCATATTGCCGGCTATCGGTGGCAGTTGCGACATTGGCCACAAAGTTGGCACCCGCAGTGGTTAGGTTCGGCACTGGATATGCGGCGCGCAGGTATTCCACCGCCGCCTGGTTAATCGAAGACGCTGGGATGATGTTGCCCGGGAAGGGATCACGTACAAGATTTCCATTGATACTGCGAGTAGAGAAAGGATTGTACAGCTGATTTACCCGCACGGATCTGTCAAGGGCATCAATGATGGGACGCCCCGCAGAATCCAATGCATTTCCTCCGATTGCAAGCGCTGAGAAGTTGCCGCCTAACCGTTCTGGCTGAGGAACATTAAGCAAAACCGTCTGTCCTTGTCGAGCTTTAAAGTCTTCCCAATAGCCAAACACATAAGTTTTTGATTTTCTGCCGTCAAGCACTCCAGGGATCAGGACGGGTCCGCCGAAAGTCAAACCGTACTGGTTTTGTTTGTAAGGATTCTTCGTTCGCCCGGTTGCATTGGTGAAGTAGTTCGCGGCGGAAATCTTGTCGTTACGGAGATATTCCCAGAATGCACCGTGGAAGGAGTTCGTTCCGGAAAGTACCGCTACATTGACATTGGCACCAGGAGAATTGCCAAACTCGGCGTCGGTGATGTTGGTTTGCACGCGGAACTCCCGGATTGCATCAGGGGGCGGGCTAACCGCCCACGTGTTTGTGAAAATCGCGTTGTTCGAAACGCCGTCGATTGTAAAGTTGTTTTGTTGTGGGCGGAGTCCGCTCACTGCGGGGCTAATGCCGGAAGCCCCCATAGGAACCACGAATGCGTTTTGCTGATTGGCCTGCTTGGGAACGGCGCCCGGTGTCAGCAGTATGAGTTGTGTAAATTGCCGGCCGTTCAACGGCAGATCGCGAATCTGCTGCGCGGTAATGACGGTACCGAGGGTCCCATTCGTGGTTTCGACGGCGAGACCCGTTTCGCTCACCTCAATTTGTTGCGTCGTGGTCTCAATGCTGAGTCGAAGCGGGATTTCCAAATCCTGGTTTACGGAGAGCAGAATATTTGAAAGTGTGGCAGATGCAAAGTCAGTCCGGGCTGCCGTCAGGTTGTAGTGTCCGGGGGGCAACTGCGGTGCGGCATACAGACCCTGATTATTTGTCTTGATGCTGCGAATTGCTTTTGTTTCGACGTGCTCGATGTCGATGGATACGTTTGCTACAGGTTGGCCAGAAGCGTCGCGGACAACGCCACGGATAGATCCGTACGCAGATTGCGCCCGTAATGACACAAAGTTTGAAGCCAAGATCAAAAGGACCAGTGGCGCTAGCATCCAGACCTGCCTTTTCAGGTTGGGGAAAGAACGATAAGGACAAGTTGAAAGGGTCATGATTTCATCTCCAAAAGTAAAGTCTCTTGGAGAGTGTCGCCCTTGTTCGACTCGAAAGGGGAGTATCACTGGGTTTTGCGGCGTACCGTGAGAGTACCGTGGCTACACCGTTACCCCCGAATTGCCCAGATGTCATGCGTTTTTCATCTGCTGAGTGAGGAAGTTCGGCTAACATGAGGGTCGAGTGTCCTGAGACTTCCCCCAAAGTTTCAAAATTATGACGACGTTGACTATGGGGTTTATAGGTTCAAGGTCCATGTCATTGATTGCTTCACCAAGTCCCGAGCAGGTGCGGAGACAGTTGCACAAAATGTTAGCGAGCCGAACCTTCGCTCAGGCGAGCCGTGCTTCACGATTCTTGAAGTTTGTTGTTGAATCGGCGCTCGAAGGAAAAAGCGAGGAAATTAAAGAAACAACTGTTGGAGTAGCAGTTTTTGACCGTGACCCTGGATATGATCCGAAAACAGATCCAGTGGTCAGGAACGCTGCTCGACGCCTGCGGGATCTCTTGGAACGCTACTACGTCGACGAGGGTAGTGAAGATTGGCTTCGATTCTTTTTGCCCAAAGGCGGCTACTCACTGCAGATTGAGACAAGCGCTAAACAGGAAGAAATGCCCACCCCCGGTTCCGAGGCCATGCCTCCCGAGCCGACCGCCGATCTTCCTGGCAAATCAAGCCGCTTTTCCTGGCACATGGCAATCCTGGGCGTTGCGCTTTGCTTTTTCTTCGTAAGCGCTCTGTTGCTATGGGAAAAAGACTTAAGAGGGATAGGAAAACCAGCATTTGAAGTGTTGCCCATCACCTCCGAGTTGGGCGAATCCTTCCAGCCAGCGTTTGCTCCCAATTCTCGCGATGTTGCTTATGTGTGGGATGGCGGCCGCCTTAAAGGCGACCCGAATTACGACATCTATCTCAAAATTAAAGGGGAAGCACCAGTTCGCTTTACAACAGACTCCTCTCATGATCTTCACCCCGCCTGGTCGCCAGATGGTGAGAGCCTGGCATATTTGCGAGTGAATCGGGATTCGATGGAGGTCTTCGTCAAGCCTTTAAGCCTCGCTGGATCGGAGAAGAAAATTGCTACCGTTGCAGGTCTCTACTACGGCACCTGGCAGCCGGAAGCAACGGAGATGCTCGGCGGTCCGGGTCCTGCCTGGATGCCGCAAGGGCGTTCTATCCTGATCACGAGTGCCTCCGAAGATGGCCGTTGTTGCGGATTGTTCGAAGTCGCTATTGACGGGTCATCTCGGCGGCAGATCACCAATCCGGATCATGGCGCACATGATTTCTACCCGGCTGTCTCTCCGGATGGGCGGAAAATTGCCTTCGCCCGCTATACAAGTCACTCAACCGCTGCGATTTATATCTTTGATCGAAGTAGGGGTGAGACGAGGCAGATCCTGTTTGACTATTCAGACATTCGTGGCCTGGCTTGGACCCATGACGCGAAAGCTCTTGTATTTTCGTCCAACCGGGCAGGATCTTACCGGCTTTGGCTCCTGCCCATTCAGAGTGGAGTACCGGAAGTATTGGCGGTTCCAAGCAGAAACGCAATTGAGCCGGCAGTGTCGCAGCGCGGGAACTTGGCATTTGTTGATGTCAGTGACCACATTGACCTGCTCTGTGCCGAACTTCCAAAGCTCACAGGCAACCCCCCCAAGGGCATTCTGTTCGCGCCGTCCTCCCGAAAAACTCATAGCCCCCGCTACTCCCCTGACGGAACAAAGGTGGTTTTTCTGTCTGATCGATCTGGCACCATGGAAGTATGGGTTGCCGGGAACGAAGAATCGGAACCTCGTCAGCTTACGCAAATAGGAGGAGCTTACCTGGGCTCCCCGCATTGGTCCCCTGACGGCCGGTGGATCGCCTTCGACTCGCGGGTCGATGGTCACTCGGCAATCTTTGTAGTCGGCGCGGAGAGTGGCGGAACTCGACGTCTGATCCAGAATTCCTTCGAAGAAAAGCGCCCATCCTGGTCTAGCGATGGAAAGTGGATTTACTTTACCTCTAACCGTTCCGGAGAATCCAGAATTTGGAAGACTTCAATAGATGGCAAGACTCAGCAGCAGGTCACCGACCAGTTGGCCTTTGAAAATTCTGAATCGCCTGACGGCAAGTTTCTCTACTTCTCCGACCGCAACCGGGGAGTTTGGCGGATACCAACTGATGGCGGACCTGTTGAAGCATTGCCGGGGCTAGAGGAAACACGTGCGGACCTGGACTGGGTCGTGACGAATGACGGTATCGCCTACATAGATGATTTGGGCGCGCGAGATGAAGCGTTGTTTTATGACTTCCATTCACGCAGATCCCGAAAACTGGCAGGCTTTCCGCGTCCCTTGCCGAGTTCCATCCCCAGTTTTGCTATCTCGCGGGATCTTCAGACTCTGATCTTTGCCCAAGCCAAACCAAAACAAAGTGACTTAGTTGCCGTGCGGGATTGGTACCGCGAATAAGTGGTCCGGCACCCTCTTTCGAGGACGCCGGACGCATTTGGTAACGCTACTGGACCGCTTCGGAACAACTCAATGGCAGCTGTCCGAAGAAAACCGGGAAATTGGTATTGTCACAGGCGACGGGGTTCAGTGTCCGGAATGCTTTCAACACCCCTGTCACGGTTCCTCCAGGAAGTGTGTAGGTGGCCATGATCCATCGCTTGGGTGGGTTGTTGGTAAAAATGCCTCCAGGATTGTCCAGCGGGCAACCGGTGATCGGGCACGGAAAGTAGGCTGGCGGAATGCTGCCAATGCTCTGGGTTGGAGCAAAGTAGTGGTTCGAGTTCGGGATCGACGAAGGCCAGGCGTCAAGTGCTGTACCGGCGGTGGCCCAAAAGAACACGTGGAGATCGGTCTCCATAGGATAGGTAAAGATTCCGGTGACCGGGGACAGAAAATTCGCAGCGGTATTGTTGGATGACTGCGCAAAGTTAAAGCCGGTCGGAGGTGAAGGCGGATGAGCAGTCCCCAAGGCAGTACAGAGAACATTGTTGGTTGGAGACTGGCTGTAGTTGGGCACGTCGGAGAAAAACGCCTCAGTGCAAGGGAACGATTTCTTGAAAGGCTTCGTGATGCCCGTCTGAGTAATGAAGTCCCACCGCAGCGCAACTCCCAAACCTTGGTCGAGCGCTTCGCAGGTTTCACCGCGATTGCAATGAATGCCCGAAAAATTGACATCCGGGCTTTTGGCAATCGCGCAGATCTTCCCGCCTGCAGGATATGCGACGGGTCCGGCTACGCATACTGGGTTGGGCGACGACGGCGCATAGGTGACGTGAAAATATCCGCCCGATCCCTGGAAGACCAAACTGTTTTGCCAACCGTCCTGATTGGCACAGGTGTCAAGAAAAAGGTCGCACTTTCGGAAATTCCAAGGAAATGCATTGCCGGTTGCCAATCCGCCAGGGGTCTTGATCGGATTCGCAACCGGATCCAGAAAGTTGCGGTCGAGGGGTCCTTTGAATTTCTGGTAGCAACCTGTGTTGTCGGGTCGCATTCCCGCAGTCAGTTGCGTATTGGAATACTGTCCTGAAACCGCCATAATGCGAAGCTTCTGGTCGTCCGATAGCGGCTGGTTGTACGCGGCCAGATAGCCCAGCACTTGCCCGGTAGAGAAATAGGCCATCTCTGGTAGTTGAGTGGAAGCCACAGAATCGGGCGTGCCATTTGACACGATCGAAACGTTTCCGCCCTCCACAACAAACGAGTACCACTTCCTTTCAAAACCAGGTGCGGGCCCATACTGAAAGTCATCGATTTGAAACTGACCGTCCGCACGCAAAGTAAGGAAGAGGTGGTGCCAGTGCGAAACAGACTGGTCTCGATTTGGATCCCACAATTTCACTCTGTAGTAGCTGGCTGGATCAGAATCCTCGATCCATTTTCCCCACGATGCGGCCCGCTTGAAGTAGAAACCGCCATCCCTGAGTCCAACTTCAATCAAGGCCAACTGAGCAGGGTTTACCATCCAGGCAATGGGCTGGTCGAGGTTCTGGGGCAATCCCAGTGCTGAGAATGCAACTTCCACAGTAAATCCAGTTGGAAAGGGAAGCGACGTTTGGAAACGAGATCCGGTCTGACCGGACCACTCTGTGGAGTCCGCAACCGGAGACTGAAAGGGGTTGATTAGCGAGACGGGCTGCGTTCCCCCAAGACTGCTTCGAACTTGCCAGCCGGTCGATCCACCCTGTTCCAGCTTTAGCCAGGAAGCAGGGTTGACAGCCAAAGCACACTTCAGAATACTTTGACCAACGCACGATGGCGATTCGGGGGGCGGCACAGCGCATGGGTCAAAGGGTGGCCATTGCGGGCTCTGGGCACCCAGGATTGTGCAAAAGAGCAGCAACAAATTAAGCGTTTTTGAAAATTTCATGATCTTGTTCCTCTTTTGCCACTATTGAATTCTGGACAATGTGCGCTTGCCTATGTTCGTCAGATACGGAATCAGGTCGCCAGCCTTATCCGAAACAATTGAAGTTGGATTTCGATCCAGTACGAGATCGAGGAATCCCCGCAGATCCTGGCAGATCTTGATGTCCTTGTTGTCGGGAACTGGATCGTATGCGAAGCAGCCTTTATCGTCGTTTCCGAATCCCTGCGGAGACCCTGTAGTGCCTGCCTTGGCCTTGAATGGTGATGTCGCGTAAATTTCACTTCTTGTGTAAGTAAAAAGGCAACAACTGCCGTTGGAATGGGATATGCCTTCGGGCAGAACATTGTCATGCCAGTAATCGCCCATCGGTTTGTTGGCGCTGGATAATCCCGAAACCCACGTAGCCAATGGATCGTTCGGGTAATAGCTGATCAGTTCAAAATGCGCCATATAGGCTTTGTTCTGATAGGCCGCATATTGAGCAGCACAGGTCACTTGGGTGGCCTCATAGCCGCACATTGAGCCGTCGATCGTGCCTGTTTCCAATGAATAGTTCGGAGGCCATATGGTGAGAATCAGATTTTGGCCGGGAGCATAACTGCTGGGGCTCCACTGAACTGCGGATTCGAGGACGGCTGGATTTGTTGGCACATGGCGAAGCCAAAGTTTCCAAACCAACGCGTTGTCATCGAAGTCAGGATTCGCGAGTCTGAACCATGCAACGATCGCCTTCGCTTCCAAGAACACGTCATACGCCTTAAAGCCCTCAGCGTTGGCATTCTTGCAGTCAACGATGAGCACGACACTCTTTCCGCTGCTCTGTGTACTCTTCACGAACTCCAGAAGATCCCAGAGCAGCAGAGGCCGAATTGGCACGACTCGTCCAGCCCTGTCCTTTAACCAGAGGTTCTTGTAGCCCGCTGCTGTAATGTCCTTGGTCAGTGTGCTGTTTGGAGCAGTGGTCACGCGTCCCAGGTTTGAGTCATGCTGAACCGCGATGCAGGTGTGGTCGCGTTCATCATCACCGCTACACCGGCGTAGATCCACTTCCAGCAGTTCAATCCCTTTATTCATGGCTTCGTAGTAAGCCCATTTGGAATTCTCTGGCCAGTTTTCCCAATGTCCGCGATGCGACTGGAGGGCAATGAAGTCGGAGTAGCGGGTTCTGACCGCATTCACTACTTTCTGAGTGTTGTAGGCGGCCACTATGGGTGGGGGGTTGTCATAAAGCAATGGCCCACTTTGAGCGAGGAGGTTCAGTTCTCCGCAAGCGAGAAGGCTATAAATACAAATGTGTCGAATTTGTGATGTCACTTTGGACCTTTCCAAGACTGCCTGTCATCTGGAGTCCGCTGACCTCACCACGAGGTAGCGTTTCAGGGCAGTCTCCAATTGAAAAGGTATCGGTAAGGTAGGCAGGGAGGAAGTATCTTCTGGAGTACTTTCAGGAATCTTTGCCGGAAAATTGCTATCAACTTCGCAAAATGGTTGCCTAGACCCTCAAGCCCAGAATTAATTCCTTCGCGATCAACGGAAGGCGATCGCAAGCGGCTGCGTTCTTGCAAATCTGCTTCTATTCAGCCACCGTCATCGTCGGCCCGGTGACCTTCTTGGCCTCCGCGCAGCGCTCCTCCACCCGTTTGGCAACCTCATAAAAACCACTCGCCAACTCGCTGGCCGGGCCTTCCAGCGCCACCGGCTTGCCCGTATCCCCACCCTTGCGGATCTCGGGAATCAGCGCCAACTCGCCCAGAAAATGCACGCCCATTACCTCCGCCGTCTTGCGCCCCGCACCGTGCCCGAAGACATCGATCCGTTCCTTGCTTTGCGGCGCGATCAGGTAGCTCATGTTCTCCACCATGCCCAGCACCGGCACCTTTACCTGATGGAACATGTTGATGGCCTTGCGGGCGTCCTCCAGGCTCACGTCGCTCGGCGTCGTGACCACCACGGCTCCCGTCAGCTTGGTGGATTGCATCAGGCTCAACTGCACGTCGCCCGTACCCGGCGGCAGGTCGATCACCAGATAGTCCAGCTCGCCCCAATTCACTTGCCGCAGAAACTGTTGCATCACATTGTGTAGCATCGGCCCGCGCCAGACCAGCGGCTTGTCTCCCGGGTTGAGGAAGCCCATCGACATCACGCGCAAACCTTCCTTGAGAATCGGCTTGATGCGATCCCCATCGGTTAGCGGCGCTTCACTCACGCCCATCATCAAGGGCACATTGGGTCCATAGACGTCGGCGTCAAGCAAGCCCACCCGGTTGCCCAGGCGCGACAGTGCAATCGCCACATTCACGCTCACCGTTGTTTTTCCAACGCCACCCTTGCCCGAACCCACCGCCACAATATTTGCGATCCCCGGAATTTCCTGCATAAATTTCAGCGTAACAAGTTTGTGTCCACTGGACTCTAATTCTCGAAAGGCGATTTTATGGCAACCGATAGAGAACTTTACGAACAGAAGCTTCAGGCGCAGCTTGACAGTTGGGCCGCTGACATCGACAAACTCAAGGCAAGGGCTTCCGGCGCCTCGGCCGATGCTCAGATTGAGTTAAACAAACGAATAGATATGCTCGAGGACAAGTACAAAGAGGGCGAGAGCAAGCTGAGCGAACTGTCTGATTCGAGTGATGATGCCTGGGAGTCAATGAAAGACGGAATGGAATCCGCCTGGTCTTCGATTAAGACCTCTTTCTCCGAGGCCGCTGACAAGATGAGGAGCTAGCGGCTCATCACCCATTCCCAGGCTTGACCAGCCCGGGCCGTGACAGGCTCAACATCCTGTTCAAGCAAGAGGCGCTCCTTAACCATGGCGAGCGCCTTTTCCTTTACCAGGGACTGATAGCGTTCCTTGGACCCGTACCGCTTCTTCAGTTCGGCAACCGGGAGTGGCAGCGTGGAGCCCACCATGGAGTTGACATAATTCTTCGGCGCGAATTCATTCGCCACATAATTCCAGCCCCGGTAGCGCGCCAGTGCAACCTCTACTTCGGGCATCCGGATGCCACCCACCTCATTGCCATCGGCCCCAATCGCGGGCAGCAATAGCGGGAATAGCTTCCCCAACGAGGGCGGCTCTGCTTCATAGCTCACGCGCCAGGCGCGCATCACCTGGGCAGGTGCTCCGGCGTCCTTGAAGCTCTCAAAAGGAACCAGTTCATTTCGGTCGAGCCGCGGATAACGGCTGGCTGGAGGTTCCGCTCCTTCGCGCACCCAGGCTTCCATCGCCACCAGCAGCGCCCGGTAAAGCGGCCGGTAATCATTCGCATTGGCAGGGTGAACACTACCGGCCAGTGGTGGAGGCATGCGCCCGGGTCCGTGCTGGCTGCCGGCGACATAATAGATTCGCGTATTGGGGGCAAGCGGTGCGTCCTGCTTGCCATCGGGGGTGATGTGGATGAGCGCCGCATTGCGGCCCCAGTATTCATAGCTGCCGTTGGTGTAGAAGATCTTCGGTGCCTGCTTCACCTTCGACAACAAGCCATCCGTCACTCCGGTTTCGGGATCGGTCTGCGGCAAATCGGTAAAGGGGAAGATATCGCTCGGGTAGAAGTGATTGAAGGTCGGGTGGCCGTCGCGGCTGGGCTGTGCACCACGCCGGTTGAAGCTGCCCCGGCCGCCGCCAGCAACATTGGCCCACACGCCGTCAAAAACGATGCGGCCCTTCTCATCAGTGTTAAAGCCGTCGTAGAGGAAATGGCGCAATAGACGCCCGCTTTGAGAAATGCCAAAGGCGATGGCGCGCTTGAGGTGGCGGCTCTGGTCACCGAGCAGGATGAGTCCGTTGCTTTCGTAGCGTAGAAAACTGATGACGTCGCGAATGGCCGCCAGTCCCGTACCTGCCACAACGGGGTCTTTGGTGGGATAGGTAGCTTCGTAGATTTGAAAAGGTTGAAAGCCACCGGCCATTTCAATGGCAGTCTTGGACGCATTCAGCTTCCAGCCGTCGCGGATCTCCTGGCGCTTGCCATCACGCGTGTCGCGGATGGTGAGCTTGGGGTCTCCGCTGGCAGCATAAGCCTGCATGTTGCGGTCGCCCAGGTTCATCGTCGTGACTTTGCCCTGCGGTACGAATTCGCTGCGGATAATCGCGTCAACGCCTTTCGCCACGGGCGGATAAACGCGCAGCAGGCCTTCGGTCAAGGGCACATCCCATTGCCAGCCCACCCACACCAGCGTCAGGCCGCGTTGCATCAGCAATTCATCCCCAAAGATGTTCTGCATGCCGCGTCCGCCGCGGTTCGACACCTCAAACAAAATCGTGCCGCTGCCCTTGGCCGGGTCGCGGGGTTTGATTACCAGAAGGTCGGCTGTGAAGCGAACCAGGCCCTTGTCATCCACTGGCGCGTACTGGAGATCCGCGATGATCTGGTTGGCCGGCAGCTTGGGGTCGATGGCGAAGTGGGCCTTGGCCAGGATGCGCTCGTAGCTTGTGCCGTAATCGGCGCGCTCCACCACATAGATCTTCTGCACCGCGGCAGGCAGCAGTGCCGCCAGGCTCAACAGCAAGGCCAGAGCTTTCATCTTCTACATCCCCTTCAGGTATTTGGCAACAAACGGAACGCCCTTGACGCCATGGAAGGAGTGGGCACCGGGATGCACTTCCCGGCCCAGCGCTTCCCGCGCGCCAAAGGTCGAATAAATTTTCTGTGTTTCGGCGAAGGCTTCTTCAAAGCCGGGCAGCGGAAAAATCTTGTCGAGCTCCCCGGTTTCTGCAAAAAGTGGACGGGGTGCGATCAGCCCGGCGATGTCGCTCATTTCGGCCCAGTTCAGAATGCCGGGCACATAATTGTCCATGCAGTGCGCCAGCGACAGGATGCACTCCTTGAAGGTGCACAAGTAGCCGGAAACCATCGCCGCCTGGATGCGCGTATCGAGCGCGGTGGCAAAGAGCGTGCAGGTGCCGCCGCCACTGATGCCCACGCAGCCAACGCGCCTGGCGTCCAGATCCTTGCGCGTCTCAATGTAGTCGATGGCGCGCATCACATCATAAACGCGCCAGCCGATCATGGTTTCTCCAAACAGGAGTGCTGCTCCGGCGGCAGGCTGGCAACTGTTGGCGCCTGCGCCGCGGGCGGCGTTGATGGGGTCGCGGCGGTAGCCAAAAGCAAGCGGCTCAATAGCGAGCGCCGCTACGCCCTGCTCGACAAACTGCAGCGCAAAGTCGAACTGATAGCCGACCTTGTCCTTGCGCTGTTGGCCCTTCTCGTCGATGCCGACAATGTCATCCACACCGCGACCGTGGCCGGGTACACAGACCATCACCGGTAGTGCTCCTGCCACTGCCTTTGGCTTCAACAGGTAGGCCATCGCCTCCATGCCATCGCGCGTGGTCAGGTAGATCTTCTCGCGGGTATAGGTTGGGAAATCTTTGGTCTCGAGGATGCGTGGTGAAAGATTCGACGGGTTCTCCGGAAAGCCCCCTACCAGCTCCCTTACCTTTACACGCAGCTTGCGTTGCCAGGCTCGCGCCGCCCCGGGCGTCGAGGCATTAAAGCGCAGCCGGAGTGGCGCATTCTTGTGCCGCTCCCGCGTGTAGGCAACCGGGTCCAGCCGTGCCTCCGGCATCGTTTCCGCATTCAGCGCCGCAGCGGCGCCCAGGCTCAAAGTCATCTCGCGTCGTGTCATCTCTGACTACAAACACTAACACCTCAGACCATGCCCGCGTCACGCAGGAAGCGCGCTGCCTCCTCGGGCGGGGTGGGGTTGATGTAGAAGCCCGTGCACCATTCAAAGCCGGCGATCTTGGTCAGCCGGGGGATGATCTCGATGTGCCAGTGAAAGTGCTCCATTGCCCCTTCCTGCACCGGAGCGGTGTGGATCACAAAGTTGAAGCTGGGTCTTTCCAGCACCTTGTCGATGCGCCGCAGCAGGGTCCGCATCACCCAGGCCAGATTGTGGATGAGTTGCGGTGTGGATTCTTCAAAGTGGCTCGCGTGGTTGCGCGGCATCACCCAGGTTTCAAAGGGGAAGCGGGGGGCGTAAGGAGAAACGGCGACAAAGTGATCTGTCTCCAGGATCAGGCGGGTGCCACTTTCCAGTTCCTGCCGGACGATGTCGCACCAGATGCAGCGCTCCCGGAAATCGAAATAGCGCCGGGCGCCATCCATTTCTTCCTGCACGCGCTTGGGCACAATCGGCAGGCCGATGATCTGCGAATGCGTATGTTCAAGCGTCGCGCCGCCCATCTCGCCGTGGTTCTTGAAGCAGACGATGTAGCGCATGCGCGAGTCGCGGCGCAGGTCGCGAATCCGCTCGCGAAAGGCCCAGAAAAGATCCTCTATGGCTTTCTCGGAACACTCCGAGAGGAAGAGCTCGTGAGTTGGCGATTCAATGATGACCTCGTGCGCACCGACCCCATTCATGCGGTCGTAGAGGCCATCGCCGACCCGGTCCAGCCCGCCTTCCACACGCAGGGCAGGGAACTTGTTGGGAACCACACGCAGGCCCCAGCCCCCCGAATTCGGTGCCCCGCCATCGGGCCGGAAGGCCATGATCTCAGGCGGAGTTTTCGATTCGTTGCCGGTACAAAAGGGGCAAAACCGCTTGGTTGGCCCCGTCACGGGGATGCGCACAAAATCGTTGGGCCGCCGCGCGCGCTCCACCGAAATGATGACCCATCGTCCTGTTATCGGATCTCGTCGCAGTTCAGGCATCTTAAGACTAACGATTCTCGCACAGCCAGGACGGGCCTATAGTACGCTTGTGACTGTCCCCCTCAAAAAAGATCATGTCTAGCACTCCACCGCGTGTTGCGGTCATCATGGGTTCCAAGTCCGATTGGGAGACGCTCCGTCACGCGGACGAAATGCTGAGTTTCTTCGGGATTCCGCACGAATGCCGCGTTGTCAGCGCCCACCGCACACCGGACTACATGTCTACTTATGCCAGGGAAGCCGAAGAGCGCGGCATTGAAGTGATCATCGCCGGAGCCGGTGGTGCCGCCCATCTGCCCGGTATGGTGGCAGCCCATACGCTCATTCCGGTGCTCGGCGTGCCCGTGGAATCACACGCCTTGAAGGGCCTGGATTCGCTCTACTCGATCGTACAGATGCCTGGTGGCATCCCGGTGGGAACGCTCGCCATCGGCCGCGCTGGCGCAATTAACGCTGCCTTGCTCGCCGTAGCGATTCTGGCCAATCACGAGCCGGAACTCCGCGCCAAGCTTCGCACCTTCCGTGAGGAACAGACGGCCAAGGTTCGCCGCGAAACCCTGCCATGAAACCAATACTTCCTGGAGCCCGCATCGGCCTGCTCGGCAGTGGCCAGCTCGGCCGCATGTTTGCGATGGCGGCCCGCCGCCTGGGCTACCACATCCATGTTTTCTCGCCTGAGGCGAATTCTCCCACGGGCCAGATCTCCAGCCGGGAGACGGTCGGCGAGTACGAAGACGTTGATGCGATTGCTGCCTTTGCCGCGCAGGTGGATGTCGTGACTCTCGAGTTTGAAAACATCCCGGTCACGGCTGCTCATGCTGCCGAAAAGCATGCACCCTTGCGCCCGGGGGCCAACGCCTTGCATATCACGCAGCATCGATTGCGGGAAAAGACCTTCCTGCGCGACAACGGTTTTCCCGTCACGGCCTTTGCTGCGATTACTGACAAATTGCCGGATGACTTGCCTTTTCCCGCGATTCTGAAGACGGCCGGCTTTGGCTATGACGGCAAGGGCCAGATTCGCGTCTCCTCGCCTGATGATCTGCTCGCGGCCTGGACCAGTCTGGACCTCCAACCCTGCGTGCTCGAAGCGCTGGTGCCTTTTGAGCGGGAAGTGTCCGTGGTTGCGACGCGCGGCCTCTCCGGCGATTTCGTGGATTACGGTGTTTTCGAGAACTCGCATGCCCACCACATTCTCGACATTTCCATTGCCCCGTCCCTGTTGCCGCTCAAAGTGGCAAAGGCGGCGCTTGAAATTACCCGCGGCATCTTTGAAAAGCTCGATATCGTGGGCACCAGTTGCGTGGAGTTCTTCCTGCTGCCAGATGGGAAATTGCTGGTGAATGAGATTGCCCCCCGTCCTCACAATTCCGGCCACTTGACGATTGACGCTTGCACCACCAGCCAGTTTGAGAATCAGCTCCGCGCGGTTTGCGGCTTGCCTTTGGGCGACACGATTTTCCATGCTCCCGCGGCGATGGCCAATTTGCTGGGCGACTGCTGGCAGCCGGTCGAACCCAACTGGCCGTCCTTGTTGCAATTTCCCGAAGTCCGCTTGCACCTTTACGGCAAAGAAGAAGCGCGGCCGGGCCGCAAGATGGGGCACGTTACGGCCTTGGGCAAGTCTGGCGCTCATGCCGCCGGAATCGTACGCGCTGCCCGGGCTGCCCTCCAATCCGCTTGACAGCGATAAGATTCGGCCATGCGAATCCTTATCCTCATTGCCCTAACGGCGATGCTTTCTTTCAGTCAGATCAAGAAGACTGAGGTCGTCCGGCAAACCAATCCCGCCGACGATGCCAAGGGTCTTGACCCTGCCGTACCAGAGCTCACGGCCGTCAGCGCGCAGTTTGAGCGCATTGTCGTGATGCGCCTCAAGCATCAGGCGGACCTGTTGGCAGGCATCGAAAAGCTGGTCAAAGAGCAAAAAATTTCCAATGCCGTGATCTTGAGCGGATTGGGCAGCCTTACCAGCACGCACTATCACGTAGTGAGCAATCGCAGCTTTCCGTCCAAGAATGTCTTCATCGAAAACCCGAAAGCTTCTGTCGATATCGTCAGCATCAACGGCATGATCCTGAACGGCAAGATCCATTGCCACATCTCTTATGCCGATACCGAGACCAGCTACGGCGGGCATCTGGAGCCGAACAATAAAGTCTTCACCTTTGCCGTAGTCACGCTGGGCGTGCTGCCCTCCACCGTCGACATGAAGCGCTTCGACGACAAGACCTGGCGCTAGGGCTTCAGGTGTTCTGAGCCTTCCGTCGGCGCCACACCCTTGGGTGCTCCGGGCGTGCCGCCCAGGCCCAGTTCCACGCGTGCGCCCGTACGGATCATGGTGGCCTCCGTGCCTGCCTGGAAGAAGTGGTAGCCCTTGCGCGTTCCCTTCCAGGCCAGCGGGCCAGCCACCTTCTTGCCAGCCTTGGTGGTCGCTTCCAGCACCTGCGTCACGAGGGCTTCATACTGAGGGTCACCCTGCTTGAGGCCGGAAAAGCTGCTCAAGTCCGTACTCGCTACAAATACAACATCGACGCGGTCAATCTCGGCAATCTGCTTGGCAATCTTCACACCGGCGGGAGATTCAATCATCGCCACGATCATGATGTTGTCGTTGGCAATCTGCCGGTAGTCGGCGCCCCACATGGCACCGTATTGACCGCCGCCCTGGCTGCGCTTGCCGAGCGGAGGATAGAAGGCATACTTGATTGCGTTCTTCACCTTCTCGACGTCGTCCACCATCGGGATGATGATTCCGGCAGCGCCCATGTCTACCGCCTTCTGAATGTCGCCTTCGGTCGCATCGGGCACGCGGATGAAGGGCATCGCGGGGGCGCCCTTGCAGGCCATGATCATATTGGCAACATCCTGGTAGCTCATCGGGCTGTGCTGCATCTCAATCCAGGTGAAGTCAAAGCCGGCGTTCGCCATGGCGCAATAGCTGTCAGCATTGCCGACCTGGATGGAACCACCGACCACTTGCTTGCCTTCGGCCAGCTTCGTCTTCACGGTATTGAAGATCCTCGGCTTGGCCGTCTGCGCCGCCAGGCTCGTGGCGAGAAAGCTACAGGCAATCCAGCCCAGGGCACCGCACAATTTCTTGGTTGTCATTCACGTTTCCTTTTCTGATGGGTGTTGAAGCCTTTCAATCATATCCCCACAGAAAAAGCAAGATGCCAGCCAGGCTTAGTCTGCGCCGTAGTTGATTTCCAGCTTGCGTACGTAGGTGGAAGCAATCGCCAGCACTGCTGCGGCAACAACAAAGATGCCCAGCACGGCCAAAGGCGCAGGTATGGGCGCCGCCGTTGTGACCAGCAGCTTCAGCGCTTCCGGAATATCGGCATTGATTGGTGCCACAACGGGACAGAGTGCCTGCAGGTAATAGATGACGCTGAGTTGCTTGAGGGCCGCGGGGAGAAACCAGTTGATGCCTTCCCAGAAAAGAATGAGGGATGCGGCGATAAGCGGATTGCGCATGATGAGGCCGGCGGCAAGGAAGAGGCTTCCGTAGCCCACGCAGGCCAGGGCCGTCACCCCGAGATACGTAAAGAGGTGACCCCAGCCGATCGTTGCCAGATAGTTACTCGATTCCTGAGGGGACTGTCCCCAGACCAGGAAGAAAAACTGCAGTGCGACGCTCGAGCCAAAGATCAGGATGGTGGCCAGCAGGCCGGCCAGATACTTCCCTACCATCAGCACTTCCCGGCGCACGGGCGCGAGCAGGTAATGATGCAGACTCTGGTCGAGCATCTCCCCGCGAAAGAGATTCATGAAGACCCCGACACAGCCAAAGAAAATGGCGAGGCGCAAGAAGAAGTACTGAAAGACGCCCGCGAAGGCGCGAATCTGTTCGTTCATCGACGCCTCACTGCGGTCTATTCGTTCGACGAGCTTGCCCTCGTCAAAGCGGAAGCGCCAGGCCTTCTGGCCGTCATTGAACTGTATGAACTCGCGCTTGTTGCCGCGGCCGCGTGTGAATCGCTGGAAAGGAACCTTGTTTGATTCGAGGACGCGCGACAGATCATCGGCCGCCATGCCCATCTGCACGGAGTTGCTGACAACGGCCGCAGCCGCGGGCGCGGCAACCGCGATCTTCTCCTGATTGGCGCGCTGATTGCGGCTGTTGAAGGCTGCCATGCCGAAGAGAAAGGCAGGGAAGAAGGCCAGAAAATAAACCCAGGCCCCACGGCGGCCGAAAAGAGTCTTCTTCCATTCGAGGCTCACGATGGTGAGAATCTGGCGGCGCCAGAGCGGGAGGCCGTTCATTGCTGGGATCCTTCTTCGCCGATGAGGTACTCGTAAAGCGAGTTCACGTCATCGTCGGCGGGAGCGATGGTTTCAATGTTGATGCCGTCGAGCGCAAGGCGGTTGAGCAACTTGTGGAAGTGGCTGGCGTTGGTGGTCTTGACGAGCAACCCCTGGCGGTCCGGGTGAATACGGGCTTCCACAACGTGATCAAACTGAAAGAGGCGTGACGCCATTTCCGAGGGCCGGTCACAGCGAATGATGATCTGGTGCGGACGGTCAGAGATTTCTTCGCGCACTCCGCGGATCGCCCCTTCGGCCACAACGTAACCATTCGCCAGCAGGATTACCTGATCGGAAATCATGTCCACTTCATGCAGGACATGACTGGACACGATCACGTGCGCGCCCCGTGCGGCTTGCTCCCGAAACAGCGCAATGGTTTCCGACCGGACCAGTGGGTCCAGGCCGTTGAGCGGCTCATCGAGAATCAGCACTTGGGGTTCGTGGGCAATGGATTGAGCCAGCCGGATGCGCTGCCGCATGCCTTTGGAATAAGCGGCCACCTTGCGGGGCGCAGCCTCCACCAGGTTCACCTTCTCAATCGCGGCCCAGGCCTTCTTCTCCGCTACTTGCGGATCAAAGCCCTGGAGCAGCAGCGAGGACTGGACAAATTGAAAGCCCGTGTAGCCGCGCGGGAAGGAATCAAACTGGGTGCAATAGCCGAGAATCCGGAAGAGTTGCTCGGGTTGATTGGGCGCAATTCCGCGAACTGAAATCGAGCCGCGAGTCGGTCGCACCAGGCCCGTCATCAGGTTCATGAGCGTGGTCTTACCGCTGCCATTGGGGCCCACCAGGCTGGTAATGCCCGGAGGAATCGTGAGGCTGATCCGGTTGACGCCCAGCACTTCCCCATAGAAGCGGGAGACGTTATCGAAGACAATTTGCATCAGCGGATGATCTCCCGGGGGCGAATCTTTCGCTCGAGCATGAAGAGGCAGAGCACGCAAACTCCGGCAAAGCCGATCCAGGCTTCAAAAGGTTCCAGACCCGTAGCCGCATCAATGTTCAACTGGTCCGACCAGATCGTATACATGATGCGCGAAAGGTCAATCATCGACCCGTAGTCCGTGCGCAGAATGTTGTTGATGACCGTGGCCAGTCCCGCGCCAATGCCGAAGACGCCAAGGATGAGGCCGCCCGCAACCAGTTTCCACTTCACCCAGGCCGAGAGCGCAACTGCCAGCAGCGAAAGAATGAGGATCCAGGCAAAGTTGCCGAGCAGGATGGCGCGGAGGATAAACCAGTTGGCCGATATCCAGTCCGGGCCCGCCTGGCTGGCTTGCAGGGCGTAGAGCAGCACGCCGGGTATCCAGGTAATCACCGAGAGCAAAATGAAGAGGACTGACACTTTCCCCACCACATATTCCGTGCGGGAAAAAGGCCTTGAGAAGTAGGTGGGCAAGGCATTGTTGGCCAGATCCGGTGCAATGACGGAAGGGCCGATCAGGGCCGTGAGCAGGTACGCCAGAACACCTTGAAAGTTCATCAGGACCCGGAAAAATGATGCATCGATCTTGAGGAAGCCGGGTGTTGCGATGCCCAGACTGTTGAAGATCGAAAGATTGTTCACCAGATAAATGTACCCGGCGCAACCCAGCGGGAAGAAGAAGCAGGAGACCAGGAATCCGGTGAGAAAGCGGCTTTGGAAAAGGCGCTCATAGGAGTATCGGGGAAGCACCAGAAAGCGGGCCCGCGGCGAAGTGAGCGGTCCGGAATAGGAAGTATAGGTTCGTTTGTATACGGCCATTATTGAGTCATCGCCTTCAGGAAGATGTCCTCCAAGGTGTCTTTACGGTAGTTGAGACGACGGAGTTCCAGGTCTTTGTCGGCAGCCACCCGGAAGAGTTCCTGAAAGTTGAACTCGGCGGGCAGCACCATCTTCCAGCGGCCTTTGCCGGCCATGGCGCAAGTCGCGCCCAGGGATTCCATGGCGGAAGCAAAACCTTCATCATCACCGATCGTTTCCAACTCGACAAAGCGCTTGTTGGCGCGGCGCTCTGCTTCGAGGTCGGCGTAATGAACGATGGCTCCGTTCTTGAGGATCACTACTTCCTCGCACGTATCTTCAACATCGCGGAGCAGGTGCGAACACAGCACGATCCGCATGCCGGCGTTATCCCGCATCTCGCGGATCATACGGAGCATGCGGCGGCGGGCTGGCGGGTCCAGACCATTGGTCGGCTCATCGAGGATCACCAGTCGCGGTCCGTGTACGATGGCCTGCGCCAGCTTGGCCAGTTGCTTCATCCCAAGCGAGTAAGTGCCCAGCTTGCGATAGCGGGCCTCGCCCAGGCCCACATAGAAAAGGCATTCATGTGCCCGCTCCAACGCCGTATCCGGTGGCAGGCCCGAGAGCTCCGCCATCATGCGGATGTAGGTGACCGCGTTCATGTCGGCGATAAAGGAATCGTTTTCCGGCATGTAACCGATCAGGGAGCGTACATGCCGGGTTTCCTTGTTGACATCATGTCCAAACACGCGCGCCGTCCCGGAGGACGGCGTATAAAAACCAAGCAGCGTGTTGATGAGGGTAGACTTGCCCGCACCATTCGGGCCAAGCAAACCAATTGTGCGGCCCTTGAGGGCAACTTGCAATTGGTTCAGGATGAGGCGGGCGCCGAGGCGAACCGAAAGTTGATCCAGCTCGATGACAACGCCAGGAAGGTTACTCATTGGATAGGGGGTCTCTTTATGTTACTGGTTTGACCGACGACTCCCGCGAGAATCTGCGGCAGCATCGGAGTGCCGCTGCCGGCAGCCAGCAGCGTATCGAGGCCGAAGCCGAAGAAGCCCGTTGAAGACGTGACCGTGATGGAATCCGGCCCCGCGTAGGCGGTGATGAGAACCGGCCCGGAATTGGTGGACAAATTCTCGATCGTCTTCTTCTCTGCTTCAGAAAGCTTGGTCGAGCCATTGATGACACCTGCAATCGCCGACAGGCTGGAGCCAAGATTGGCATAGAGCACGCCGGATGCATTCACTTGCGCATCGGCTGGCAGCAGATCGCGGAAGCGTTGGCTGCGGGGCAGGCTCAGGAGCGTCGTGCGATTCTGCAGTGCCTTGACAATGGCATCACGCGTGGGGGCGCCCACCATGTAGCCGGCATCGTAGGTAAAGTGAATCTGCGTGGACAGCCTGGAGTGCTTCAGGGTGTACCAGGCGCGTCCATTCTCTGTCGTCTCGGTGAGCGTGATCTCGTTCTGCGCCAACCGCCGCAGGGTCGCGGTGAGGCGGGCTGCGTCATAAACTTCTGCCGCGAGCACATAGGCCGGTACCGGCACCAAGGCACCGTCCAGGGCGAGCGTCACTTCTCCGCCCACAGGCCCGGCAAGATCGTCAAGGAGATTGACGCCGATTTGCTTCTCGACTTCGCTGATGACTGCGCCCGCCTGGGGCAGCGCGGAGAAGAAATCTTCTGCCATCTGCCGTGCATTCTTGGTCACAGCACTCACCGCAATTACGGCGTCGGGCGAGATGTAATCGAGCGAAGGCATCGGGGCCGGAGCGGCAAGCCAACTGGCAATCCCGGCCCGCGGGGCGCTAAAGCTGACCGCGGCGCTCGCGTTGGAGCGGCCTGCGATCTCGCGGCTCTCTACCACCAGGTGCCGAAGCTGATTGATTCCAGTCAAGCTCATGACTCGTTGTTGCTGCATGTTGTTCACAGAAGATACGGAAGCCCCGAGAATTTGTTCCATGTCGATTCCAAGCAACCAACCAGCACCGCTGGCATAGGATTTGCTCAGGTTAGCCGCTAACGCCGTACCGGCAAAACCGCTCCCTGTCTCCGGCTTCTCCCCCGCGATCAACAGAGTGTCCGTGAGGCGGAAGTGTGATGCCATCCGGGCATCGGCGTTGAACGAACGCAGTTGCGATTCGAGAGCCGTGCGGCTCGAAGCACCTTTCACTTCAGCCAGCAAAACAGGATGTCCGATGCCCTTGCCGGGAACCAGCGAGGCAGCAATCACGATCTCGTCGCCAATCTGCGAACCCGCACTGCGAAGCTGCTCGGCCAGGTTCCGAATCTCGGCAACCTGCTGGCTGCCCCACCATTCGCGCAGCACCGGGCTCTGGCTCAGGCGCTCTTCAAAGATCTTCGTCGCGTCCGCCACCGTACCCGAGATGTTGGGGATCGCGGCATAAACTACGGTGTCGGCGGGCAAGAGTTCCATCAGGTTGGAGCTATGCCGCAGGGCAGGCAAAGGCAGCGCTTCAATCTGTTGACGAATCTGGGACAGCTCACCCAGCATCGACAGATAGCGCGCCGAGTCTTTCGACCAGGCTACCTGTTCCGATACCGTCGTACGGCGCAACATCGGTTGGGAGGCAGTGATCTGGCCGGGAAGCAAGCTCTCTGTTTGGCCAGCTTGTGCCACCAGAACGTTGCCCTCTACGACGGCGACCTGAGTGCCCCGCAGACCAGCAGCGACCGTGAAGATGGTTCCCTTTACCGAGACTGTGCTCTCCCGGGTGGCAACCTTCAGCGAACCCTTCCGCTGCTTGGCGGCCTGAACCAGGATCTTGCCGCGCTCCAGCCGGATCGTGGAACCCGTATAGGCAGCCGAGATGCTGAGCTCAGCCCGCTCATCCATCTCAATCAGTGAGCCGTCCGGGAGTCGAACCACGGCTGCCGATCCCTTGGCCGTGCGAATCGCTTCCCCCTCGCTCAGAGGGCTTCCCGGCTTGATTGCTTCCAGGCCAGCCGCTGAGACTTTGAAGATCTCGCCATTCAAGCTGGCGATTTCCGCTCGGGGGCCGGCCGGAGCCATCAGACGATCCAGGGTGTCGAGCGTGAGATAGCCCGTCGTGAGAATCATTGCAGCGGCAATCGCCCACGGCAGTACGGAGCGAGTCATCGAGCGCTGGCGGCGGGCCGGCGGCATCGAACGGACATTCCCGCGCAGATTGTCCAGTTGGCGGCGGTAAGCCGGATCGGTCGCGACCCGGTCTTCCACCAGCATCCGCTGCGCGTCACTCAACTCATTGCGCAAATAGGGCTGCAAGAGCGCAGCAAAGTCCTGCTCCCCGCGGAGCCGGTCTGGAACCAGGTTCGCCGGTTCAGCGTTCAGGGATTTAAAGACACGCGACGTGGCGGCCAGGCTCTCCTCGGTGGAGGGGGAGTCCTCACGCATGGCGCGGATGGCTTCGTCGAGATTGGGATTGGTTTTGCGGGAGTCCATGGCGTTATGACCTTTCAATGCTTTCAAGTCGGATTTCGGTTTGCAGTTTGCGCCGGGCGCGAAAGAGCGTGACGGCAACTAGCGTTTGCGTGGTGTCGAGAAACGCGGCAATTTCCTTGTTGCCGTAGCCCTCGATGTAGCGCAACAAAAAGATCTCCGCCCACTTCGGATCCAGCCGTGCAATCGCGTCGCGCAGACGGGCGGTCAATTCCTGCTGGGGCCGGGAGGCGGGTTCGTGGGCCAGATCGGTAAGTGAAGTCGTAGCGGCTTTGCGTCCGCGAATGACGTCTAGCGCTGCGTTCACCGCCGCACGCCGGAGATAGTGCTCCGGCTCTTCAATCGTGCCCAGCGAAACATCGCGGCGAAGAAAACGCAAAAAGACGGTTTGGAGTACATCCTCCGCATCCTGGGTATTTCCCAGAATCCGGTAGGCCGAGCGATAAACGGCATCACTCGATTCTCGATACACGCGCTCGAAATCAGCAGGAACCATAGGGCTATGATCCATCTGATTGGCCGGGATTGCTAGGCTTTGCATAGTTAAGCGGAACTTCCTTCTGCTGAGCTAGACGATGAGAAAAGAGTTTTCTTACAGCGCGTGGACCTTTTAGTACCAATGGGTGGGAGGACGTTCGCGGTCAGGGGGAGTATTATGGTAGTGAATCCAGATAGGTGCAGAGGGCTATGAAACAGTTCAAAATCGGCGTTGCGGCATTGCTTGGCTTGATTATCGTTGGCTGCGATAGCGACCCCAAGGTGGCAAGGCAGAAGTATCTCGAGACGGGCAACCGCTATTTCAAGAACGAAAAATACCGGGAAGCCGTAATTTTCTATAAGCGTGCATTGCAAAAGGACGCCCGCTTTGCCGAAGCCTATTGCCAGTTGGGCAATGCCGAGTTGAAGCGTGGCAGTGCGATTGAAGCCATGCGCGCTCTTCAGCGTTGCGTTGAACTCGACCAGAACAACACCGAAGCAGCCAGCAAACTCGCTGAAATCTATTTGGCTGCTTATTCCAAGAGCGAATCCAAACCCAAGAACCTCCTGAAAGAAATCGAAGCAATCTCCAAGCGCCTGTTGGACAAGGACCCCAAAAGCTTTGACGGCTTGCGGCTGCGTGGATTCCTGAAACTGGCTGACAACGACCTCAAGGGTGCCCTCGAGGACATGCAGACTGCCGACAAGCTGAAGCCCTACCAGAAAGAACTGGCCACTGTTCTCTTCCAGGTCATGATTCAAAGCGGCCAAACGGCGGAGGCCATTGCTTACATCAACCGGGCCATTGAATCCGACAAGGCAAATGCTGCCAACTACGACATTCTCTATGCCGAGTATGCCCGCAAGGAAATGATTCCAGAGGCAGAAGAGATTCTCAAGCGCAAGATTGCGGCCCTGCCCAAAACACCAGTGCTGCGAATGCAACTCGCCGCCCACCACTTTGCCGCCAAGCAGTACGACAGGATGCAGACCGTTCTCGACGAGGTCTTGAAGATCGGCAAAGAGACCAAAGACATCGAAATGGCCCGGATGCTGGTTGGCGAGTTCTACTTCAAGATTCGCGATTTTGAGCGTGCGCTCAAGCAGTTCGAAGCCGGTGCAACCGAGCAGGCCGACAAGAAGCACGACTACCAGAAGCGCATCGTCGAAACCTACATCTACATGAACAAGAAGACCGACGCAGTTCGCTTGGTCGAAGAGATCCTGAAAGAAAATCCCAAGGACAATGACGCTGTGGCGATGCGGGCGAGCCTCTCTCTCCAAAGCGGCACGAAGGATCAGGTTGACAGTGCCGTCTCTGACCTGCAAACCGCAGTTTCCCGTGCCCCACAGAACCACGTGATGCGGCTGAATCTGGCCAAGGCCCATCTGGCGCGTGGTGACGGCGATCAGGCCCGTGTTCAATTGGTCGAGGCCTTGAAGATCCGTCCCGACTTCCAGATTGCCAAAATGCTGCTGGCGCAAATCTTCATGCAAAAGCAGGAATTCGGTAAGGCCCTGGAATATGCCAATCAGATTCTTGCCTATGATCCGAACGAAGTCCGCGGTCGCCTTTTGCGGGCCACGGCACTTTACGGAACCAAGGACTACCCTGCCTCCCTCAAGGATCTGGATCTGATTCTTCAGCGTTATCCCAACATGGGCGATGCCATGTATCTCACTGCGAAGATCCAGTTGGAAACCGGCGCAAAAGACAAAGCTCAAGAAACTTTTGCCAGAATGTCGAGAGCCAACCCAAGCGATACGCGCGGCTTGATGGGAACCGTTGAAACCTACCTGCAATCCGGCAAGAGCGACCTGGCCGTCAAAACGATTGAGGCGGAACTGGCCAAGTCCCCCGACCGCAACGACATCCGCAACGCCTTGGCCAATACGGCTGTTCGCGTAGGCAACTATGAGCGGGCGCTGCCGGAATTCCAGAAGCTGCTCTCGGCCAATCCGAAGGACGCTTCCGTCGTGATCCGTCTCGCCGAAGTCTACAAGCGCATGGGCGACGACCAGAACGCAATCAAGTACTTCCGGCAGGCGGGAACCCTGCTGCCGAACGATCCGCTCGCGCCCTTGAATCTGGCGATGATCTATGACCGCCTTGGCAAGCCGCTCGAATCAAAACCCATCTATGAGCAGGTCGTGAAGCTCGATCCGGGTAACGTGCTCGCGCTGAACAATCTCGCCATGATTATGGCCAACGAAGGCACAGACCTGGATTTGGCTCTCACCTATGCGGAACGCGCCAAGCAGAAACTCCCCACCAATATGGACATCTCCGATACCCTCGGGTTGATCTACATCAAGAAGAATCTTTCCGATCAGGCCATCAACATCTTCTCCGACATCGTCAAGAAGGACCCCAACCAGTACATTTATCACTACCATCTGGCGATGGCCTTCTATCAGAAGGGCGACAAGTTGAACGCCAAGAAGGCAGCGCAAACTGCCCTGACCAAGGCACCGCCCAAGCACGAAGAAGACAAGATCAAGGAATTGCTGGCTAAGTGCGGATAAGCTAGTGGTGTGAAGTTTTTCGTATTCGCACTCCTGACTGGCGCAGCCTATGCGCAGTCATCCGACTTGAAAAGTGGTATCACCTATTCGGTTCAGTTGAGCGGCGCCGTCTCGCAAGAGACGGCGTTTTCCTTTGTTTGTGGCGGCCAGCGCCTCTCCAAGACCTTGCACTTGGGCGACAGCGATTGGACTTTCGCTTACCGCCCCCAGGCAGATTGCCGTTATAGCGTCACGCCAGCAGGACGTCTGAAGGCTGCCGTGACCAGCTACGGCCAGACCCGCAACATGGAAGTGGAGCCGAATGACGAGTGGAGTCAGGCTACCCCTGTGGAACTTGGTGCAGTCGTCTTTGCCGCTGGCGACGATAGCTCCTACATGCCGCCTCCCAGTCAAAAGCGCGGCAAGCCACTCGAAGAGTTTGGCAAGCGCGACGTGGACTGGTACCGGATAGCCTTCACCGGTGCCAAGCCGCAACTCGTCGGCTTCCAGATCGAATTGATGGACCGCGACAATCTGCCCGTCGATGTCTCGATCTTTCAGATCGTAAACGGCAAGCCGGTTCTCTATACCGAAGGCGAAGATCCGGTTTCGATTCCCCATGAAGTGCAGGCGTTACCGGGCAACAAGTACACCACACGAGTGCTCAGGCAGGAAGGCGAATACTATCTCCGCGTTGTTGCCAACCATCCGGAATACCGGCTGCGGACCAGGGTTTACGATGTCGCTCCCTACTCGGACCCCAAGCAGGCAATCCGGGCCGGTGTGGATTACCTGATGGGTGCCGGCGACAGTTGGCACGCCAACACTCCCCGTCGCGGCGGCATCTTTGATCGTGTGGCCAGCGTGCATCAGGAGACCTCGCTTTGCGTGGCCTGCCACGTGACTCACTTCACCCAGCGCGGGCAGCTCTATGCGGCCCGCCAGGGCTATGGCGTCGAATTGCGGACCTCGCAACACTTCATGGCGGAACGCTTCTACAACAATCCACGACCGCTCTATGGCTTTGAAGAACAGGGCGCCGTCTGGGCGCGGGTGATCTCGGCTCCGGCTAACGTGCTCGGGCGCATGTCCCACCTGATGGACGTTTACGAAAAGCAGGTAAGTGGCGGAGGCCGGACCAGTTTTCACGATGGCGTGAAGAAGTATCTCAAGCTCTACTACGATGGCCGGACTCAGTTACCCCCCGACGAGACCAACGGCAACCAGCCGCTGGTCAGCAACTACGAAGTTGCCTGGTACGCCTGGGAAGTCACTAAAGACCCAGCAATTGCCAACCTGATGGAACAGGATGAACACAAGAATCTCATTGATCTCTGTTATCAGACGCTCGGGCTGGTGGCGATCGACAAAACAAAGTACGCCGCCAAAATCGCTCGCAACGTAGAAAAGATTCTGGGCTTGCAGCGCGAATCCGGCCAGTGGTCGATGAAGTTTGAAGCCAAGGAAAAAGATGTCGAGTTCCAAACCGGCCATGCTCTCTGGGCGCTGGCTGCCGCGGGCGTGCCACGAGAGAATCCAAAGGTCATGAAAGGCCTCAAGGCACTCCTCGACCGGCAACAGGATTTCGGCGGTTGGCTGGACCCGCTCCAGAGCTTTGAAAACTTCCGCACTCCCTTCCGGGAAACTCAGATGGCCGTGCTTGCCCTGAGCGCCTACTATCCGAACGAAAGTGGCAAGAAGTCAGGCTGGGGTTCCACCGTCGAGACTTTGCCGGAGGGCGGAGAAGCCTTGCTCACCGCACTCGACAGGATTTGGGACCGGCCCCCCACAGCAGTGCTGGAGCGGGTGCGGCAACTCACCAGCAGCGGCGATGTCCTTCAGCGGCAGTTGGCCTTTGAAGTCCTCGGTCGGCTGGCCATGACCGAAGATCTCGACCGGATGCGGCTTGGCCTCGGTGACGCGAGCAAGCTGGTACAGCGCTCTGCCGCCTGGGCCATGCGCCAGACCTTGAGCGAACGCGGCCAGGGCAATGAGATGCTGCTTCGTGCCTTGGAGAGCAAAGACGCGCGGACCGAATGGGGTGCCGTACGGGTTTTTGCCACCCACTTCCGGGAACTGGCCAGAGACGAACGCTTTGCCCCTGCGCTACTCGCCAAGACTCGCTCCACCAGCGTGCCGGTGCAAGTGCAGGCCTGGAAAGCACTCTGGCAGATGTGGTTCTGGAGCCCTTCCGATCGCGTCAAGGATCAGGTCGAGAATGCCTTTCTGGCTGGTTTGACAAAGCCACAACATGCCTGGGTCGAGCGCAATCTGCGCGAAGGCATCTACAACCTCGGTGACGAAAATATCCGCTACATGTACAACAACTGGGTGCCGCTCATGGCGCATGAGGCAGACCGTGAGCGCGTGGTGCGCGGCCGCCTCCAGCACGAAGCCCGGCTGGCCGAAAAGTACTCCAGCTTTCTCGATAAGAACAACGATGCCAACCGCAAGCGATTGCTGGCGGCTATCACCGAGTTCCACCTGCGCCGGGCCGATATCTACGATTTGAAGGCAGACCCGCACACCGTCGCCCCTCCCCTCTACAACCGCATCGGCAACGACATCGAGCAAACCGTCTTCTTTGGCGACGCCAATACCCGTTTTGCCACCGCGCTTGCCCCGCTGATCGACAGCACGGACCCGGAACTCCGTCGCCTCGCCATGCAAGCTGCCTTGCTTACCCGCGATGCCAAGTTCGGTATCGTTACGAAAGTCAGTGGGGCGCCGGGACCAGCGCGCGACAAGCTTCTCGCCGCCGCCAAACTGAAGCCTGAAGATGAAACAAACCTGGAAGTGCTCAAGGCCTTCAATGCCGCCCCGCCCCGTCCGCAAACCGGCACGCGAGTGGCAAGCGGCCGGACGCTGGAGCGCCCCGATGAAAGCTACTTCCGCGGCTACGTCCAGCCGATTCTCGAAAAGCGCGGCAAGGATGGCTATGCCTGCGTGCAGTGCCATGCCAGCCATGCCATCTTCAATGGCACTCTGGGCACTGCATTGAAAGTCGTCGATCTGGAAAACCCGGAAGAAAGCCTCATCCTGAAGAAGCCGACTTCGACTGCCGAGACCGAAGGCATTACCGGCAGCAAAGCAACCGCCCACGGCGGCGGTGTGCGTTTTGAAAAAGATTCGCCTGAATACAACACGATTCTCAACTGGATTCGCGGAGCCAAACCCTAAATGCTGAACAACCCGAGCGTGGCCTATGTGGCGCCTTTCGTCATCTTTCTGGCCTTGCTGTCGATTCAAAAATATCTGAGCTTCCTCGGAGATTGGGAATACGCGGTTCGCGTGGTGATTGTTGCCGCTTCCATCTGGCACTTCTCGCGCCGCGTGCTCGACTTTCGCATCCGGTATTTCGCTTCGAGCCTCGCCATCGGTATCGCGGTCTTTGTCCTTTGGATCGCCCCCGATACCCTCTTTCCCGGCTGGCGCGGACACTGGCTCTTCACCAACTCGATCATGGGTGAAGTGCGTGTTTCCCTCAGCGCGGAACAGCTTTCCAGCCCGGTTTTATTGATCTTCCGGACGATGAGCGCAGCTCTGCTCGTTCCCATTCTCGAAGAACTCTTCTGGCGCGGCTGGCTCATGCGCTGGCTGGTGAAGAAGGATTTTGAACAGCTCCCGATGGGCACGACGGATACGCAGAGCTTCTGGATCGTAGCCGCCCTCTTTGCTCTCGAACATGGGCCCTATTGGGAAGTCGGATTGTTAACCGGCGTGATCTACAACTGGTGGATGGTCAGAACCAAAAGCTTGGGCGACCTCATCTTCGTCCACGGTGTCACCAATCTGGTGCTCAGCATCTACGTCATCGCCACCGGACGCTGGCAGTTCTGGATGTAGTTTATTCCTTCTCGGAGGAAGTCTTTTTGTCCGTGGCGCCAATTTCAGGATCTTGCGCCGTCGCAGGCTCGTTGGAAAACCGATTGCGGATGAGCTGCGTCTGATCCGAATAAAAGGTCCGGCTGCCGTTGGTACCAAATTGCTTCGGCTGCGCTGAGACGATATAACCTTGCGGGTCGCCGATGATGTTGAAGTTGTAGCCACCCTTGCGGCCTTCGCTCAGTTCCCGGTCCACCAGGTCTGCACCGTTCGGGCCTGCTGCTCCGCTGGTTGGTGGTCCCAACTCCGTCAGTGAGGTCGCATAGCGGCCAAACTGGGAATAGTATTGCGTCTGCGCCGTGTGAATCACCGATACGGCGCGAATCGCTGCCGTCTCTTCCGCAAACATGCGCGCACGCGTCAGTCGCGGCAGTGCTGCCGCAACGATGATCAGGATGATCGCGATTACGATCAGGAGTTCCGTCAACGAGAAGCCGCGACGGGAGTTTCGCAAAATCCGGTTCCGCATATTGATTCTTTCTCTAGTATCTGACGTTTTCATTGGCTGGATCGTGCAAGGCGGCCCGGATGCGCTGCACTTGACGCCACAGCGGCGCAAGCTGATCCAGCGGCAAGGCGTTAGCTCCGTCGCTTAGCGCTCGGGCAGGATCTTCGTGCGTCTCTACAAAGAGCCCGTCAATGCCCGCCGCCGTTGCCGCGCGCGCCAGGGTGGGAATAAACTCCGGATTGCCGCCGCTGGACTTCCCCATTGCGCCCGGCGTCTGCACGCTGTGTGTAGCATCAAAAACCACCGGCACCCCCAGGTCCCGCATGATCTTCAGGCCCCGCATGTCCACCACCAGATTGTTATAGCCGAAGCTCGATCCCCGCTCGGTCAGTACAATCTTTTCGTTCCCCGTCGAGCGGATCTTCTCAATCACGTTGATCATGTCTCCGGGCGCCGTAAACTGGCCCTTCTTCACATTGATCATCTTGCCAGTCCGTCCGGCCGCGATCAATAAATCCGTCTGGCGGCAAAGAAAAGCCGGAATTTGCAGAATGTCCACCGACGCAGCCGCAAGCTCTGCCTGTGCAGGCTCATGAATGTCAGTCAGCACCGGTATCCCCGTCTCGCGAACGGAAGCAAGAATCGCCAAACCCTCCCGCGCCCCCGGCCCCCGGTAGGACTCTACGCTCGAACGGTTCGCTTTGTCAAAGCTGGCCTTGAAGATAAAGTCCCCCACCAGGCTGCGAATCTGCGCGGCCAGGGCATGGCAATGCTCCGCGCTCTCAATCACACAGGGTCCGGCAATCAGGGTAAAGCCACGTCGCGAAATCATTGCGTAAAGAGTGGCTGCTCCAGCCGTGCCAGTCGCTTTTGCCGGTGGGCGTAGGAGGCCTCTACAAAAGCACTGAAGAGCGGATGCGGCTCGAGCGGCTTCGACTTGAACTCCGGATGGAACTGGCAACCCAGAAACCACGGATGCCCGGGAATCTCGCAGATCTCGACGTACGCGCCGTCTGGCGACTCCCCCGAAATTCGCAGGCCATTGTCTTCGAGTATCTTCTGATATTCCCGGTTGAACTCGTAGCGATGCCGGTGCCGTTCGCTAATCAGACTCTCTCCATAAGCTTCACGTGCAAAGGAATTCGATGCCAGCTTGCAATCATAAGCCCCCAGCCTCATCGTGCCGCCGAGTTCATCCACCCCTTTCAACTCACGCAACTTGTAGATCACGCGATGGGGCGGCGCGGCGTCAAACTCGGTGGAATTCGCTCCCGACAATCCCGCAACATTGCGCGCATACTCAATCACCATCGTCTGCATGCCCAGACAAATTCCGAAATACGGCACTCGCTCTTCACGCGCATAGCGAATCGCCTGCAACATGCCTTCAATGCCACGCGGCCCGAATCCACCCGGCACCAGAATGCCATCGTGCTGGCTCAACAATTCCTTGCAGTCCGGCCAGGTGAGTTCCTGTGCCTCAATCCACTTGATGTTGACCTTCAGGCGATGAGCGGTGGCCCCATGCAGGAGCGCCTCTTTCAGGCTCTTGTAGGAATCTTCATACTCCACGTACTTGCCCACCAGCGCAATATCGATCTCATCCTTGGGGTTCTTGAGACGCTCCAACATGTCGAGCCACTTGGTCATATCGGACGGCGGCGTTTTCAGGTTGAAGAGTTCCAGGATCTTCTCGTCCAGCTTCTGCTCGGCCAATACCAGCGGAATTTCATAGACACTCTCGACATCCGGTGCCGCGATCACGGCATCCTCATCAACGTCACAAAACAGAGCAATCTTTGCCTTCAAGTCTTCCGGAAGCGGCCGCTCCGATCGGCAGATCAGCACGTCGGGCTGAATCCCGATCGCCCGCAATTCCTTGACGGAATGCTGCGTCGGCTTGGTCTTTAACTCCTGCGCCGCCGCAATCCACGGCACCAGCGTCAGGTGTACAAAGACGCTATTGTGGCGGCCCAATTCATGCCGCAACTGCCGGATGGCCTCGATGAAGGGAAGCGATTCGATATCCCCTACCGTGCCCCCGATCTCGACAATCACCACGTCCACATCCTCAGCCACTTTGCGGGCGTTGGCCTTGATTTCGTCGGTGACGTGCGGGATCACCTGCACCGTCTTGCCAAGATAGTCTCCACGCCGTTCCCGTGAAATGATGCGCTCGTAAATGCGCCCGCTCGTAAGATTGTTGGCCTGGCTCAAGGGGGAGTGGGTAAAGCGCTCGTAATGGCCCAGGTCCAGATCCGTCTCTGCGCCATCGTCCGTTACAAAGACTTCGCCGTGCTGAAAGGGACTCATCGTTCCGGGGTCAACATTCAGATACGGATCAAACTTCTGCATGCAAACGCGAAGGCCACGGCTTTCGAGCAAACACCCAATGGAGGCGGCGGCGATGCCTTTCCCGAGAGAAGAAACAACGCCACCGGTCACAAAGATATACTTAGCCATTTTTGAGAGACTTCCCTTGAGAAATGAGTTGATTGACGCGTTCCAGGTCCTCCGGCGTATCAACGCCGAGGGATTCATAGGCTGATTCCAGAACGCGGATGCGGTAGCCGTTTTCAAGGGCGCGCAATTGCTCCAGCGATTCGGCGCGCTCCAGCGGGCCAACCGGCAGCGAAGAGTATCCCAGCAAAAATTGCCGCCGGTACACATACAGCCCGATGTGCTTGAAGTACGCCTCGTTCACGCCACGGTTGTAGGGAATAGGGGAGCGGGAAAAGTAAATCGCATCGCCCGAAAACCCGCACACAACCTTCACCACGTTCGGGTTGGTGATCTCGCTCGGCACGTCAATTCTGCGCTTGAGTGTCGACATCACCAACGCCGGATCTTCGATCAGCGCGCGGGCGGCCAAGTCGATCGCCGCCGGATCAATCAGCGGTTCGTCGCCCTGGATGTTCACGATGATTTCCGCTTCGGTGCTCGCCGCAGCCTCTGATACGCGATCCGTGCCGGAAAGGTGATGCGGACTCGTCATCACCACTTCGGCCCCAAAATCCAATGCGGCCCGGTAGATGCGCTCATCGTCGGTGGCAATCAGCACCCGTGTCAGCGTACATGCAAGCGACGCTTTCTCCCACACATGCTGGAGGATCGGTTTGTCTTTTAGGGTGACGAGGGCTTTACCGGGAAATCGGCTGGAGGCGAAGCGGGCAGGAATTACGCCAAGTACGCTTGGTGGAGCGCTATCGAGCGGCACATTCAAAGATAGCACGGCGGTTGTGGAGCTCACTCCGCCTGATCCGCTTCCTCCAGTAGCATTTCCAGAAATGCCTTCACGGTCCGGCTTGCCTTGGCATGCCGGCGATGGATGATTCCCAGGGGCCGCGTCAAGCCGGGGCTCAGTTCCGCTACTACGATCTTTCCTTCGGCCACTTCCTTTGCCACCACCGGCTGCGGAACAATACTCACTCCACTGCCCAGGGCCACGGCTTCTTTGATCATCTGCAGATTGTCAAAGTGCATTTTCACTTGCACTTCGGCCCCGTTTTCCTTCAGATACGCATCAATGTCCTTGCGGATCGGTAGATCCTCATCAAACGCCACAAACGCGATCCCGTCCAGCTGCGCCGGCGTTACCCGCCGCAGGCTCCCCAACGGATGTCCTACCGGCATCGCTACCACCATCTTTTCCTTGCGCCACGGGATTGCGGTGATCTCCCGACTGGAGGCCGGGTAACTCACCAGCCCTACATCCGCCCTTTCTCCCCGCACCGCCTCATACACTTTCTCCGGCCGCAGATACTCCACCTTGAGCTTTGCCCCCTCGTGCCGCTTGCGAAATTCTGATTCGAGCTGGCTCATCTTCGATAACCCCACCGAATAGATGGAAGCCACCCTCACTTCGCCGTTCGTCGAGCGCTTCAACTCGCCCAGCTCGGTCTCAAATTCGCCTTTCCGTCGCAATACTTCCCGACAGAAATCCAGATAGGCCTGCCCGGCTGCCGTCACCCGAATGGGCCGGGTACTCCGGTCTACCAACTCAATTCCAAAGCCCCGCTCCAACTCCTGCAGGTGCTGGCTCGCCGCACTCTGGCTGACCTGATTCAGTTGCGCACCCCGGCTGACGCTCCGGTTCTGCGCAATATCGCGAAACAACCGCATGTGTTCCAAATGCACTCCCGGAGCATATCATAATCAACGCTAATAGTACAAGTTTCCGGTTTCACCTTGCCTAATGTAGCCAATGCTCGCTATACTCAGTGGAATCCGAGGTGTATCTATGACTGATCTCTTCCCTTCCGCCATGCTTCGCGGACTCCCCGATGCCGAAGGTCTCTATGACCCGGCTCGCGAGCGCGACGCCTGCGGCCTGGGCTTTATCGCCAACATCAAAGGCGAAAAATCTCACGACATCATCCAGAAGGGCATTCAGATTCTGATTAACCTCACGCACCGTGGTGCCTGCGGTTGTGACCCGGATACTGGCGATGGCGCTGGCATCCTCATCCAGATCCCCCACAAATTCTTCGCCAAGGAATGTCCCAAGCTTGGCTTCAATCTCCCCAAGCCCGGCGAATATGGCGTCGGTATGGTCTTTCTTCCCGTCCAGCGCACGCAGCGTCTGCAGTGTGAAGGCATCATCGAGCGCGTCATTCGCGAAGAAGGCCTCACCGTTCTCGGCTGGCGCGATACCCCCATCGATTCCAACGCCATCGGCCGCCTGGCCCGCGACTCCCAGCCCTATATCCAGCAGCTCTTCATTGAACGTGCTCCCGGCATGACCGAAGACCAACTGGAACGCCGCCTCTATAGCGTCCGCAAGCGGGCCGAAAATGAAATCGCCAACTCCGGCATCCGCGACCGCGACTTCTTCTATCTCCCCTCGCTGTCCTGCCGCACGATCATCTACAAGGGCCTCCTGCTTGCCCCGCAAATCGCGAACTTCTACAAGGAGCTCAAAGACCCCGACGTGGCCAGCGCCCTCTGCCTGGTCCACCAGCGCTTCTCCACCAACACCTTTCCCACCTGGCAACTCGCGCATCCCTTCCGCTACATGTGCCACAACGGCGAAATCAACACCGTACGCGGCAACATCAACTGGATGCACGCCCGTCAGGCTGTCCTGGCCAGCAATGAATTCGGGGACATCCGCCGCCTGCTTCCCATCGTCACCCCCAACGGAAGCGATTCTTCTTCGCTCGACAATGTCGTCGAATTCCTGACCCTCGGCGGACGCGAACTTCCTCACGTCATGGCCATGCTCATGCCGGAAGCCTGGGATCAGGACACCGCCATGGACCCGGCCAAGAAGGCCTTTTACGAATACCACGCCTCTCTGATGGAACCCTGGGATGGCCCGGCCGCAGTTGCCTTCACCGACGGCCGCCTGATTGGTGCCACCCTCGACCGCAACGGCCTCCGCCCTGCCCGTTACCTCGTCACGCATGACGGTCTGCTCATCATGGCCTCGGAAACCGGCGTCCTGCCCGTAAAGCCCGAAGACATCAAGGAGAAGGGCCGCCTCCAACCCGGTAAGATGCTGCTCGCTGACCTCACCGCCGGCCGCATTGTGCCCGATTCTGAAGTCAAGCAGCGGCTCGCTTCCCGCCAGCCCTATCGCGAATGGCTCAACAAGCAGCAGATCAATCTGGACAAGCTGCCCGTCCCGCCCCGCTGGCACCAGACTGACTTCCACACCGTCCTCGAGCGCCAGCGCGCTTTCGGTTACACCGAAGAAGACTTGCGCATGATCATGCTCCCCATGGCCGGCGCGGGCGAAGAGCCCATCGGCTCCATGGGCAGCGATACCCCGCTCGCCTGTCTCAGCGACAAGCCACAACCTCTCTTTAACTACTTCAAGCAGCTCTTCGCCCAGGTCACCAACCCTCCCATTGACCCCATCCGGGAAGAGCTCGTCATGTCGCTCAACAGCTACATTGGCTCGGAACGAAACCTTCTCGAAGAAACTCCTGAGCATTGCCACACGCTCAAGCTCCCCCATCCCATCCTCACCAACCACAACCTCGAAAAGCTGCGCAATGTTCGTTGGGGTGAATTCCTGGCAACCACTCTGCCCACTCTTTTTGATGCCACCGGCACCGAGCAGGACCTTGAAGTCGCACTCGACCTCCTCTGTCGCCGCGCCTCGCAGTCCATCGAAAAGGGCTACCGCATCCTCATCCTGAGTGATCGTGGCGTAGATCATAACTCCGCGCCGATTCCGTCACTGCTTGCGCTCACTGCTGTTCACAATCACCTCGTCCGCGAAGGCACGCGATCTCAGGTCGCACTCATTGTCGAATCCGGCGAGCCACGCGAGATCATGCACTTCGCCCTGCTCATCGGCTATGGTGCCAGTGCGGTCAATCCCTATCTCGCCATTGAAACTCTGGAAGACCTCGCTGCCAAGGGCATGCTCCCCCAAGGTCTTCCCTTTGAGAAGGCGCTCTCCAATTACAAGAAGGCCATCGGCAAGGGCCTCCTCAAGGTCTTCTCCAAGATGGGCATCTCCACGCTGCAGTCCTATCGTGGCGCGCAAATCTTTGAAGCCATCGGCCTCAACAAGGCCTTCGTCAAGAAGTACTTCACCGGCACCGCAACCCGCATTGAAGGCGTCGGACTCGACGTTATCGCTCGCGAAGCCAAGATGAAGCACGACTTTGCTTTTCGCCCCGTCAGCCGTTTCTCAACCGGCCTCGACATCGGCGGCAATTATCACTTCCGCGTCAGTGGCGAATTCCATTCGCTCAATCCGGATTCGGTCGCCAGCCTCCAGCACGCCGTCAAGCAGAACAGCTATTCCACTTATGAGGAATACGCCAAAACTATTGACGAGCAGAACAAGCAGTTCTGCACTCTCCGTGGCCTGATGAAGTTCAAGTACGCCGCCAAGCCGCTTCCGCTGGACGAAGTCGAGCCCGCAGTAGATATTGTCAAGCGCTTTGCCACCGGTGCCATGAGCTTCGGCAGCATCTCGCAGGAAGCCCACGAAACCCTTGCCATCGCGATGAACCGCATGGGCGCTCGTTCCAATACGGGTGAGGGCGGGGAAGACGCCACCCGCTACCAGCCCCTTCCCAATGGCGATTCCAAACGCAGCGCCATCAAGCAGGTTGCCAGTGGCCGCTTCGGTGTCACCACGGAATACCTCGTCAATGCCGACGAACTCCAGATCAAAATCGCGCAGGGCGCCAAGCCCGGCGAAGGCGGCCAGCTTCCGGGCCACAAAGTAGATGAGAACATCGCCCGCGTCCGCTTTGCGGTTCCGGGCGTCAGCCTCATCTCTCCGCCGCCCCATCACGACATCTACTCCATCGAAGATCTCGCCCAGTTGATCTACGATCTCAAGAACGTCAACACGGAAGCCCGCATCTCCGTCAAGCTGGTGAGCGAAGTCGGTGTCGGCACCGTCGCCGCTGGTGTCGCCAAGGCGCACGCTGACGTCATCCTGATCTCGGGCGATACCGGCGGCACTGGCGCCAGTCCGCTCACGAGTCTCAAGCATGCCGGTTCTCCCTGGGAACTCGGTCTCGCCGAAACCCAGCAGACGCTGGTGATGAATGACCTCCGTAGCCGCGTCCGCATCCAGGTTGACGGCAAGCTGCAAACCGGCCGCGACGTCGCCATCGGCGCGCTGCTCGGCGCAGAAGAATTCGGCTTCTCCACCGCACCGCTGATTGCCATGGGTTGCATCATGATGCGCAAGTGTCACCTCAATACTTGCCCCGTCGGCATCGCCACCCAAAACCCGGATCTGCGCAAGAAGTTCACCGGCACCCCGGAAGCCGTCATCAACTTCTTCTTCTTCATCGCCGAGCAATTGCGCCACATCATGGCCCAACTCGGCATCCGCACCGTACAGGAGATGGTCGGCCGTACCGACTTGCTGGATACTCGCGAGGCCATCGGCCACTGGAAGGCCCGCAGCCTCGACTTCTCGAGCATCTTCTACGCCCCGCCCGTTCCCGAGCGAGTTTCCCGCTACTGCTCCACCAGCCAGGATCACGGTCTGAGCGATGCGCTGGATTACAAGCTCATCAGCCATGCCCGGGAAGCCATTGAGAACGGCACTCGCGTCGAGTTCAAGCTGCCCATCCGCAACATCCACCGCACGGTGGGCGCCATGCTCTCCGGCGAAATCGCCAAACGCTATGGCATCGAAGGCCTGCCTCACGACACCATCCACTTCGAGTTCACCGGCAGCGCCGGCCAGAGCTTTGGTGCATTCCTCGCCAAGGGCGTCACGCTCCGGCTTGAAGGCGATGCCAACGACTACATCGGCAAGGGCCTTTCCGGCGGTTCCATCATCGTCTACCCGCCGAAGAAGTCCACCTTCCTGCCCGACGAAAACATCATCATCGGCAACACGGCCCTCTACGGGGCCACCTCTGGTGAAGCCTACTTCAATGGCCGCGCTGGAGAGCGCTTCTGTGTCCGCAACTCCGGTGCCACGGCCGTCGTCGAAGGCGTTGGCGATCACGGCTGCGAATACATGACCAAGGGCCTGGTCGTTTGCCTCGGCTCCACCGGCCGCAACTTTGCCGCTGGCATGTCGGGCGGCATTGCCTACGTCTTTGACGAAACGGAAAATTTCCGCACTACGCTCTGCAATCGCGCCAGTGTCGATCTCGATCCCGTGGAATCGTCAGAAGACATCAACACTCTCAAGCAACTGCTCGAACGGCATTGGCTCCTGACAGGTAGCCCCAAAGCTCGCTGGGTTCTCGATGACTTCGGCAAGCTCTTGCCCCGCTTCATCAAGGTCTTCCCGCACGAGTTCAAGCGCGTCCTTGGCGTGGCCCGCTCCGTGCCCGCAGAACTGTCTACCCCCCAACCGGCCAAGTCCCCCAAGCGTGAGGTGATCCATGGGTAAGCTTACTGGCTTTCTCGAAATCGGGCGTGAAATCGCTCCCCGGCGTCCTGTCGCCGAACGAGTCAACGATTGGTTTGAGGTATATCAACCCTTCCCGCCGGCCAAGGTCCGCGAGCAGGGTGCCCGCTGTATGGATTGCGGCGTCCCCTTTTGCCATACCGGGTGCCCGCTGCACAACCTCATTCCCGATTGGAACGACCTCGTCTATCATGACCGCTGGCACGATGCCATCCACCAGCTTCACGCCACCAATAACTTTCCCGAGTTCACGGGCCGTCTCTGTCCTGCCCCTTGCGAAAGCGCCTGCGTACTCGGCATCAATGAGCCCGCCGTCGCCATCAAGCAGATCGAGAAATCCATCATCGACCGCGCCTTTGAAGAAGGCTGGATCACGGCCGAACCTCCCGCCCTGCGCACCGGCAAAAAAGTTGCCGTGATCGGCTCCGGCCCCGCTGGCCTGGCCGCTGCCCAGCAACTCAACCGTGCAGGCCACACGGTCACCGTCATGGAACGCGAGAATCGTCTTGGCGGCCTGCTCCGCTACGGCATCCCCGACTTCAAGATGGAAAAGCACCACATCGACCGTCGCATCGCCCAACTGGAAGCCGAGGGCATTGAGTTCCTCCTCAACACCAACATCGGCGTCGACGTTTCCTTTGAAGCCATCCGGATGCAGTATGACTCCGTCCTGCTCGCCATCGGTGCCGAACAGCACCGCGACGTCAACGTTCCGGGTCGCGATCTCCAGGGCATTCATTACGCCATGGAGTATTTGCCGCAATCCAATCGCGTCGTTGCCGGAGATTCCATCGAAGGCCAGATCCTCGCCACCGGCAAGCACGTCATCATCATCGGTGGCGGCGACACCGGGGCCGACTGCCTCGGCACGGCCACCCGCCAGGGGGCCAAGTCCATCCACCAGTTCATGATTCACCAGCGCCCGCCTGACGAGCGCGCCGAATCCACTCCCTGGCCGCTCTGGCCGGTCATGTACCGCGAAGAGCCTGCCCACGAAGAAAACGGCCAACGCGAATTTGCGGTCGCCACCACTTCGTTCTCCGGCGATGCCGACGGTCACGTCCGCAAGCTGCACGGTGTTCGAGTTGGCCCCAAGCCGGCCTTTGAACCCATCCCCGGCTCTGCCTTTGAAATGGATGCCGACCTGGTCCTGATCGCGATTGGTTTTGCCGGTGTTCACCGCCAGGGCCTGATCGAGAAGACCGGAGCCAGGCTGGATGCCCGTGGCAACATCGTCACCAACGAGCACTACGAATCGAGCCTCGAAAATGTCTACGTTGCCGGTGACGCCCGCCGTGGCGCGTCCCTCATCGTCTGGGCCATCGCGGAAGGCCGCCGTGCCGCCCGCGCCATCGACGAGCGCCTCATGGGTTCTTCCCTGCTCCCCGAGTAAGCACTTGACGCGGCGCGAGTGATCCTGCGAACCATTACCAGGATCACTCGCGCCGCCCTCAATTACTCTGAGCCCTCCTTTTTCCCTACCAGCGGCTTCTTCTTCTCCCGCCAGTCTTTTAATCCACAGGAGGCGGCCACTTTATAGCCAGCCTTTACGAGCATGTCCGCGGCACGCGCGGCTCTTCCTCCGCCATTTCAAGCGGTAATGATCGTCTTGTCCTTCGGCACCTCGCCCATGCGCTTTTCAAGCTGGTCAATCGGGATATTTACATACCCCTCCAGCGTCCCCAACTCTTCAATTTCTTTGGGTTCGCGCACGTCGAGAAAGAACTTGTCCTTGGTGTCTTTGAGTAACTGCGCCAAGTCCTCGGCATCGGTAATCTTCTTCACTTCCGTTTCCTTTCCGGTCTCTTGTGAAAAAGCCACCATCGCCAGGGCGAGCGCCAGGCTGAGTTTCTTCATGCCCTCAGTCTATCCCGCTACGGCTTCTTGGCTCCCGGTGCCGGCACAACTTCACCCTTCTTCCGTAACGTCGGCGGCTTGCGACCCTTCAACTTCGGATCCCCCTCCAGCTTCTTGCTTTGCTCCGCCTTCTCGTCCTTTTCCTCCGCTGACAACATCGCTTCCCGCTGGGCTTTCTCTTTCTGCACCTGCTCCACCGCCCGGCTCCCGCGTGCGGCCAGATCTTCCTCACCACTCTCAATCGAATCCTTTGTCGTCTCGATCGCCGTCGTGAGCGCAAACTCATAGCGCGACAGATCCTTCAGCTCCATCTCGGCAAACTTCTCCAGCTTGTCCAGCAGTACCTTCTCCCCTTTCACAACCGACTGCATCGTCTCATCCAGCGCCTTGCCCCGCCGCAGCGCATCGTCCGCCACAATGTCAATTGCCTCGATAATCTTCGCGTACTGATCGAGCAGGTCGTGAATCAGAATCGATCGCCCCGGTTTCTCTTTCGAGAACAACTGCCCCAGTTGATCCACCCGCTGCCGGGCAAGCAGGAGATACAACTGCATCCGCTCATTCGGCTCCTGCACCAGCCTTACGCGCTCAATTTCGTCCTCGGTCAGGAAGTCCTTCTGCGCCCAGAGCACCGCCCCCAGCGGCAGCACCAAAATACTTCTGCGTGTCATGGCTTCTTGCTCATCACTCCTTCCAGCAGTCGATCATGGATCGCGCTCAGCTGCTTGTGCGCCGCCTCGAATCGAGGCCGATCATCAAGGTCCGCTTCTTTGGCCAGGCTGTCAGTCCGCCGCAGGAATCCTCGTACTCGCAACTCTGCCCGCTTGTAATGCTTTCCGTGTTTGTAAGCCGGTCCCAGCGCCTGCAATGTCTCCACTGAATACTCCACCGCCTCCAACGCTGCCTCAACCTTGGCTTCCTCCAACGCTTTCTCTGCTACGTCCAGTGCCAGCAAATACCGCTTCGCCGGCGCGGGCTCATTCACCACGGCCTCCGGCATCTGTCCCAGCATTGCGAATAAAACGAAAAGCATCATCGCTTGACTTCCCGCTCCAGGATCTTCATTCTTTGCCGTGCCTTGAATTCCTCATCTGGAAACTTCCCGCCCGCCACCTGTAAAAATTCCTGATATGCATCCAGCGCCAGCTTTGCGTGCTGCCGGTTCTGCTTTACCTTGTCCAGCGTAATCGCCCGCAAATACAAATGCCCGGGCTTCTCCGCCTTCATCTGTCGCAATTTCTCCAGTGCCGTCAAAGCGATGTCATATCGCTCCATCATCACCGTCGCCGTCGCCAGGTCCGACCACGCCTCAACGGACGACGGGTCGAGCTTCACCGCTAGCGCAAACTGATTCGCCGCCTGATCAAACTTCCTCAATTCCCGCAGCAGCCTCCCATAAAGCAGACGCAGCTCGCCATTATTTGGCTCCAGCCGCAGCGCCTCATCCATGATCGGCGTGCACTTCTCCGGCTGCTTGTTCTGCAAATACGCCGTTGCCAGCGCCGTCAAATTTGCTACTGTCGGAGACTCCTTCACCGCTGCTTCCAGCTCTGGAATCGCCCGCCCCGCCTGCCCGGTCTTCAACAGCAAGTCCCCCAGCCGCTCTCTTGCTCCGGCATCATCCGGAAAGCGCCGGTACAGCTCAATGGCGGCCTCGTAATTCTTGTCCGCTTCATGCACGTTCGCCAGATGCAGCAGCCCCTGCTCAAAGTTCCGGTCGAGCTTTGCCGCCATCTCAAAATAAGGTGCCCCCAACGCGGTCTTGCCCTGATTCAGCAGCGCGATCCCCAATCCCTGCGCCGCTTCCGCTGATTCCGGCTGCGCTTCCAGCGCCCGCCGCAACGCCGGTTCTGCCTCGGCTCCCCGGTTCAAGTCCACCAGCGCGGTCCCCAGATAAAAATTCGGCCGGTATTGCTCCGGCTTCTGCCGGGCCGCCTCCCCCAGATGCTTCACTGCTTCTTCGGCCTTCTTCTGCCTCAAATACAGCATTCCCACGTTCAGCTCCGCCTCATACAACCCAGGCTTCAACTCCAGAACTTTGCGATAGCTCGCAATCGCCTCAGCATCCTTATCCTGCATGGACTGGGCAAAGGCCATATTGAAGTACGCCCCATAATCTTTGGGGTCGGCTTCAATTGCCTTGGCAAACAGCGCTTCCGCTTCGGCCGGCTTTCCAGCGTCCAAGGCCTTGATCCCATCCTCCACTGGACTCTGCAGCGCAATCCATAACAACAAAGGAGCAATCACGCCTTCAGCATATCGCTTAATCCAGCCGCCGGTTCGTGTACAGAAACTTCCCGCCTGCCGCCGCAACCTCAATCAGATTCTCGCGCCCCACCTGCTTCGCCACCCGCTCTACCGACGGCCCCTCAATCGTCAAATAATGCCGCTCATGGCTCAACCAGCGTCCGGCAAACTGCGCATCATCCAGAAATACCTCCGGCGCACCCGGCGCATAGCTGCCGTATTCCAGATTGTTCACGCGCCCATTCAGCAGTAGCGCCCGCTTGTTGGTGTAAAAGAACACGCTCGAAAACGTGTAGTACTGGTTGTCCGCAATCCAAACCCCCGGCGGTGCCTTTGCCAGCGCCTCCGCCAGCGGCCGCGAAGCCAGATACGGGTCAAAGGTCACCAGTGCCAGGCGTGCCGCATTCAGAAAGACCACGCTCATCAACGCCAGCGCCAGCATCGCCCACTTCGGCCGCAGCCAGGCGCCTGCGGCCCCGATCAGGAAAGCCAGCCCCGCCACCACCAACGGCAGTCGCAGGTAGGCAAAACTCTCAATCGTCAGATCGCCCATATGCCCCAACGAGAGCGTATAAGCTTCCGGATTCTGCTGCGCCAGTGCCTGCGAGATATCCCCCGGCGTCGGCAGATTCCACACCTGCATCAACAGAAAAAGGATCGCGCTCAAAGCCATCAAGGCAATCACGCCCACCACCCGCAGCGGCCAGCGCGCCCCGCCCAGTATCGCCGTTCCCAGCAGCAACGCCATCGCTGGATAGGCCGGCATCGAATAGTATTCCTGCGTCGTCGAAAACGTAAAGAAGACCATCAGAAACCCGGCCCAGCAGGCGCAAAGCACCAACAGGCTCCGGTGCCGCTCCGTCGTGCCGCGGAATACGGAAACAAAGTACGCCGACCACGGAAAGAGCCAAAGTAGATGCAAGAGCCAGAAGGCCAGTCGCGGCACCGTATTGTAGTCTCGCGGGTGCCGCATGTTCAGAAACCGGAAGACATGCTCATTCAAAAAGTAGAACCAGAAGAACCCGTGATACTCGCCCGCTGCACTCCTTGGCGTCAAATCAAAATAGGGAGGGTTGGCGAGCGTCGCCGCAATGTGCCAGGGCGCGGCAATGCCCACCAGAATCAATAAGCCTTCCAGTACCCGCAACCGCCGCCAGGTTTCCATGGCGAACAATTGCCCTGTCACCACCAGATAGAGCACTGCCGCTGCGCCGGGGAAGACCAGCGCAATCAATCCCTTCAACAGCAGCCCCACCGCAATCGAAGCCGAGAAAACGTTCGACCAGAATCTTGGCCGCCGCTCCTCTTCATCCAGCGCACGCAAAAACGCCCACATCGCCAGCGCAATCGTAAACGTCAGCATCACGTCCGGAATCAGGATCCGCGTAAACAGCCAAAGCCCCAGGCCTGTCGCCATCACCAGTCCGCTCGCCAGGCCCAGTCCCGGCCCCGCCGCCCAATTCCCCATCCTCGCGGTCAGTACCGCCAGCCCAATCGCAAAGGCCGCGATGGGCAACCGCGCCACCCAGTCCGCTACGCCAAACACGGCAAAGCATAGCGCCATCAGCCAGTACACCAGCGGCGATTTTTCCAGATACGCCACGCCATTCAAACGCGCCGTCACCCAGTCTCCGCTCTCCAGCATGTTCCGCGCAATCTGCGCCTGCACCGCGTCTACATCATCCATCAACGACGGCGGACTCACCACCGCCGGCACATAGATCAGCGCGGCAAACAGCGCCACGATCAGCGCGTAGTGGCGGCTTCGATTTTCCATCTCTTCATCCACAAAAATAGCGTCAACAACCCCCACAAGGAATATCCGGCATTCACCCGCCGCGCCTGATGCTGCTCCATCAGTTCCCGCACCGCAGGCCATGCGAAGAGTTCTGACTCCCGCACCGCCTTTTCCGTTACCGTTTCTTCCAGCAAGCCGCGCAATACCGTCCGGAACCAATGGTGCGTGGGAATATCAAATCCCTGTTTGGGCCGGCTCAGCACACTTGCGGGTACCTTGTCCCGCACCAACTCCCGCAACAGATACTTCAACGTCCCGTTGTGAAGCTTCCATTTCTCCGGCACTCGTGCCGCAAACTCCACAATCCGGTGATCCAGAAACGGCGGCCTCACTTCGAGCGAGTGCGCCATCGACATCCGGTCACACTTATACAAAATGTCATCACTCAGATAGTAAGTCTGATCCAGCCACAAATGCCGGTTCAGCTCGCCCGCCGCACTGCTCTCGCCCGGCAGTCTCCGGTACAACTCCGCCGCCGCACGGTGCGCCATCCCCGGTGCCAAGCTTTGCTTCTCCGCTAGCGTATTGGTCCCGTTCCAATACAGGTGCGCCTCCTCAGCACTCATCAACGTCCCCGCCAGGAATCGCTTCGCCTTATATTCAAAGCTGATCTTGTCGTTCGACGCCGGCCACATCCGCATCATCCCCAGCCCCGCCCGCCGCAACCATGCCGGCACCCGCCTCGCTCTTGCTGCATACTCATCCGCCAGATAAGTCTGATACCCGGCCAATAACTCATCCGCCCCCTCCCCGCTGAGCGCCACCGTAACATGCTTCCGCGTCATCTGAGACAGATACCAAACCGGCAGCGCCCCCGCATCCGCACTCGGCTCATCCGAATAGTAAGCCATCTCCCCGATCGCCTCGGCAAGGCCCAACTCCGGGTTCACGTCAAACTCATGATGCTCCGTTTCATACGCCTTCGCCACCTCCCGGAACCAGGGCGATTCATCAAAGCTTCTGCCCGCAAACGACACCGAGAACGTCTTCAGTTGCCGCCCTGACGCCTGCGCCGCATAGTGCAAAATCGTGGTCGAATCGAGCCCGCCCGAGGCCCAAACCCCCAACGCTACATCCGAAATCAAATGCTCCGCCACGCTCAATCTCAATAGCCGGTCCAACTCCTGCTTCGCATCCTCGAGCCCCATCCGCTCCTCCGGCCAAAGGGCCAGCGTCCAATACGGCTCCTGCGTGATCCTCCCCGCTTTCCACCGCAAATAAGACCCGGGTCTGACCTTGTTCACTCCCTCCACCAGCGTATAAGGCTGCGGTACATAGTTAAGAGAAAGATAGTAAGTCAACCCTTCCCGGTCCAGCCGCCGCGGCACCTCTCCGTGCTCAAAAAGCACCTTCAACTCCGACCCGAAGATCAGCTCTTCACCCTGCTCAAAATAATACAGCGGCTTGATCCCCATCCGGTCCCGCACCAGGTAGAGCTCCCGCTCCCGCTGATCCCAGATGGCAAAGGCAAACATCCCGCGCAGCCGCTTGAAGCTTCCCACGCCCCAGGCCCGATAAGCCTCCAGCACCACCTCCGTATCGCAGTGCGACTGGAACCGGTGCCCCAATCCCTCTAACTCCTCTCGTAACTCCCCAAAGTTATAAACCTCTCCGTTGAATACAATCACCGCCTGTCCGTCGCCGGCGACCACCGGCTGGTCCCCGCCACCCAGGTCAATGATCTTCAACCGCACTGCCCCCAGCGACACCTCCGCATCTTCGTAACAGCCCTGCTGGTCTGGTCCACGATGGGTGATGCTTCGAGTCATCCGGTCAATCCGCCCCGCCTCGCCCTCGCGATCGCGGTGCGTGTACCCGGCAATTCCGCACATGTGTTCAGTGTCGCAACAACAGGACCGTTACGATAAAGAGATGCGTTTGTTATGGACCCTGTGCCTTGCCTTGCCCCTTGTGGCCGCCGACCCCCCGGCCGGCCTGCTCGGCCGCTGGTATACGGTAGTCACCACCAAGGACAGCATTGGAGCCATGTATGAGTTCAAACCCGGCGGCGTCGTCCTCATTCGCCCCGGTGCGGTTGTCCCGGGTACCTTCAAGCTGGAAGGCGGCGATATCCTTTTGCCTCCTCTCGTCGAAGGCGGGCCATTGAACCGCCAAAGTCTCGATTTCTCCCAGCCCGGCCGTCTCCTGCTCCGCCAGGGCGATCGCATTTCGATGGATCTTTCCCGCGTTGGCAAATCTCCCGCAGGCAAGCCAACCGTTATCGGGGAGTGGTCCGGCATGCGCAATATGGACGGAGGCAAGCTTGAAATGCGCCTCATCTTCTACCCCAACGGAAAGACGCTCTTCCTGCTGCCTTTCAGCAACAACCAGGCCAAATACGGGGTAGACAAGGGCCGCATGTACATTTCCCTGCCGGATGGCAAAACTTCCGAGGGCCCCTTCACTCTCACCGGCAACTCCCTGTCTATTCCCAGCGTCCGCGCGGGCGCCTCCACCAAACTCGCCCGCTACTAGGCTTCATGACGATCGTCTACATCCTCCTCGGCGTCATCATCCTCCTGCAACTGCTCATCCTCTTCCGTCCGGACCGCTCCTCCCTCCTGCTCGAAGAATTTCACCGCCTCCGCCGCGAGCTCCTCGACATCTCCACCCATCTCCGGCAAGACCTCGACACCCGTCTCGAACAAATGCGCGCCACCGTTGACGAAAAGCTCCAGGGCGCCCTCGACAAGCGCCTCACCGAAAGCTTCAAGCAAGTAAGTGATCGCCTCGAACAGGTGCACAAGGGCCTCGGTGAAATGCAGACGCTTGCCACTGGCGTCGGGGATCTCAAAAAGGTCCTCACTAACGTCAAGACGCGCGGCGGCTGGGGTGAGGTCCAGCTCGGCACCCTGCTCGAACAGGTGCTTGCCCCGGGCCAGTACGAAACCAATGTCGCCGTCACCGGCACCCGCGAACGCGTCGAGTTTGCCGTCAAGCTTCCGGGCGATAGCGATACCGTCTGGCTCCCCATCGACGCCAAGTTCCCCCTCGAAGACTACCAGCGCCTCGTTGAAGCTTCTGAAGCCGCCGACCCGGCCGGCGTCGAGCGTGCCCTCCAGGACCTCGAAAGGCGCGTCTGGGCTTCAGCCGATTCCATCCGCTCTAAATACATCGCCCCGCCGCACACCACCGATTTCGCGATTCTCTTTCTCCCCACCGAAGGCCTCTACGCCGAAATCATGCGCCGCACCGTTTTCGTCGACAAGGTGCACCAGCAGCTCAAGATTCTCATCGCTGGCCCCTCCACCCTTCTGGCTCTCCTGAACAGCCTCCAGATGGGCTTCCGCACCCTTGCCATCCAGCAGCGCTCCAGCGAAGTCTGGGACCTGCTCGGCGTCGTCAAAGCGGAATTCCTCAAGTACCACGCTGTCCTCGGCAAGGTTCGCGAGAAGCTCGATCAGGCCTCCAAAACCATCGATGATGCCGAACAACGCACCCGCGCCATCCAGCGCAAGCTCCGCAATGTCGATGACAACAGCGCTACTGACTTACTCGACGACTAGCCGCTGATACACCAGCTTGTTGTGAAAGCCTTCCCCCTTGGCTTCAATCACCATCCGCTTTCCGTCGCTTGAAATCGTCCTCGTCGCCCGCACCGTCACTACGCCCTTCAGCGTAAACACCTGTTCCACTCGCGACGGATTCCGCCAGTAGAGCGCCACTTCGTCATAACGTGTACCGCCCGAAAACGGATAGCGCTTGCCGTCATACTTCGCGCTGAATTCCGTATGAAACTTCTTCCCCTCCGCACTCACGCCATCGTGCACAAAGCGCACCCCGTCGTTGCCCTCGGCAATCCACTGCCGCTGCGAATGTTGCGGCGCCGGGCCACTCTCATAGCGCGACTCCGCCGCAATAAATTGCCACTTCCCCAAGCCCCGGTCTTCCACCGCCACCAGCGCCAGCACGGCCATCAGCATCGTTAGCATGCGTTATTCATATCGCAACGCTTCCGCTGGTGCAATCTTGGTCGCACTATTGGCCGGGTACAGCGTCGCTGCCAGTGAAATGATCAGGGCAAAGGCCACAATCCAGCCCGCATCCATCAAATTGGGCTGGAAGGGTACATACGGAATCGAATAAATTTCTTCCGACAACTCAATCAGCCGGTATTTATCCGCGAAGTAACTGATGCCATAACCCAGCGCCAGCCCCAGCGCCGAACCTACTGCCCCAATCAACAAGCCCTGGTAAATGAAAATTCGCCGGATCTGTTCCCGCCGTGTTCCCATCGACAGCAGGATGGCTATATCCCGCTGCTTTTCCATCACCATCATCACCAGCGTGATAAAGATATTCAACGCCGCCACCAGTTGGATCAGCCCAATCGTGATCAGGCTTACCACCCGCTCCATTTTCAGGGCCCCCAGCAACTGCCGGTTCTGCTCCATCCAGTGCGTCGCCGTCAACTTGCCCCCAATCACTGCCTGCGCCTTCTCTGCATAGGCCGGGGCCGCTTCAATGTCTTCCACCTTTACCTCAACCGCATTCACAACATTGCCGAGTGACATCATCCGCTGTAGCTCGCCCAATTCGACAAACGCAAAATTCGCATCCACATCGTAAAAGCCCGTTTCCACCAGCCCGGCAATTCGCATCCGGTGATACGACGGCCGCGGCCCGAACGGGGTCAACTCCCCCACCGGGTTGATCACCTGCATATAATTGCCCGTCTTCAGCCCCATCGCTTCCGCCATCTTGGTCCCGATCAACAGGTAAGGCGCATCCCCTTCCTTCTCGGCTAACTTGTCCAGGCTCCCCTCTTTTACATAAGGCCGCAGATCCTGCGCCAAACGCGAACTCCCCAGTTCCACCCCCTTCAGCACTGCCCCATTGCTCACGCCGCCCGCACTGACAAAAACCTTCTCATAGAGCGCTGGCGTCGCCTCCCGCGTCCCGGGCAGCTTCTCCATTTGCGCCACGATTTCTTTCCAGTTGGCGATCCCATCGCCCGGCGCGGTTTCCGTAATCGTTACGTGCGCCGTCGCACCCAGTAAGTTCTTTTGTAAGGTCGTCCGGAATCCATTGTTGATCGCAATCGCAATCACCAGGGCCATCACCCCCGCCGCCACACCCACGATCGATATCACCGTAATGATCGAGACTGCTGCCTGCCGGCGCTTCGCCTTCAGATACCGTTGGGCTACAAAAAGCTCAAATGGCAGCTTCCCCATCAACGCTGTACTAAGACTTCCCGAATGCTGTCCCGGCTCAAAAAGAACTTTGTCGAGGCGAAGTCTTCAAAGAGCCGCTCAATGTTGCGATTCGTAAAGCTCTGTCCGGGCGGCATCTCCCCGCGATGCTCCACAATCAGGCTCTGCTCATCTTGAATCTTGAACTGCAACTGCGGAATCACCTGCGACTTGTCATCGGCATAAAAATAAGCCAGCAGATGCGCCCCCGGCTCCAGAATCCGGTGTAAGTGGTCCACCGTACGCTCCAGCAAGCTCGGTCGCAAAAACTGCAAACAGTCCCAAACCAGCGCCCCGTCAAAGGGTCCCCGCTGTTCAGAAAAAGTCTGCACCAGGAAGCTCTCCACCCGCCCCGGGTCCCGCTGGTTCTCGTAATAGTCGCCATCGCCAAAGCAGTCTTCCAGCGTCGCAAAAAAGTCTTCTGAGTAAAGCCGCGTCCCCATTCGCGTCATGAACTCAATGTTGGCCGAATTCGCCCCACCCAGGTCCAGAAGCCGCAAGTCCCGCGAAGTATCAAGCGTCCTGACAAATTGCCGTAATGCAGCGCTGGCTCTCAATTGGGGCGGAGGAATCTCAATGCGTTTCGGTTCAGGCATCGCTACCGGCCGGTTCGGGCGTAAGCTCGGCTCAGAATCTTCCGATCCTTGCATAGACCGAAATAAGGCCTTAAACGGATTCGCCATGGGATTTGTTACTTACAGTAACGATATCGCACTTAGCGCTTCGGTTCTCCCGACCCGGCGGATGCGGCCAGGCTTTGCTGTGCTGCCGGTTGTGCTGCCGACTGCGGCTTGGCTGCCGGACGGGGCGCTTCTGTCCGGATAATGTCAATGGAACCCTTGAACATCGCCCCATCTTCAATCTGGATTCGCGCCGTCTTGATGTCCCCTACCAGCCGGGCATCCTTCTTGATCTCGGTCTTATCGGTGGCTTCGATGTTCCCCTGCACGGCCCCTAGCACGACGATATCCTTAGCTTTGATCCCCGCCTTCACCTTGCCGTTTGGCCCGATCGTTACTTTATGCTCGTGAGCCTCAATGGTGCCGTCGATCTCACCGTCAATGATCAAATCTTCTTTGGAGTTTATCTGACCGGAAATTGTCACTCCTTTACCAATTGTCGCGGTACGCGACGGCGTAGGCGCGTCATAATCAGGACGGGATGACATGGTCTGCAACGGTACTCCTTCACTCAAGCCAGCACTATTCACGGGGCCAGCGCTGCTGCGCGGCGCGGGTTCTTCTTCTTTTCGGCGATTCCACATGCGATTGGGACTCCTGTCCAAGGATTGCGTTTCAGTAAAAAGGCTAGCGAATCCATCCGGTCCAAAGCAAATCTAAATAGTCCTAGGTCCAAACTCATGCTTCTTACCTGCCGTTCTCTCGCCGTTCACTACGGAGATTTCCTCGCCCTGGCCGATTTCGATCTCGATCTCGCCCCAGGTCAGGCTGCCGTCCTCGTCGGCCCCAATGGCGCCGGCAAATCCTCTTGCCTCAAGGTTCTCTCGGGCCTTGAATCCGAATCCTCCGGCCAGGTTCAGGTTCTCGGTTACCGCCCCCTCTCCGCCCCCCGCTCCTGGCGCGCCGGTCTCGGCGTCATGCCCGAACACCTCGGCCTCTTCGATGCCCTCTCTATCGAAGAGCACCTCCGCCTCGCCGCCTCCCTCCACCATATTCCCGATCCCGCCCCCCGCATTGAAGAAATTCTCGCCCTTCTCGGTCTCGCCTCCAGCCGCACCCGCTTTGCCGCCACCTGCTCTTACGGCATGCGCAAAAAGACCGCCCTCGCCCTAGCCCTTCTCCACGCTCCCCGCCTGCTTATCCTCGACGAACCCTTTGAAGGCCTCGACCCCGCTTCCTGCGAGACGGTTCTCGCCCTGCTCAATGCCCTCAAGCAACGTGGTGCCGGCCTCATCGTCAGTTCCCACATGCTCATGCACGTCGAGCGTCTCGCCGATGAAGTCCTTCTTCTTGACGCTGGGAGGGTCGTCTGGCGCTCCGCCGCACGTTCCGAGGGGGAACTCCGTTCTCACTACCTCGACGTCGTCAAGGCCCAACCCCTGCCCGCGCTGGAGTGGTTCTAGGTGCTTCCTCTCCTCCGCGCGGTAGCCGTCACGGCCTACCGCGAAGCTCGCACTCTCAATTCCATCCAGGGCAACAATTTTTTTTACTTCGCTCTGCTGCTCTCCCTGCAACCCGAATCGATGGGCTTCATCTGGACCCTCCTCGGCCTCATCATGATCCTGCCCGCCCTCGCCGCGCCCCTCGCTCGCATCCCCACGCTCCGCCTTGCTCTCTGGCCCCTATCCAAAACTCAGGTCCGCTTTCTTCGTCTCTTCGCCCAGCCGGAACGCCTCTCCTCCCCCTGGCTTTGGCGCCTCTTGCCCACCCTCGAACTCCGTCAACTCTGCCGCACTCTCGATTTCGCCCTCGCCCTCTTTCTGGCCACCTCTGCCACCCTCTATCGCTATTTCTTCGCTGGCCTCGAGGCGGATTCCTTCCCCGTACTTTCCCTCCTCGTCGTCCTCGCGCTCAGTACTCTCGCTCAAAATCTCTTCGGCCTCGATGGCCATGGCGGACGCCTCCGCTGGCGTCTCTCCCCCCGCCGCGGCTTTTTCATCCTGGCCCGCAAGGGCCTGCCGCTCATTCTTCTCAGCATCATTCTCACGGCCGGCCTTGACCCCCTGGCTGCCCTCACCGGCATCTTTTCCGCTCTCGCCATCGGCCACCACTTCAGCGTCTTCTCGCCCCTCGACGCTGCCCCCTGGCGTTTCTCGATGGGGCAATTCTTCCCTTACGGCCTCCTCCAGGTCTTCGCCATCTTCTCCACGGGAATCTCCGCCGCCCGGGGTGAGTACCTTTATCTCGGCCTCGCCGCCGCCGCCTACCTTCTGTCTCTTTTCGTTTACGGCTCGTTTCTCGAACGTGCTTCATTAGAAAAGATTTAAGCGCCGTTCAGACATGGAATGTTAATTTAGGATCGAGTTCGACAAATGCGCATCCTTGTTGTGGAAGACGAAAAGCGAATCGCTGATTTCCTTGGCCGTGGTCTTGAAAGCGCCGGTTACTCCGTTGACATCGCCCCCGATGGCAAATCCGCCATCGACCTGGTGCACAGCACCGACTATGACCTGATCACTCTCGACCTCATGCTGCCGGATCTCGATGGCTTGCAAGTGCTCGAAAAGATCCGTAACCGCAAAACCAACCCTCCCGTGCTCGTTCTCAGCGCCCGGGGTGCCGTGGAAGACCGGGTGAAAGGCCTCGAGCTCGGTGCCGACGATTACCTCACCAAGCCCTTCGCCTTCGTCGAACTCCTCGCCCGCGTTCGCGTCCTGCTGCGCCGCGGTCAACCTACGCCGGAAAGACTTTTCGTCGGCGAACTTTCCCTCGATTGCATCCGCCGCAAGGTGGTCCGCGGTGGCGACACGATTGATCTGGCTCCCAAAGAGTTCCTGATCCTCGAGTATCTGATGCGCAACAAGGGCCGTCCCTTGAGCCGCACCATGATCGTCGAACACGTCTGGGATATGGATTATGACGGCCTCACGAACATCGTCGACGTCTACATCCGCCACTTACGCAGTAAAATCGACGACAACTACTCGACCAAGCTCATCCATACCGTCCGTGGTGTCGGCTACATGCTGGACCTGCCTGACCCCCGCCCGGACAAAACCGACAAGCCTGATCAAGCCGAGGCCTGAGCGTCATGCGCGGCGGCAACATCTTCAAGAGCCTCCGCTTCCGGCTTGCCGTCAGCTACACCCTTTTCTTTGCCATCCTGCTCACCGGCTTCGGTTTCGTCCTCCGCAGCATGTTGAGCGAAGTCATCGAGTCCACCGTCGAAGGATTGCTCGATGAAGAATGGGCCGCCACCCGCGGCTTTCTGCGTATCGGTCCCGACGGCTCGGTCAACTGGATTTACGACCCCCAGGACAAAGAAGAATCCGCCATTGTCGAACGCCTCCGTCTGATTTACATGATTGCCGACGAGAAAGGCGAAGTTCTCGAAAGCTCGGAAATGTACCGCGAAATCGGCTTCCAAAGCCCCGCGGAAATCGTTAGCACTCTCGCTGCCAGCAAACCCAGTTACACCTTCCATCCGAACGTCCGGGGGCAGGTCTTCATGATTCGGCAGGGCCCATTGAGCGACAGTGCCAGCCGCTATTACCTCGCCATTGGCCGCAACTTCACGCCGAGCTTGCGTGTCATCGACGAGTTCAGTTCCGCCTATTTCCTGGCCCTGCTGCCCATTATCCTGACGGCTGCCGGCCTCGGCTGGCTCCTGGCGCGCCGCGCCCTCCAACCCTTGACCGAAGTCTCCTCCCAGGTGGCTCAGGTCTCCGGGTCCAACCTCAGCCTGCGCGTGCCGCCGCGTGGTTCCGGTGACGAACTCGATCAAATGATCGCCAACTTCAACAGTATGGTGAGCCGTCTTGAAAAGAGCTTCCAGCAGATTCGCCAGTTCTCAACCGACGTCTCGCACGAACTGCGTACCCCCGTCACCGTCGTCCGCGGCCAGTTGGAAGTTGCCATGATGACGGCTAAGTCTGACGGCGAACTTCGCGACGCTATCGAATCCGCCCTGGTTGATATTGACCGCCTTTCGCAGCTAATTCGCGCCCTGCTCAATCTGGCCAAAGCGGAAGCCGGCCAGCTCTCACTTCAAATGAAACCGCTGGACCTCGTCCCCCTGATCCGCAACGTCCTGTCAGAACTCGAGATTCCCGCCCTCGATCGCGGAGTGGAACTGAAGGCCGTTCTGCCCCGTGCGGCCGTCATCGCCGGAGATCGCATCCAACTGGAACGCCTGCTTTACAACCTGATCGACAACGGCATCAAATATACCCGCGCCAATGGCTTTGTCGAAGTCCTCGTGGCCGCACAGCCCGACCCGCCTTCTATCCGGCTGGAAGTTCGCGACAATGGGGAAGGGATCGCCCCGGAACATCTGCCTCACCTCTTTGACCGTTTTTACCGGGTGCCAGGCAGTTTGACCAGTGGCGAGAAAGGCCTCGGTCTGGGACTCAGTTTCGTCTCATGGATTGTCAAAGCCCACGATGGCCACATTGAGGCCACCAGCGAAGTTGGCGTGGGCACAACCTTCCAGGTAACTTTTCCCCAACACCCTGCCACGGAGAGGAATCGAATCGACCATGGTGATAAAAGAGAGACTGCTGGAAGGCATTCGCATACTTGACTTGTCCGGCTCGCTCACTGCGGGGGAACCCTGCCAGTTGCTTCGCGAGCATGCGCTGGCCGATCTGGCAAACCAACCCAAAGTCGTCATCAATCTTGCCGGCGTGGATTACATCGATTCAAGCGGCCTCGGCATGCTCGTCAACTCATTCTCCTCGCTCGAAAGGGCAGGTGGCGGCATGCGCATCCTCAGCCCGTCCGAGCGCGACATGGAGTTGATGGTCCTCACCAAGCTGTCCACGGTCTTTCAGGTCTTCAAGGACGAGCAGGACGCTGTCAACAGCTTCTTCCCGGGCCGCGAAATCAAGCGCTTCGACATCCTGAGCTTCGTCCAGGCTCAGCGCCGGGCCAAGGAGGAAGATTGATCCCCGCGCCCAACTCCGTCCTCGTCTTCTATAAGGTCACCTGCCCGACCTGCAAGCTCGCCCTACCCTTTCTGCATCGCATCGACCGACCTGTGCTCGGCGTCTCCCAGGACAATGCCGCGGCCACAGCCAAGTTTGAGCGATCCTTCGAAGTGCGCATCCCCTCGATCCTCGACCCGGTGGAAGACGGCTACAAGCTGAGCAACGAATACGGCATCGTCTACGTGCCAACGCTCTTTGTCTTTGATGGAAACGGAAAAGTCGCCGAGCGAATCGAGGGCTTCGACAAGGATGCTCTCGAAAGGCTCGGCGTTGAGTTTAGTGAGTCAGAGAAGGTGCCCGAGTACCAGCCCGGCTGAAGCGGCCGCAACTGACCCCCGGGCGGGGTCGCTATTTCTTGAGTTCAGCCAGCACTTCGGCAGCACTTGTTCTGCCGCCATGCGTCTTGCTGACTTTGGCAAAGTAGATCACACCCTTGCGGTCGATCAGGAAGGTGGACGGATAGGCGGTTTCCTTCGGCTCATCCCACCGCAGATCGTATTGCTTGGTGAAGGCATAGTCGGGGTCAATCAGCATTTCGACATTGGCGGGCAAATTCTTGTCAGCCGCAAACTCCACCGCCTTATCCTGCGGGCCGGGGTAAATCAGCACGATCTGCTGGCCGGCAAAATCTCCAGCCTTGGAAACAAAATCCTTCACCTGACGGTTGCAAAGCGGGCACTGGTAACCCGGAAAGCCCCGCAGCACGATCAACACCACCGGACCCTTTGCGAGTTTGGCAGAGAGCTTCACCGTCTCGCCCTGCAAATTCTTAAGCCCAAAATCCGGAGCCTGATTTCCCACTACCGGCGGCGCCGCCACCAGCGCCAAACTCATCGCGATCATTCCAAGTGCAAGTTTCATAGTGCTCAATTGCAGAGGCTCCGCGCAAAAGTTACGGATTAAAAAGAGACCCGCCTGAGGTATTCGACACAGCGGCCGACGCTGTCTACTGCGTCGCCTGCGCTGAAGTCGAGTTCGATCAGATAGTTCTCTACTCCCGCCTTCTCGGCGGCCCGCAGGATCGCTGGAAAATTGAGTGAGCCGTTGCCCAATTCCTGAATCATCGGTGGCTTCATGTCCCGCTCGTTCGTCGTCACTGGCGTTCCCTTGGCCAGGTCCTTCAAGTGCAGACTCTTCACCCGCCCCTTCCATTCCCCCAGCATCTGCTCGGGTGAATTGCCGCTGATGCTCGCCCAAAAGACATCCAGTTCCAGCCGCACGCGCCGGTCGAGATCGCGGTGCAGACGGTCAATGAAGCGTTGTCCCTTTTCTCCTGCGAATTCATAAGCGTGGTTGTGATAGTAAAGTTCCACTCCGCCTTTGGCGCAAGCATCTGCTGCTTTGGCGAAGGCTTCAATCGCCGTTTCCCGGTCTTTCGGGGCCAGAAAGCTCGTGCCGATGCGCTGCAACTTGTGTTCCTTCGCGAGGCCGATCATTTCGTCCAGCAGCGCCGGTTGCCCGAAGACTGCCGTCGAATCGATCATCATGTGCACCGGCCGCAATCCGGCCGCCCGGAAAAACGCTGCGTGCTCCTTCAAATGGTTCGGCCGTACCTGGATCAATTCGATTCCCACCTGCTTCAAGCGCTGGTAAGTTCTTTCCGGTTCTTTCCCGAGTAAGTCGCGAACGGTGTAAAGGTTGACCCCGATGGGGTGCTTGAAAGGTTTTGCTGCCAGAGTTCCTGCGGCCAGTGCGGCGACGGCGCTTCTACGAGTGATCATGCCTGCTCCTCAAAATTGGAAATAGACGAAGGGAATCTCCACATCGGTGACGGCGAAGACTTCCAGCACCAATAACAATACTCCGATCCCCAGGCTGTATACCAGCGCGGGTGCCGTAACCAGGCGGTCTTCCAGCCCCAGCCATTCTTCGCCCAAAGCCACCAAAGTGGCCGTGGCGGCGAGTCCCCATTGCCATGGATTCAAGAGCAATTCGCCCAGCGGGCCGTGCCAAAGATTTTCCAAAACAAAGCGTGAATCGGCAAAGCTGACGGCGCGGAAAAGCACCCACCCGTGGAGCACGATCACGAAAGTGAGCGGCACCCGCCACCACTTCGGCTTGTCCCAGCCACCAGCCCGTTCGAGCGCCAGCCATAGCCCATGCCAGCCGCCCCAGATCACAAAGTTCAAACTTGCGCCGTGCCAGAGGCCGCCCAGCAGCATGGTCACCATCAGATTGAGGTAGGTTCGCCCTGAGCCCTTGCGGTTGCCGCCGAGCGGAATGTAGAGGTAATCGCGCAGCCAGGTAGAGAGTGAAATGTGCCAGCGCCGCCAGAATTCCGTGATGCTGCCAGCCAGATAAGGCCGCCGGAAGTTCACCGGAAAGTGGAAGCCCAGAAGCTTGGCCATGCCGATGGCCATGTCGGTGTAGCCGGAGAAATCAAAGAAGATCTGGAGGCCGAAGGCGAGTGTCCCCGTCCAGGCGTCCAGAATGCCGGGGTGCGCGGTGGGGTTGCCGAAGTAAGCGTCACTGACTTTGGCGAAGTTATCGGCGAAAGCCATCTTCTTGACCAGCCCCAGCACCAGCAGAAAGCAGCCGCGGCTGACTTGTTCCTGCGTTGGCGCTTGCCAGGGCGACAGGTCCGCAAAGAAGTGTTTGGCCCGCACGATGGGACCTGCCACCAATTGCGGGAAGAACGAGAGAAAGAGCGCGTACTCAATCGGGTTGCGAACCGGCATCTGTTCGCGCCGGTAGACGTCGATCACATAGGACATGCTCTGGAAGATGTGAAAGCTGATCCCGATGGGCATCACCACGTCGAGGCCCAACCCCGGTGCGAACTTGAAGAAGGCAAGAATCGTGAGGTTGAGCGCCAGGCTGAAGATCAGCAGCGGCTTGCGGCCCGCATCCTGGATGCGGCCGATCCAGAGCCCGGCAACGTAATCCATCACGGTAACCCCAAGGAGCAGGGCCAGAAAGTTGAGGTTCCAACTGCCGTAGAAGTAATAGCTGGCACCGAGCAGCCAGTAAGGCCGCACGCGCTGCGGCAGCAGATAGAAGCCTGCCAGCACCGCCAGCAGGAACCAGAAAAAGGTCAGGGTATTAAAGAGCACCGAGCAGCCCTGCCAACTCCTCGGCCAACATCTCGCCGTATCGCGTTGCCCCGGCGCGGTTCATGTGGAGGGCGTCGCGGAAGAGTTCCGGTCTCTCAAGCACCTCATAGCGGTGCTCGTCTCCCAGCAGCACGCCAGGCCGGCTGGCGAATTGGCGAATGCTGCTGCTCACCGTCTTCACAGGGGGCCGCACCAACGGCCCGCGCGGAAGCTTGACGAAGACCAACTTTGTCGGGCTGCCGGCATAGCGTTCGAAGATCCGCTCAAACCAGCGGCGGCGGTATTCGCCATAGCGGCCTGTCTGTGGTGCATCGCCGCGCAGCAGCACGGTTTCAACTACCTCTCGGTTTACGCCAGCGGGAACGGTAGCGGTGCGGGTGGCCCAGTCCACACTCAGGCCCGCGACGCTGCCCTCCGTTTCGAGGTATTCGTAGCTGCCCTTGGGCCACCAGTCGCGAGTCGCCTTCACATCTTGAACGCGCCTGGCCGGTGCGGCGAGAAAAGCCAGCAAGTCCGGCTGCAGTACCCCGCCTTTGAACAGGCAAGCCTTCCACGCTTCAAGTGCGTACTTCCTGGTGGCGTAGCTGCGCGGGTAGTCGAAAGTATCGCTCCAGCGCAAGAGCAGCGAAAGGTAGTTCACGTCGAGCGGATAGTCGTTGTAGTCGATATAGGTGTCTTCGTCGTCGAAGTCATCCACGGGAAAGACGATGGCCTGGTAGCGCCGGGCGGTGGGGTCCAGTTCCCGCAGGAGGTAATGCCAGACGCGGGGATTGGTTCCCGCTACGCCGCCGTGCGTCACGCGGAAGGGATAGCTCTTAGCTTCGAGGTACTCGTTGGTGAGCTTGGGCGAATAGTTCATGCGGGAATCGCCCAGCGTCAGCACGAGTGGTTCCTTCCATTCGGCCTGATGCTGGCGCTCACGGTTCAGCGTGAGTTGCAGAACGCCGGCGCTGGAGTTGGGCTCAAGCCAGGGAGTGTAAGCTCCGCTGCGAAAGATCGCTGCGTCCATTCCGAAAAAAATTACGAGCCCGCAAGCGGCCTTCCAGATTCCCTGCACCGTCTAAATATTGTAGTGGGATAAACTTGAGTTGAATGTCTGAAACACCCCGTCGAGATTTCCTGAAGGCTGCCAGCATCATTGCCGCCCCCGCGATTATTAAGGCCCAAACCGTTACCAATGCCATCAAGGTGGGCTTGGTGGGAGCCGGTGGCCGTGGAACCGGCGCAGCCAGCCAAGCCTTGAAGGCAGATGACTATTCCGAGTTGACCGCCGTGGCCGATGTGTCGCTCGAACAGATCGACGCTTCACTCACCCGACTGACCCGCATCAATGGTGCCAAGGTCAAAGTTGCCGATGGCAAGAAGTACCTCGGCTATGACGGCTACCAGCGCGTGATCGACTCAGACATCGACGTGGTATTGCTGGCGACGCCGCCGGGATTCCGCCCCGTCCAGCTGCGCTATGCCATTGAGAAGAACAAGCACGTATTCACCGAAAAGCCGATGGCGGTTGACCCGGCGGGTGTGCGTAGCGTGATCGAGTCCGTGAAGATGGCGCGCGCGAAGAACCGCTGCATTGTGGACGGCTTCATGTGGCGCTACGCGAACCACATCCAGCAGACGATGGAGCAGATCCACAAGGGCATCATCGGCGACGTGCTCGCCTACTACGCCACCTACTACACCGGCCCGGTGAAGCCGATGCCGCCGGCCTCTACCCGCCCGGCAGGCATGAGCGATGTCGAATGGCAAACGAAGAACTGGTACAACTTCGTGTGGACCTGCGGCGACGGTTATGTCGAGCAGGCAGTGCACTCCGTCGACAAGGTGGCCTGGTGCTTCAAGGACGTGCCGCCCGTTTCCGTGGTGTCGCATGGCGGTCGCCAGATTCCGCAAGAAGGCGGCAATATCTACGACCACATCGAGTGCAACTACCTTTACCCGAATGGCGCGCGGGCCTTCATTGCGCACCGCCAGATTCCGGGCATCTACAACGAAAATGCCGACTACATCCTGGGCACCGAAGGCAAGGTGACCATCGGTCGCGGACCGCTGCCGATTGTGGAAGACCACAAGGGCAAGACGCTCTGGGCCTTTGAAGGCCAGAAGAACGACGGCTACCAGTATGAGCACGACATCCTCTTCGCCGCTGTGCGCAAGGGCGAAATTGTAAACACCGGTGACCGCATGGCCAGTTCGACCTTGCTCGCCATCCACGGCCGCACGGCTGCCTACACGGGCGCGCAACTTACCTGGGAACAGATCCAGAACTCGCAGCTATCCACTTTCCCGGAACCATTTGATCCCAAGGGGAGTCTTCCTGATATGCCGACGGCGAAGCCCGGCATCACCAAATTCGTATGATTCTGCTGTTCGCCTTTTTCGCGATTGACTTCAATGCCGAGATCAAACCGATCCTCGACAAGCAATGCGCAGCCTGTCATGACCGGGCCTTCTTTGTCCGCAAGAAAGACAACATCGTTGCTTCCCTGAAGTTCATGCCGCCGGGCGGTCCGCCGCTCGGCGAGAAGGATCAGAAAGCCATCGCGCAATGGGTGGCTGAAGGACTCAGTTATCCGGAAGTGCCGAAGGCGCTCAAGGATGACCTCGCGCTCACCCGTAACCTGCATGGCCAGATCGTAAAGGCATCGGGTAAGCCGGAGCCGATGAAGCCCTACAAGCAGTTGATCCCGGGTTCGGATACGCCCTACGAGATGGTGCCCATTCCGGGTGGCAAGTTCACGATGGGCAACAGCGCGGTGCCCGATGAATCGCCCGAGCATGAAGTGGCGCTCGAGCCCTTCTGGATGGCGGCGCGGGAAGTGACCTGGAATGAGTACCGGCTCTTCATGTTCGCCACGATTTCAGGTGAAGAGCAAGGAAACAACATCGCCGTAGATGCGGTGAGTCGGCCGACCAAGCCCTATGTCGAGATGTCTTTCGGGATGGGGATTGAAGGCTATCCTGCCATCTCGATGACGCATCACGCGGCGAGCAAGTATGCCCAATGGCTGAGCGCCAAGACAGGCCATTTTTACCGGCTGCCGACTGAGGCAGAGTGGGAATACGCTTGCAAGGCGAATGCGCCCGTGCCGACGGAGCTCGAGGAAGTTGCCGTGATCAAGCGGCGGCAATACGAGAAGGTCGGGACGAAGAAGCCGAATGCGTTCGGACTCTACGACATGCTTGGCAACGTGATGGAGTGGACCACCGATCAATACTACGCTGACGCTTACAAGAACCCGAAGAGCTGGTATCCCTCCGAGACTCCCTATCCGCATACGGCGCGGGGTGGCTCCTGGGCTGACCCGGTGAAGCGGGTGAGCTGTACCGCGCGCTTTCCGTCTGACCCAAGCTGGAAGCAGCAGGACCCGAACCTGCCGAAGTCCATCTGGTATCACACCGATGCTCTCGGGCTGGGCTTCCGGCTGGTGCGCCCCGCCAAGGTGCCCTCGCCTGAGGAGATGCACCGCTACTGGAACAATGGAGTGGAAGAAGACCAGTAGCTCGTTTCCCGCAATGGGGACGGTGATGCGGATCACCGTGTATTCCCGGCGGGACCCCAATGAAGCCTTGCTCGCCGCCAAGCGGCGCTATGAGGAACTGGATCAGCGCCTGAGCCATTACAAGGCCGATAGCGAAGTGAGTTTGCTGCAGTCAGGCAGGACGGTGCGGGTGAGCCCGGAGCTCTTCACGATCCTCAAGTTTGCCCAACGCCTTTCCTTGTTGACCGCTGGTGCTTTTGATGTGACGCTCGGCCACTACCAGCACCTGATGCTGGGCAAGCAGACGGTGAGCTTGACGCGGGAGGGGATGCGTCTTGACCTGGGCGGGATTGCCAAGGGCTTCGCCAATGATGAGGCGGCGCGCGTGCTGCGCTCACGGGGCATCTCGCGCTATCTGCTGGCGGCTTCCGGCGACATCCTGGTGGGCGATGCGCCGCCGGGTGAGCCAGGCTGGCGGGTGGGCTTGCAGAACACGGAGCGGGTGCTGCGGCGGCGGGCCGTCTCGACCTCAGGGAACACCTATCAGCCTGGTCATGTACAGGACTCGCGTAGTGGCGGCAAGATCATGGGAAGCCAAACAGTGTCAGTCTTGGCCCCGGAGAGCATGACCGCGGATGCCCTGGCTACTGCCTGTTTCATACTGAAGCCGGAAGACAGGCAGAGCCTGTTGCGGTCTTACCGGGGGGCGGAAGCCATCTCGGAATAGCGGATCTGGCGCAGGTTGACTGTCTTTGATTCGCCTTCACCAATCTTTACGTTCTCGGCGCGGCTGGCAAACTTTTCGAGGAGGTCGGGATCGTTGCCGTCGTATTCCTCGAAGGCAAAAACTTTGAAGGTACCGGGCGGAAGGTTGGCGATGGTGAAGTTGCCGCTGTCCTCGACGCGGGCATTCAGGTTGAGCGGTTTGAGTTCCGGGTCGGTGATGACGACGGTGCCGGGGGCATCGTCCTGTTGCTGCTTCTCCACACGGCCCGCGAGACTCGCCACTTTGGTGGACAGGATGATTTCAATCTCGCCCACGCCACCGCCCGAAAGATCGACCCCGGATGCGGGGATGGGTTGCCCACCGATCTTGATGGCCTTGACGTAAGCCGAAGGGATGGCGGGGATGTTTACGCGCTGGCGCTCCAGCGACAGATTTTTGAGCAGGAAGGTGCCGTCTTCTCCGGGTGTCACGGGCTGGTTGAAGCCGAGCTCGGGCTGAACCTGGATGCGAATGCTCTTGAAGTTCACCAGTGAGGCGTCGCCTTCAACTGTGATCTTGCCGGCAAGCGTCGCCAGGGGACTCGGGGACAAAACGATACCGTCAACATTGTTGTTGCCGACGTTTACGCTGGTGCTGGCGACGACGCGGGGGCCGCCCTGAGCCATGGTGCTGAGGACGAGCTTGTAAGCACCGGGGGTGACACCGGCGATTTCAAAGTTGCCATCGGGCTGGACCATGCCGGCACCGGCGCGGCCTCGTGGGCCGGGGTCTTCGTTGTAACCGCCTTCGAGGCGAAGCTGGATGGTCATGCCGCCCATGGGGCCGCGGCGGGCGCGATTGGCGGGGCCTTCAGCGGGCGCTTCCATGCCGCTGACCGTACCGCGGACGCGGAAGACGCGGGTACGGCGGAGGGTCATCTGCACGCCGCTGAATTCCTGGCCGGCGCTGACTTCAATGCGCTGAGCCTGAGAAATCGTTTCGACGCCGGGGAAGAAGAGGCGGGGGAAGCCGTAATCGAGGCCACCCATCTGGACCGCGCCACTGCCGAAGCCGACGCGCTGGACGAGAACATAATACTTGCCGGGGCTGACGTTGGGGATGCGGAATTCGCCGCGATCATTGGTTTGATTCATGCCAAAGCCGAGGAAGGCCGCAGTCTGGCCGCCGCGCTGCGGAGTGCGATTGGTGTTGGGGCGGTAGAGGCTGACGGCGACGCCTTCCAGGGGATCGCCATCCTCGTCAACGATGCGGCCGGAGACGACGCCGTGCGGCAGGATGCGGATGTTGATGTCGGCCTTGTCCGAGCCGGAAGCGACCACAATCTGGCTGCCGACGTTGCCCGCGCGATTGCCGAAGGTGGTGCGGATGAAGCCGGCCTTGTCGGCGGTGATGCGGTAAGTGCCGGGGGTGACGTTATCGAGAGCGAAAGCGCCGGTGGTATCGGTTGCGGCACTCATGCCGCCACGCATCATTGCCATGGGGCCTTGCGGCATTTGTGGCTGGGCTCCAGCGGGCTGGAGAGTGACATTTGCTTTGCGAACGGGCTCTCCTGTGAGAGCGTTGAAGACTTTGCCGGAAACGCGCCCCGGTTTTTCGGCGGGCTGTTGTCCCGCGAGGGACAGTGCCAGCAGGAGGCCGAAGAAAAGACGCATGGGAAAGATCCTCCTCAGAATCAGGAAATTCGTTTGACGGGAAGACCGTTACCGAACAGGACGTTGTCCACTCCGTCGGGATTCAGGCGGGTGGCGTCGTATTCGACCATCATGCCGCTCAAATCCTGTTTGAGCTTAAAGCTCATAACCCCGTAGACGCTGAGAAGTCGCGAAAGTCTCTCATAGTCTTCGTCGCCGAGGGGCTTGGTGATTTCGTATTGCAATTCAACGCGAGTCATATAGTTTTAATTTTCTCTCTTCAGCTTCCAGAGTATCTGGCGGATGATACCAAGCCACATGACAGCATCGTGCTCCTCCAAGTTCATCCGGCGGATGAGCCGCCGCAACTTGTTGTCTACATTGTCGGTGTGGACGTAGCCGGAAAGTTGTAAAGCTTCGTAAAGCCGGTGAACGAGTTCGTCGAGCAGGCCGGCGGGAGCAGGATTCTCTTCGGTTGTGGACGGTTGAGTGTCCTGGCGGATGCATTCGTAGAGTGTGACCGCGACTGCCTGACCGAGATTCATGGAGCCGGCGTGCTCGACGGTGGGGATGCGCACGAGGTATTGGCAGTAGGTCATGTCGTCGTTGGAGAGGCCGAACTTTTCGCTGCCGAAGAGGATGGCGGCGCGGCCGGAGTGAGCCTGGAGGCGGGCGGCGGCTTCTTCAAGGCGGAGGATCGGGAGCTGGACGTCGCGCTTGTGCGCGCTGGTGGTGCCGATGACGAGGGTGGAGTCGGCGATGGCGTCGGCGAGGGTGGGGAAGTCGCGCGAGTCGCGGAGGACATCTTCAGCGTGCGGGCCGGAGCGGGCTTCGTCGGCGGCTACGCGGTAAGCATCGACAAGGCGGAGATCGGGGAAGCCGAAGTTGGCCATGGCGCGACCGGCGGCACCGATGTTGAGCGGGTTGCGGGCGCCGACGAGGACGACGCTTACATTTTCCAAAGCAGGTATCCCATTCCGAGCAGGTAAGCGAGGCCGGCCTTCCATTCCTGGTTCTTCCAGTACATGCTGGCGTCGAAGCGGCCGGTGCCGGGTTGCGAAGGAAGCTTGGGCAGGAGGATGGGGACGCGCGCGGCGTAAGCGGCGTAACCGGGGAAGAGCTTGAGGAGGTGCTGCTCTTCCTGCTCGATGACGGGCAGGTAGACGAGGAGGAAGACGGCGAGGGTGATGAGGAAGACTTCCCAACTGCGGGCGGAGACGGCGAGGCCGAGGGCGGTGAGGAGAGTGCCGAGGTAGAGAGGGTTGCGCGTCCAGGCGTAGGGGCCGGAGTCGGCGAGATCCTGATTCTTTTTGAGGTGGCCGGCGGCCCAGGCGCGGATGGCGAGGCCGGGCAACGACAAGAGTGCGCCGAGGAGCCAGAAGTTGAGATCGGGATGGGCGAGGAGGCCGAAGGAGATGCCGAGCAGGAAGCCGCTGGGCACGCGGAGACGCATGACGAGATCGGCGTAGGCTTTGGGGAACCAGTATTTTCTCAAGGGAGGACCTCGGTGAGGGAATGCCAGACGCGATCGACATCGAGAGCCGCCATGCTGGGGGAGATCTGGTCTTCGCGTTTGTAGGTGGTGGGTGCGCCGGGCTGGCGCAGGACGTGGACGGTGCCGCCGTAGGGGCCATTGCGAGCGGGATCGGTGGGACCGAAGAGGGCGAGTCCGGGTTTGGCGAGGAGGGCGGCGAGATGGAGCGGGCCGCTGTCGAGGCCGAGGACGGCACGGGAGCGGCGGGTGGCGTCGATGAGGCCCTCGATGCCGCTTTCGTGGCGGATCAGGTATTCGCTCTCGGGAAGGGCAGCGCCGGGCGCGATGTTGAGGACGAGGCGGAGGCCGCGCTCTTGCCAGAGGCGGCGGCCGATTTCGACGTAGTTCTCGATGGGCCACTGCTTGGACTTCCAACCGGCGTAAGGGGCGGCGAGGACGAAGTCGTCAGCGGGAAGCTCGCCTTCGGGGAAACCTTTGGGGGCGGGGTGAGTGGTGGGCTGGGGCGTAGCGCCGGCGGCAGCGGCGAGCTCGAAGTGGTGGAGGACTATGTGAGTGGTGGTGGGCTCGATGGTGCGAGTGTAGAGGACGCCGCACTCGCGTTCGCGGAGAGTTTCCGGGGCGTAGCCGAAGATGTTGGGCGCGCCGCTGACCAGAGCAGTGATGGCGCTCTTCCAGAGGCCTTGAAAGTCGAGGGCAAGATCGGGACGCCAGCGGCGGAGCCAGCGGGCGGCGATCCAGATGCTGAAGGTGCTGCGGCGGTCGAGGGGGAGGATGTGGTTGACGAGTCCGGTGCCGGAGACGAGGGGACGCCATTTGGGTTCAAGAACCCAGGCGATCTCGGCCTGCGGGAAGGAGAGGCGGAGTCGCTCAACGGCGGGGATGGTGTGGAGGATGTCGCCCATCGCGCCGAGGCGGACGATGAGGATCTTCATCAGCGGCTCAGGCTCCCTTGCTCTTGGTGACGACGAGTTGTTCGAGGGCGCGGCGGGCGGCCTGTTCGGCGGGGCGGAAGTCAAGTGCGCCGGGGTGCTCGCCGATGGAGACGAAGCGGGCCGCCTTGAGGCTGGCGGCGAGTTCGGCGCGGGCGTCGGTAGAGAGGTAGCTCTCCGGCCGGTCAGCGACAAAGATGACGCAAGGGTTGGGAAGCTTGGAGATGACGCTGGCGAGGAGCGGATCACAATCGAGCTGAACCACGGGAAGAGACTCGGCGGCGATACGCTGGGCGGCCAGAGCGGGCGGGAGGATTTTCGTGCGGGTGTCCAATCTTCTATTTCAGCAAGAGGAAGGCCTCTTGCGCTACCCGGCTGGCGGGAATTTGCGTCATGCAGCGATGATCGATGGGGCACTCGCGGAGCTTGCATGGGGAGCAATCGACGGGTTGGCGGACGATGCGGGCGTGGGGGCCGACGGGCCCGGTGCCGATGTGGTCGGTGGGACCGAAGACGGTAACGCTGGGGGTGCCGACGGCATAGGCGACGTGCATGGCGCCGCTGTCATTGGTGAGCATGAGCTCGCAGGAGGCGACGAGTTCAATGAATTGGCGGAGGGTGGTTTGGCCGGCAAAGTTCTCAACGGGGACGCCACGGGCTTTGAGGTCTGATTCGACTTGGGCGACGAGGGAGGCTTCCGCGGCGCTGCCGAAGAGGGCAACGGTGGAGTGGCGGGCGAGGGCGAGCTCGGCGGCAGCGGCGGCGAAGCGGTCCGGGTACCAGCGCTTGGCGGTGCCAAAGGCGGCACCGGGGCTGACGCCGATGCGGGACTGGGGGTGGCGGGGGAAGCCGGTTAAGCGGATGGGGGAGTCGTCGTCATAAGACTCGATCCAACCGGCGAGGCGGAGAAGTTCGAGATAGTAGAAACGTTCATGACCGATGGAGGGGACTGGGATGGGTTGGGTGAGGAGCCAGCCGCGGCCGTCGCGGGCATAGCCAGTGCGGTGGGGGATGCGGGCGGCAGCGGCGAAGAGGGCGGACTCAAAAGAGTTGGTGAGCAGGAGGGCGCGGTCGAAGCGGTGGTGGAGCTGTCGGGCTAGTTGGAATTTGGCTTTGTTTGTGCGGGGGTAGGGGATGGTCTCGTTGCAGAAGGGCTCGTTGCCGTAGAGGTCAGCGAGCCAGGGGTGGCCGAGGAGGGCGATGTGAGCAGCGGGGAAGGCGGCACGCAGGGCGTGGAGGGCGGGCAGGGACATGATGGCGTCGCCGAGCCAGTTGGTCGCGCGCACGAGAATCCGCATATAGAATCTATCTCAGCATGCTTAGTAAAGAACAGTTGGCGAGTTTGGACCGTGACGGGTTTCTGGTGCTGCCTGAGTTGTTGGATGCGGCGCGGGTGAAGGCCCTGGTGGATCGGATTGAGGAGCTGTTTGAGCTGGAGGGGGAGAATGCGGGCGGGGAGTTCAAGAAAGAGGCCGGGGCGCGGCGGCTGGCTAATTGCGTGGATAAGGGAGAGGTCTTTGAGCGGGCCTTGCTGATTCCGGAGATGCTAGCGGCGAAGGCTCATATTCTGGGGCCGGAGTTCAAGTTGTCGAGTTTGAATGTGCGGTCGACGAATCCGGGGACGGAGGCGGATCAGCCCTTGCATGTCGATATGAACGGGCTGCCGGACGAGCGCGGGAATTGGGTGGCGAATACGATCTTTATGCTGGATGACTTTACGCTGGACAACGGTGCGACACGAGTGGTGCCGGGGTCTCACCGGTGGGGCAAGCGGCCGCAGGAAACGATGGAAGACCCTTTTGCGCCGCACCCGGAGCAGATTCTGGTGACTGGGAAGGCGGGTACGCTGGTGATCTGCAATTCGCACACGTGGCACGGAGGGACGGCGAACCGTACTGACAAGCCGCGGCGGGCGATGCATGCCTTCTTTTGCCGGGCGGACAAGCCGCAACAGCAGTATCAGAAGCGGCTGCTCAGGGCCGGGACACAGGTTCGGCTGGGGCCGGAGCTGCGGAAACTGCTGGCGCTGGATGATCCGCTGAATGATCAGTTGTCGGCTGAGGTGGCAGTGACGAGTGGCTTTCTGAAGTAGTTTGTTTTTGAATGACAGGCCGGGACCCGGTGTCGCAGGAATTGCTCATTCAAGTGGAAACGCCGAAGCGGGGGAGAATCCACTTCATGAGCGCAAAGTATGCGGCCAGGAAGAGGAGCATGGGGAGTAGTTCCGTCATACCCTAAGGATAGAGGGTTTCTGCTGTGGAAGTACTGAGCCGTTATTTGGGTGGCGTGCAATTCAGCGCCGAGACGAGAGGGCATGTGCTGTTGAGCGACCAGCCGGCCGACAATGGGGGAGCGGACGAGGGCATGACGCCGCCGGAATTGTTGTTGGCGGCATTGGCCACGTGCGCGGGATTCTATGCCGCGCAGTATTTGCGCACGCGTCAACTGTCGACGGAAGGGTTGGCCGTGAAAGTGGTGGCGGAGAAGGCGACGCAGCCGGCCCGGTTGGGTTCGTTTGTGGTGGAAGTGATCGCACCGCCGCTCGATGAGAAAGGGCAGGCGGGGTTGTTGCGGTCTGTCCATGCGTGCCTGGTGCATAACACTTTGGTCCATGCGCCGAGTATTGAAGTGAAGCTGGTGGATTCTTCCGCCTAGCGGCCGATGGAGCGGAAGAAGTCTTCTTTTTCCTGGTTGGAGATTGGCTTCATTTCGGGTGGCGGGACTTCGCCTTTGAGGATGGCCTGGATGTCGGGCTGCGCGGAGCCGACCATCATGGCCATGTTGA
>CAZECF010000014.1:37874-73563 GCA_964510335.1 uncultured Bryobacter sp. | reverse complement strand
GGTTGGTTCCGATAAATGACGAGCTTGTAGTCATCGAACCTCATGGCCTCATTGTAGCCCCGCCGTCGAAAGTGTTCCTGCGCGCCAACTTCCAAGTTGAGAAGTAATGATTGCTGCCTCTTCGGCAATGGGCGTCAGCGCATGACATCCGGCAATACCAGTGAACCTCCGTCGGACTATTGCGACAACTCCTCCCCTGGAAAATCGAATAACCTTACCACCACCTCCGGCAGTTCAGGGGATGAGCTGTGGTTCGCAGTAAGGGTCCAGAATTGGACGTTCAACTGGCCACCTCGCCCATAAGTGAAAGATACCGTTTCTTACGGGACCAGCAGATACAAGAACTGACAACTCACGCCGTTGCGGGAAATCGCGTCACCTTCGTGCAGGATGGCTCTTTGGCTCGATTGCCCAACTCCACACTAACGGCATGCTCGGCACTAGACTAGCCCGGCCGGCGGGTTCCAGTTTAAGGTCTCCTTTGCGACAAGCCATGCATTGACTAGCTTCGACTCGCTGAGTGGCTCGCCGCCCGCCGCCAAATCTGGATGGCCGGTATGAACCCTAGCCAGAACCCCGACACTGGCATCAGCGCCACGCCGAGGGCGCACAGCCCTCCCAAGCCCCACGCGATGCCGCGGGATAGCTTTCCACCCGAGAGTTCCAACTGCTGCAGTACTTGGCCGGAGAAGATCAGCAGGAACCCGAACAGCAGGAACCAGACGATCGCCATGCGGAAAGGGTCCGCTTCGGCTTGGCCAATCACTCCGGAGCGCCACAAGTCCAGTAGCGGCGCCTGTGTCTGGCCGTTCGGCGAGGGGAGCAGACCCAGGCCGCCGGCAACGCCAACGAGCTGATGAAGTGCTCCGATTCCCATGGTGGAGACTCCGGGAGTGAGCCTTCCATACGCAATAGAATTGTCCATACGCTATAGTATGTCATATGAGTCAGCTAAAGATGCTCCTGACCCGGGAAGACTGGATCGAAGCCGCCATCGACGAATTGAGCGTTAGCGGATTCCGGAGCGTGGCGGTGGAACGGTTGGCGCGGCGTCTCAAGATTTCCAAGGGTAGTTTCTACTGGCACTTTCGAGATTTGAAGGAACTTGTCGCCGCCGTGCTGGACGCCTGGAAGTCGAGAGGCTTCGAAGAGGTAATCGCTCATTTGCGTACGATCCGCGATCCGCGCCTGCGCCTGGCGGCACTGATTCAAACGGCGTGGGGCCACCCCCGCTATCTGCGAGCGGAGTCCGCTTTGGTATCGGCGGCCCTGTCCGGAGACAAGCAGGTGACCCCCGTGGTGGAGGAAGTCACCGCCGGCCGGCTGGACTATCTTCGCAGTCTCTACGTCGAAATGGGCCTGCCGGCTGGCGAAGCCAACAGATGGGCAGTCACCGCCTATTCAGCCTACGTCGGTTTGGTTCAGTTAGTTGCGTTGAAGGTCAGGATGCTCGCGACCGAAGCCGAGATTCGCACCCTTGCGACACACATGGAGAGCATCCTGGTTCCAGCCAAGGCATCGACGTCCCGTAGACCTTCGCCAAAATCTCCCACCACCTGACGGCACAGCGTAGCGGAGACTGGAACCGTCGCCGGCTTCGTGCACAGGGGCGAAACCAGTACGCAGGCCCGCCGAGGTCTGGTTCGCGGTCCCCTGCACTACTTCACGGGCTTTATTTTGTTGGGCGGGCTCTAAACAATCATCCGGTTAAAGCGTTTGTGCGAGGCCATTCAGGGACATCTGGAAACGTTGCGCCACTTTGGCGACCCCATCCCTGCCATCCACTTGGCTGGGGAAGTGGAGATCACGACGGCCGCGTAGAGCCTTCTTGCGGGATTCAGCGCCAACATTCAGAACAGACGCGCGTGCTCCCTCAACCGCATCCCAGCTTCCCGCCTCGCCTTGGTAGTAGCATGACATCAGATCATCCAACTGGAGCAATCGCATGAATATCCATCACCCTGTGCCGTCCCGAAGCCGCTGGCTCCTGTCCATCGGATCTCTCCTGTTGGCAGTAGTCCACGCCTCAGGGGCAGACCTCTCAAAGTTCAAGCTCATCGAGCCGCAGTTCATCGCGGCGCTGGGAGACACCTCGGCCCGCTCCGGCAACGGCGCGCAAACATGGGGCTTTTGGATCCAGGACCCGGGTCCGCGCGCCGTCAGGCTGGACCAATACTCCCAATTGAAGGCCACCGGCGTGGCACCGGCGCAGTGGAAATTCGACGCTTCAGATTGGTGGCTGGAAGAACACGGCTTGATCATGGAACAGCCGGCCTTCCCGCTTCCTGCCGGGCAATACCTCGTCACGGGTGACCGCGAGGTGAGGACCGTGCTGACGGTTCACCCCAAGGACAAAAACGGCAACCAGCGGTGGGAACTCGCCGACGGCGCGACCCTCTACGATGTCACCCATCTCGGCTGCCGCGCCGCACGCTACACGCCCGCTAAGGCTGCCAGCGTATGCTCGCCGGCCAACGCTTCCACCAAGGGTTTTCCCATGAATCCGACTACGGCCATGCCGACCGTGAACGGCTGCCGCAAGCAGGACTACGCGGTTCTGATCGTCGTAGGGCTGCCTGTCAATCAATAAGCGGTTGCACAACGACCAGGACGAACACTACTTCTTCATAGCGGCGCTACAGTAGGCAAACTCGCCGAAGAGTGCAGGCCGACTGGCAATGCACCCTCGCGGCCTGCCGTTTCAGGAAGGGTAAACTGAGACCATGCCTGCAGCCCGACACATGACCGCGATTATCGAACGTGAGGACGACGGATTCGTGGCATTGTGCCCGGAGTTGGATATCGCCAGTCAGGGCTCGTCAATTGAAGAGGCCCGCGCCAACCTCGTCGAGGCCCTTACTCTTTTCTTTGAAACAGCGTCTCCGTCCGAGCTAACCCGGCGATTTCAGGGCGAAGTATTCATAACCCAGGTCGAGGTGCCCGTTGGGTAGACTTCGAGTCTTCACAGGCGCTTAAATTTGCAGGATTCTCGAACAACATGATTTCGTGTCAGCTCGCCAGCGTGGCAGCCACAGGATCATGCAAAAGCAAGCGGAAGGGACAACAATAACGGTTCCCATCCCACTCCATGATCCCGTGAGACGCGGAACGCTGTTGAGCATCATTCGGCAATCGGGACTCCCAAAGAATCTTTTCGAGACGGACTGATCAGAAGCGCGGAAAGTCCCCGCCCCTACCCCCGGTACCGCACCATCAACATCGTCGCATCATCATGCGGCTCGGCCCCATCCAGAAATCCCGTCAGCGCCTCCCGCAACCCATCATGCAGCGTCTCCAGACTATCCCGCCCATGCTCCACCACCGCCGCCGCAATCCGCTCCCGGCCAAAAAACTCCTTCGGCCCCTTCCTGCCCTCCTCCACCCCATCACTGAACAACACCAGCGTATCCCCGGCCTCCATCTGGCAATGCGCCACCGGATAACTCGCCATCTCGAGCAAGCCCACCGGAAAACCATCCTGCTCGAGCACCTCTAACCGCGGCCCGCTCCGCAACAAAAACGGCCGCGAATGGCCCGCATTCACATACTCCAGCCGCCCCTCAGCATCCAGCGTACAAGCAAAAATCGTCGCGTACTTCTGCCCCTCCGTACGCTCCAACAAAAACCGGTTCAGCCGCGGCAACCAGTCGTCCAGCTTCGCTCCACTACTCGCCGTCTCCAGCAACACCCCCTGCAGCAACGACGCCAACAACGCCGCCCCCACTCCCTTGCCCGATACATCCGCCACCGCAATCAGCCAACTCCCATCCGGCCGCTGCAACACATCATAAAAATCCCCGCCCACCTGGTGCGTCGGAATCGAACTCCCCACCGCCGCCATATGCCCCGTCGAGGCCAGCTTCCTTGGCAGCAGATTCGATTGAATCGTCCGCGCCAGCGCCAGCTCCTGCTCCAGCCGGTGCCGCTTGCGTTCCTCTTCAAGCAGCCGCGCATTCTCAAGAATCGTCGACGCCTCCAGCGCCAGCGTCTGCAACAACTCCCGGTTCCCCTGCTGATTCACCACCTCAGCCGTCCGCGAATCCATGTAAATCAGCCCGACGGTATCGTCCATCGTCGCCGCCATCGTCTCCCCGCCCGCTGCCCCGCCCCGCAACCGCAACAACGGCACACACAACACACTCCGCAAATCCAGATTCCCCATCGAATCGTTAAACCGCGAAGACCAGTCCGCCAGCGGATCAAACTGGAAACTCAACAGATCCTTCCGCTCCTTGAGCGACCGCTGGATCAACTCCGTCGGCACCGGCAACTGATCCTTGTCAATCGGCCGCCCCGCTCCATCGCGCCCTAACACCACCACCAGCCTGTCGGCTTCCTCCAACAACAGAAATCCCCGCTCACACCCCGTCACCGTCAGCGCTGCCTCCACCACCGCGCCCAGCACGTCTTCGGTCGACATCGCGTGCTCCAGGCTCCGCGCCACCTCCGTCAACGCCCGCAGCTTCGATAGCTCCGTATCCCCGCCGCGCGCGGCCGGCATTTTCCCCATTAACTTCCGCAACTCCAGCTCGCTTCGCTCCACCAGCATCAGCCGGTAGCCATCGTCCAGCCCGAAGTCAATGGAATCCCCCGCCGCCAACCGCTGCTCCCCCGCCACCTTCAAGCCATTCACCCGCACCCCATGCAGGCTCTCCAGATCCCGGATCCACAATTCCCCGCCCTTCGGCTCAATCACCGCATGCTTGCGCGACACCCGGCTATCCCGCAGGATCAGTTGGTTCTCGCTATGTCTTCCCATCGAAAACGGAAAGTGGTCCAGCAGCACCTGGATCGCATTCCCCGACGGATTCACGACCGTAAGCTCGTACGGCACTCCTGCTCTCAAGCTTCCTTTGCGGCTTCCATCTCAGCGGCACGCAATGCCTGGCAATGCGCACAATATCCGCCAACTTCCGTCCGCACCAGCTTGATCTCAAAGCCGAACATCGCACCCACTTCCGCCCGGATCTTCTCCAGCGGCTCCCCGAAATACTCTTCCACCTTCCCGCATCGCAAACAAATGATGTGCGCGTGCTCGCGCTTCATCCGCGTTTCATAGTAATGCTGGTCTCCATCCTTGTGCAGCAGGTCCAGCTCATCCACCAGCCCCGATTCCTTCAACATCTTCAGCGTCCGGTAAACCGTCACACGATTCAGCTTCGGGTCCGTTTCCCGGGCCCGCGTATACAGCGTCTCGGCATCCAGATGCTGTCCACTCTTGTCAATCAGATCAAGCAATACCTGGCGCTGCCGGGTCAGCCTCACGCCACGTTCCTTCAGCGAGCGAGTCATTTCCATGGGTTCACCTTGCCTTATTCTCACATTATGCCCCTTGCCCAAGCACCACAAATTGATTTCGACGACAGCGAAGCCATGGTCCGCCGGCAAATCGGCCCTGCTTACCAGTACCACACCAATCTCCGCTCCACCACCGCCCACCCCACCCGCGAGTCCGTCGACTACGCCCTCACCCTCCTGCTCAACCCCACCGAAGCTCACATCGAACGCGCCTCCCGCATCCTCCGCCGCGTCCTCCCCCTCCAGGTCAACGACCCCGCCAGCAAGTGGTACGGCATCTGGGGCTGGTATCTCGAAGAGCCGCCCGACAAGATGAGCCCCGCCGACTGGAACTGGGCCGACTTCCTCGGCTCCACCCTGCTCATGATCCACCACTACGCCGCCAGCCACCTCGCCGACGACCTCCTCGACCAGATCAAAACCGCCCTCCTCCACGCCGCCCGCTCCATCGAACGCCGCAACGTCTCGATGAACTACACCAACATCGCCATCAAAGGCACCTTCGTCACCCGTGCCGCCGCCAAACTCCTGCACGATGAGGCCCTCACCAAATACTCCGACACACGCCTCAGCCGTTTGAAAGCCGCCATCGATGCCACCGGCACCTTCGCCGAATACAACTCCCCTACCTATGCGCTCGTCTCCATGCGCAACCTCGTCCGCCTCCGTCTGCTCGCACCGGACCCCCGCGCCGCCGCCATCGAACGCCGCCTCTGGCTCCACCTCGGCAAGCATTGGCACCAGCCCACCCGGCAACTCGCCGGTCCCATGTCCCGCCTCTACAAAACCGTCCAGCCCCGCTACACCTGGATCGAAACCGGACTCGGCACCAACTTCCCCCACACCAACCTCACCACCGAAGACGACCTCCTCCCGTGGCATTGCCCCGAAGATCTGCGGCCGCTTTTCGCGGAACTCAAAGCCCCCCGCACCCACCGCGAACTCTTCATCCCCGCCCCCACCCCAGGCGAGTTTGTCCAAGGCACCACTTACCTCCATCCCAGGTATTCATTAGGCTCCACCAACCGCTCCAACTTCTGGAACCAGTCCGCTGCCGTCATCGCTTACGGTGCAAACGGCGGCTTCTTCCGCCTGCGCTTTTTCCACGACGACTACGATTTCTCCTCAGCGCTGGTCTTCACCGTCCAGCACGAAAACCGCGTCCTCGGCCTGGTCAACTTCCGTTCCCCCGGTGGCGACAAACACATCTCGCTCGATCCCCTACCCGAACAATTCAAACTCACCCAGCTCAAATTTGAGCCGGAAATGAACCATCTCCCCCACCACTTCAAAGCCAAACTCATCGGCACCCGCAGCTTCAAGGAGCCAACGGAAGTCTCCTGGGCGGACATGCCCAACGCCCACGGCTATTTTGCTCTCGAAATTCACCCCGACGGCGTCCCCCCGGAAGTGGAATACGAAGTCAAAGACAGCCTCGTCCACCTCGCCTGGGGCAATCTCACCCTCACCGGACTCGCCACAGTTGACACTGTCAACGCCCTCGACGCCGCCTTCCGCTCCACCATCGACGGCCAACCGCTGCCGTATATGAAACTGGAGGAATGACTCGCCGCGATCTGGCAGCACTCCTCGCCGCCCCACTTGCCACCACTCGCCCCAGTGGCTTGGCCCTCAACGAAGACTCCAACCACTTCTTCATGAACCGGCGCAAACAGCGCCTCACCCGTGAAGCCATCCGCCAGTGGGTGGACCAGTACCGCGGCACCCTCGTCTCCGAACTCATCCTCAACGTAAACGCCATGCGCTCCAGCTTCCCCTCAAAGCACCGCGAAACCTGGTTCAGCGGCTTTGACCCATCCGGCGGCCCCCAACAACCCTTCCTCGCTCCACTTCCCGATTCCGCCCGCCAAACCTGGTTTGAATGGATTCGCTGCGCCTGGCAGGCCAATGAAGACAAACTCGACCTCTACGCAATCTGGATTCCTGAAATCCGCCGGCAGAACATGTCGCCCTGGATCAGCATCCGCATGAATGACCTCCACGACGTTGACCAGGAAGTCCACCCCCTCCACTCCTCGTTCTGGATGCGCAATCCGCAATTCCGCCGCGTTTCCTACCGCGGCGAACAGCGAGACAAAGCACTCGATTACACCCACCAGGCTGTCCGCGATTTCCAGTTCCGCTACATCGAGGAAGTCTGCGAACGCTACGACTTCGACACGCTGGAACTCGATTGGATGCGCCATGGCTTCCACCTCCCGCCGGGCAAGGAGGACCCGCGAATTCTTACCGCCTTCACCGCTGAAGTCCGCAACCTCCTCAACGTCTGGCAACGCAAGCGCCGTCACAAAATCGGCCTCGCCATCCGCGTCCCCTCTACTCCCACCACCGCTCGCCGCCTCGGCATGGACGCCATCGCCTGGGCTCAACTCGGCCTGGTCAATTTCGTCACCGTCACCAACTACTGGCGCACAGTCGACAACGCCATGCCCGTCGACGAATGGCGCAAGCTCCTGCCCAAGTCCACCACCCTCGCCGCGGGCCTCGAGCTCGGCTGCAACGCCTTCCCCGGCTCCATCGCCACCGGCAACCGGCCATGGCAAAGCAATTCTCTGAGTTCTGCCCGCGGCTCCGCCCTCGCCTATCTTCACGGCGGCGCGGACAAAATTTATCTGTTCAACTACATGGACTCCGACACTACACTCGACGACGCGGCAGCCTATCCAGCCCTGCTCCAATCCCTCACCAATCCCTCGCAACCCCGCCGCCACATTGTCACTTACAAGGACACCTGGGCCCCTGGGGAATCGCCTGGCGCCAGCCTGCCCGTCCAACTCGAAACCAACCGCTGGACAGCCTTCCGCCTCCTCACCGGCCCCGCCGCCAGCACCGCCAGCCTCCGCCTCGGCCTCACCAGCCCCAATGTGAGCGTGCGCCTGAACGCAGAACAACTGGCCACCGGCCAACTCATCGACCCGCAAAAACCCGGCCCCAACATACCCCTCTATGAATTCGCCGCCAAACAGTTGCTACCCGGCGAAAACGTGATCGAAGTTACCGCCAACACGCCCACCCGCATCGAGTGGGTTGAAATCGCCGTCCCCGAATCAACATCGATTCTATAGTACGAATGGTACTTTTGCGAAGGCCTTACATTTGACTTTCTGTTTTGCCATTGGCTAGTCTCTGGCAATGATTCTGAATATATTCCCGTTATTATTCATTCTATTTTGCTCGCAAGCAATTGCCGCCACCACCTACACGATTCAGGCATTGCTTGATAATTCCCAACCGGGCGTGAATTTTGGCCTGAACTTTCCTGGTATTGGGATTGTCCCCACAAACAACACTCCTTATCTGGCTGGGCAAACAACCACGGGCGCGGCAGCGATTGGAACGCTAAGCGGCAACAACTTCAGCTTTGTGTCACTGCCACCCCTGCCAGGCGGCGATATGGCTTACGTTGGAAGCACGCTGAAGGACGGTTCCGCACTTGGGGCGACGGCTACACTCAGTCCCAATCCCAATCCAATTTTCCCGCCACTGCAAACATTTGAATTTACGCGCTGGGTGAATGGAATCCCAGAAGCAATTCAAATTTCTGACCCCAATAACCCCACCGCAGTGATCCCGCCGGGCCCATTTGCCATGAACTCGGAAGGAAACATTGTGGGGCAGTATTTTGTGGACGGCCAGCTTTTCCTTTACCGCTATAACGTACTTGATGGAACTTTTGAACAGATTGCGACGCCCGACGGTGCGGGCTTTGTGATTGTTTATTCCATGAATGAAAAAGGAAATCTTCTGGCGACAACGGGGCTTCCTAGGCCAGGTTCAAACGCGCTCTTGCTTTATGACCCTGAAACCGCAAGCTGGACAGTAATCGACCCGCCATTTCCCTTCGGCTTTAGCGGGCTCGGTTATTTGAACTTTAAAGGCGATTTCGTAACCGGAATGTTCATCCCCGAATTCAGCTCAAATGTTGCCTATGGATACAACGGTTCCACTTTGGAACCGTTGAACCAGAATGCGAATCCGATGGTCGCGGGCGAAACTGTTTTCGGCGTCAATAGTTCCGGAGTAGTGATTGGAACTTTAAGCACCCGGTTGGGTCTTTTTGTGGGAGGCGAATTTCTGGATTTGAGTTCGCTCATTTCAAACCCGGAAGGCTGGGCCGACTTTACCTTTGGCACCAGTGCGCTTTTGGGGATCAATGACAATGGCCAGATTTTCGGAAATGGAATTTTTAACGGCATGCCAACAGGCTTCGTCCTGAACCCCGATCGGGCACCGGAAGTTCCAGAACCAGGCTCCGCAATACTAACGGTTGCAGCCCTGGGGATTTTCCTCATGCGCAGGCGCCGGTAGAGCAAGGACGGGAGCAGGGTGAGGAATCTTACACGTTCCCCTACTCCACCACCGCCCCATAGCTCAAATTCACAAACGCATTCCGCTCCTCGCTCCCGCCCTCGCGGTGAATGAGGAAGATCCCGATCAGCTTCCTTTGCGGGTCCACAAAGCAATACGTCCCGTAACGCCCGCCATGTCCAAAGGTCCCCACCGACAGCGGCGATGCCGCATTGTCCCTGACCACGGCCCAACCCAACCCATAGCCCATCCCGGGCCCATTCGTCGTCAGCGCCCCCGTATGCACCTCCGTCATCCACTTCACCGAATGCGGCGACAGCAACCGCTTCCCGTTCAACTCCCCACCGTTCAACATCGCCTGATAAAGCAACACCAGGTCACTCGCCGTCGAATACAATCCCCCCTCCGGCAGCGGATACTTCGCCCCCACCCGGAACTTCATCGCCCCCTCACCCAATGGATCCGCCGTATACTTCACCGGCTTGCCTTCCTTCAAAATGTACGCCGTCGGCATCCGTCCCCACTTCTCCTTCGGCGGATAAATATACGTATCCTTCATCCCCAGCGGCGTAAAGATCCGTGCCTCCAGAAACTTCTCAAACGGCATCCCGCCATGCATCTCGATAATCCGCGCCAGCGTCGCGATCCCCATATTGCTATACAGCCACTTCGTGCCCGGATCAAACGCAATCGGCGTCTGCGACACCACCAGCACCACCTCCGCCAGCGTCTTGTGCAACGCCCCATGCAACTCGCCAATTCCCGCCGGCGGATTCGTCGGCAGCCCTGAGGTATGCGTCATCAGGTCTCGAATCGTAATCGGCCGCGAAGGGGCCCGCATCCGGTTCCCCTCCAACACCCGCTGCCCCCGGAATTCCGGAATATGCTTCTCCACCGGATCATTCAGCGCTATCTTGCCCTCCTCCACCAGCATCATCGCCGCCAGCGCCACCACCGGCTTCGTCATCGAATGGATCTGAAAAATCGCATCCGTCTTCAGCGCCTGCTTGCTCTCAATGTCCGTGTAGCCCACCGCATCGAGCGCCGCCACCTTCCCGTTGCGGGACACCAGCGTCACACTCCCCGCAATCGTACCCGCTTCCACAAACTCCTTCATCCGCGTCGGAATCCGCTTCAATCGCTCAGCATCCAGGCCCGCCTGCGGCCACGCCGCCAGTCCCACCAGCATCAGCATCAATGTACGTTGCATCCCCCGCATTCTATCCCGCGATACACTATCCCAAACCCCATGCGCAGCAAGATTTCTCTTCTCCTCCTCGCCGCCACCCTCCTCCCGGCCAAAACCGAAATCCTCTGGGACACCTACGGCATCCCCCACATCTTTGCCGACTCCCTCGAAGAAATGTTCTACGGCCACGGCTACGCTCAGATGCACAACCAGGCCGACCTCCTCCTCTCCCTCTACGGCGAATCCCGCGGCCGCGCCGCCGAATATTGGGGCCCCGACAAACTCCCCCTCGACCGCTGGCTCCACACCAACGGCGTCCCCCAACGCGCAAAGGCCTGGTACGACGCCCAGTCCCCGGAATTCCGCAAGCTCCTCGACGCCTTCGCCCGCGGCATCAACGACTACGCAAAGAAGCACCCCAACCACGCCAGCCCCCAGTTCCGCCAGGTCCTTCCCGTCTCCGGTGTCGACGTCATCGGCCACCCCCTCCGCGCCGTCCACTACATGTACATGGGCTCCATGAACCGCATGCGCTCTGAGCTCGCCCCCCTGCTCAATCCCCCCACCCGCGCCTCCCTCGAACAACGCTTCCCCGAGCCCGCCCACGACGCCGGCTCCAACACCTGGACCGTCGGCCCCTCCCGCTCCGCCTCCGGCAAGCCACTCCTCATCATCAATCCACACCTCTCCTGGGAAGGCTTCTACTCCTACATGGAAGTCCACCTCCGCGCCCCCGGCTATGACCTCTACGGCGCTCCCCAAATCGGCTTCCCCACTCCCGTCGTCGGCTTCAACTCCACCGCCGGCTGGGGCCGTACCGTCAACACCATCGACACGGTCGACTTCTACCGCCTCACCACCAAAGGTAACCAATACCTCTTCGATGGCGTCTGGACCGACTTCAAAACCACCTCCTCCACCCTCAAAGTCCGCCAGCCCAACGGCTCCTTCACCACCGAAACCATCACCACCCGCCACTCCGTCCACGGCCCCGTCGTCTATGACGAAAACGGACTCACCGTCGCCATGCGCGTCGCCGGTATCGACCGCCCCAAAATGCTCGAACAATGGTTCCGCATGGGTGGCGCACGCAACCTCTCGGAATTCAAAAACGCCATGAGCATGATCCAGGTCCCCATGTGGAATGCCAACTTCGCCGACGCCGAAGGCAACATCTACCTCCTCTCCGCCGGCACCATCCCCCGCCGCGTCAATGGCGATTGGGCCACTTACTCCAAAGTCCTCCCCGGTGACTTATCCACTTACCTCTGGACCGACTATCTCACCCTCGCCGAGCTCCCCCAATCCGAAAACCCCGCCTCCGGCTTCAACCAGAACGCCAACGAGCAACCCTGGCACATCACCCTCCCCAAGCTCGACCCCTCACGCTTCCACCCCTCCATCTCTCCTCCGATCTCGAGACCCGTCACCTTCCGCGCCAAACGCTCCCTGCGCATGATCTCGCAAGACAACTCCATCACCTACGACGAACTCCTCGACTACAAGCACGACACCCGCGCCGAACTGGCCGACGCCGTCCTCCCCGACCTGCTCGGTAACGCCACGAACATCACCGATCCGCTCACCCAACAAGCCCTCACCGTCCTCAAATCCTGGGACCGCCACCTCGAAGCCAACAGCCGCGGCGCAGTCCTCTTCATCGCCTTCACCGACAAATACTTCGGCCCCGGCGACTTCATCAACGATCGCCTCCGCATCCCCTTTGACCCCAACGAAACCCTCAACTCCGGCTACGGCATCAAAGACTTACCCGCCGCTTACACTGCCCTCAAACAGGCCGCCGAACAAACCCTCGCCACTTACAAAGCCCTCGACGTCCCCTATGGTGATGTCTACCGCTTCGAGCGCGGCACCAAAGACCTCCCCGGCAACGGTGGCGCCGGCCGCCTCGGCCTCTTCCGCACCATGACCTTCGGCAAAAAGAAGGACAATAAGTTCTACCCCTCGCACGGCGAATCCTTCGTCTGCGCCATCGAATTCTCTTCCCCCCAAAACGCCAACTGCGTTCTCAGCTACAGCAACTCCACCATGCCCGCCGCTGGCCACATCGATGACCAGCTCCCGCTCATGGTCGAAAAAAAGCTCCACCCCGTCTGGCGCACCCGCCAGCAAATCGAAGCCAACCTCGAACGCACCGAGACCCTCCCCTAGTCGAGGGTCTCCTCCACAATCGACTCGCCTTCACTGCAGTCCCCGCTCGTCCACTGCCACTTCTCGTGCAGCCGCACCCGCCCGTCCTCAAGCACCTCCGGCGTCGACTTACAACGCCCGCTCCGCAGCTCTCCCGCATCCGTCAAGTGCTGGTAACAAAACTCCAGCCGTCCATCTTCACGCACTAACCCCACCATTTGCCCGCACCAGATCCCGCCCCCGCGATAGCTCGCTTCCAGCAGATTCCCCGTCTGCCGGTACGCAAACACCGTCTCCCCATTCACTTCCCCGTTCGCCGCATTCACCACCGGCCGGAAGCGCCGCCCATCGTAATTCAAGGCTTACCCAATGCCTCCGCAATCGCTTTTTCATACACCGGCAGAATCAATTCATACCCCCGCTCATTCGGAATCAGCCCGTCTACGGTCAATTCCTTCTTCATATTCCGGCCCTCTCCCAGCACCGCGTACAAGTCCGCATAAACCACCCCGGCCTGCTTTGCATACCGCTTCAACCAGCCATTCAAACCCAGGATCTTCCCCGGCGGCCGCCGCTCGCTCAACAGCGCATAACAATCACAAATCGGCGTCACCGAACTCAACACCACTTTGATCCCGTGCAGCTTCGCCAGCTCCACCATCGTCATCACATTCTCGGCAATCGTCCCCTCCGTCGCCGGCCCCGCATACCCGCCAAAATCATTCGTTCCGCCCGAGATCACCACCACCTTCGGCTTCATTGCAATCACATCCTGCCGGAAGCGCACCAGCATCTGCGGCGTCGCCTGATGCGCAATCCCGCGATTCAGATAACCCGCCTTGGCCGGAAACTTCTCCCATCGCTCAAACAGATCATCGCCAAAGAAGACCACCCGCGTCTCGTCCGGCTTCGGGTCCCCCAACTCCGCGTTCTCGCTGCCATACTTCGTCAACTGTCCCCAGTCGCTCAGCAGACGTAGATAACGCAAATTCTCCGCTTCCAGATCATCTGTCTGGCCCGGCAATACCCAGGCCAGCCCCACCAACAAGACAAGTAACTGCTTCATTAGTCCTTTAACCCGAAACAATACAACTCGCCATCAAACGTGTTGATATAAATCTTCCCGTTTGCCACGGCAATCCCGCTCCAGTGGTTCCACTTCTTGATCTGCTTGCCGCTATTCCAAAGCTCCTTGCCCGTCTGCGCATCCAGCGCATAAAGCACCGCATGCGTGGATTTCGGCACGCGCCGCTCCACCCGGAAGTCCAGGCCCACATCGGGGAAAGCCTGCGCCGTATTCTCGCCGCTGCCATACGCAAACACCACGCCATTAGCCACCACCGGGGGCTCGGCCTGATCCATGTCCCGCGAGATCCACGCCGGCTGCAGCGTCGGCTTGCCGTCCTTGCCATCCACTACCTTGAAGGCCGCAATCGCCCCCTTCTTCACTGCGCCATACTCCAACGGAGCTTTGAACTTCGAATGCTTCGGCCCCCAGAACGGCGTCAGCACCCAGCGCGTCCCCTTCTCGTCTTCCCAGGTATTCAAGGATCCCCAAATCCCCGCCTCGGCAAAGTCCACCAGCTCATTGCAAATCAGCGGCGTCCGCTCGAGCGGCGTCCGGTGATCATCGCCACCAATCGATTCCGTATCCATGAAGTACAACCGGCATTCCTTGCTCGCATCCACCATGTACTCGCGGCCCTTGTAGCTGAAGATCGTCGGCGTCACCTGCATATCCAGGTCGCGCTTCCACAACCATTCAGCATTCGACGGCCCATAGTAATCAGCCAGTTCGAGCGCCTTCGTCTTCAGATTCTGACGCACCCCAATCATGCCGTTTCCGTAAATGCCTTCTTCCGGGTTCCAGCGCCCATCGCCCGTGCCCGTATACATCGTGTCGTGCACCGCGCTAATCGCCGGTCCCGAACGGCCCCACATGCCACCTCCCGCCGGTCCCCAGCTCCCCACCTTATGCGTCGCCAGGTCATAGGCATAAACCACATTCGGGTTCCCGCCGCAGCCCTGCGCCGAGTGCGTCCAAACCACGTTTTTCCAAAGGTTCAACGCATAGGGCTTTCCGTTCGGCGGCATGAATTTCGCCGGGGGCGTAATGTGCTTGCCATCGGCTGCATTCAACTGATGCAACCGCCCATCCCACGACGCCGCGTAAATCGTAAACTTGCCCGGCCCCGCTTCCCCGATCGTCACGTTCGCCGTCATCCCGCCAGGGCACAACACCGTCGGGCCACGTCCACCCACGGGGTCCTGATACGTGCTCTCAAACTTTGTATGCCACAGCATCTTCCCCGTCGCTGCATCAATCGCGTAGACGTTATCCGATACGCCCGCCTGAATCACCATCTGCTTCTTGCCCTGCGGTGTATCCAGGCTCCCGATCACCAGCGGCGGCAACAGATTGTGCATCGCCCGCGTTTCATTGTCCTGTTTGATCGTCCACTAGAGCTGAATGTACTTCAAGGTAGATTCACTCAGACGCGTTTCGTTCTTCTGCCAGTTGTTCCGCTGCGGGTCGCCTCCATCCGTCAACCAATGAGCTTGAAACGCACCAAGGGTGCCACAGACGAGGAGGGAAAAGAGATACTTCATGTACAAGGCTTTCAATCGCAATATATAACACTAGCCTCGTCCCTCGGTGCTCCAGCTTTGGGTATATGATTTTGTTTTCGGTAGTCTTCATGGTTAAACTTTCCAGTTCCCTTAAACTCGCCACGTGCGCAACACTTTCGTTGTCCCTCCTCACCGCCCAGCGCGGTGGCAACGACTGGATGACCGTCGGCAACGATGTCCAGCGCTCCTTCTGGATCCGCTATGACGGCAAGATCTCCGAGCAAACCATGCGCAAGCCCGGCTTCATGCTCGTCTGGAAGTCCAAGCTCAACAACACCACCCGCAGCGGCCAGGCCCTCACCTCTCCCGCCCTCCTCGACTTCTACATCAGCTACCGCGGCTTCCGCACTCTCGGCTTCTTCGGCGGCTCCGGCGACACCACCATCGGCGTCGATACCGACATCGCCCGCCTCGAATGGCAAAACGGCGCCGGCAAATCCATGGCCAAAGCCGGCACCCCCACTTGCCCCGGCGGCATGACCTCCACCGTCACCCGTCCCACCGTCGTGCCCTATCCCCTCAACGCCACCCGCGGCCCCGCCCGCGCCAACCCGGCCCGCTCCGGTGTCGGCGAGCCCCACGCTGGCTCTATCCAACTCCAGCAGCGCATGGCCCCCCGCCCTGCTCCCGCTCCTGCCGCACCGGCCCCCGCGGCACAAAAAGCCAGCAGACGCGCCACCGCTCCGCCCAGCCCCTTCTCGCCCACGCCCCTCTATGTCAATGCCATCACCGGCGACGGCATGCTCCACCAGATGTATGTCTCCAATGGCGAAGAACCCAAAGTCCCGGTGCAATTCCTGAAGCCCGGCGCACACTCCATCGGCCTCACCGCCTTTGACGGACATGCCTACGCCGCCACCATCAACAACTGCGGTGGCGTGGACAACGGCGTCTACGCCATCAACCGCGAAACCAGCCAGGTCGCCTTCTGGAAGGCTCCCGGCAAGAACATCGCCGGCTCCACTGGCTTCGCCGTCGGCCCGGAAGGCGAACTCTACGCCGCCTCCGGCAACACCCTTGCCGCCCTCGCCGAAAGCTCCCTCTCTCAGCGCGCCGCTTACTCCTCCGGCACCTCTGAATTCATCACTTCTCCGCTCGTCTTTGAGCACAACGGCAAGGACCTGATCGCCGCCGCCACCGCCGACGGCCGCGTCCACGTCATCGAATCCGAATCCATGCAAGCCGTCGCCACCAGCCAGCCCGTCATCCAGCCCGGCTTCGCCGCCGGTGCTCTTGCCTCCTGGCAGGATGAAAGCAAAACCCGCTGGATCCTCGTTCCCAATGGCAACGGCATCACGGCCCTCAAATTCTCCAACAACACTTTTTCCACCGGCTGGACCTCAACGGCCATCGCCGCCGCCCGCACCCCCGCCATCGTCAATGGCGTGATCTTTGCCCTCGCCCCCGGAAACGCCCGCGGCTCCAAAGCCGTCCTCTACGCTATGGAGTCTTCAAGTGGCAAAGAACTCTGGAATAGCGGCTCAGAGATCGCCTCCTATGTCACAACTGGCAACCTCGCTGCCGGCGGTGGCCGCGTCTATCTCAGCACCGTCGACAATACCCAATACGCCTTTGGCTTCTACATGGAGCACTAAATTTATGTACTTCCGTTTCTTCTTACTCACTGCCTTTGCTTCCCTGCTTCCGGCCCAACTCGTTGAAGGCCCCGGCATGAAAGAAACCAATAAGAATTGCACCTCCTGCCATGAAATCGAACGCTCGATTTCTCTCCGTCAGGATGTCAACGGCTGGAATCAAACCATTGCCAAAATGGTTGGCTTCGGCATGAAATCGCCCGAAGCAGAGCTCGCCATCGTCGCCGAATATCTCGCCAAACATTACCCCGCCGATGCCATGCCGCCCATCAACGTCAATGCCGCCACGGCCATCGAACTGGAATCCCGCTTCTCCATGAAACGCTCCCAGGCCGCCGCCTTCCTCGCCCATCGCGAAAAAATCGGCAAATTCAAAACCTTCGCCCAACTCAAGGAAGCTCCGGGCGTTGACCCCGAAAAAATCGAAGAGAAAAAAGACCAAATTATTTTCCAATAATTACGATTTAATTCTTGAATTCCATGGAAATGAGTGGCATACTCATCTCCATGGAAACCACTGCCGCCTTCCTTCGCACCCACTTCTACACCCGCAATCTTCCTCACCTCGATCCAGAACAACAAGTCCAATACAACCACCTTCGCACTCAATTATTTGACGATATCGAGCCCCAGAACGCCATTGAGCACGAATTCTTTGAGCAGCTCGTCCACGCCTCCTGGCAGCTCGACCGTGTCCGCCAACTCGAAGATCACGCCTTATTCCAACTTTCTTCCGATCCCGATAACAAACAATTCCGCCGCGATTATGCCAATTTCCAGCGCTGCCGCCGCAACCTCGATCGCACCGTTGCCACCTGCCTCAAAGAACTCCGCCGCCTCCTCACCACGCGCGTCCTCGCCGTCGCCGTCAACGCCAACACCTCGGTCACCACGGAAACCAATGCCCCCGTTCCCGCTCTGCTGGACCTCCAACAAGTTCTTCCCCAAGGCGCCACCCGCCCCCATCGCGACGTTCTTTCCCTCTCCCTCGCTAAATTAAAAAATCCAAAAGCATCTTACCGCGCAGCCGCCTGAGAGTACCCCCCCTTCCCAACGGAACTACTTTCGGATATGATTCCCGCACAATGTTGAGTTAGTCACATTTACAATGTTTAATCTTGGAAGGAATCAAGATCCATGTTGCGTCTCGCTTTCCTCGTCACCACTCTAAGCATTCTTGCTTGGAGCCAGACCTCTTCTTCCGTCACAGGCACTCTCACTGATAAGTCAGGTGCCTCAATCGCCACCGCCAAAATCACAGCCCAAAACCTGGATACCCAAACCACCCGCGAAGCCCTCTCCGATACTTCCGGTAACTTCACTATCCCCTTCTTAAACCCGGGCCGTTATCGCATTAGTGCCGCTAAAGACGGCTTCCGCCCTGTCTTTCAGGAGATCTCCCTCGAAGTCAATCAAACCGCCCGCTTCGATTTTCAACTGGAAGTCGGCAGTGTCGCCGAATCCTTAGAGGTCCGCGCATCCAACCCTCTCATCGAAAGCGATACCTCTTCCATTGGCCAGGTAGTAGAAGCTCGCCAAGTCGCCGAGCTCCCCTTGAACGGCCGCAACTTCGTCCAACTTGCCACCCTGGGCCCGGGCGTTACCGGTGTCGGCTTCGGCAGCCGCGGCACCATCATGTCCGGCAATCGCCCCGATGACCTCCGCCCCGGCTCGGAAATCTTCGCCAATGGCAATCGCGAAGGCTCCAACAACTTCCTCTGGGACGGCATCGATAACAACGAGCGACTCACGCTCTCAATTGTCCTGCGCCCATCGGTTGAAGCGGTCCGCGAATTCAAGATCCAAACCAATCTCTTCTCGGCCGACCAGGGCCGCAATTCCGGCGCTACCGTCAACGTCATTACTAAGTCTGGTGCCAACGACTTCCACGGCTCGGCCTACAATTTCCTCCGCAATGAGAAGACCGACGCCCGCAACTTTTTTTCAGCCATCCGCCCCGCCCTCCGCCAGAACCAGTTCGGCGCTTCCCTCGGCGGACCCATCATCAAGAACAAACTCTTCTTCTTCGGTAACTACGAGGGTTTCCGCCGAAGCCAGGAGCGCACCTTTGTTGCTTCAGTACCCACCGCCCTCATGCGTAGCGGCAACTTCAGCGAAGTCCGCGACATTTTTGATCCGCTCACTCTGCGTCCCGACCCGACCGCTCCTACTGGCTTCACCCGCCAGCCTTTCCCGGGCCGCATCATCCCCACCGACCGTTTCGACCCTGTCATGGCCAAGTTGGTTAACGCCTATCCACTACCAACCCGTCCTGGAATCGTCAACAACTTCATCACCAACCCCGGCGAAAAACAAAGCTGGGATCAGGGCGACCTCCGCGCCGACTGGAACTGGAATGAAAAGAACACCGTCTTCGGCCGCTACTCCCGCCAGGACACTGTCACCACCCGCCCCTCCACCTTCGCTCCCGTCTCCATTGCGGGCCTCAGTGACCCCGTCAGCCTCGGCAATGAAGACACCTTCGCTGGCTCCTCCGACCTTCACGCCTACCACTCTGTCCTCAACTGGGTCCGCACCATCTCGCCCACTTTCATCATGGAAGCTCGTATGGGCTTCAACCGCTTCAATCTGAACTTCCTCCAGGAAGGCGCAACCCCTGGTGCTCAGTTAGGTGAGAAGCTCGGCGTACGAGGCTCGAACCAGGGCCCCAATTCCGACGGCATCCCCATCTTCTCCCCCGCCGGCTATACCGGCATCGGCCAAACCCGTTCGCTGCCCATCATCCGCATCGAGAACACCTATCATCCTGGCGTCAACTTCACCAACCTTCGTGGTCGCCACACCATCAAGTTCGGCACAGACTTCCGCCGCCGCCAGGTTACTCAGTATCAGACCAATCGCGGCAACGGCCGCTTCAATTTTGGCCGCACCTTTACCGATAATCCTAATAACGCCGCCGCCACCGGTGACGCCATGGCTTCTCTCCTCCTCGGCACGGCCAACGTAATCGAACAGGACTTCACTCTCTTTGCTCCCGGCATTCGCATCTGGGAGTCGAACTACTTCATCCAGGATGACTGGCGCATCAGTGATCGCCTGACCGTCAACGTCGGCCTTCGCTACGAGTACGACACTCCTCCCACCGAAGTCACCAATCGCTGGACCAACTATGACGTCGTACAAGCTCGACTGCTCATCGCAGGTTTTAATACCGACGCCCGCACTGGCGTCAACCCCGATCGCAATAACTTCGCCCCTCGTCTGGGCTTTGCCTTGCGCCTGCGCCAAGGCACCATTCTCCGTGGTGGCGCTGGCATCTTCTACAACCCTGCCGGCAGTGAATCGGTCATGCTCCGCCGACACCGACAGTTGCCCTTCGGCCCGATCAATACCATCGACATCAATCAGTTTGTCGCGAACCCGCGCCGCGTTTCGGATGGCCTGCCGCCTATCCCGGATCTCAACTTTGAGGCCGCCGTCGCCAACCCAAGAGGCAACTTCCTCTCCGTCGACCCCAACTTCCGCTCCGGCATCGCCCAGCAGTACAACCTGCAAATTCAGCAGCAGCTCCCTAAAGAGCTTGTCTTCAAAATCGGCTACGTCGGCAACATGGGCCGCCGGCTCGATAACGTCTACAACTTCAACCAGCCCGTACCCGGCCCCGGCGCCCCCGCCCCGCGCCGGCCCCTCTTCGCCCAGGCACCCGGCGTCATTAACATCGACTACAACGTCTCCGACGGCCTCAGCTCCTATCACTCCCTCCAGTCCACTCTCGAACGCCGCTTCTCCAATGGCATCGGCTTCTTGATGGCCTACACCTGGGCCCATTCCATCGACAATGTCCCCAACCAGTTCGGCGGCGCCGACAATGGGCCCATTCCGCAGGACCGCCGCTTCCGCAATATCGACCGTGGCACCTCCGGCCACGACATCAAGCACCGCGCCGTCTACTCGATGAACTACGAGTTACCCTTCGGCCAAAGCCGCAAGTTCTCAACCGGCAGCAAACTGGTCGACAACATCATCGGCAACTGGGACACCAACCTCATCGTCGCTGCCCAGTCCGGCCTGCCCTTCACCCCGGTGCTCGCTTCCCCGGTTTCCAATGCCGGAGGCAGCCGCCCCGACTCCAACCGCAGCGCGAAGCTGGAAGACCCCACCATCGCCCGCTGGTTCGACCCCACCATTGGCGCACCCGGCAGCGGTGCCGCCTGGAGCCAACCCACCGTCTTCACCTTCGGCAATGCGGGCCGCAATATCCTGCGTGGCCCCGGCCGCACCAACGTCGATTTCTCGATCTTCAAGAACTTCAACTTCCACGAAACCTGGCGCTTGCAGTTCCGCACCGAGATCTTCAACCTCTTCAACCACGCCCAGTTCGATCTGCCCAACGGTTCCATTGGCAACCCCAACGCCGGCATCATCACCAGCATCGTCGGCAACCCCCGCCAGATGCAATTCGCACTGCGGCTGACCTTCTGATTAGACTTCAAAAGTGCGAAGCACCTCGACACCGTGCTGCTCGGCGAACCGTTTGCAATCGTCTCGGTGGAAATCGGAATCTCGAGTGCAAAACACAGCTTCGATGCTGCCAACTTTTTCTCTGCTCAGCTTCGCCTCAGCGGCAACTGAGCAGAGAATTGCTTGGTCAAAAGGCTTAAGCTGAATGCGCTCTCGAACCAATTCAATTTGCAATTCCATGGCCTCTTCCCGATAAGGAAAAATGGCATCACCTAAGGAATTACACAGATCATCCAATCGCTTTTCCCGGTTTTTTTCAAAAGCCTGCAGCTCACTAAGGCCTTTAGCGCTTGCCATCTTGAATTGTTCTTGGAGTTCAGGTTGGTCCACAACCATCCAGTTCGCCAGGTTTTTGAACTCTTGAATTCTGCTCGGGCTGAATTTCGACAATTGCTTCCTTGCCTCGAGGATCGCTACAACAGGAACATGAATTCGAATCTCTCCATCGAGATGCCTGTCCAAAAGTTTGGTTGCTGTTGAGTCGTGAAACCAGACTGGAGCGAGATGATAAACAATCCAGTTTGTCTCCAGAAAGACTCGCTTCATGCTCTAGTAAGCTTGCCCAAATGACTTGCCCCGAAGCGACGTGAACTCAACGATCCAGTCTTTTGTCCAGGGGAGAACCTCTCGCCGAAAGGCATCCAAATCAGACTGCGAGAGCGAAGTGGCGGAATCATTCAACAGGAACGATTTCAGCCACTCGAAGAAATTTCGCTCGCTGCTCCAGACTTGGCCTGATTTGCCAGAAAATTGCCTCAGCTCCCGTTCGAGATCAATCTCAGCGACAGTCGAGACATCAGGCATATCAGGGTTACTGCTCGGAAAAACATCCAGTACGCGCATCCGCCCTTGATTGACCACCGCACCTCGAAAGCATAAGTGGCGTGCCATGAATGGGACAAACGTTGCCTCAGCCTCAGCGGACAGGCTGGCAGCTTCTACCACTTCCACCATGAACATCGGGCCAAGAACTCCCTCCTGGTAGACCGCTATGTCCGGCTGATAGATCTTCTCAAGCAGCATGCCTTCAGCGTATCAGCAGCAGCGCGGCAATTTCCCTTACCAACTCCGCCCCGAACTCGCTCCAATCCGCGGGTCCGGGGCGTCGGCCCAACTTCTCGCTCCGCCCGATCCGCAGCTCCATCAAAAAGGCGGGCTGCTTGTGTTCATTCCATAACCACTGAATCACATTCGCCCGCCCCGGCCCCGCAATCTGCATCCGCGAAATATACTCCCGGTCCGGATCAAAGCGGGTCTTCTCCTTCAACGCCGCCCACAACTTCTTCCCCACTTCGCTCTCCGGTGGACCCTCCAGATACTCGCCCATCTCCGTGTTGTGCAGCGTCAAAAACAGATCGATCTTCTTGCCCGCCTGCAACCACTTCTCAATCGCCAACTTCTGCGCCAGGATCTCCGGCCGCTTCAACGCATCATTCGGCGCATCCCAGTTCCGGTTCAGGTCATAGCCATGGAGGTTAAACCGCACCCCTCCTTTTTCAACTCCATCCGGGTCGCACCACGGCAGCACCTTCCAAAGCACTCCCTCTGGCAGAAAGCGCAACGCTCCCTCCCCCGCATAGCTCGTCCCCGCCTCCCAGGCATGCTGCCGCAGCATCAGCCACACCACCGGCGCATCCGCCTTGCCCGCCGTCTTGTCGAAAGTCCACAACTCCAACGGCCGCCCTTCCACCGTCTGCCCGATCCGCTCCACCTCCGGCTTCACGGCTTTGCGCAGCACGGCCAACTGCCGCTCTGTGTAAGGCGGAATATGCGCAACCTGAAAGGTCCCCTTCTTCGGCTTCACCCGCAATCGCCACTTCGGCTCGGCCGCGTCGTAGTCCCCCTCCATTTCCCGCCAGCCCGTCTTCTTGGCTTCCCACCAATACGGCGGCGTATCTTTCGTTACCGCCCCGCGATTCCGCAGATAGTTGTACTCACCGGGCAAATCCACCAGGTCCAGAATCACTTCCTTGCCCTTCGGAACCCCCGTCACCCGAAACGAATACCAGTTCGCCTGCCGGTTCCGTCCGTCCTGATCACTTTGCCCCTTCACCCCCACCCGGAAGTGCAGCGGCCCCACCTCGGTCACCTGCCCGGCACTGCCCCCCGGAAAATCCGTGCTGATCCGCACTTGGGCCATCACGGCCACGGCCGCCAGGCCCGTCACAACCAATCGAGAACTCAATCTGCCCTGCTTTCAGCCAGATCGCTCAAACACCCGGCCTTTTAGATTTCGCGTTTTGCCATCTTGTCAGCGAGGTATTCGCTCGCCCGCATCGCCAGCGCGCAGATCGTCATCGTCGGGTTCTGCGTTCCTGCCGTCACAAAACTGCTTCCGTCCACCACAAAAAGGTTCTTGATGTCATGGCTCTGATTGAAAGCATTCAGCACACTCTTCTTCGGGTCATTGCCCATCCGGCAGGTCCCCAATTCATGAATGCTATACCCAGGCGGCAACGGCTTGTCATTGGTATGAATCACTTCAAAGCCCGCCCCCCGGAAGACCTCAGCCAGCGTCCCCACCGAGTCCTTCGCCATCTCCACTTCGTTGTCCGTATACCGGCAATCAAAGTGCAATACCGGAATGCCGTAGGCATCGGAAACACTCTTGTTAATCTCCACCCGGTTCTCATAGCGCGGCAGAACATCGCCCATCGCCGTCGCCGATACGCTCGCCCCGCGCGCCGCCAACAGCTTCGCTTCCAGTTCCTTGCCCCAGACCGGAAAAAACTTCGCATCCGGCGTCCCGCCAGTATAAAAGTCAAAGGCGCAGCCCCGGATGTACTTCTTCTCCTTGCCGTTCTTCAAATTGACAAAGCGCGGAATGTAGCCCGCGCCGCCAATCATCCCGCGCCGTGCCTTGCCGTTCATCGCCTCCGGCACCAGCGCCACAACGCTGTTGCCGATATACCACTGGTCCATCAGATAGCGGCCCAGAACTCCGCTCGAATTCGCGATCTTCGAATTGAGCAGCAGCCGCGTACTTTCAAGACACGATGCCGCCACCACCACGACCTTCGCCTTGATGTGCAACTCGCGCTTCGATTGCCGTTCCACGATGTGCAGCCCGTTCACCTTGCCCGTATTGCGGTCAACGCTGATCTCGCGCGCCACCGCATTCGGCACCAGCGTCAGCTTGCCCGTTGCCACCGCTTCCGGCAAAAGCAGATTCCGCGAACTCGCCAGATTTCCCTGCCCCAGCGAACGGCGGATCTTGGTCACGGTCATGCCATACTTCTGCCCGCTCTTGGCCACCCGCAGAATCGCTTCCGTATCCGGCGACTCGTCTGCAATAAACTGCCCGTCTGGCAACTGCTTCAATCCTTCCTTACGTCCCGACACCCGGAAGATCGGCTCAATCCGGTCATAGTAAGGCGCCAGGTCCGCATGGCTGATTGGCCAGTTCTCCCCAAATCCATCATGATCGGCGGCTTTGAATTCATAGTCGCTCAACCGGAAAGACATCCGCGCCCAGAAATTACTTTTGCCGCCCACCATCCGCACCCGCACCCAGTTGTAAGGTTGCTTCGGATCATGCGTATAGGGCACTTCCTGCTCATCCACCCACTGGTTGGCGTTGAACTCATTGGCCTGAAACACATGCGCCAATTTGCCCGGCTGCCCGAAGCCCCGGTAAGGCAACTCATAAACCGGCTTCAACTCTCGTGCCTTGTCAAAGTCCACCAGCGGCCCGGCCTCCACCATCACGCAATCAAGGCCCAACTTCGTCAGCGTATGCGCCGCCGTGCCACCCGAAGCGCCCGAACCCACAATCAATACGTCGTATTCCCGCTGTGCCATCCTCGCTCCCTAGTCCAACCGCTTCCAGTACAAACCCACGCCACCTGGGCGTCGCGCCCCGCCAACATTGCTCGCATTGAATTCCTTGGAATTCAGCGTTGCCGTCCGCACATCCGCCTTGGCCACCTGCAAAAATCGGGTCAATGCATCAGCCGGCGGCTCCGGGCTCCACGGCTGCTTGAGAGGCGCAAGCAACTCATTGGCTTGCTCGACACTCACCGCTTCATAGCTCTTCTGATACTTCTTCTTCGCCACCGCTTCCAGTGCATCGAGACCCTTCAGATACACCTGCTGCCGGTCGGGCAGCGCAAGGCCCAAATAAAAATCCAGAAACTCGGCTGCCTTGGCTTCCCTCGCCCCCACTCCAGCTTCCGGCGTTGGCATCAACACTTCCGCCAGCCGGCCCAGGGTTGCAAATTGTGCCGGTGCCAAAAACCTGGGTGCAAACACACCCACATCCCCCGGCAGCGCCGTCTCCAGTTTGGGCATCTCCGCCACGGGCCGCTGCTGAGCCAAAACTGTTCCGGCAACAGGGGCAACCAGGGCCCCGGCAAAAAATTTCCTGCGTTCCATATCGCTGTTCTCATAGTTTATGCCAGCCCTTCTGTTCACTCCTTTGTAACTCCATCGCGCTACCCTCCACCTATGCGCGCACTTCCGCTATTCGCCTTGCTGGGCATTCTCCACGCACAAGTTCCGGCCCCGACAGCCAACTCTGGATACGACTTACCAAACGGCTGGAAGCTCACTCCCGCCGGCAAACAGATTCGCACCGAGGACATGGTGCTCGGCCTCTCCCAGGCTCCTGACGGCAAGGCGCTCATCGCTCTCCACTCTGGCTTCAACCCGCACGGCATCCTCGTCGTCGATACCACGACAGAAGAGCCCACCCAGCGTGTACCCCTCAAATCTGCCTGGATGGGTCTTACCTGGGCCCCCAACGGCAAGCGCTTCTTTGCCTCTGGCGGCAACGGTATCTCCCGCACCAACCCCACCGCGGCCCCCATCTACGTTTTCGATTACGCCGACGGCCGCATCTCCGATAAGCCCGCCGCTGAAATCAAGAGCCCCTTCCCCATGCAGGAAACCTACTGGTCCGGCCTTCTCCACCACCCCAGCCAGCCGATCCTCTACGCCGCGCATCGCGGCACCGGTAACCTCGCCGGCCACGTCGTCATCTTCAACACCACCACCGCGCAGCCCATCGCCAAAATCCCCGTTGAAGTCAACCCCTATGAGCTGCTCCTCAGCAGCGACTTGAAAACTCTCTACGTCTCCAACTGGGCCAGTAACTCCATCAGCGTAATCGACCTGGCCACCAACAAGGTCACCCGCTCCATCGCCGTCGGTGCCAACCCCAACGACATGGTCCTCACCCGCGATGGCCGCCTCTATGTCTCCTGCGGCAACTCCAACTCGGTCTGGGTCATCAACACCAAAACCATGCGCGCGGTCGAACAGATCAATACCGCCATTTATCCCAACTCGCTGATCGGCTCCACGCCCAATGCCCTGGCCACCGACCGTGAAGAGAAGATGCTCTTCGTCGCCAACGCCGACAACAACACCGTTGCCGTCATCAACATCTCGGAAGCCGAAGAGCACACCGTGCTCGGCTTCATCCCCACCGGCTGGTACCCGACCTCGCTGGAACTCTCCCGCGACGGCAAGAAGCTTTACATCGGCAACAGCAAAGGCTTCGGCGGCGGCCCCAACATCCGCGGGCCCCACTCCCCGCTCGCCAATGACGGCGGCACCGAAGGCAAAGGCAGCATCAAGCAGCTCATGAAGGGCACCGTCCAGATTGTCGAACTCTCCAACCTCAAGAACGACATCAAGGCCTACACCCAGCGCGCCATCGCCAACTCGCCTTACCGCGACGAGATGCGCACGCTCGCCGTCGCCCCCCAGGCCAACACCAAAACAATTATTCCCCGCGAAGTCGGCGTCGGCTCCCCCATCAAGCACATCATCTACATCCTGCGCGAAAACCGCACCTACGACCAGGTCCTCGGCGACATCCCCAAAGGCAATGGCGATCCGCGCCTGACGATCTTCGGCCGCAAGGTCACCCCCAACGGCCACAAGCTCGCCGAACAGTTCGTGCTCCTCGACAACCTCTATTGCGATGGCGAAGTCAGCGTCGATGGCCACTCCTGGTCCAACGCCGCCTACGCCACTGACTTCAACGAGAAGCTCTGGCCGGTCACCTACGGCGGTCACAGCCAGGCCGGCCGCTCGGCTGCTTACGTACCCGCTGGTGGTCATGTGTGGGACCTTGCCGCCCGCAAGGGTCTCACCTACCGCAGCTATGGCGAGTACGCCACCCGCTCGAGCGACGGCACCACCATGGAAGCCGCCGGCGGCATGGGTGCCCTCCTCGGCCACGTCTCACCCAGGTTCAAGCTGCCCGGCATGCGCGATACCGACAATGCCAAAGTCTTCCTCGAAGAGTTCGAGCAGTTCGAGAAGAACTTCGACTCGCCCAACCCCAATGATCGTCTTCCCAACTACACCGTAATGAGCCTCGGCGAAGATCACACCACCGGTACGCGCCCCGGCACTTTCACACCCGTAGCTGCCGTAGCCAACAATGACTGGGCCGTGGGCCAGATCGTCGAACGGGTTTCAAAGTCAAAGTACTGGGCTGAAACCGCGATCTTCATCATCCAGGACGACGCCCAGGATGGCGCCGATCACGTCGATGCCCGCCGCACCGTCGGCCTGGTCGTGAGCCCCTACACCAAGCGCAATCACCTCGACTCAACGCTCTACACCACCAGTTCTTTCCTCCGCACCATGGAACTGCTGCTCGGCTTGCCGCCGATGACGCAGTACGACGCCGCCGCCACCCCGATGTACAACAGCTTCAGCGATCAGCCCGACCTCACCCCCTACACGCTGGAAGCGCCGCAGGTGGACGTCAATGCTCGCAACACCATGGCCGCCTGGGGAGCCCGTGAGTCCCTCGCCATGGACTTCTCCGAATACGATCTCGCTCCCATGTTCGCCCTCAATGAGATTGTCTGGAAGAGCGTCAAGGGCGCTGACAGCGAAATGCCCCTACCGGTCCGCCGCTTCCACTTCCGCGCCGAGAAATAGCCCTAAGGCCACTGGTGCTTCGGATAGCGACGGCTTAAGCCCGGCCGGATCTCCGGGTAAAGCTTGGCCCAGAACGAAGCCAAATCCTGTGTCATCTGTACTGGCCTCCGGTTGGGGGCCAGCAGATGCACCAGCACCGCCACCCGCCCGTCCGCTACCTTGGGGGTCTCTTTCATCCCCCAAAAATCCTGCAGGCGGCTCTCGATCCACGGGGGCTGTCCAGCTACATAGTGCACCTTCACACTCATCTTGCCCCGCAAGGGAATCGTCTTCGGTGCCACCCGGTCCAGTTGGTACTGGTCAAACTGCGGCACCCATTCGCCGTTCTTGATCGCCTCCCGCACCTGATCAAATCCGCTCCGGCCTTCGCACAGTGAGCCAAGCTGATTGAGCAACACCACCTCATCAAAGCCCACATCAAAGCCCTGCTCCCGCGCAAAGTTGACGCGTGCCAGCAGGGCTTCGGTCTCTTCCACATCAAGAAAGCGCCGCCACCCGACTTCCTTGAGCTTCTCCTTCAGCAGCCGCGATGCCTCCGGCGTCTGCGGCCTCGGGTTCAAGCTGGCCTCCACCGTCAGGCCATGAAACACGATGGCGCTCTCCTGCTCAAATCGCTCCTTGTCACGCGACCAGACATAGCGCTCTGCCTCCTCCACAGGAAAGTCCAGCAGCCACTCCGGCTCAATCGGGCAGGCCGCCCGGATCATCACCATCCCGCGCTCGCTCATCTCATCGAGCTCTACCGCTACGATCCACTCAGCCGGCTTCGGCAGCGGCGCTCCGAGCTTGGCAGCAATCCCGCCCGCCACCGTGTACTCCTCCCCCTTGCGCCGCTTGGCAACGCGATCCGGATAGGCCGCCAGGATCGACTCAGCCAGCCCCTTCTCCCAGTCCTTGCCTTCCCTGCCCCCACGCACCTGCCGCTCCAGTTGCCGCGCAATCTTCTCGGCATAGGCGCTCAACCCGCGCTCGGCCACGTGGATCAGGTCCGGGTTATGCGGCCTGTCCCCACTCGACAGCAGCGCTGCCACCCGGGCAGCCCGCTGCACCACGCCGCGCGAGGCCGCCTCAAGCATCATCCTCGCCAGGCGCGGATGCACCGGCATCTCCGCCATCTGCTTCGCCGTCTCACCCTTGGCTCCCAACTCATCAAGCAGAGTCTCAGCCCGCTTCAAGTCATCCGGTGGCGGCGGTGTCATCCACGGCAACGTTGCCGGTTCTTCGATATTCATCGCCCGCAGTTGCAGCACGAGGCCGCTCAACTCCCGGCTCACAATCTCCGGCACACCCCGCTCGGCCCGGCTCAGGAAGTCCTGTTCGGTATAGAGCCGGATGCAGGTTCCCTGTGCGGTCCGGGCCGCCCGGCCAGCCCGTTGGATGGCCGAGGCCCGCGAGACTTTGGCCAAACTCAACTGCGGCAAGCCCGTCAGCTTCGAGTCGCTCGCGACCCGCGCGAGGCCACAATCGATCACCGTCGTAACGCCATCGATCGTGATCGAACTCTCCGCGATGTTGGTGGCAAAGATCGCCTTGCGCCGGCTGCCCTTCTCCACCGCGCGATCCTGTTCTTCGGGGCTCAAATCCCCGTAGAGCGGTAACAGCAATAGATCGGAACGACGGCAGGCTTCGATCGCCCGCCGGATCTCGGCCGCACCGGGCAAGAAGACCAGTACGTCTCCCGTTGTCTTCTCGAGTGCGGCCGCCACGCGCTCTTCAAGCTTCTGCGCGCTCTCCGGCGTGTAGCGTGTCTCAAGCGGAAAAAGCCGCCCTTCACTCCGCAGGACCGGGCAGCCGCCAAGGTGCTCCGCGATCGGTGCCGCATCGAGCGTCGCCGACATCACCACAATCCGCAACTCCTTGCGCCGCCTTTGCAGTTCGAGCAACAGTGCCAGCGCGAGATCGCCTTCAAGGTGCCGCTCGTGAAACTCATCGAGTACCACGGTGCTCACCCCGCGCAACTGCGGGTCACTGGTGAGCCGGCGATTGAGCACGCCTTCGGTCATGTAGCGCAGCCTGGTCCTGGGGCCGCAGAAGTCTTCAAAGCGGACCTGGTAGCCAACGCTCTCGCCCACGCGTTCACCGCGTTCGCTGGCCACGCGGCGGGCCGCCAGACGCGCCGCGAGGCGTCTCGGCTCGAGAACAATCACCTCGCCATCGACCCTGTCCATCAGGTATGCGGGCACCCGCGTCGTCTTGCCCGCACCCGGTGCGGCTTCAATTACCAGGTTCCCGGCGGAAGGAATCTGGGGGAGGAGTTCATCAATCGGTAAAATCAAAGCTATGCTTTCCACTCTAAATCCACCCAAGCGCCTTCTCTATGGACCGGGACCGTCCATGGTTGAACCGCGCGTCTATGACGCCATGTCCAAGCCCATCGTCGGTCACCTCGATCCGTTCTTTTTTGAAATCACGCAAGCCGTGAAGACCGGGCTCAACGCATGCTTTGGGACTGCAAATGAATTCACCGTAGCCATGTCGGCTACCGGTTCGGGTGGGATGGAAACGGCAGTTGCAAACTTCGTTGAACCCGGCTCCAAGTTCCTCATCTTTGCCAACGGCTATTTCTGCGACCGCCTGACCGACATGGGCAAGCGCCAGCGGGCCGAAGTCATTCGCATCGAAAAGCCCTGGGGCGAAACCTGGACGGCGGAAGAAGCCCGCGAAGCGATCCTGCGCGAGAAGCCAAACACCGTTGCCTATGTTGCCGCTGAGACCTCCACCGGTTGCTGGACCGATGGCAAAGCCATCTGCGACGCAGCTCACGAAGTGGGCGCGCTGGTCATTGCCGACTGCGTTACCGCGCTCGGCTCGATGCCCATCGAGTTCGACAAGACCGGCATCGACATCGCCTACAGTTGCTCCCAGAAGGGCATGGGTTGCCCCCCGGGCCTCTCGCCGTTTACCGTGAGCCCGCGCGCTCTCAAGTGGTTGACCGAAGAGCGCCAGTCGATCATCCCCACCTGGTATTTCGACATCAAGCTGCTCAGCGAATACTTTGGTGGCGCCAAGCGTTACCATCACACCGCGCCAATCACGGCCTTCTACGCCCTGCACGAAGGCCTGCAGATCATCCTCGAGGAAGGCTTGGAAGCACGCTTCGCCCGCCATCGCCTCAACCGCAATGCCTTCATTGCCGGTATGGAAGCGATGGGCATGGAGATGCACGTAGCCGACGGGCAGCGGCTCTGGAACCTCATGACGCCGAAGGTTCCCGCAGGTGTCAGCGACATGGCAGTACGCAAACACCTGATGGAGAATTACGGCATCGAGATCATGGGCGGCTTTGGCGAACTCGCCGGCAAGGTCTTCCGCATCGGGATCATGGGCGTGCTGGCTACCGAGAAGGACACGCTCTTCCTGCTGGAGAAGTTTGAAGAGGCGCTCCGGGCCAGCGGCTTTGAGCCGAAGGCAAGTGCGCTACCCGCAGCGCAGGCCGTCTACCAGCGGATCTGATCCGGGAAGAACTCGGCAATCAGTTCATCGTAATAGGGACGCAAAGCCTTTTCATCAGGCTTTGCGTGCCCTTTCGAATAAAGGTCGTAGGGGTTGAACTTGCGCACCCATTCAAGCATCTCGCGATCCTTGTTGTTGAGAAGGTGGCCGTAGGCGCCCTCTCTGTGGACGGGATAGCAGGAGTGATAGCGAATGATGTAGTGCGCTTCCTCCGGCAGATAGTCTTTGATGACGTGATAGAGATACTCGTCGTGCCCGTAGCTCATGTGCACTTTATCGAGACCGCAACCCGGCTCGTAGACGCCATTTTCCGTTTGATACTCGGGGATCGAGGAATCAGGGTTCCAGGCGAAGTACTCGTTAAACACGATGGACTTGCTCCATGCGCAACCAGTGGGGAAGGTATCGCCGACCACGGCCCATTGCGGTTCCCCGTAGCTGCAAAGTACCTTGCCGCAATCGTGGATCAGACCGGTCAACTGCATCCAGCGAGGATGGCCGTCGGCGCGGATGGCTTCAGCCGTCTGGAGGTTGTGCTCAATCTGACTCAAGTCCGTATCGGGGTCTGAGTCATCGACAAGGGTGTTGAGGAATTCCATCATGTCCCAGATGCCGCGTTGGCCCATGTTCAGGCCTTCATATTGAGCGCGCTTGCCCTTGGCGAAGGCATGCGTCTGATGACGGTGGTTGAGTAAGTAAAAGTCTTTTACGCCCTGGGGCGAGTGTTCGTCAAAGACCCGGAAATCTTCTTGCTTGCGCCCTTCCTGGTAGCGGGCGCGGACATGGTCGTCCCAAAAATCGAGGTTCATGCACTTATTAGTTTAGATGGTCCAGCGCCAGATGTTAGCGCCTACGGTAAAACCCGCTCCGACAGTAACGAACAACACGTAATCGCCCTTGAGCAGCTTACCTTGTTCGACCGCATCACGGGTAGCCAGCGGGATCGTTCCGGCGGTGGTGTTGCCGTAGCGGTCGATGTTGATGATGACGCGGTCCTCGCCGAGGCCCAGCCTTTCCGCCGTGGCCATGATGATGCGCTTGTTGGCCTGGTGCGGGATCAGCACCTTGATGTCGGAAGGTTGGAGACCCGCTTTTTCGATCACGGAAAGTGCAGCCTCTTCCATCTTGCGGACCGCGTACTTGAACACAGCCTGACCATCCTGCTTGACGAAGTGGAGGCGCTGGTCGACGGTCTCGGCGGAACTGGGCAGGCGGCTGCCGCCAGCCGGCATCTTGAGCGAAGGGCCGCCCGAGCCATCGATTTCGTTGTGGAAGGCAACGTAGCCGTCGCCGGGCTCAAGCAGGAATGCGCCTGCACCATCGCCAAAGAGGATGCAGGTAGCGCGGTCCGTGTAGTCGATGATGCGGGACATGGTGTCGGCACCGATGACGAGCACACGCTCGTGAGTGCCCCCGCGAATGAGGTTCGCTCCTACCGTGAGGCCATAGACAAAACTCGAACAGGCCGCACTGATGTCAAAGCCCCACGCACCCTGGGCACCCAGCATGTCCTGCACGAGGCAAGCCGTCGAGGGGAAGAACATGTCCGGCGTAACGGTGGAGACGAGGATGGCATCGAGGTCTTTGGCGTCCATGCCACGCTGGGCCAGGCAAGCCTTGGCGGCTTCAAAGGCCAGATCAGAGGTGGCCACATCGGGGGCGGCGATATGGCGCGTATGGATACCCGTCCGAGTGAGAATCCACTCTTCGGTGGTATCGACCATTTTTTCAAGGTCCTGGTTTGTGAGCACCTTGGGCGGCACGTAGCAGCCGAAGGCGGAGATCATGGCGTTAGGCAAGGCGTTGTCTCCTGATATGGTAGCCTGATCGACGGATGCTGGTTCAGAGCGCGTTGTTTTTTGAGACGCTCGAAGAGATTTACGAACGCGTCTTCAGCGATATCCGGCCGCAGCTTGCCAAGCCGGCGATCCGGGTGGAGTTCCGCCCCTTTACGAATTTGACGAGCAATATCCGGCTGGTGCAGGGGGAGTTGATCGTCAAGTTGTCAGACTTGCTGGTAGAGGCACCCGCGCCGGTTCAGGAATCGCTTGCTTACATTCTGGTATCGAAGCTCTTCCGGCAGTCGCCGCCCGCCCGGATGGTCGAAGTGTACCGTCTCTATATCGCCCGGCAGGAAGTACGGGGCCGGGTTCAGACCACAAGGCAGGAGCGGGGACGCAAGAGACTGGCGCACGCCAGCGGCCATCACTTCGATCTCGATACGATTTTTGAAGCGCTCAATGAGTATTACTTTGGCGGGGTGTTGCCGCGGCCGCAGATTGGCTGGAGCCTGCAGCGCAGCCGGACGATTCTGGGTCATTATGATCCCTCCCACCATGCGATCGCGATCTCGCGGCGCCTCGATCAGGCCAGGATTCCGAACTTCGTTGTGGAGTACGTGATGTATCACGAAATGCTGCATATCAAGCACCCGGTAGAACACCGCGGAGCAAACCGGAAGATCCACACCAAGGCATTTCAAGAGGAGGAGAAGCGCTTCGCCCAGTATGAAGAGGCGAAGGCGTTTCTCAAATCGCAATGGCGATGAGACGAAGGGATCTGCTCCTGGCGTTTTTTGCGCCCACCCCGGACGGCCTGCAGCACACGCTGACCCAGTATGTGACGGAGACGGGCAAGGTGCGATACGGGGCGCTGAAGGCCGACCTGGCTCCGCTGACGAGCTATGTAGAGTGGTTGAAGACCTTTGATCCAGAGACCTTAAAGAGCCGGGAAGCCAAGCTCGCGCACTGGATCAATACCTACAACGCACTGATCCTTTGGAGTTTCGCGAGTGACTACCCGAAGGAAAAGGACCGACTCAAGAATCCGCTGCGGCGGGCGGCTTATTTCTACCGGCGGAAGTTCACGGTCGCCGGGCGGCAGCGGACGCTAGCCGATATTGAGGACAACTCCATTCGCAAGGCCTTTGGAGAAGCCCGGATTCACTTTGCGATTGTGTGTGCCAGCGCCAGTTGCCCGTGGCTATCCAAGACGGCATATAACGAGAAGAATGTGATGGCAAAGCTTGAAGAGGATGCGAAGCGGTTTCTTGAATCGAGCGAGAATGTTCGCATCGACAAGCCAAACCGGACGGTTGCGGTGAGTGAAATCTTCAAGTGGTTTCAGGCTGACTTTGGAGGCAGTGAAGCGGCAGTGCTGCGATTTCTGACGCCCTATGTCAAGTCAGCCCGGCTGGGAGAGCCGGGCTGGAAGTTGAAGTATTGGAAGTATGACTGGTCGATCAACGACCAGCCCTAATTGTTGGTTGCGGGGCGTTTCAGCAGAACCGATTCACACTGTTCGAGCATATTGACCAATGGCCCGGCGTTGATGGTGGCCCAACCGAAGCGGAACAGAATCAGTTGCACCCGGACGCGGAATAGGTGTAGGTGGAAGCGCGACTTAACGCCATTCAGTTGTGTAACAAGGTGTGCTTCCTGATCCCCAGCGGCCAACATCAAGTAGCGGAGCTTGAATTCGATCCGGTTGAAATCCAGCTGCATTTCGTCCAGATAGCGGCGGAAAACCTGGATGCGGCGCAGGCGGAACCTGGAAAGATCTTCCGGCTTCAAATTTGAGAGGAGCCTGGCCGATTCGAAATCGCGATCGTCGAGCAAGCGAACCATAGGCCGATAGTAATCGGAGAATGACTCCCGAT
>CAZECF010000014.1:30020-37826 GCA_964510335.1 uncultured Bryobacter sp. | reverse complement strand
GTCAACAGACAATGCCGCCATGCGTCCACCAAAACATCGCAAAAGTGCCCAGAAGAGTCCTGAAAAGGCCAATGCCAAGAAAATAGACAACACCAGTGGGGTGCTCATAAAGTTTTTACTATCGGTAGTTTAGAATACCAGAACCGGAATTGCAATGATTAAATTAGTTAATTAGAACTCTTTTAACGGGGATTCAGCGTAGCACCTTGGGGCCTGAACGGGATAGAGTTTCATTCAGCTCGTGCAGCCGAGCTAAAAGAATTTCAGCTTCTTCTCTGTTCAAGGAACCTTTGGGGGTATTGAGAGTAGAGTCGTCGCTGGAGCGGACGAAGCCAATCCAGAGAACAAAAACAAGAGCAGTACCACCGAGAGAAATGTAATTTGCCAGCGTCACCTGAATTTCCTTGCCGCCGAGTTGGGCGACAAAGTGAGAGAGCGCGAGAGAAAGGAAGAAGCCGGCGAAAAGGAAGGAGTGGCGCAGGATGTTACGGCTTAAGGGGACGGGCATCCAGGCAACAAATGCGAGAAAAAGAAGAATGAATAGGGTAAAGCCCAGACTGGCAGCGTCCCGGTAGCGAATAGCAGCATAAAGTACCGGCATTTTTTCGCTGGGAGTACTCGCGAGATAAACATACCATCCAGTACCAACCAGGATCAGGACGGCCCAGAAAGCGAGCAGGACGCGAATGGAGGCGGTCCGAATAGCCGGGAAACGCTCGAGAGCTCGCTTGCAGAGTTCCTGTATGGCGAGAAATTCAAAAATGGAGGCAGAGTAGGCCCAAGCCATATAAATTTCAGGGTAGAGATTCTTCCGTTCCGGGAAAAAGTTTCTTATGGCAATCTGTAAACCGGTGACTATGAGGGAGAGGAGAAGATAGAGAGCGAAACGAGGAAATTGTTTACGAAGGGAGGAAGAACGGTAAATGTGAAAGACGACTCCGAATTGGAGTAGCGTGTTGAGAAGCCAAAGCAACCAAACGTCAGTGATGAATTTCATGACGATTATGGGGGATTGTCCAAAGATCAACCCCCATAGAATCGTAGCATAACGATAAGCTTAGCGAACTGAGAAGTGGCAGGGATAGCAATCGGGGATGGGGTCGATGCTGGCTGCCGGGGTGGCGAACATGGCAGTGGCGAAGAGGGCGATAGCAAGTACTTTCTTGAACATGGAAGGTTGTCTCCTTAGGGTTTTGTGAGCTCTAAGAGCCTCTCGGCTTTCGGTAGCTACAGGACGTATAGTCCCGACATGGTCAGACTACAAGCGTGAGACTCAAATAAGGTGTTCACCTTAGACGTTTTCTTTTTTTGGAACAAGACTTAGCGAATTTTCATCCTGTGGTGTATCAAATAGATATGGGTGATGATACGGAACAAAGCGGAAAGTGCAGGAACCGGACTGCTTCAGAAGACCTTTGGGAAAGGACATTAAGTCAGATCCCGACACGAATCGGCAGAATGGCATATCTGTCGAGATTGCGGAGCCCGGAGAATGACCGCTATGAGCACTATGGAATGACCGCGGTTTTCGGCGAAGTGGTATCGGAGGAGGCCCTCAGGCGCTCACATCAGGAAATGCTCATGAGCTTCCTGGGACTGAGCATCCTGGATCAGGTGGATGATGTGAGGAATTATGTAGTGGGGCTGCCCGAATCAGCTAAGAGGCTGCTGGCCAGTTGGGAGAAAAACAAAGGTTACGAAACGGTACTTCCGCCTGGGGCGAGTCTGGCGGAAAGGGAGTTATTTGAAGCCAATCTTGGGCTGATCATTCGCCAATTGAGGGGCGAGTCCGGCGTCGTGGGAGATCCAGACTCGATGCGAAGCCAATAACCTGGCCAATCACTTCGATTTCATTGGGGTAGAGGAAGACGCGGGGAGGCATCAAGGAAGCGGGGTGGCTCATGACGACCAAACGATCGCGGTCGAGATGACACCAGCCACATTGGAAGCCTTCGCGACTTTCAAGGAAATAAATGGGCCGGTCCCACTCATCGGACCATCCCGTGTTGCTGATTTTCTGAGTATCGCTGATCACCAGCAGCGTTCCCGGAGCGAGAATCGGGTACATGGACCAATCTTCGGAGCCAATGATGGCGTAGCGCTTCCTGGTGAGATCGAGGCCTCGCAGAAGGTGCAAAGGCAAAGTCCCCCAGCGGTTGATGGCGCGACTGAGGAAGGTGGTCTTGCTGAGATCGACGCCAGGATCGAGGCTCAATGGAGCGTGGACATCGCCAAAGGTTTCCGCTGAGAAATCCAGCACATGCGTATGGGTGAGTTCCTGGAGCTGGGCATCGGCAAACTGGTGGTCAAGCTGGATGCCGTACCAGGAAAGCACCTCGCGAAAGTCGATGCGGTAGATGGTAGAGAGCGAGTAGAGACGGAAGACAGAGGGAACCACCCCCTTGTTTTCAATCTCACTCAAACGACTGAGAACAATGGCATATTCTTCATTGCCGTGGCGTTCGGCGATTTTTTGACTTGCTACTTCCACCTCGCGAAATCTCAATCCGAGGCGTTCTCTAGCTTTGCGCAGCCGCTGGCCTGCTTCGTCAGTGTTGAGGATCGTTTTTCCGGGTGCAGAGGCACCCGCCATATGCGACACTTCCAGAGGAATTTGTCTACGATTATAAGACAGAATAAAGCGTTGGGACTCAGGTTTTTGGCAAGAGCTGTTCTGAAAATGGAACAGTCGGTGGAAGCGGGGGAGAAAAAGTGATCACAAAGCGAAGAATCGTAATCGGCATGAGCGGGGCGTCAGGCAGCATCTATGGGCTGCGGCTATTGGAAAAGCTGAGGCGGCGGGAGGAAGTAGAGACGCACCTGGTGATGAGCCGGAGTGCGGAGCGGACGCTGTATCTGGAAACCGGGAAGCTGGCTGCGGCGGCGAAGGATTTGGCTGACCAAGCCTATCCTGTCGAAGATATAGGGTGCCGGCTGGCGAGCGGCAGTTATCCAATCGAGGCGATGGTGGTGGCGCCGTGTTCGATTCACACGATGTCAGCGATTGCGGCGGGGATCAGTTCCAACTTGCTGGTGCGGGCAGCAGACGTGACGTTAAAGGAGAGACGCAAACTGATATTGATGGTGAGGGAGACGCCGCTTCACCTGGGGCACTTGCGGAGTATGGTGAGCCTGGCGGAGATGGGAGCGATCCTGGCCCCCCCGGTGGCGGCCTTCTATACGAACCCGAAGACGATTCTTGATATTGTGGATCATTCGGTTGATCGCGTGCTGGACCTGCTGGGATTGCCGGCGGAGGATGCAAAGCGATGGGAACCGCAGACACGCCATGAAACAACCTAAAGAATATGTTCGAGCGGGCTTCCAGGGGGAGCGGGGCGCATTCAGCGAGATCGCCGTACGGCAATTGCTGGGCAGTGAGAGTGATCCGGTTCCATTTGAATGGTTTGACGATGTTTTCCGGGCGTTGATCGAGAAACGGGTAGATGCGGCGGTAATTCCGATGGAGAACACGCTACACGGGAGCGTGATTGAAAACTTTGATCACCTGTTGACGCATGACATTGAGGTGGTGGGCGAGACAAGTGTGCGAATTGTGCACAACCTGATTGCCCTACCGGGAGTAGCGTTTAAGGATGTGCTGGAAGTGTATTCGCATCCGGTAGCGCTGAACCAGTGCTTGAAGTTTTTACAGGGGAACCCGCAGATTACCAAGAAGCCGTATTACGACACGGCGGGCAGTGTGAAGATGCTGGCGGAGACCAAGAGGCGGGATGCGGCGGCGATTGCATCGAATCTGGCAGCCGATATTTATGGGGCGCGGATTTTGAAGCGCGGGATTGAAGACGACCGGGCGAACTTTACCCGATTCTTCCTCTTGCAGCGCAAGGGAGACAAGATCAAGGGCAAGATGCCGGTGGTAAAGAAGGTTTCGATTGTCTTCTCTACGCGGAACGAGCCGGGGAGCCTGTTTCGGGCGCTGGCGTCGTTGGCGCTCCGGGACATTACCTTAACGAAGATCGAGAGCCGGCCGCTGAAGGGCAAGCCCTGGGAATATCTGTTCTATGTCGACTTTGAAGGAACGCTGAAGGACACCAAGGTGCAGAATGCGATCCGGCATTTGGAAGAAGTAGCCGACTTTTTGAAGGTTCTGGGCGGATACTAGCCAGGTATTGGGGAAGGGATGCAAAGTCCTGGAGACATCACGGCGCTATTACACCGCATCACGGCAGGGGAAAGCGAAGCCGAGGAGTTGCTGGTGCCGGAAGTCTATGCCGAGTTGCGAAGTATTGCGGCCCGGTATTTGAGGCGGGAGCGGGGTAACCACACTTTGCAAGCGACGGCGCTGGTGCATGAGGTTTATCTCAGGCTGACTGGCAAACTGGATTTGCCGTGGGAGAGCCGGGCGCATTTTTATGCGGTGGCTTCGCAGGTGATGCGGCGGTATTTGACGGATTATGCGCGGCGCACGCACGCCAAGAAACGCGGCGGAGAGCAACCGGTGCTGAGTCTGGAGGAGGTTCGGGTTGGGGAGGCTCCGGCAGCAATTGAACTGGTGGCACTCGATCAGGCGCTGGCGCGGCTGGAGGAAATGGACCCGCGGCGGGCCAAAGTTGTGGAGATGCGCTTCTTTGGGGGGATGACCGAGGATGAGATAGGAGAGGTATTGGGGACATCGCGGCGGACCGTGCGGCGGGACTGGGAAGTGGCGCGGGCCTGGATTTATGGGGAAATGAAGAAATGAGTGGGAGGGAGTGGACAGAGGCGGCGGAGCTCTTTAGCCAGGTGCTGGATGCAGAGCCAGGGGAGCGGGAGGAGTTGTTGAAGGGGAGCGGGGCAAGCCTGGCTGTAGTGGAAGAAGTGAGGCGGTTGCTGCGGAATGTGGAGGAAGCGGGGGAGGATTTTCTCGAAGAGACGCCGGAGGAGGTGAGGCGGATGCGCGCCGAACGGCGGCATCAGGTGGGAGAGGTGCTGGCAGGCCGGTTTGAGGTGGAGGAATTTTTGGGTTCGGGGGGGATGGGAGAGGTGTATGGTTGCCGGGATGTGAGGAGCGGCGCAGAAGTAGCGATCAAGACCTTGCGGCTGGACGCGGTGGGCAATTGGGGCGAGAAGCAACTGCGGCGGGAATTGGCGATGGCGCGGCGGCTGGTGCATCCCAATGTCTGCCGGGTGGAGGAATTGCATTTCGATAAAGCGGCGGGGATGCTTTATCTGGAGATGGAATGGGTGAGAGGGGAATCGTTGACGAAGCGGCTGGAGCGGGGACCGTTGGAGGCGGAGGAAGCATTGAGGGCGGCCGAGCAGGTTGGGTCGGTGATGGATGCGGCGCACGGATTGGGAATTCTGCACCGGGACTTGAAGAGTGCGAACATCCTGCTGAGTAATGACCCGGGACGGGGCGCGGTGGTGATGGATTTTGGCCTGGCGCGGGATCAGGAGACTGGCAGGGAGGATTCCACGGTGATCGGCACGGGAGTGGTAGCGGGGACGCCCGCTTATATGTCGCCGGAACAATTGCGGGGGGAGAAAGCCACGGTGGCGAGCGAAGTGTATTCGTTTGGGGTGGTGCTTTACGAAATGCTGAGCGGGGTGAAGCCGTTTGAAGGGCAGACAGCATTTCAAATTGCGGAGCGGAGATTGCGGAAGCGGCCGCCGCGGTTGAAGATTCCACGGCGTTGGGAAAGGGTGATTCAGGACTGTCTCGAGAAGGAGCCCGGGAGCAGGCCACGCAGTTGTGGTGAGGCGGCGCGGAGATTGCGGCAGGGAAGCCTGGTATTGTTCAGCAGCCGGACGGAACGACGGCAAGTGCTGCTGGGGCTGGGCTCGGCGAGCGTTGTGCTGGGGGGAGGGTGGTTTGGTTATGAGGAGTGGTTGTTGCGCAGACTGACGCCGATGTCACCGGCGGCGGAGGCAGCCTGGAAGCGGGGGCTGGAAATTGCCAAGCAAAGGACGGAAGAAGGAAGCCGGGCGGCACTGGAAGAGTTGACCAAGGCGAGCGAGTTGGCGCCGGATGCGCCTGAGGTCTGGAATAGTTTGGCGGAGACGCACCTGACGGCAGTGAACTTCATGTTCAATGATCCGGTGGAGAGCCGGCGAGCGGCCGAGCGGGCAGCGGCGGAATCGTTGCGATTGCGGCCGCGGCAAGCGCGGACGCTGGGAGTGCTGGGGGTGCTACGGGCCTATGATTTTGGACGTTGGAAGGATGCCGAGACTTATTTTGAGCAGGCTTTGAAGATTGACGAGCGGGACGCGCAGGTACACAACTGGTATGCGAATTTCCTGGGGCGGGCAAGACGGGGGGAAGAGTCGTTGGGGCATATCCGGCGGGCACTGGAGTTGGACCCTGCTTCGCAGTCCTATAACCATCAGTTGGCCGTGCAACTTTTCCGGATGAAACGCTATGCCGAGCAGGAGGCGCATTGCCGGGAGATGGTGAGGCTGCATCCGACCGAGGCGGCCAACCACCTGGCGCTGGCGCGGGCACTGCTCTTTACCGGCAAGCTAGGGGAAGCCCGGCAGCATACGGCAGAGGCGAGCAAGCTGAGGTACTCGGTGTTGGCGAGGTCACTCGAAGCGGAGTTGGCGGTGAAGGAAGGCGATTTGGCGAAGGCAAAGCGGGAGGCTGCTGAGCTGGAGACGTATTGGCGCACGAACCGCATGGAGACGCTACTGCTGCTCTACATCTATGCGCAATTGGGAGAAGGCAAGAAGGTGGTGGAATTGGCGCGGGAGGGGATCAAGCGTGGGGATGCGACCGTGCTGGCGGTGCCGTCGAGCCCATACTTTGAGCGGTTTGAAGGGGAGCCGGATTATCAGGGGCTGCTGAGGGAACTTGGTTTTTAGAGGAAGCACTCCATGGGGTTGAGCTGCGAGGCGGTGCCGGGGGAATAGAGTCGGCCCGGAGTCAGAGGATACCAGGGAGAGCAGAGACCGGGAACGAAGGCGCGGGCGACGGGGATGCCGAGTTCGGAACGGGTGAGGTCAATTGACCAGGAGGGGAAGCCGAGGGTGAGGAGATGTCCGGTGAGGGAGGACGGGTGGGCGAGCGGGGCAGGCGGAGCGGATGGATCGGGATTGAGATAAGGCTCGGAAGTGAGGGTGGCATGGGACCACCAAGCGGCGAGCTCGGGGAAGGGATTTCCGTCGAGAGACCAATAGAGGATTTGGGCGAGTTCGCGGGTGGCGCGGTGGATGGCTGCGCTGGTTGTCAGGGCGGCTGCGGTGGCGAAGGTGGGCAGGGTGCCGTCGCGGTGGGCAATGGCAGCACAAACGGGGATGCCGAGATCGGTAGTGAGGTCGAGGCAGTGGAGAGCGAAACCTTCCCGGGCGAAGGCTTCGATGAAGGTGGGTTCGGGTTGGAGGGGCGGACGGCGGAGGCGGCGGTACCACCAGAGGGCGAGGGCGTCGCGCTCGATGAGTTCGAGGAGGGCGGATTCGAGGGCGGCGGCGTGAGTGGGACCGGCGGCGCAGCCATTTGAATGGGGCTGGCAATAAGTGGGTTCGTTCGGGAAATCGTAGTGAAGCAGCAGGTGGCCGGCGGGGATGTCGAGAGCGGGGCCGCCGGTGGTGCTCTGCGCCTGGTAGTGGGCGGCTTCGCGGCCTGTGTAGGTGCAACTGTAGCGCTCGGCCGCTTCGGCGCAGGTTAAAAGGAGGGCTTGTTCGGGGGAATTGGCCGAGGCGAGGACGGTTTCAGGTTCCAGCCAATGGCGAGTGGTGGGTGCGGGAGTGCAGGCCTGGGCGCGGGCGTGGTGGAAACCGAAAGCGGGCCGGGGGGAGGTGCGGAGGTTTTCAACGATGCCAGTCAGGGGAGAAAGCAGGGAGGAGAGGGAGCGGGAGGAGTTGGAG
>CAZECF010000014.1:29372-30010 GCA_964510335.1 uncultured Bryobacter sp. | reverse complement strand
CCCCCGGGGTGGAGGGTTAGGCGATCAAAAGTGACGAGGTTGTGCTGGAGCGTGTGGAGGGCATCGGGTTGGTTGAGAAAGAGAGCGAAGTGGGAGAGAGTTTGAAGGAGGGAGGCGGGAGTGGCGGCGAGGGCTGGCTGAAGGAGGGGCAAGCCGGCGAGGGCTTGCTGCCAACGGCGGGTGGATAGCGTAGTTTCGAGGCATTGCGGGCAGGGTGAAGAGCCGGGAGCGAGCCAGGGGCCGAGGCAGGGTAGGCTGCCAAGGGGCCGGGCGAGAAGAACGGGCTTGCCATCGTCAGGCAAGTTGAGGGGCAGGTAGTCGCTGCTGAAGATGAGGTGGAAGTCAAAATCAGAGTGGGGGGTGAAGCCGAGCAGGTTGAGGAGGGGGAGGAATTCGGATTCAGGGAAAGGCAGGCGGTGGTGGTAGCGGATGCGGGCGGTGAAGGGAAGCGAAGCGGGGCTGGTTTCGAGGATACCTTCGGCGAGGAGGCCGCGCAGGAGAGCATCAATGAGGGGATCGTTGTAGTTGATGGGCGTGCCGGAAGTGATGGCCTTGAGGAGGTTGGGGACTTCGGGGTGCGGGTAGGTAACGACGCGGGTGTCAGAAACGAGTAAGTGCTTGTCGCGAGGAGCACTAAG
>CAZECF010000014.1:0-29362 GCA_964510335.1 uncultured Bryobacter sp. | reverse complement strand
AGCACTAAGTAGCGAGTAATTTGCGTTGAGGCGGTATTTCATAAGGACGGCGGGAAAGCGAAAGTGTATTATCGAATGGATTGCAGCGAGAAAGCGAGATTGAGCGATGAACAAAGCGCGGTGGGCGAAGAACCTGACAGTGAAGAGTGGCGGAGGGACAATCGCCTTCCGGAGAGAAGCCGACGGGGGCTTTGTGGAGTGGGGGCAAGTATGGGGAGCGGCGAAGGAGAACTTTGACCCGTTTGAGCCGCAGTGCGATGAGAATATCCGCGGGATTGTGGTGGGAGTTCCCGGGAAAGACGTGGCCCAGGCAGCGGCGAAGTTACTGGCCGGTGAATATGGTGGCGGAGGGGACGTGCGGAGTTGCGTGCGCGGTTGTTCGCGAATTACGGGGACAGTGCGGGTCAGAGAAGTGGCGGGTGTGGAGGGGCAGTATTACGCCTTGCCAACGGGATTGAAGACGCTCTATCGATTGCAGGAGCACCCGGAGGTAAAGGGGACGAGGGTGGCGGTGAAGGAAGTGGAGGCGGCGGCGATTTACTTTGCGGACCGGGATTTCGAAGAAGTGGCTTTCAAGACCAGGAGCGGGAACCAGGGGCTGGAATTGCAGCGGGAGAAGTGGCTGGGCGAGGAGACTTCTGCGGCGGTAGATCAAGAGACGCGGCGCAAGGCGGTGGCCAAGCAGATTGTGGAGCGGTGGCAGGCCAGCGGCAAGATGGATGAGGTGCTCGAAGGGGCGCTGGAGTCGGCGAGCGTAGTGGAGGTGGAGAGCGAAAGCGTGCTGCCGGTGAGGGTGGTGGGGGGCAAGGTAGCGCGGGCGACGGGTTTGTATGACCTATCGAGCGGCAAGGAAGTGTTGCTGGGCAGCGTGCTGGGAATGCCGGCGATTGGCAAGCGGCGAGTGGCTGTGGCGGAAGAAAGCAGCTATGGGTATGGCGGGCCGGACTGGCTCGAAAAGATCGTGTACTGGCGGAAAGAAGACGGGGTGCCGGCGGGGAATGAGCGAGTGGACCGGGCAGTATTCGGACTGCTGCAGAGTGCGTTTGTGGATGATGCGAGTGCGAAGGGGATTGCGCCGAAGTCGAGGCAGGTGCAGGTGAACTGGCTGGACCTGAATTTGCGGGTGCTGGATGAGCGGCCGTATCAGGAGCAGGTCAAGCCGGGCAAGACGATGCCGGGATGGTTTGCGATGGTGGCGGACGGGGTGGCGCTCGATGAACGCGGGCAGGAATTGCCGGAAGAGCAGTGGAAGCGGATGGTGTGTTTTGTAGTGACGAAGCTTTGGATATCGGAAGTGGAGTTTGGGCGATTGGGGCGAAAGATACAGGACAAGGAGTTGCGGCAGGCGGTGGCGGCGCAGGACGCAAAGATGGAAAGGCTTTGTCGGTTGCTGGAAGAACCGGGTGTAGGCGGGCAGCCGCGGGAGTTGGGGGCGTGGCTGGACGCGTAGCTTAGTTTGAGGGCCGGCCGCCGGCAGGACGGGTGGTGCCACTGAGCTTGACGATGTCGGGGTCGCCAGTGGCGGGGATGGCAATCTCCATGAAGCCGACGTTCATTTCTTCCCAGCTTTGGTCGCCCCAGCGAATGGTTTGGGTGGCGTCGGGGTTGTGCGGGTTGTTGGCGGAATTGTCGAACCAGGCAATGCACATGAGGACGTCACCTTTCTTGAGAGGGAGAGGCTCTTTGAGGAAGTAGGTGGTCTGCCAGTTGAAATCGTAGCGGGGGACGTTGAGGAGGGTGCGCTGACCGTTGAGGAGAATGCGGTAGGCTTTGCCGCGGAGGTGCATATGGGGCTGGAGGCTGACGAGTTTGGCGTCGTCGAGAAGGGTGGCCGAGACGCGGGATTCGTAATTGGACTCACCGGGAGGGATGACGAAATCGGCGTCAGCGGGGGAAATAGTGAGGACGCGCTCGCGGGGAGGCTCTTTGGCGAAGTAGAGGGCGAGTTCTGAGGAGTCCTTGACGGCTTTGCCGGAGGCGGTGTAGTGGATCTCAAAAACCATATCGGAGCCGGCGCGGATGAGTTTGGCGCGGCCATCGCCCCAGGTTTGCGGAAGGTAGCCGGGTTCAAAGCCGAGCAAAAGTTCGCGGCGGTCGATTTCACGCTCGTCGGGACGGCGACTGGCGCGCTCGGTACGGGAGGCTACGTAGAGCTGGCCGGGAGGAGCTTCTTTGACGTAGCTGGAGCCGGGAGGGCGGACAAAGGCGTTGATGTGATGGACGACCTGAGGCTGGTCGATTTTCCATTCGGCGGCGGCGATCCAAGTGTCGGTGGAGAAGTTCAATTTCGAGACGAGGAAGGTGTACTGGAGGGTGCCGGAGGCGGGGATCTCGGCGGCGGGAATTTTCAGGATGAGGTCGGGTTGTCCGAGTTGCCAGCCGGAGGGGGGAGAGGGGGGAGAGAGCGTGAAAGGCTCTGGGGTCGGGGCTCCGGCGTCGAGCCAGGTGATGAGAGTTTGCTTTTCCTGCGCTGAGAGGGCGCGGACGCGGGCCAGGTGTTGGGAGGTCGGTTCGTCGGCGTGCCAAGGGGGCATGGTGCCCTTGAGAAGGGACTGGCGCATGGCCTTGGCCCAGGGGCGGATGGCGGCGGAGGTATGGAAAGACATGGGCGCGATGCCGCCTGGCTGGTGGCAGGCGGTGCAGCGAGTTTCAATGATGCGTGCGGCATCGGGAAGTGCTAGCAGCAGCAGGAGCGGAAGCATCAGAGAGAGCTTATCACCGGAGGGGCGGGTAAGGAAGGTTCTGGCATTTGTAACCAGTCTGTTGTAAACTTTCATGAGATTCTTAAGCGGAGGCACGTAACTCTATGAGAAATCATATAGTTGTCTTCCAAAAATCAGAGGTGAAATGACACGAACAAAAATAACCGCGTTGTTGATCGGGCTCGTGCTGAGTAGTTCACTTGCCGTGGCGCAGGTGGCATCAGGCTCATTGAGCGGAACAGTAACAGATGTGAACGGAGCTTCGGTTCCGGGCGCAAAATTGGTGGCGACCAGTGGGCAAACAGGGGTAAAGATTGAAGCAACAAGCTCGGAAGCGGGTTTGTATGTATTTCCGAGCTTGCCGCCTTCAGGCTATACGCTGACGGTGGAAAAGGCCGGTTTCAAGAAGCTGACGCGGACGGGGATTGAGATCCGTCAGGCGCAGCGGCTGGATTTGAATGTGACGCTCGAAGTGGGCGATGTACAGCAGTCGATCGAAGTAACGGCCGACCAGCCGCTGCTTGAGACGTCGACGAGCGACAAGAGCGCGGCATTTTCGCCGAAGTTTATGAACGAAGTGCCTCTGTTTACGGGAGCAATCCGGAATCCGCGGTCGTTTATCAGCTACCTGCCGGGCGTGAATGCCGGGGCGGAGCTGAGCGTATCGGGTTCGGGTGGACGGGCACAGGAAGTACAGATTGACGGCGCATCGCTGATCATTCCGGAATCGGGCGGAACGGTGTTCAACATGCCTTCGGCGGAAATGTTCCAGGAATTCAAGATGACGACGGCGACCTTCTCGGCCGAATTGGGCCGGTTTGGTGGCGGCGTGGAAACGTATGCAACCAAGAGCGGCACGAACTGGTATCACGGTACGGCATTTTTGAACATGCGGCGTGACATCTGGAATGCGAACGCCTGGGCACGCAATGCGAGCACGAACCCGGCGACGAACTTCCGCCCGAAAGAGCGGCAGAACGAAGTGGGTGCAGCGGGCGGTGGTCCGGTTTATATTCCGAAAGTTTACGACGGCCGCAACAAGAGCTTCTTCTATTACACGTACACGCAGCGCTTGCTGCCGGCGAACATCAGCTTCCCGGTGAGCACGGTGCCTACTGCACTGATGAAGCAGGGCAACTTTTCACAGTTGGGCAACCAGATGATCTATGACCCGGCGACGGGCAATGGTCCGGAGCGGACCCCCTTCCCGGGGAACGTGATTCCGCAGAGCCGGTTCAGCCAGGTAGCACGGAATCTGATTCCGTTCATTCCGGATCCGACGCGTCCGGCACTGTTGCAGAATTATGACTTTGTGAACCAGTCGGTGATTGAACAGCGGATGTGGTCGATCAAGGCGGATCACGCGTTTACGACGACGAACCGGTTGGCAGTCTTCCTGAGCAAGGAAGTTGGCAACACGGACAACACGACCAACTTTGCTGGCCCGATTGGCAATGGTTTGGGCGGAAACAGCCAGAATCCCTGGAACTTACGCGTGAATCATGACTATTCCTTTACTCCGGCGTTGTTCATGCACACGACGTTTGGCAAGTCTGCAACTCGTCAAGGTTGGGATAATCCGGCGCAGGCAGGCTTCGCCTCGCGGTTGGGTATTCCTGGGCTGAGTGGTTTGGCCGATGCGATGCCTCGCGTGCAGTTCCGCGGCGCGGCTGGCCTAACACCTTATGGCGTGCAGGACGGCAAGGTGGGCAGCGGCTTCCAGAACAACGACACGACGATGGTGACGCAGGGCTGGACGTGGCTGCGGGGCAAGCACGAAATCAAGTTTGGTTGGGATTGGCGCATGTTGCAGACAACGGCGGAAGACCTGGCTGGTTCAAACGGCTTGTTCATCTTCAACCGCCTGCAGACGGCAGTGCCGAATTCGACGGGCGGCAGCGGACACGAATTCGCCAGCTTGCTGCTGGGTTCCGTCCAGGAAGCAACGAGCACCGTATTGCCGGTGATCTTCCCCGACCTGCGCTTTGGCTACACGGCTGGTTATATTCAGGACAACTTCCGTATTTCCAAGCGTCTGACCTTGAACCTTGGCATGCGCTATGAAGTGCCGATCGGGTGGCATGATGCGCAGAGCAACTTCTCCGGTCTTGACCCGAGCCGTCCAAATCCGGGCGCTGGCAATCTGCCGGGCGCACTGGTGTTCTACGGCAGCGGTCCTGGACGCACTGGCCAGAAGCGGCCCTTCCCGACCGATTGGTCGAATATCGGACCGCGGTTAGGCTTTGCCTACCAGTTGGGATCGAAAACGGTTATCCGCGGTGGCTGGGGTATTTACTACCAGACGCTGGGCAACGGTGGCTGCGGCTGCCGACAGGGCTTTGCCAATGGCAACGCGCTGCTGAGCACGGACGCTGGCGGAGTGATCAATTGGGATGGCGGGATTCCGGTAAGCTCAAGCTTCCGTCCTCCGCCGCTGCTTGATCCGACGCTTTCGAACTTCCAGAACATCGACTTCTTCCCGGAAAGCTTTGGACGGGCTCCGCGCATTTACAACTGGAGCTTGAACATCCAGCACGAAGTGAAGGGCTTCCTGATTGACGTAGCCTACATTGGCAACCGGGGCAATGGCTTGAACTCCACGATCACCCAGAACCAGTTGCCTGTTAGTGAACTGGCAAAGGGCGCTTTGCTGACGCAGCAGGTCGGTTCAGCAGCTGCTCAGGCCGCTGGTATCCGTCTGCCTTACACGGGCTATCCGGCGAACCGGACAGTGGCGCAGTCGCTGCGTCCCTTCCCCCAATACCTCGATGTTTGGAGCCGCAATTCGGGCCAAGGCCAAACCTGGTACGACAGCTTGCAGACGCGCCTGGAACGCCGCTTTGGCAACTTCCAGTTGCTGGCCTCCTACACGTGGTCGAAGTCGCTGGCGAATTCGCACTTCCGCCAGATCTTCAGCCAGAACTTCAGCGTGGGCGCCCAGGATGCATACAACCTGGACGACATGAAGAGCTTCAATCCGTTTGACCAGCCGCACGTGCTGAACCTGGTTTGGACTTATGACCTGCCGTTTGGCAAGGGCAAGAAGTTCCTGGGCACGGCTCCGGTGATTGCTGACCGACTCTTGAGCGGTTGGGTGATCAGCGGTGCGCAGCGCTATTACTCCGGCAACCTGATTCAGTTGGTGACGCCGGGCAATCCGCTGGCCCAGACGCTGTTCTCGACGGCGACGAAGGCGAACCGGAGCTTCCAGCCGATTCGCACGGGCGCCAACCAGGGTGACCTCGATCCGAACAACCCGAACGTGCGGTGGTTCAACGCCGGGGCCTTTAGCTCGGCAGCTCCATTCACGCTCGGCAACGCAGCTCTGTACTACAACGACTTCCGCCAGCCGGCAGTGGCCTTTGAGAACATCGGGATCTCGAAGCGTACTGTGCTGTGGGCGAACGACCGGAACCCGGTGGAGCTGATCTACCGCGCCGATGCCTTCAATCTGTTCAACCGTACGCGGTTTGGTGGGGTGAACGGTGTCGTCGGGAATGCGGCCTTCGGTCGTCCGACGGGTCCGCAGGTTGGGGCTCGTGCGATCACGATGGGCTTGCGTTTGATGTTCTAAACTTCAAGCGAGTAGTTACAAGAAGGGCGTCTCTCAAAAGGGGACGCCCTTTTTGCGTCTAGCGGATGGCGAGGGTGACGCCCGGTTGTGAATCGACTCCCCCGAGGTTGACCAGGACCGGGACGGCTGCGCCAGAGGGAGCGTTGGAGGGAACGGAGACGTTGACCTGAAGGAGGCCCGGGACGCTGCCGACAGGAGAGACAGCACCGATGATGGAAGCGGCGATACCGCCGATGGTGACGCTCAAGTTCGCGACCGGGGTGACGACGGCGTTGGTGGGAATGAGGGTGGAAGCGGCGGTGGTGGGGTTGGCAGTGGAATCATTGGTTTGGCCGATGCCGCTGACGTAGAGGACGATGATGCCGCCTTTTGAGGCAGGGGTGGCGTTGGAGTTGAGCGTGTAGTCATTGGTGGCGATGTTGTAGTTGAGAATCGCGCCCTGACCGCGGCCAGATGCGTCGGTGGTGTAGACACCGGGGGTGGCGGCGGCGACGGCGAGGGAGAAGGGTTGCGAGGCGAGGGTGTCGTAGGTAAGGACAAGGTCAGCCGAGGCACCGGTGATGTTGTAGGGGACGATAACGCTGACCTGATTGGCGCTGGTGTAGAGGATGGGAGCCGGGATGCCGCCGATGGTGACGCTGGTGGCCGGGCCGGTATAAGGAAGGGCGGGGGGAATCTGGGGTGCTGGGGTGGATGGGTTGAAAAGAGTGAGGCTGGTGGGGCCGAGACCGAGTCCGAAGATGGTGATGAGCTGGCCCGGGGAGATCGTGCCCTGGGCGTAGCTGGCGGAATCGACGACGGCGACAACCTGGGGCCGGGGGCCGTAAATCTGGAACTGGGCTTCATTGGAAGTACCGCCACCGGGATTGGGGGTGGTGACGGCCATGCGGAGATAGCCTGGATTGAGCAGGAAAGAAGAGGGGACGGTGACGAGCATGGCGCTCTCGCCGACCTGGCGGGCGGTGAGGTTGCCCTGGAGGCCGACGGAGCCAGGGACGCCGGTGAGGACACCGGTAGTGGGGTTGATGGACATGCCGGTAGGGAGGTTGGTGGCCGACCAGGTAAGGGCACCCGCGACGGCGGCAGCCTGGGCAGCATTGCCACCGCTATAGGTGGCACTGAGGGTACCCGCAGCGAGGGGGGAAGCGGGGCCCGTGATGCGGAGGGAGGGAGGCGGGTTTGGCAGGATGTTCATCTTGAAGGGCATGTAGGCCGATGCGTTGAGCGGGGTGGCGGAATCCTGTACGCGGAGGGTGAAGTAATAGGTGCCGGCCGAGGTGGGCGTGCCTTGAAGTTGGCTGCCGTTGAGGCTGAGGCCCGGGGGAAGTTGGCCGCTGGCGAGACTCCAAGTGTAAGGCGCAGTGCCGCCCGCAGCGGTAAGGGAGATGGAGGGAGACAGGGCGGTGCCCGCAGTGCCGGCGGGGAAGGGGGAGCCCATGGGGATGCGGAGCCCGCTGGCGGTGCTGGAGTAGACGGGAATGTAGAAGGTCTCAGAGGCAGTGCTGACGCCGTCGGTAACGGTGATTGTGGTTTCCGGCGTGAAACCAGTGGCGGCGACGGTGGAGTTGGAGAAATAATTTGAGCCGTAGAGAGTGACGAAGCTGGTGTTGGATTGCTGGATGACGCCGAGGGGCCAGGTGCTGAGGATGCCGGGAACGGCGGCGACGACGTTGAGGGTGACGGGAATGGTGAGAGTGGGATTGGAGGTGTTGGTGGATTTGATCGTGATGTTGGCGGTGTAGGAACGGGGGGCGAGGCCGGTGGGGTCAACGGAAACCGATATTGAGTTGAAAAGCCCGGCGAGGGTGACGTTGCCCGTGGGGGTCACACGGAGCCAGGGTGCGGATTGAACACTGAGCGTGGCCGCGGTGGCCGCGCCAGTGTTGGAAAGGATGAAGGTGCTGGAAAGGGCCGGATTCCCAGCGATGGGCTGGCTACTGGTGTAGTTAAAGGTGAGCGCGGTGGGGGAAACAGTGATGGTGGGGGGAGGGGTACCGACCGTGAGGGTGACATTGGCGACGGCAGAGGGTGGCGGGGAACCGGTGGTGGAAGTGAAGGTGATGGTGCCGGTATAGGTGCCAGCGGCGAGTCCGGTGGGGTTGACCTGGACGCTCAAAGTTTGCGGGGCACGGCCGCTGGAAGCTGAAACGAGGAGCCAGCCGGCGAAATGGGGAGCAGGGCCGGCGATGGCGATGGTGAAGCTTTGGCCGGGCGGGGCGCTTTGAACCCCAATGGACTGGGGCTGGGGGAGGGCGGTAGAGCCGACGGTTGCAGTGAAACGGAGGTTTACATTATTGATTGTTAAGGTTTGTGCCACGGCGGGCGTAACCTGAAGTACTGCAACGATCATCCATATATTGAGGGCTTGTTTTGACATCAGAACTACTCCCTGAAGTGATCGGCAAGTAGGGGGTAAGCAGTATTCTCCATTCGCATTTTGGAGGGGTAGCCCCAGGTGACATAAAATGAACGGCAAGTACATGAAATTCGCTCAACATGGAATCCTGACGCTGGGACTGGCATTTGGTGTAGCCAGCGGTCAGACGCATGACTTTACCCAGTCTGTAAAGCCGGTGCTGCAAAAATCCTGTTCCCCGTGTCATAACGACCGGAACGCTTCTGGCAGTGTGAACATTGTTCCGTTTACGGTGGAAACATCGCTTACGGATTACCGTGAAGACTGGGAGCGGATTGTGAAGAAGATCCAGAGCGGCGAGATGCCGCCGAAGGGTTTTCCGCGGCCGGAGCAGGCAAAGATTGACCAGTTGCTGGGCTATGTACATGGTGAATTTGAGAAGGCCGATGCGAAGGTTCCGGCGGATCCGGGTCGGGTAACGGCGCGGCGATTGAACCGGTCGGAATACACGAATACGATTCGCGATTTGCTGGGCGTGGACTTCCGGGCGGACCAGGATTTTCCGACCGATGATTCGGGACATGGCTTTGACAATATCGGCGATGTGTTGACGATCTCGCCGCTGCTGATGGAGAAGTATCTGAATGCGGCTGAGAAGATTTCCGCGCGCGCCTTGGGGCTGGACCCCTTGCCGAAGAAGCCGGTGGAATTTGAGCTGCATTTGAAAGACAAGCGGGCGCGGCGGGTTGCTCCCTCGCTGATTGAAGCCAGGCACCGCGTGGATTGGGACGGCGAATATGACGTCGAAATCGGATTGCCGGGAGAACGCATCAACGGCAAGCCGGTGAAGCTGGGTTTCTGGCTGAACGGGAAGCTGATCCACACGCAGATGGCGGAAACGAAGCCATCGGGGCTGGTGTACTTCAACCCCTATTCGGTGGAGCGCTTCCGGATCTTCCTGCCGGCTGGGAATCACACGCTGCGAGCGGGTTTTATTGAAGATGAGTTTTTGGCGACGCTGCCACCGGAAGATCTTTACAAGGACAAGAAGAACAAGCATTTGAACATGATCAAGCTGGTAGGTCCGTACGCGGCGCAGGTTGAGCCGGAGAGCCGGAAGGCGATCCTGGTTTGCAAGCCGCAGAGCGGGGATGCTTGTGTCGAAAAGATTCTGGGAAATCTGGCGCGGAAGGCCTGGCGGCGTCCGGTGGAAGCTTCTGAAGTGAAGGCCCTGGCGAAGTTCGTCAAGCTGGCGCAGAGCGAGGGTCAGGACGTGGAACATGGGCTACAGGTGGCGTTGACAGCCATGCTGGTATCGCCGCACTTCCTGTTCCGGATTGAGCGTGATCTGTATCCGAAGGACCCGACGAAGACCCATGCGATCACCCAGTTTGAGATGGCTTCGCGGCTGAGTTATTACCTGTGGTCGTCGATGCCGGATGAAGAATTGATGCGGCTGGCGGAGCAGAAGAAATTGAAGGAGCCGGCGGTACTGGATGCGCAGGTGAAGCGGATGCTGGACAGTCCGAAGTCGGCGGCGCTGGCGGCAAATTTTGCCGGGCAGTGGCTGGAGACGCGGAACCTGAATAGTGTGAAGCCGGACCCGAAGAAGTTTCCGGAGTGGACCCCGGAATTGCGCGAGGCGATGGAAGAAGAAACCCGATTGTTCTTTGAAGCCGTATTGCGCGAAAATCTTTCGGCTTCGACCTTCCTGAACGCGGACTTTACGTTCCTGAACGAGACGCTGGCGAAGCACTATGGAATTGAAGGCGTGGGCGGACCGGACTTCCGGCGCGTGAAGCTCGACAAGGGCCAGCGCGGCGGGATTCTGACGCAGGCCAGTGTGCTGACGGTATCGAGTTATCCGACGCGGACTTCGCCGGTGATTCGCGGCAAGTATATTTTGCAGAATGTTTTTGGTGCGCCGCCGCCACCACCACCGCCCGATGTACCGCTGCTCGATGAAGAGAAGGTGGGCAACAACGGGCCGCTGCGGCAGCAACTGGAACAGCACCGGAGCAGCGCGATGTGCGCAAGCTGCCACAACCGGATGGACACGCTGGGCTTTGCACTGGAGAATTATGATGGTACCGGCAAGTGGCGGGAAGTAGACGGCAAGTTCCCGATTGATGCGAGCGGTACGCTGCCGAATGGCAAGTCGTTTACAAACCCGTTAGAATTGCGGCAGGTACTGGCTGGCGATTTGACTGAGTTTTCGCAGAATTTGACCGAGAAGATGTTGACGTATGCACTGGGCCGGGGCCTCGAACGGCATGACCGGCGGACGGTGCAGGCGGTAAGAGAGAAGTGGGCCGCGGATGACTATCGTTTCCAAAGCCTGATTTACGAAGTAGTGCGCAGTTTACCCTTCCAGATGAAAAGGGCCGAACACAACCGACAGGAGATGGCAAAGAAATGATTACGCGAAAAGCATTATCACGGCGCAGCATGTTGCGCGGAATGGGTACGGCGATTGCACTACCGGCACTGGACGCGATGGCACCGGCGATGGCTTCGAGCCAGTTGCCTGGGCCGAAGCCGGTGAGGATGGCTTTTGTGTACGTGCCGAACGGCATTGACATGCGCAACTGGACACCGGCAGCGGACGGACCGTTGACGGGCGAGTTGCCGCGGATTCTGAAGCCACTGACTCCTTTCAAGAAGGACATCACGGTCCTGTCGAATCTGACGCACAACGGGGGCCGGGCCTTGCTTGATGGCGCGGGCGACCATGGGCGTTGCTGCGGCGGCTATCTGAGCGGCGTGCAGGTGCGCAAGAGCTTTGTCGACATCAAAGCGGGCGTATCGATGGACCAGATTGTGGCCAACCAACTGGGCAGCCAGACGCGGTTCCCAAGCCTCGAAGTGGGCCTGGAAGACGCGCGACAGGCGGGCGATTGCGATAGCGGTTACTCGTGCGCGTATACGAATAATCTGGCGTGGCGGAGCGAAACGCAGCCGCTGCCGCCGATTCTTGATCCGCGGGCTTTGTTTGAACGGCTCTTTGGAACGGGCGCGGAGTTGACGCCGGAAGCGCGGGCGCGGCAGGCCAAGTACCGGCGCTCGATCCTCGACTTTGTGATGGGCGATACGCAGAAGCTGGAATCGAATCTGGGTCCGACGGACCGCCGGAAGCTGGACGAGTATCTGTCGTCGATCCGGTCGATTGAACAGCAGTTGGAGCGGGCGGAAAAAGACAATGCGGTGATCAACCCCGGCATGGAAAAGCCCTATGGGGTACCGGCCGACTTTGCCGAGCACTTCAAGCTGATGACGGACATGATCACGGTGGCCTTTCAGGCTGACCTGTCGCGCGTGGTGACCTTCCTGGTGACGCGTGAAGGCACGTCGCGGCCTTATCGTGAGATCGGGATTGCTGATGGGCATCACCCGTTGACGCACCACATGAACAAGCCGGAACTGATCGAGAAGGTGACGCAGATCAACACCTATCACGTGCAGCAGTTTGCGGGCTGGATGGAGAAGCTGAAGGCGGCCAAAGAGGGCGACGGCAATGTGCTGGAGAACTCGATGATCGTTTACGGCGCGGGGCTGTCTGACGGCAACCGTCACACGCATGAAGACCTGCCGACGCTGATTGCGGGCAATGCAGGCGGCTATATCAAGTCTGGACGGCGCATCACGGCACGGCGCGAGACGCCGATGTCGAACCTCTTCCTGACGATGATGGACCGGATGGGCGTCCAAGTTGATCATTTCGGTGATTCGACAGGTCGGCTGAATGGTCTGGATCTGAGCTAGGAGTCCAATGCAATTCGCACCGGGAACTCGCCCGCCGATGGGGGTGGTGTTTGACGCTGCCTTCGGCCAGAATCTTGATGACCTGCTGGCGTTGAGTCTGCTGTATTCACTCGACAACCGCAACGAATGCCGTGTGGCGGCGTTGACGACGTCGAAGCACAATCTGGAGTCGGCGGCGCTCTATGAGGTTTACCAGAAGCTGTACGGGGCGCGTCCGTCGGCCAACGGGATGTTCACCGGCGGCAAGCTGGTGGAGAGTGGTCCGATTTTGAAGGCTGCCGTGGCGGGGCAGGAGACGAGCGTGCAGTCCGTGCTTGATACCGCAGAGCCGCACAATCTGATGCGCAATTATTTGCAGGCCTATCATGATGGCAATGCGGTGATTGTGTGCACGGGCCCGACGGATAGCTTGCGGGAATTGCTGAAGCTGCGCGGGGCCGAACCGATCGTCAAAGCGAAGGTGAAGACACTGTATCTGGCCGGGGAAAAGCCGGAAGCCATTGAGGGTTGGCCGACGCCGGTGGAGATGGTGACGGCCGAGATGGCGAAGGATTTGCAGTACCGGCCGAAGGCGGAAGATTTCGAGTGGAACGAGAAGCATCCGGCGCGGCAAGCGATTGAGGCGAATCCGGATGCGCCGTTGAACCGGGCGGCGATGCTGGCCGTATTGTGGGCGGTGCGTGGGAAAGAAGTAGCTAATGTGGAAGGGCTGCTGAAGGAGCTGGTGTCGGCGAAACCGATTCCACGACAGCGGATGCGGCCACCGGGTTAAATGAGAACGACACGGCGAGAATTTGGAGTGCTGTGGGCTGGAGCTGCGCTGGCGCAGGCGCCCGAGCTGGTTTGGCGATCCGCACGGGAACTGACGATTGAGGGCCAAGGCTGGACGGATACGGCGGCGCCCTATGACCGATTGCCGGCAAGGGCCGAGAGGGTGGTGCGGCCGGAAGTATGGAATTTGAGCCGGCACAGCACGGGGATTGTAGTGCGCTTCCGGGCGAATGGGACGGCAGTGCATGCGCGCTGGAAGGTGCGGGGCGAAACGCTGGCGATCCCGAATACAGCAGGGATTGCGCACAGCGGGCTGGATCTCTATGCGCGGGATGGCGGGGGTAAGTTGCGCTGGCTGGGCTTTGGCCGGCCGGAGAAGTTTCCTTTGAACGAGGCAGCGCTGGTGAATGGAGTGCCGGCGGGGTGGCGTGAGTATCAGCTTTATCTGCCGCTGTTCAATGCCGTGGATAGTTTGGAAATCGGGGTGCCGGCGGGGGGCGAAATCGCGGCGGCGGAGAAGCGGACACAGAAGCCGATTTTGTTTTATGGGACCTCGATCACGCATGGGGCGGGAGCTTCACGAGCGGGAATGACGCATGTGGCAATCCTGGGGCGACGGTTTGACCGGCCCGTGATCAATCTGGGTTTTTCCGGGAATGGGCGGATGGAAATTGAAGTGGCGCGGTTTCTGACGGAACTGGACCCGGCAGTTTTTGTGGTGGACTGTTTGCCGAATATCGTGGCGCAGCAGGTGACAGAACGGACCGAGCCGCTGGTGCGCCTGTTGCGGGAGGCGCGTCCGGAGACGCCGATTCTGCTGGTGGAAGACCGGAGTTATCAGGATACTTGGCTGGTGGAAAGCAAGCGGAAGCGGAACGAAGAGAGCCGGGTGGCGTTGCGGGCTGTGTATGAGAAGTTGCGGCGGCAGGGCATGAAGAGGCTGGGGTATCTGGCCGGGGAGGCTTTGCTGGGGACGGATGGTGAGGGGACGGTGGATAGTTCGCATCCGACGGACCTGGGTTATGTGCGGCAGGCGGATGCGTTTGAGAAGCCGCTGCGGGGATTGCTGGGGCGGGGGTGATCCTTTTGCTTGTTTCTCTTTAGCGTTGGATTGGCCTGGCGGGTCAAGGCTTTGTTTTGCTCCCGGGTGGCTTCATGCTGCTCGAAGATTTCTCGACACTGCGTAACGCTGCGCCGAGCTGGAAAGTGGTTTGCGTAAGCGCAACACCGTTGATCGTGGACTTTCGTCAAGCTGTCGCCAGTCAGGGAATCACTCGCATTTGAGGCGGGTTGGTAAAGGAGTGACGCGGAGCTTGCGGTCGTTGACCACGCAGAAGTGCCCGGCCCAGGTGACATCCGATTGGAGAACGGCAATGGCCAGGGCCGCGGCCTCCTTGGGACATAGCGAGCCGGTTCGGAACAGGATCACGCCGCACGAAGCCGGCAGTCCTTGACGGAAGGCCAGATCTCCGAAGTCCTTGTCAAAGGTGAGCAGGGTGCGGTCCTCAGTGGATGCGATTTTGAGGACTTCGATGTCGGGTAGTCCAGAATTGGTTTCGGCGATGGAGTTGACGTCGAATCCAGACTGCCGCAGCAGGCGTAGCGCGTCCCCGGGGAAGTTCTCGTCAGCGACGAAGTTCAGGCAGGCTGGAGGGGAATGATGTGTTCAGCGTGCAGGAGTTCGGCGGCATAGGCCAAGCAGGCTTGGATGTCTTGCTGGCTGATGTGAGGATAGTTGTCCAGGATCTGCTGATGAGTCCACCCGGCGGCAAGAAGATCGACAATGAACTCGACAGCAAGCCGTGTGCCTTTGATGACTGGTTTGCCAACGAGGACCTTGGGGTCTACCGTAATGCGTTCGCGCCAGTTCAGAGCCATCGAATATTAGAATACCAGCCGCATCAGCATTCGACGAATCGCGGTCGCTGCAATAGACACTCCACCAGCGACGTTGCAAATGTACTTCTCCGTCGCCCATGACGAGAAAGTTGCGATCAACCCATGAGCGCTTGGCGCTGGGGAAATTGAGTTGGCGATTGTCACGAAGCTTGGATCATTGGGAAACGGTTTCGAGGCCACACAAGGGATAAGAAGACGTACCGATTGGCTTACTGAGGCGAGTTCTTAAGTCGCCAATCCGGCAAGTTTCATCAAGTGACGCAGTAATCCCAAATTAAGCATGCTTGCGACGCGCATCGGAATGGAATGGCGAACCTTGACGCCGGGCTTCGAGCAGACGAGCCTCGCCAATTCTTTACTCGAAAGAGGTATCACTGCGCGACTTCGATCACCTGATCATCCAGTTGCAGAGCCGGTTCCTCAACCTCCACCGACAGGCACACTGCAATCACTTCGCGGATGTTGGCTTCAATTTCCTGCAACGTTTCACTTTGGGTTGCGCAACCCGGCAGGGAAGGCGCTTCTGCTCAAATTCAGGTCGGAAGTGCCGCTGGCCCATTCCAGGCGAATTGTAAAGCTGGGCTAAACTAAGGCGAGATAACCGGAGCAGTTAGTATGAGACACATTTTCTGTATCCTCATGTTTGTCGCCTCCATTCCGGCATGGGCATGCTCCTGCCTGGCTTGGCCCTCCGCCAAGGACGCATGGCAATCCTCGCCTGTCGTCTTCATCGGATTGGTGGAGCAGGCCAAACCGAATAAAGCAGGTGATCGATCCTTGGGTGAGCAGACCGTGCTCGCTCGCGTCGACTCGCCATTCAAAGGCGCGAAGAGGGATCAGGTGTTTACGCTCGAGCAACCTGGACACAACTGTGCTCCCAAATTCGCGGTGGGAGAGCGAGTTCTGTTCTACCTCCATCCAAGTAAAAAGCCGGCCGTGTGGGAAGCACCTGGGTGTCACCGCACAAGTTCGTATGCCCGTGCCTCGGACGACTTGCTTTTCCTGCAGCGGCTTCCGGCTTCAGCGGTGGGCAACCGGTTGTCTGGTGAGGTAGAACTCTACGAAAACGGGCCCCAGGGATTCAGGAAGGTTCGTTCGCTGCCTGGCGTTAAAGTTACAGTCACTCCTCACGAGGGGCCACCCACGACAACAACAACCAATGCCGATGGCGTGTACGAATTGTATGGCTTGCCTGCCGGCGATTATGAGGTTGGAATTGAAGTGCCCAAAGGAATGCGCGTTTATTTTTCGATGATGACTGGAAGGAGGTTTTTCCCGAGCGGGCCAAGAAGCAGGCGTGAGGCAAAGCGTGACGTTATCCACCTCGATCCCGAATCCGGTGTCAGTGTCGATTATCTGCTCATGTCGAACACAAAGATAACTGGTAGAGTGCTGGATCCGAACGGCAAACCAATGGACGGTGTTTGCGTTGGCCTTCAGCCCGTCGCCCCGATTGACGCTGGCAACTCTCGAGTGTTCAACTGCACCAAGTCCGGTAAGTTCGAACTGGAGATGATGCCGCCGGGCCGGTACTATGTCGTCGCCAATAGGAATGGGCGAGTGACGGCCCGCGAGCCATTTCCGACTCTGTACTATCCGGGCACCACAGAGTTAAAGAAAGCAGTACCCGTAACAGTGCCCGAGGGTAGTGCCGTCGAAAACATCGATTTTCGAGTTCCGTCCATCAGAAAGTTAGTTGAGTTCTCGGGTCGCGTGGTGTTCAGCGACGGTATGCCCGCATCGGGGGCTTATGTGAGATTTGTCGACCGGACGGAATCTTATTCCGAGGCCGTTGTTGCGGAGCCCGACGGCTCGTTTCGCCTGCGGACGTTGAGTGGAATTGAAGGCACACTTCATGCTGAACTCATGGTTGGCACTAATGAGGCTTCGGCTTGCCCGCAGTTTCGGGCGTCAATCCTCCCAGGCGATTTCAGAACGACCCTGAGGTCGGTCCCCATTGTCATCAGCGAACAATCCGGGTCCTCTGAATTCAGATTGGATATGCAAGTCGTCTCGTGCAAAAGTTGGTACCGGCAACGGTAAATTCGGCGAAGGCTAGAGAGAACTGGAAAGGGCGTTCTGGGAACTTGAGATGGCCTTTGGCTGAATGACGCGCGATCCGGAAGCTGAGATCGAGCGTGCTAGATGTCCAGATCGCTGACGAACTACTCAAAGAGGATTTTGGCGGTGGTCCGTGTCCGCAATGATTCCCTCCGGCTCAGCCTATTTCACCGCAACTTCAGCCAATCTGGGAGTTCATGTAGCTCAGCGCCTGCCCGAATTTCCCGAAGAACTTGCAGCCTTGATCGTCCAGCAGTTTGCGTATGTCGGGGTCGTCGAAGTCTCTGGTGTTTCGGTTCAGGAAGCAGCTTTGCGCGGGACGATGAGCGTGCAGATGGGCAAGCACGGAGGCCAGAACAATTGAATCCTGACCTGACATTGCAAACTCTGCCTGAACATCGAGTGCCGATCTCAGAATTACAGCGTCCAGTGCAATGACTTCGGCACTTTGCACGAGGTCTGAAACAGAATCCCGAAGACCATCTCTCTCGAATTGGGCGCTGTCCGCCAGAACCCCAGCGAACGCAGCGAAGTCGGTTGGTACTGTGTGATGTGGTTTGGATCTCGCCAGATCGCGCACCTGAGCATCCAAATCCCTGCGCAGTTGATTTCGAGCCTTCTCTTTGCCGGCAATTACGACGTGTGGCTCGGCCAGAGAAAAAGCCGGCACCACCAGAACCAGTCGTCCCTGACTGGCGAGTGCAACGATGGCAGTACAGGCATCACACTCCTCCTGTTGAAGCGCCAGTTCAAGGACGAAGTTAGATTCCACGTAAGCCGTCATTAGCGGGGCTGTAGTTCTATATCCGCTTCTCTGAGCGATTTACTGAGTTCCGCCAGCCATTGTGATGAGGCATCTTTCTGAATCAGGTGGCGATCTGGCGCAATTGGGTCCGACTTCGCAATGTCCTTCAGCCAGGCTAGTACCAGATGCTCAAATGCTTCAGGACCGATTTTGGACGGTTCCTGTTGAAGCTTCTGAAAGTACGGCTCGAGGACCTTTTTCGCGTCGACCGTCACCTCGGGCGGCGCCCCTGTCGCGCCGGACTTCTCGTGCCGCCACAGGTAGAGACTTTCGGGAGTGGCGATCAGGAAGTACTTGGAGTCTGGCAGCAACCCGTGCGACAACATGTTTCGCCGCAGGCCCGCCGCCCACGATTCGGAGGTGCCGTGTCTGCTCTTGGCTTCAGCCAACAAGAGGACATGTCCATCCCGATCATACGCGATGAAATCGATATTGCTATGGCGTACAGGCATAAGTTCTGAACCCTCGGGAAGCTCTCTGCCTTTATTGTCGTACATGTGCCTCGTGAAGCGTTGCTCGCACCGCTGACCCCTGTTGGTTGTGACTGGGTGACGCGCGATCCGGAACTTGAGACGAGTCCTGGCCAGGTTTCGGCTGGTGGACTTTTTGGACAAGATCGTCGCATGAGCTCTTGTAGCCCAGCCACTGCCCTGCGAGAGTTTGCGGTGGGGCTCTGGCTGTGTGGACGATTCAGAGTGTTAGACGGTGGCGGGCAGGTAGAGGCGGAATTCCGAGCCCTGGCCGGGTTCGGAGTCGACGCGGATCCAGCCGCCGGCCTGGCGGACGATGCCGTAGACGGTAGGGAGGCCGAGGCCGGTTCCCTGCCCCGGGGGCTTGGTGGTGAAGAAGGGTTCGTAGAGATGAGCCATGACGGATTCGGTCATGCCGCTGCCGGAATCGGCGATGGTGAGTTGGAGATAGGGTCCGGCGGGGAAACCGCTGGCGTAATCGGGGTGAGAGGGTTGCATGTCCACGACGGCAGAGGTGATGCGGATCTGGCCGACCTTCGAGATGGCGTCGCGGGCGTTGGTAATGAGGTTGAGAAGAAGTTGTTGGGCCGCGATCGGCGTCAAGTGGACTTGGGCCTCTCCGGTGCGAGTTTGAAAGTCCATGGTGACAGCGGGGGGCAGGAGGGCGTGGAGCAAGGGTTCCGAAGCGGTGAGCGAGTTGGCCCAATGGAGAAGCTGCGGTTGGGTTTCCTGTTGGCCGGCGAAGCTGAGGAGTTGGCTGGTCAGGGTGGCGGCACGCGAAGCGGTGATCTGGATGGATTCGAGTTGGGTGATAGCCTGCACGGTGTTTGCCTGGATGTTGGCGAGCAGCTTGTTGAAGTCCTGGGCAAGACCACCGGCGAGCTGGCCGATGGCGTCGAGTTTTTGGGATTCGCGGAGTTCGCGCTCGACGGCGATGCGGCGGGAGACATCGGTAATGAGGGTTATTCGGGCGGGTTGGCCGAGATAGTCCAGTTCCATGGTGCGGACTTCTGTATAGAGAAGCTCGCGGGATTTGGTGTAGTGACGCCAGATGGTTTGACCCTGGTATTCGCGGATGGGACTTTCGACGGCGGCGAGCACTTGGGGGACATCTTCAGGCGGGCGGATGTCCGTGATGCTCATGGCGAGGAATTCTTCGCGTGTGTAGCCATAGAGTTGAATGGCCATCTGGTTGACGGCGAGGAAACGGAGATTTTCGGGGTTGAAAACCCACATTGGTTGGGGGTTGAACTCGAAGAGCTGGTAATAGAGGTGAACGTCCTGGAGAGTCCCGATCATGCGGAGGGGGCGCCCCTGGTCGTCGCGAAGGATGAAGCCCCGGTCTTGCACGGTGCGGTAAGAGCCATCGGCGCAACGGAAGCGGTAGGTGGCTGCGTAGTGAGGCGAATTGCCGTTCAGGAAATCATCGAGAGTCTCGATGGAGGTGGCGTGGTCCTCGGGATGGAGGCGGCTTGCCCACCAATCGACACCGGGCTCCACGGTAGCGGGATCATAGCCGAGCCGTTCGAGGTTGGAGTTCCACTCGATGTGGTTGGTGGCCAGGTTGTAGTCGTAGACGATGTCGCTGGTGGCTTTGAGCAGCAACTGATAGAGTTCTGAGCGTTCGGGCAAGACTGGCTCCCGGAGTTTTGGCTGATTATAGCCCAGCGCTCAAAGAATTGCGACCGGTTATTTGCAGGCGTCGAGGGCGGCCTGGAAAATGGTCTGGTATTCGTCGAGTTGGGCCTGGGTTTCCGCCTCGAAGCGGGAGACCAGAACGGGCTGCGTGTTGGAGGCGCGCAGGAGGCCCCAGCCGTGGGGGAAGGTGACGCGCACGCCATCGACATCATTGACGTCGTAGGACTTTCTGAGATGGCTGGTGACACGGGCGACGACATCGAACTTGGTTTCGTCGGGCCAGTCGGTACGGATTTCGGGGGTGTTGATGTAGCGGGGGAGCCCGGCGAGCTGGTGGGAGAGGGGGTGGCCGGAAGCGGCGACGATTTCAATGAGGCGGCAGGAAGCGTAGAGGGCGTCGTCGAAGCCGTAGTAGCGATCGGCGAAAAAGATATGGCCGGACATTTCGCCGGCGAGTTCGGCGTGGACTTCCTTCATTTTGGTTTTGATGAGGGAGTGGCCGGTTTTGTACATGATGGCGTTGCCGCCGAGGCGGGCGATTTCGTCGTAGAGGAGACGGGAGCACTTGACCTCGGCAATGAAGGTAGAGCCGGGCTTGCGGGTAAGGATTTCGCGGGCGTAGATGAGCATGAGCTGGTCGCCCCAGACGACGGTGCCCTGTTCGTCGACGGCGCCGATGCGGTCTGAGTCGCCATCGTAGGCGAGGCCGAAGTCGGCCTGGTGGTGCTTGACGGCGGCTTTGAGAAGGTCGAGGTTCGATTCGACGGTGGGGTCGGGGTGGTGGTTGGGGAAGCTGCCATCCATGTCGAAGAACATTTCGATGGCTTCGACGTTGAGGCGTTCGAGGAGGCGGTGGAGGGTGGGGCCAGCGGTACCGTTGCCAGCGTCGAAGACGACCTTGATGCGGCGGTCGAATTGAAAGGACCGGGAGATTTCTTCGACGTAGGGAGTGGCGATATCGGCGTATTCGACAGAACTGGGGCCGGAGGTGAAATCGCCAGATTGCGTGAGGGCGTAGATGTCCTGGATGTCCTGACCGTAGACGGCATCGTGGGAGGTCATCATCTTGAAGCCGTTGTAGTCGGAGGGGTTGTGGGAACCGGTGATCATGATGCCGGAGTCGGAACCGAGTTTGTAGACGGAGTAGTAGAGCAGGGGGGTGGGCACGACGCCGAGGTCGGTGACCTCGCAACCGACAGCGAGGAGGCCGCTGAGGAGGGCATCGTGGAGGCGCTCTCCGGAAAGGCGGCAATCGCGGGCGAGGTTGACGCGGCGGCCGGAGCGTCGAATCAGGTAGGTGCCGATGGCACGGCCGAGGGTTTCAATGTCAGGGGAAAGGAGGTCGCGATCAGCGATACCACGGATGTCGTATTCGCGGAAGATCGTGGGGTTGAGCATCTAGCTCAAAGGTAGCAAAAGCCTCAGGAAGCGGTAGCACTGGACAGGGAAGCGGGGTGTTCGCGGTGAACTTCGATCCAGTGGCACAAGACCTGTTCGAGGGCAGACAAAGAAATGGGTTTGGAGAGATAGTCATCCATACCGGCTGCGAGGCAGCGTTCGCGGTCGCCGGGCATGGCGTGGGCGGTCATGGCGATGATGGGGATGCGAGGGAGGTGGTGGGTGGATTCCCATTGGCGGATGCGGGCAGTGGCCTCAAAGCCATCCATTTCGGGCATCTGGCAATCCATCAGGACAAGGGGGTAGGAGCATTGCTGGATTGTTTCGACAGCCAGAGCGCCGTTTTCGGCGATATCGGCATCGATGCCCAGTTTTTCAAGCATGCGGAGGGCAACGCGCTGGTTGATGGCGTTGTCTTCGGCGATGAGAACGCGGGGGCGGGCGGAGGCTTGGGACTGTGCTTCAGCGATGATGTGGCGGCTGAGATCGAGGAGCGAAGCAGAGTGGTTGACGCCGGCGGCGAGACGGTCAATCGCTTCGACGAGGACACGGCGGCGGCAGGGATCAGACAGGGTGATGCCATTGGCAGCGTTGTGGACGGCGGAGGCGCGGTCGCGGATGCGGATAAAGCGCAGCAGGTTGGGGATGGCAGAGAGGTCGGCGGAGCCAATCCACTGGCCATGAATCAGGCTAAAGGCAAAGGGAGAAGCCTGGGCGGCAGCATCGCCAGCCAGCAGGAGGAAGTGCTGGACGTCAGAAGCCTCCGTGACCGTGACGCCTCGGGATGAAAGCTCTTCGAGGACGAGTTCCCGCAAAGGCGAAGGCGGAAGGGCCACGAGAGCGCGACCCGCGCATTGCGGGGGTCGAGAAAGGGGAGGAGCAACGGCAGGGAGGGGGAGCCGGAGCCAGAAGCGGGAACCACCCGAGGCACGGTTGTCCACGCCAATTTCGCCACCCATGAGTTCGACGAGTTGGCGGCTGATGGCAAGACCCAAGCCGGTGCCGCCGAAGCGGCGCGTGGTGGAACCATCGCCTTGAGTAAAGGGCTGGAAAAGACGGGGCCGGATGACGGGATGGATGCCGATGCCAGAGTCGAGGACTTCCAGTTCAAGCTGATCCTGGCCGGGTGCGCTGATGCGGACGAGAACTTCTCCGGAAGGCGTGAACTTTATGGCGTTGCCAACGAGATTGGTGAGGACCTGCTGGAAGCGGTAGGGATCGCCGCGGTAGAGGGAAGAAAGAGAGGGATCGAAGATAGCGCCGAAGGTGAGGTCTTTTTCGTGGGCTTGCTCGGCGAGAAGTTCGATGACGTCTTCGACGGATTCACGCAGGTCGAAATCGAGGTCTTCGAGATCGACACGGCCGGCTTCAATTTTGGAGAAATCGAGAACGTCATTGATGATGTTCATGAGGAAGCGGGCACTGCGCGTGACGGCATCGGCATATTCACTCTGTTCGACGCTGAGGGGGGTATCGCGCAGGAGCTCACTCATGCCGATGATGCCATTCATGGGGGTGCGGATTTCGTGGCTGACGTTGGCGAGAAATTCGCTTTTGAGCCGGGAGACATGCAGGGCTTCATCGCGGGCGTGGACGAGGGCTGCTTCCACCTGCTTGATGTGAGAAATGTCGGTGAGCGTACCTTCGTAGCACTCGACAGAGCCGTCGGGTGCGGTGACGATGCGGGCGTTTTCGAGCAAAGTCAAGATCGAGCCATCGCGGTGGCGCAGGCGCAACTCGTAGTTGTTGAGAGAGCCAGAGGCCTGGAGCCGGGCCACGGCGGCGGCGCGGGCGGGCGGGTCCACGTAGAGGTCGCGGTCAATGGTGGTGGTGCGAAGCTCGTCGAGGGACTTGAAGCCAAGCAGGCGGACGAGCGCGGGGTTGGCTTCGAGGATGCGGCCGTCGGGGGTAGACCGGTAAACGCCTTCCGAGACATTTTCAAAGAGTGTGCGGTAGCGGCGTTCCGTGGCGGCGAGAGCTTCCGACTGGCGACGGATGTCGCTGATGTCGCGGATGACCATCTGCACGGCGGGATGGTCCTGGTAGGCAAAATCGGTGGAGACGGTTTCCACGTCCATGATGGTGCCGTCGAGGCGTTTCATGCAGGAATTGCCGGGAGCAGTGAGGGAAGCCAGGTCTAGACCGAGCATGGCACGAGCGGATTCCGCACCGAACATCGCAACGGCGGTGGAGTTGACAAAGAGGACCTTGCCGTCGCGGTGGACCAGGATCGAATCGGGGCTGACTTCGACGAGGCTGCGGTAGCGGTCTTCACTTTCGCGGAGGGCGCGTTCGGCCTCTTTGCGCTCCATGAGGTCCCGGTGGTAGGAGCGGAGCAGGAAGGCGAGAAAAGCGGCAAGGAGGCAGGAGAGAAGGACGAGCAAATTGACTTCCTGCCAGCGATTGGTGATTTCAACGGCCACGTCGCGGTATTGCTGCCAGAGCCGGGCAGAGGCGCTGCGGACTTCCTGCTGGGCGCGGCGTAAATTGGAACTGCCTTCCTCGAAGCTGAAGGATTCGAGGCTCAAGTTTCTTTCGAGGAGAATGAGGACGGTATCGAGGCGGATGAGGGCACCCTGATTCTCGGTGTGCATCGCGGGCAGGGATTGGGTGTCCCGCACCGATTTCTTGAGACGGACAAGGTCCTGAATCATGCGCTGCTGGACTTCGGGGGAAGAATCGGTACGGCGGGCTTCGAGGACTACTTCCAGATTCCAGAGGCCTTCTTCGAGCCCATTGAAGGCCCGGGCGAGGTTGGTGCACTGATCGAGGCGCTCCTGGTGGTGCTGCACAGTCTGGATCTGCTGGTTGCCGGCCAGAAGGCATAGCAGGGCCAGCAAGATGATGACCCAAGTCCAGAGCGCCGATGAGAAGAATCGCTTCATCCGAATCTACGAATTAGTCGGGTATCGACGGATAAAGCGCAGAACTTGAGGGTAGATCAGCGAAAAACCTTAGGCAGGACGGGTTATGCGCTCGATGCGGAGGGCCTTGCCGGAGTGGTCGTCCACTTCGACGAGGACAGCGTGAAGTTCGCCGCCGCGCTTGGCGGCTTCGAGGCGAACGGGGAGGGCGGTGAGGAAGCGTTTGAGGGCAAGTTCGCGTTCGGCGCCGATGACGCCTTCGTAGGGCCCGGTCATGCCGCAATCGGTTTGGTAGGCAGTACCGCCGGGGAGGATGCGGGTATCGGCGGTGGGGACGTGAGTATGAGTTCCGATGACGGCGGAGACGCGGCCGTCGAGGTGCCAGCCCATGGCGACTTTTTCGCTGGTGAGTTCGGCGTGAAAATCGAGGAAGCGGACTTTGATGGAGGCGGGGATCTGGGCGAGGAGTTCGTCGGCCATGCGGAAGGGGCAGTCGATGGGAGTCATGTGGGCGCGGCCCTGGAGGTTGAGGACTGCGACTTCGACGCCGTTGCGGGCCTGGACGAAGATGAGGCCTTTGCCGGGGAGGCTGGGCGGGTAGTTGGCGGGACGGGTGACGCGGGGGGAGCGGTCGAGGTATTCGTAGAAGTCGCGCTTGTCCCAGACGTGGTTGCCGGTGGTGATGGCATCGACGCCTTGTTCAATGAGTTCGTCGGCGATGTGGGGGGTTACACCGAAGCCGCCGGCGGAATTTTCGGCGTTGGCAATGGTGAGTTGGACGGAGTGGCGGGCCTGGAGATCGGCGAGATGGGAAGCGACCATGTTGCGGCCGGTGGAAGCATAGATATCGCCGATGAAGAGGATATTCATTTGTGAGAGAAAACAGGAGCGTTTGACAGCCGCAGAACCCCGTCATTGACCCTTGCTTAAGCTAGGGTGGGACCCACCGCACGCCATCAGGCTTATCCGACGCCACCCTAGGATGGCCGATCTTGCACACCGGCGTTGAAAACGAGTTAAAGTCCCGATGACTTTGACTGTTGGATCAAATTTTGAGGATCCGCGTGAGTGCTGGCAAACGCTCCAGATCTAGGATAGCTGAATCGGGCTGGGCAAGGGAGGAAAGATTGCTGGAGGGCTACAATGCCAATAGGTAAACGATGCCCGCTCCGGCACAGCTCGCAGGTCACGCCCGCATCGATGCGAGGAGTTTGGCCATGCACCGCGCCATCGCGGCGAAGTTGCGCGCCTCGCCCGGACTGCTGTCGATCGCGCACGACAATCTGCAACGCTGGGCTGCCACCGCAGGCCGCACGCAGCCGTATCTCGATCGCTGGGAGCAAGTTCTTGCGGGGCCGCTGGACAGATTGTTGGAAGTGTTGGAGCAAGACACCGAAGGGATGCGGGCGATGCGGCAGACGAGCCCCTTCGCTGGCATTCTCACTCCGAAGGAGCGCTGGGCGATCTATGACGCGTTTGCAACTGGAGCATGTGATCCGGGCGGCGGGGACGATCTCGGATGACGATGACATTATCGTAATCGGGAGTCAGGCGATTTTGGGGCAGTTCCCGAATGCGCCCCCCGAGTTACTGGTCTCTCAGGAAGCTGACGTATATCCGAAAAAGTACCCGGAGAGGTCTGACCTGATCGACGGCTCGATTGGCGAAGCCTCGCCATTTGAGCGGACGTATGGGTACTATGCGCACGGGGTGGGACCCGAAACGGCGGTGCTTCCCTCGGGCTGGATGGAACGGCTAATTCCAGTTTGCGGCCCCAATACCCGGTCCATACGCGGTTGGTGTCTTGAAGTACACGATCTGGCTATCGCCAAGCTCGTGGCTGGGCGGGAAAAGGATCTCGACTTTGTCCGAGCACTGCATCGACATGGCATGGTGGCGAAGGAAACCTTGTCTGAGCGGCTGGCGCTCACGCAGGTCGATTCGGCTGTCGGTGCGCTGGTAGCGGCCCGGATAGCTGGCCTTCCGCAATTATAGGGTTGCCGAAAGGGGTACCGGGTGGATTGGCGGGCAGCAGGACGTCCATTTCGTGGTCCGCGAGGAAAGCGGGCAAGGGGAGGAGGCTTCCGGCTTCGGCGGAGGCGGAGGCCCAGTCGAGAATGGCTTCGTATTGCCAGAAGTGGGTTAGATTGCCGAACCAGCGGGTGCCGGTGGCGAAGTTGATGCAGACAACGTTCGGGGTATCGCAGGGGCCGAGACAGCCGGCGATGGTGAGGTGTACTTTGCGCAGGAGCTTGCGGGCTTTGAATTCCTGCTTGAGCCAGTCGAGGGGAACAGGCGGGTGGCCTTTCTGAGTCTGGCCACAGCAGCAGCCATTGCAGACGAGGATGTGGGCCGGGACCATGCGCTTGGTGACAGGGGTCATGAGACTGCTCCGGGGTAGAGTTTGAGATCGCCGTCTTCGGTGGCCGCCGCCACAAAGTGGTCTTGTGGCGACCAGAGGATTTGGGAAATGGATGCGCCGAGATGGTCGGTGGCGATGGGGCGGTCCTGCCTGGCCGGGTTCCAGAGGGCGAGCAGACCTTCTTCACAACCGCTGGCGAGAAGGGGGCCGTTGGCTTGCCAGGCGAGGCCCGAGATCAGACGCATATGGAAATCGAGGAGGCCGGGTTTGGAGCCCGCCGGGCCTTTGCCGGAGCAATCCCAGAGGACGATGGTGGAAGAACCGCCGGTGGCAAGGAAACGGGACTTGGGGTCCCAGGTCATATGCAGGATTTTGGTGCGGTAGCCCCACATGACGAGATCGCGGGAAGGACCTTCAATGCCTTCGGGGAGCACGAAGAATTGCATGGAGGCATCCTGGTTGCCGGTGCCGATGAAGCAAGCGTTGGGGCTCCAGCGGATTTTGAGCATGGAGCCTTTGTAGTCGTAGGATTTGTAGGCATGGCCGAGATCGGGACGCCAGAAGACGAGACCGCCATAGCCGCAATAAGCCAGGACATCGGCGGGATAGCGCGCGGTGGCCGGCATCCATTCGAGGTCCGCGATGGTGGAGTTGTGCGCGGGAGCGGATGAGTGAAGGGAGCCGTCGGGATTCCAAAGGCGGAGGGCCTTGCCGGCAGCCGTGGCGAGGTAAAGGCCGGAAGGGGACCAGGCAACACGTTCGACCCAAGTGGCTCCGGCTTCGAGGGTGTGGAGCAGTTGGCCTTCAAGGGCGTTCCAGAGGCGGGCTTTGCCATCCTGACCGGCAGTGGCCAGCAGAGTGGAACCGGGTTGAAAGGCAACCGAGGTGGTGCCGAAGCCGTGAGCGTCCATGCTGGAAAGGGGTTTGCCGGAGCTGATCTGATAGATGACGACGCGACCGGAAGCCTCGGCGGCGGCAAGATAGCTGCCGCAGGAGGAGAAGTCCATTGTCAGGATGCAATCGTTGAGGCGGCGCGACCAGACGGCTTCGAGGCTGGTGCTTAGGCGAGGCATTTCAGAAATCCATGCTGGAGAGCTTCACGGTCAAGGTGGCGGCCGATGAAGATGAGCTGATTGCGGCGGGGTTCCTTGCCCCAGGGACGATCGGGACGGCCGTCAAAGAGCATGTGAACCCCCTGGAAGACAAAGCGCTCGTCGCGGCCCGCGATGCTGACGATGCCCTTCATGCGGAAGATGTCGGTGCCGCGAGTCTGAAGCAATTCACTCATCCAGGAGTTGAAGCGCTTGCTATCGAGGTCGCCGGGAGTGGTGATGCCGACAGAGGAGACTTCTTCGTCGTGCTGGTGATCGGGCTTGAATTCTTGTGAAACGAGGGGCTGCTGGCCGGCGAAGGTGGCTTCGAATTCGTCCGGATGGTGCTGGGTGAAGAGGGCATAGTAACCGGGTGAATCGACGGTGAGGCTATGCGTGCCGGGGCACGGGAGCGTGACGAAGTCGCGCACGATGGCGCGTTCAATTGCGTCCTTGAGGTCCTGAGGCGAGTTGCCGGAGGCGGGTTCGAGGACGATGTCGATGGTGGGATCGGGACCGGGATTGAGGATCAGTTGGTGCTGGCCCGCTTGGAGATGATAGATGCCGCCCCATTCGAAGGGATATTCCGGCTCCATGAATTGCGGGTCGATTTCGAGAGCGCGGTCGAGGTTGAAGCCGCCGAGGTCGAGAATGTGGTCGAGAGAGACATCGGCATTTTGCGCGCGGTGGAGTTTGGCAGCCGCGTTCATGGAACGGATGCGGGCTTCGAGGCGGTCGAGGTCGGCGGGGGAGACGAGGTCAGTCTTGTTGAGGACGATGACGTCGGCGAAGGCGAGCTGTTCTTTGACCTCGTCGGAATCGTCGATGTGGTTCCAGATATGTTTGGCGTCAACGAGGGTGACGATGCCGTCGAGAGAGAGGCGCTGCTGCATGTCTTCGTCGACGAAGAAGGTTTGGGCGACGGGGCCGGGGTCGGCCATGCCGGTAGTTTCGATCAGGATGTGGTCGAACTTGTCGCGACGCTTCATCAGGTTGCCGAGGATGCGGATCAAGTCGCCTCGGACGGTGCAGCAGATACAGCCGTTGTTCATTTCGAAGATTTCTTCTTCGGCATTGATGACGAGGTCCTGGTCGACGCCGATTTCGCCGAATTCGTTTTCGATGACAGCGATCTTTTTGCCGTGTTGTTCGGTAAGGATGCGGTTGAGAAGGGTGGTCTTGCCGGCACCCAGGAAGCCGGTGAGGACGGTGACGGGTACGCGCGATGAAGTTGGGTTCATATTCGTATTGATAATGATAACTCTTTCTTGTTAGATGCAATGTTAAGGTTTTGGGATGCGGGAAGTTTTGCTGAGTGGCCATGGGTTGGCGGTGGCGGCTTGCGGGCGATTGCTGGGGAGGGCGGGGTGGAGTGTGAAGCGGGAGGGGGGTGTGCGGCGGCAGGTGCCGGTGGTGTTGTTGAATGGGGCTACCCAGAACTTGTTGCAGGATATTTTTGGGGAGGTGGCGGCGGGGTACCGGATTGAGCGGCGGATTGTGAAGTGGGGAGGGGAGACGGTGGAGTTGCCGCACGTGGCAGTGGCCTTGCCGGAGGAAGCTTTGTTGCGAGGTGTGGAAGAGGAGTTTGGAGGTGGGGTGGGAGAGTACC
>CAZECF010000013.1:0-76985 GCA_964510335.1 uncultured Bryobacter sp. | reverse complement strand
AATGAAGTAGAAGACAAGCATTTTAGCGGGCGTGGACCCTGGCTACGGAGAACTGCGACCTTGGGCCGTGGCAGACCGTGCAGCTTTCCCCGAGCGCCGCCGTGTTCAGTTGCGCATGGGCGGCAGCTTCTCGCGAGGTGTGGCAGCTCAGGCAGGCTGCAGTCGCGGCACCCGGCTCAGGGAGCCAGCCGCGCGGGTCATTGATGGTGCGCAGACCTTCGCGCAGTGGCAGGTTCTGCGAATTGTTGATGTGGCAGGTGGAGCAATCGGCCGGGCTGGTGGGGTAAGTCACCTTGCTGTAGTCGTGGGCGACGTTGCCGAAGCCGTAGAGGACGTAGTCGCGGCCCTGGGTTGAGCCGGTATGGATGCGGTGCACCATGGTGGCAAAGCTGATGCTTTCGGCCGGACGCTGGCCGGCCGGGCGGCGGGCGGCGTCGGTCATGGTCGAGTTGTGGCAGACCGTGCACTCTTCCACCTGGTTGCGGTTGCGGCCGTGGAATTCGAGCCTCAAGTGGCAGGCATTGCACTTTTCGGTGCTGACCACCTGACGGCGCGGAGCCGTGGGGCTGCCATCGACACTGAAGGCAATCCGTTGGTTCTTAAGCGGGTCGCGCACCGTAACGGGGATGCGGGAAGGCCCTTCAAAGCTTACGTTGCGGTAGCCTTCCGCGTAGATCGAGAAGCTGCCGCGGGCATCGGCCGGGATCGTGCGGGCGAAGCGATGGGTGGCCGTGCCGCTCGGGCTGAGTTGGTCATTTCGTCCGGTTTCGGACCAGTAGGCGCTGTAGTCCCCCGTGGGGCCGGCAAGAATCAGCGAGAGAGAATTCATCTCCGACGGAGCCAGAATCTTGCCTTCGCTGTCCTTGAGGCGGTAGGTAATCTCGGGGTTCTGTCCGGCTGCCGTGTTGCTTACTTCTAGCAATTCAATGGTCTGGCCCTTGAGATTGCGGGAGAACTCGGGCACGGTATGAGCGCCTTTGACGGAGAGATCCCATTCGCGATCGCCTTCGGGGCGATGGCACTGTGTGCAGCGGCTATCGTCGGCCTGACGGATATGGCCGGTGCCTTCGGCGAAGTTGATGTTGTCGTGGCAGGAGCCGCATGAGGCAATCGTTGGGCGGTACTGGTGTAAAGCCTGAGTGGCCTCGCCGGTGTGGCAGGCCGCGCAGTTGCGGTTGTCCATCGGGAAGCCTACGTTCGAATAGTCCTGCACGGACTGCCGGAAGCCGATGAGTTGATACTTGCCTCCGGCCCGAACGCTCGGCAGGGCCTTGCCCATGTGGATCTTGTGGGTCATGACGGTCATGTCGAGGGTGTTGCCGGTGTCGGGGTCTTTCGACTGCGGGCTATGACAGAGCACGCACATCTCCATGCCGCGGCGGGCTCCACCGTGGGCGGCGACCGTGGTGTGGCAGGCGTTGCAGCTTGCCGAGCGGACAACATCCCGCACCTTGGTGACCGGGCTGCCGTCGGGGACAAAGTCGAAGGTCGTGCTGGCGTAATTGGTGCCGAGGTCAAACTCGGTGAGGTCGCGGGTTGCGTAAGCGCCGATGGTGTGAGTGGCGGTCCGGTCGAAGTTGGCCGGGGCGCGGGTGCGGAAGGTGTAGGTGTACTCACCGGGCTCGTCATTCTTGTGCCAGACACCGCCGGAATCGGCAACGGCCTGCGTGGCGGATTCGCGGGTGATCGGGCTGGTCTGCACGCGAGTGGTGTAGGCGGTGTAGGTGTCCTGATCCTGGGGCAGGAAGGCAGCGACGAGGCTGATATTGACCGGGCCGGGGGTGAAGGCACCAACACGATCGAGGGGAACGCCCATCGGGTCGGTGATCCGCACGCGGGCAGCCATCGAGCCATCGGGGTTCACAACAGCGGCAACGATTTTGAGGTCGAGGCCCGGGCGCACGAAGTTGAGAGTGTTCTCGTCGGCGTAGAAGGCCTTTTCGAGCGCACTATAGGTCTTCTTGCCGACGCCGCTTAGCAGCCCGGCAGCAAGTATCAACAAAAAGATGAGATATTTTCCGTATCGCATTGATTATCCTCCCAGTTCTTCCGCATTTAGAATTTTATGGCAGGCTTCACAATCTTCCGTGATGGCCTTAATGGGTTGTTTTGAAGTCAGGCTGCCGCCATGGCAGCGGAAGCAGCCCGGCGAATCGGTATGGCCGATGTGCTGCGGGTAAGTACCCCAAGTGATATTCATTTCGGGGAAAATGTTTCGCTCGTAGAGGGCAATCAGTTCAGTCGATGCGCGCCTGGCTTCCGGGTTGGTGGGGTAAGCCTTGGCGAGGGCGGTCGGGATTTCGCCGGCCGGGTTCGAGTAACGGCCTCGGAGCACTTCGAGGGCAACCGTGCGGAAGCGGGGAAGGGTTTGCGGGAGTCGGCCACTGGCCATCATACGATCGACGGCTCGCTCGGGGTTTTCAAATTCGTGGGCAGGGCGGTTGTGGCAATCGAGGCAGTCCATCTTGCGATGGAGCGCCGCATTGGCCTTGGGTTCGCCGTTTGTGTACTCGCCTTTGGGGGTTTGGACGGCTAGGATCTTCTCTCGGGCCGGGTCGGCAGCATCGTATTCCATGCCCTGGTGGGCATTGTGGATGCTGGTGACTGGCATCAGAAGGGCAGTCTCGGTGCGGGTGCCGTCGTCTTCAAATTGGGTACGACGCCAGAGGCGGTTGCCGTAGTCATGGTCGGCAGAGTGGCAATTTTCGCAGGTTTCGGCGGCGGATTTGAGCTCGTGTGGCGGGGACGGAATCGGCCGGGAATAGCCGCCAGTAATGATCTGGAAGAGCTGCCGGGTGCCGTTGAGCTTGGCGCGGATCATGTTGCCGGCACCTTCGCCGACGTGGCATTGGACGCACTTGAGCTGAGTGTGGGAACCGGCGGCAAAGGCGCGGTGCTCGGGCTCCATGACATGGCAGGCCGTGGTGCAGAAGTTATTGCTCTCCATGTAATGGACGGTCTGATAGGTGAGCGCACCGCCGATGACGAGGTTGACGAAGGTGGCCGCCGCAACGAAGGTGAGAAAGCGGCGGACCTGGGGGCTGGCCAAGTCGATCTTATCCGGCAGGAGGTGTTCGTCGCGACGGCGTTGGAGCTTCATGCCGATCGGAATCAGGGCCAGACCGGCGAAGAAGGCAGCCGGCAAGGCGACGAACTGAAGGATGCCCAGATAACCGGAAGCAGTGCTGGCGCCGGTGAGGAAGATCCAGAGGACGGTGCTGGTCAGCAGGAGAGCCAGACCGGCGCGGCTCATCCAGTTGTCGGTGAAATACAGGACCGGCAGCACCCAGCGGCGCGCGAATTGACTCATGATGCGATGCGCCTATTGTTTGAGCGTACGGAGGAAGGCGACGATGTTTTCACCCTCTTTGGCGGCGGAGGGGATGGCTTTCATTTTGCCGATGCCTTCGATGGATTCCTTCAGCAGTTCCTTGTCACTCTTGGCCTGGACTTCTTTGGAGCCGAGGTGGTGCATTTCGACTTTCATCATTTTGGCGATGGCAGCGTTGGGTGCTCCGTCTGCGCCATGGCAGCGCTTGCAGGCTGCATCATAGGCTTTCTTACCAGCGGCCACATCCGCGGCGGAGGCAAGGCTTGCCACCAAAAGGAAGGAAGTAAGGATTGCTTTCATAGGGCTTATCGTAATGCATGATTGTTGCCAAACAAAATACGTTTTGTTTTCAGTACGATGAAAATTTCTAATTGGGGCAATTGCCCCGGAATTAGTGGGGCAGGGGCAAAAGACGCTGCCAGGAAGCGGCGTCAACGAGGGGGGCCTGGAGACGGATTGACTCGCCACCTCGCTTGAGCAGCAAGTCGCCTTTGCCGGTCAGCTTTTCGGCTCCGGCCTCATCGAGGACGATGCGGGATTCGAGCGAATTCGTGACGGTGAGGCAGACTCGACCGGGCAGGTTGGCCTTGATGATGCCATCGACGACGGTGCGGTCTGGGCGCTGGGTGGCGAGGATGAGATGGATGCCGGCGGCGCGGGATTTCTGGCCGAGGCGCTTGACGCGCTCCAGAATCGCTTCCTTGCGCTTCTTTTCGGCCACGAGGTCGCCGTATTCGTCACAGAGCAGGACGATGCGGTCGAGTTGTTGGCCGGTGCGGGAGGCATATTCGGAGAGGTCGCGGGCTCCGTCAAAGAGGAGGTAGCGGCGCTCCATCTCTTCGATCATGGCATCGAGAATGTCCTCGGCCGGGCCTTCGTCGGGCAGGACGAGAGCGTCTGGGCGCCAGAGGTGGGAGGAGTCGCGGAAGTCGAGGAAGGCGTTGCGCTTGGGGTCGATCAGGACGAGCTTGATGGCCTCGGGCTGGGGGCCAAGCAAGAGGGAGGCGACGGCGAGGCGGAGCCATTCACTCTTGCCGCTACCGGTGACGCCGGCGACGAGAAGGTGGGGGGTGGTTGAGTCGGTGAGGTCGATGTATTGGGGCTGGCCGGCGACATCGACACCGGCCAGAAGCCCGGGGGAAAGTTGGATGGAGTTGAGGGAGAGCGGTTGGCGGTCTGAGCGGGCGAGGTCGGCCGTGACGCGGCCCTTTACGATGTGGATGATGGGCGGATGGAGCAGGCCCATCTGGACTTGCAGGTCATCGGCCTTGGCGGTGATGGAGCGGACGCTGACACCGGGGCGCGGCATGAGCTGGTAGCGGACGAAGGAAGGTCCGGCGAGGGGTTCGCCGGTGAGCTTGAGATCGACGCCCATTTCGCGAAAGGTGGTGACGAGGCGTTGGGACTCATCGAGGAAGCGCGGTTCAGCGGGAGCGGGGGGCGGCCCGGCGAGGGCACGGATGAGGGATTCGAGGGCAGCCTGGGCGGGCTCGACATCAGCAGCGGTGAAGAGGCGCTGATCGAGCGCGGGCTTGAACCAGAGCACGCAAAGACTGCCGTCGGGAGAAAGGGAATCGGTGAGCATGCGGTGGTAGAGGCAGGCTTGAGCGAGGTCAGCTTCGGGGGAGCCTGCGCCGAGCTTGAACTCGACGACGCACCAGCGGTTGGTTTGCGGATCGAGGAAGAGGGCATCGGCTTCGCCCTGGACGGCGAGGGAGGTATCGAGTTCCCAGCGCAGGCTGTGATTGAGCAGGATGATCTGATCCATGCCGGACCACTGGCCGTTGGCGAATTGGAGGAGGCTGCGCGAGTGGGCCTGCCGGAGGACAGCGGTGAACCAGTTGGCAAAGGCTTCGAGGGCCTGCCAGAGGGAGAGGACTTCCCTGCCCCGGCTGGCCAGCGGATGACGGTGGCGGATCAACTGCGGGCCGAGGAATTGTTCGTAAAGGCGGTTGAGGAGAAGCTTGGGGGCGGTGTCGGATTCGAGGCGGCTGGGGTCGAGAGAATGGCCCCACCAGGAATGAGAATGAGGCGAAGCCAGGGCTGTGGCGCAGTCATGAAAGAGAGTACCGAGCAGGGCCAGACTCGTTGCGCCGTCGCCAGAGGCGAAGCCGGTTTGGGCGAGGAGGGCGGACCGGATTTCGCTGACAGAGAGGGTGGTGGTGGTCATGCGCCAGGTCTCAAGCGCCGGCGCCGCGGCAGAGGATGGGGGTTTCTCCCCCGAAGAAAACCAGTTGGTCCGGATGATGACGCGCACAATCCTCCACTTGCTCCGGGGTGAGTTGCGTGGCCCCGGCGACGGCTTCCACCGTAGTAATGATGTTATCGGCAAGGTAGGCGCTGAGGATGGCCAGCGCATCGGGGGCGGGGCTTGCCTCGCCCGTGAGTTCTTCCAGAAGGCTGGCGAGGGGGGCGGGACGGTGATCCCGGAGCCACTGGTCGACGAAGGATTCGGCGAGGGTTTCGCCTTCATGGGAAAGGTCGCCGGCTTCGGCCTTGGAGAGCAGTTTGCGCATGGCTTCGAGGGCGAGCAGGGCTTCGCGGGAGACCTGAACGAATTTGCCGCCGCGGGACTGGAAGTCTTCGAGGCGCTGGCGGGTAACGCGGGCGGCAGGGCTGATGCCGAGGGAGGCATCGCGGGCCAGTGTAACGGAGGAGAGTGAGCCGTCCTTGATGAGGAGGCGCCTGACTTTGTTGCCGATGCGGTTGCTGTTGTTTTCGTTAAGCAGGATGACGTAGCGGCGCTGGGAGCTCTTGTCGAGAGCGAGGCAGGGTTGAGGGATGCCGCCGGGGACTTTGCCGGAGCGCCAGCCATCCTGGTAGAGGAGCAGGGGGAGGCCGTCGGACAGGACATGATCGGCAAAGGTGGAGTTGTAATGGGCGGTGGCCTGATCGAGCTCGGTTTCGTAAGCGCGGGCAACGAAAGTATCAGGAGGCAGGGGCGCGGGCCGGGGGCGACCGCAGCCTTCATCAAAGAGGCGGGCGGCGGCGAAGAGGACTTTGCGGATGACTTCGGTGCCAAAGGGGAGGGCGGCGGGGAGTTGGTTGAGATCGACGGGCCAGGAGCGGGTGACGCCTTCGAGGCCGGCTAGACGGAGTTGGACAAGGGCTTCGGCTTGTTGGAGGTGGATCGGGGCGAGACCGATTTTCTCCCGGAGGAATCGGTCCTGGTCAGCACCACGAACGGATTGCTGGAGTTCGTCGAGGAAGGAGGTTTGGAGGCAGGAGACAAGCAGAATGTTGCTGGACTGGTCGAGGAGGGAGGCGCAGGCCTGGCCAAGCCGGAAGAGGGAATCCGTATCACCGGGATGGCTTTGGATGGCTTCGACCTGATCGAAACAGTAGACGAGGGGCAGCGGGGCGATCCAGGCAGCGAGGCTAAAGACAAGAGCACGCGAGTCTGCTTCGGCCTGCTCTTCGGCATCGTCTTCGAGGGTAGGCACAATGCCGATGCGGTTGAGCGTGGCTTCGTCGAGGGAATCGCCGCGGAGCCAGTCGAGGCAATCGAAGCGGTGTTGGCCGGAGGCGAGCGCATCCAGCACGATGCGAAGTTTGCGGCTGCGGATCGAGGCGATGGCGTCGCGGTTCGAAGCAAGGAGGCGGTCGAGCCAGCCGGATTTTTCGAGCGAGTGGATGAGTTGGGAGCGGACGTGACGCCAGAGCCGGGAGGAGGAAGTGTCGAGGCGAGCGAAGGCGAAGACGGTGTTGTTGCTTTCGGCTGCTTTGCGGCGCAGGAGCGAGAGCAAGTGGGTCTTGCCGCTTCCGGCGACGCCATGGATCACCAAGCCAAAACTGACCTTTTGATTGCGAACCGATTCGACGTAGCGCCAGGTGCGATCGAGTGCTTCGTCATGCACTCCAGGCAACTGGGCCACGGGGTCTTCCCAGGCATGTTTGACGCGGGAATCAAGAAACGGATTGAGCATGGGCCTGCCTTGAGATCGCGATGAAGTAAGTGGATTGGCCGTCGAAGACGAGTTCGTCGCGCTGGGCGGGTGTCAGCAGAAAGGGCGCGTCGTGGTAGTGGAGATAGACCTTGCCGGATTGGGCGAGCTGGAGGCAGGCCTGGTCGAAGACTTCTTTGGAGAGGTGGTGGAGCTTGCGGCGGAGTTGGGTGAGGGAGAAGTGGGCGTCGGGTTGGGGTTCGAGTTGGGTTAGGGTTTGGAGGATCTCGGCAGCGGGATCGGCAGGGGTGAGAATTTGTTGCAGAGTAGCGGCGGGAACGCCGGCGGCGAGGAGACGGTCGCGCAAGAGTATGAGAGGGGCGAGGAAAGGAGCAGGTTCGGCGGGGTTGAGGAGACCGAGGGCTTTGGGCTTGCTGGGGTCCGGGGCGAATTCGACGAGGCTACGACTGGCGAGGAGTTGGGCGAGAAGGCGTTCGGGATCAGCGACACCGGATTTCTTCAGGGCCTGAAGAAATTGTTTGGGGGTGAGGAGCTTTTCGCCGCAGAGCGACGGGGCCAGATCTGCCGGGCCTCGATGCCAGAAGGCGAGGCTGCCCTTCTTCTTGCCGGCCCAGACGTGGCAATGGCCGGCGAGCGACCAATCGGTCAGGAGGGCAATGAGCGGGGCGAGGCTGGCCTTGGCCGGATAGCCAATCAGGATGGCGATGGCTTCGACCTCGATGGGCTGTGGAGCAGCGAGGCGATGACGGATGTCGTCGTGGCGAAGGGAGAGGAATTCCGCAAGCGGCTGGCGGGCCGCGAGGCGGGCTTTGCCTTTGCGGGGCGGCCACTCGTACCATTCCCCGGAAGCAAGCATGGCTTCCGCCCTGGCCTTGGGGAGCGAGATGAGGAAGTCTTCCGGCACAAGTTTCATTGTGCCTCAGGAGAAGGCTGCCTCAGCAATTGCAGGCTATTTTGAAATGCTGCAAGTTGTGTTGTAGAAGCTTCCACCGTTGGCATTCAGCCCGATCTTCGGACCGGCGAGGAGCTTCCCATGAAACTGCGTAAGCGGCCCCGTTTCGAAGACGATCCTGTTTGAGGGTTCAACGCGGTACTTACCCTGCTTCCCCGCGTTTTCGTAGGCTCCCGGGCTGGTAAGAATGATGTCCATAGACGTGTACTGGAGTTGACCGTTGCTGGAGGCGTAGCACTTGTACTTGCCACTGACGAGTTTGTCTTTGGTTTCCACGCTTTCGCTTTCCGCACGGAGCATCCAGAAGATATAGGAACGGGGTTTGGCCTCATTGTCCAGAGCCACCTCACACATTCCTCTGGCCACGCTCACGATTTTTCCGGATCGGTTTGACCGGTCCGCTACTCTTGTGCCGACCACACATTCTTTGTCAGATTTGAACTCAGCAGCGCTAGCGGGTAAGGCGAGTACGCTGCTAAGAGACAGCAGCAGGATCAATATTTTCATAGCGCACTACCGCCGGACCACCTGCTAGAAAGCGAAGCGAAGTCCGAAGCGGATCTGCCTTTCGTCGGTTGCACTCAGCACTCGCAGGAAGTTTGGATTGGTAACATCGCCCGAAGCGAAACTGGTCGAGAGCCGGCTGTTGGTGAAGTTGTAAGCCTCTCCCCGGAAGGTCATCGACAGCCTTTCGCCAAACTGGAACTGCCGGCTGAGCAGAACATCATGGCGCAAGCTTCCGGGTGAACGCAAACTGTTGCGGCCCATCGAGCCAAAACGCGGCGCCTGTCCGGCTGGAATCGCGGCAAAGGCGCTGGTGTCATAGAAGGTAGCATTGGGGCCGATTCCTTCCGGACGCGCCACCACGGCCTTCACCTGATCGGGAGTTTGTATATTGCCCGGCAGGTTGAGCGTCCCGCCCGGTGCACTGGGTGTAAATGGCGTTCCGGTAAAGGCGGCGGTGGTGCCGTTGATAGACCACCCTCCCAGAATATGCATAGCGGCACCGCTCGTGGCAAACTGCTTGCCTCTGCCAAAGGGCAGATCGTAGGCGTAGGCCATTTGGAAGATGTGTGTACGGTCATAACCGGCCGTCGCACGATTCCGGTCAAAGGCAGGTCCCCAGTTATAGGAAACACCAGCCCAACCTTCGTCATCGGTCATGTTAATCGCCTTCGACCAGGTATAGGAGCCTTTCAGGATCAACCCGCCAGCCTGACGCCGTACTGAAGTCTGCAGTGCATGGTAATTCGAGCTGAGGTAGCCGTCCCACATGTTGGTGGCGATGTTGCGTCCGAATCGCGAGGAATAGGGTCGGCCCGCGTTACCCGCACCCAGCACCTGCCCGGAGTTGATATCGCGGTCGGCCGATTGGTTGGTCGTCTGCGTGCCGACATAGGCAACCGTCGAAACAATGGAGGCAGGCAGTCTGCGCTCTATCGTAAAGTTCCAGCTCTGGATGTAGCCGCGTGTGATCTCCCCCAGATAGGGGCTGCGCATGTCGGCTGCGGCCGGCAAACTGACTACGCCGCTTGAAAGATCCGGTCCGACAACCGGGGGAACACCCGTTGCCAGCGAGCCTACCGAGACGTTGTCGTTGGCGGCCGGGAAGTTGAAGCTGACCGTCAGCGGGTACATTCCCTGCAGCGGGCGTGACCAGGGCAGTGGGCTGAAGTTCATCCCGTAGCCCGCGCGGACTACCGTTGCTTCGTCGAGGCGGTAGGCCAGCCCCAGCCGAGGCGCCAGCATCCTTTTGCTAACGGTGAAGCCGTTGTCGCGCGGAACATTTCCCCGCCCGCCCAAGTACACCAGATTGGTTTCCGGGTCGAGCCGTTCAATGCCCTTGCCATTCGAGCGGCCAATCAGGGGATAGTATTCGTAGCGCACGCCGGCGTTCAAGGTCAGCTTGCGCGACACCTGCCAGCGGTCTTGCGCATACCAGCCAAACTGATACTCGCGCCCGGTCAGCATCACATGCTGAATGCTCTTCTGAATTACGTTGGGCAGTCCGAGCAGGAAGGCCGCATAGCCATTGAAATTGTTGAATGAGCCATCGCTGGTAACGCCGCCGTTGAAATTGAAGGAGCCACGCGGTCCCGTTCCAAGGTGGGGCGACCAATGAGTCATTTTGTGCAGCACGCCGTCAAAACCAAAGGCAAAGTTGTGATTGCCCTTGATCCAGCGCAGCGTATTGGTTGCCGTATAGCTTTCCTCAATGCGCTCCAGCGGCATCCAGCCCGGGACGCCAAACCCGGCATAGCCGTTGATGCTGATATTGGGGAATCCCTGCTGGCGGGGATCGCTGCCCCCGAGACCCGGAATGCCAAGGGAAGTTGAAAAATCTCTGCCGAAGTCCTGCCCGCGTACCGTCTGGTCCAGCCGGTTGTACCCGATGACGCCGTCCATCATGAGGTTCGGTGAAAAGGTATAGTTGTGGCCCGCCGAAGCGTTCTGGATGCGCGTGTCGCCAAAGCCTGGGTCAGCGCCGGGTGACGGACCAACGCCATCGCCAAAGATACCCCGCCCACCCACCAGCGCACCCATAACTCCATAGCGGCCCCAGATCATGTGATTGGCACTGCGCTGAAAATTGAGCTTCACGTCGTTGTAATCCCGATTGAACTGTGGCGTTGCACCGATGGCGAAATTGTTTTGAGATCCGGCGATGTTCGGATCCGGATAAAGGGCCTGGATGCGTTGCGCAATGGGACTGATGCGGTTGGTCGGGATGATGTTGTTGGGGAATAGCGTACGCCCTGTGCCGGTGAGCGGATTGCCGGTGAGCGGATCAAAAATATTCCGTCCCGTCGCGGAAAAGTTGCCGGTGCGAATATCCGCGGTGGGCACCGAATAGCGGCCAAATGCGCCGTTGCGCTGCTTGGTGTTGTCGTAGCTGTAGAAGAAGAAGAACTTGTTCTTGACGACCGGACCACCGATGGTGCCGCCGAAGTTATTGAAGATGCTGACCGGCTTTACCGTCGTGGGAGCAAAGAAGAAGTTGCGGGCGCGCAAGCGCTGGTTGTCGTGATACCAGAAGGCGCTGCCGTGGAAGGTGTTGGTGCCTGACTTGGTTACCAGCGTGACCGCAGCTCCACCGGCCATACCCTGTTCTGCGTCGCCTGCCGTTGTGGTCACGTTGACGGTTTCCACCATTTCGGCCGGCATGACATAACCGGCGTGATGGGGAAGCCAGATGTTCACGCTCGCCGCGCCGTCGATGCGCGTAACGTTGGTGCTGGCGTTGGTGCCGTTTACATTCGTCCGCAGCGAGCGCGCGGGAGTATCGGTGGCGGCATTCTGGAAAGACGCCGGCGTCGCACCCGGCACCAGATTGATCAGCGACTGGTAGTTGCGGAATCCCGGCAACGGCAGGCTCTGGACCAGCTCTGAAGAGATCTCTGTATGTGTGTCTGACTTGTCGGTTTGCAACTGGTTTACGTCGGCGGCAACCGTAATTTGCTCGGATAGCGAACCGACTTCCATCGTGAAGTTCAGCCGGCTCACCGTGTTCACGGTAACCGCCAGGCCGGTGCGGGTTTGAGACTTGAATCCTTGCGTGGCAGCCTTGGCGTCATACAGACCGGCGGGCAAATTCAGCAAGGTGAATGAGCCGTTGCTACTTGTTTGTGTTTCGAGTACGAGGCCGGTTCCCCGGTTCGTAATGGTCACCGTAACATTGGGCACCGCACCGCCGGATGAGTCCTCGACCAGGCCGACGACGGATCCGTACAGGGTTTGGGCAAGAGAGGGCGGAGCTGCGGCGGCAAGCAGCAGCGTTGTGACCATGAGCTTTGAGAAAAAACGGGTACAAGAAGACATTGAGATTCCTTAACGCTGAACTATATCATGGGACTGAAAATTCGCTTAGATTTTTTAAGCAAAATTAAATGATCAACATTTTGGATTTCACTAAGAAAAAAGTGGCGGGCGAGAAGATCACCATGATCACCTGCTACGACTACACGAGCGCGCTCATCGTAGATCGCACCAGCATCGACGCCATTCTGGTGGGAGACAGCCTTGCGATGACGATGCACGGGCACCCAACGACGGTGCAGGCGGACCTCCACTTGATGGCGCTGCATACGGCCGCAGTCGTGCGCGGCGCGAAGAGCAAGTTCATCGTCGGCGACCTGCCGTTCCTGTCCTATCGCAAATCGCTCTCGGAGAACATGAACGCAGTCGAGGTGCTTATGCAGGCCGGGGCGCATGCGGTGAAGGTGGAGGGCGCGTCGGGCAATACGGGTTTCATCCGGCACCTTCGGGATTCCGGCGTCCCGGTGATGGGCCATATTGGCCTCACTCCGCAGTTCGTGCATTTGCTCGGTGGTTATCGCGTGCAGGGCAAGACGGAAGAAAGTGCGCGCCGGCTGATCGAGGAGGCGCATGCGCTGGAGGAGGCCGGGTGTTTTGCGCTCGTGCTCGAATGCGTGCCCGGCGACCTGGCGGATAAGATTACCAAAGAAGTGAAAATCGCAACCATCGGCATCGGAGCGGGTCCGGATACGGACGGGCAGGTGCTGGTGTTTCAGGACTTGCTTGGCCTCAACACCGAATTCAAGCCGAAGTTCGTCCAGAGATTCCTGAACGGTGCCGAGCTGTTTGTCGAGGCGATTGAGGAATACAATGAGTCCGTCAGAAATGGAGCGTTTCCCGATGCCGAGCATAGTTTCGGATCCCAAAAAGTGGCAACAGCTTCGTAAGGAGCTGAAGGGCTCCCTCGGCTTTGTGCCGACCATGGGAAACCTGCACGAGGGGCATATCTCCCTGTGCGAACGCGCGCGGCGCGAGAATGACCATGTCCTGGTCAGCCTTTTTGTGAACCCGACCCAATTCAACCAGCGCGACGACTACGAGAAGTACGCGCGTACCTTCGATGCTGACTGCGAGCTGCTGGAAAAGGCAGAGGTCGACTACGTGCTGAACCCTGATGAGAAGGGCATGTACCCGGATGATTATGAAGTGCAGGTGTCTGAAACGGTGGTCTCGCAGGAGCTTGAGGGCGAGTTCAGGCCTGGGCATTTTCAGGGCGTGCTCACGGTGGTGCTGAAACTACTGAATATCGCGCAGGCGGATCGCGCCTATTTCGGCGAAAAGGATTACCAGCAGCTCACGCTAGTGAGAAAGATGGTGGATGCGTTGTTTATCCCGACAGAGATTGTTCCGGTGCCGACTGTGCGCGCTGGCAGCGGGCTGGCGCTGAGTTCGCGGAATGGCCGTCTTTCGCCGGACCAGCTTAGTCAGGCGGCGGAGCTTTCTCGACTGCTGAGAAGTTCGTTGACTGATGTTGAAGTGATGGAAGCGCTGGCGGAAAAGGGTTTCCGGCCTGAGTACGTCGCGACGAAGTGGGGACGCCGGCTGGCTGCCGCCTGGCTTGGCGAGGTGCGGCTGATCGACAACGTGCCGAGTTGAGGTGGCAAGGGGCAGTAATGCGAAGAGCCCCCGGAAGGATCGTTCCGGAAGCCTTGGATTTCAGACGAAGCTCTTTGGACTACGAGCGCTGTCTGCGCTTCCACATGGCCAAACCCATAAAGGAGAGACCCACAAGAGCATAAGTTGATGGCTCCGGGATCACTTCTTCGGAAACGGGAACGACTCCCCCGTTATTCATTGACCGAACATTCAACGTCTCCAGGCCCCCCGTTGCGTCGGACGCATTGATAGCCAAGCCAATTCGCAAGCCGCTGGCATTGATAAACGCATTGGCTTGTGCCGCTTGTGCCGCATCCAGTTGGAAACCAAAACCGGCGTTGCCCAAACCAGGATCAGTTTCGTTGAAGGTTACCGGGGCAGCAAGTGTGTACACGCCAAGAATCGAGCCTGCACCGTTGAATAAGGTCAGGGCAAGATTGTTAACCGTGATGGACGAATTGGGACCAGGCTCTGATGCGTTGAAGATGATCTGGAGACTGTCGAAATTGTTGAATCCAATCTCCGTCTTCGTCCGGGTGGTGTTTATCGCTTGTTCGTCGCCTCCGTCAAATCCGGCGGGGCAGGCAGACGCACCCGTGACATTTGCCGAGCCGTTCCATCCTACGCATCCTGACTCAGTTGTCGAATTCCCTGGAGAGGTAAGAGTGAGCACTGTCAGAACGCTGCCCAATCCACCTCCTGCGTCGGCAACTGGTCCCACGGAAATGAGACTGCCGAACATCAAATTGGCTGAAAATACCGCCAAGATGGAATACTTCATCGTTTGCTTCATTTTTCAAACTCCTTGTTCATCGTTTCGATATCGCTTCGCGTTACCTACTCGGACACAAGAGGAGGTTGCTGGTGGAATGTTGCAATTCATTGGAATATGAACGTACCAGTACGCGGCGGCGGCGAAAAGGGGAGCGGAATGAAGAATTCTTTGGGCCCAAGTTTCAACTTGCTCTAGCGGGGGCCTTGAGTTGGTTATAGAATCGGCGCAAAGGAGTGACCATGACGACACTTGAGACGACGCTGGGCGGAATGCCGCTGCAGTTAAAGGCCCGGTATGCGAACTACATCGCGGGGGAATGGATGGCCCCGCTTTCACAGAGCTATTTTGAGAATGTTTCGCCGGTGACCGGCAAGGTGCTGTGCGAAATACCGAGATCCAATGCGGCTGACATTGAGCGGGCGCTGGATGCGGCGCACGCGGCGCGGCGCGAGTGGGGTAAGACTTCGGCGGCCAAGCGGGCGCGGGTTCTTGAACAGATCGCCGAGCGGATGGAGCAGAATCTGGAGATGCTGGCGACGGTGGAGACCTGGGATAACGGTAAGCCGATCCGGGAGACGATGGCGGCGGATTTGCCGCTGGCGATTGATCACTTCCGGTATTTTGCGGGAGCGATCCGGGCGCAGGAAGGTTCGATTTCCGAGATCGATGAGACGACGGTGGCTTATCACTACAACGAGCCGCTGGGCGTGGTGGGGCAGATCATCCCCTGGAATTTTCCGCTGTTGATGGCGACCTGGAAGCTGGCGCCGGCACTGGCGGCGGGAAATTGCATTGTGCTGAAGCCGGCAGAACAGACGCCGCTTTCGATCCTGATCTGGCTGGAACTGGTTGGCGACCTGCTGCCGCCGGGTGTGTTGAATGTGGTGAACGGATTTGGCCTGGAGGCGGGCAAGCCGCTGGCGTCTTCTTCGCGCATTGCCAAGATCGCGTTTACGGGCGAGACGACAACGGGGCGATTGATCATGCAGTATGCGTCGCAGAATCTGATCCCGGTAACGCTTGAGCTGGGCGGCAAGAGCCCGAATATCTTCTTTGACGATGTGATGTCCAAGGACGATGCTTTTCTGGACAAGGCGATTGAAGGCTTTGTGCTGTTTGCGTTGAACCAGGGCGAGGTTTGCACGTGCCCGTCGCGGGCGCTGATTCAAGAGTCGATGTATGAGCCGTTCATGGAAAAAGTGATGGCGCGGGTGAAGGCGATCAAGCAGGGCAATCCGCTTGATCCGTCGACGATGGTGGGCGCGCAGGCATCGAGTGAGCAGCTTGAGAAGATTCTGTCTTACTTCGATATCGGGCGGCAGGAAGGTGCGGAAGTGCTGATTGGCGGCAGCCGGGCGGTGTTTGAAGGCGAGATGGCCGGCGGCTATTATGTTCAGCCGACGGTGTTCAAGGGCCATAACCGGATGAGGATCTTCCAGGAGGAAATCTTTGGGCCGGTGGTGAGCGTGACAACTTTCAAGGACGAAGAAGAAGCGCTGGCGCTGGCCAACGATACGCTCTATGGACTGGGGGCGGGAGTCTGGACCCGCGACATGAACCGGGCTTATCACTTTGGCCGGGAGATTCAGGCCGGGCGCGTCTGGACAAATTGCTATCACCTGTATCCGGCGCATGCGGCGTTTGGTGGTTACAAGCAATCGGGCATTGGCCGCGAGAACCATCAGATGATGCTGAACCATTACCAACAGACGAAGAATCAGTTGGTGAGCTACAGCCCGAACGCATTGGGGTTCTTTTAGCCATGACACCGCCGAGACAGGTACGGGCAACGAAGGCGGCGCTGGAGTTGATGACGCTGCTTGAGGAGAAGCACGGTCCGTTAATGTTTCACCAGTCGGGGGGCTGCTGCGACGGCAGTTCCCCGATGTGTTACCCGCGAGGGGAATTTCTGGTGGGCGACAGCGACGTGCTGGTGGGGCAGATTGCCGGGACACCGTTCTATATGTCGAAGGCTCAGTTTGAGTACTGGAAGCATACGGAACTGACCGTGGATGTGGTGCCAGGGCGAGGCGGCATGTTTTCGCTCGACGGGCCGGAGGGACTGCGATTCCTGATCCGGTCGAGATTGTTTTCCGAGGCGGAACATGCGGCGCTTGAAGCCGCTGGCAGAATTTAATGAAACTGACTTTCGTCCTTTTTGTGACGGCTCTGGTTTGGGGCCAATCGACGCTGAAGCCGATCCCGCCGCCGGGCATTGAAGTGTCTCCGACGGACCGGCATGAGCTGACGCAAGGGCTGGCCCGGCTGGACGGGGCGATTGCCCGAATCGGGGAGCATGCCTTGCTGCCGGATGTTTTGATCTTCCGGGAAGCCGTGCGCTATGCGCTGACGCATAACGAGTTCTTCAAAGCGGATGAGATCCGGAAAGCGCACACGCTGCTGCGCACGGGCCTGGAGCGGGCGCAACTGCTCGCCGAAGGCAAGACGCCGTGGACGCGGGCGACCGGACTGGTGGTGCGGGGATACCGGTCAAAGATTGATCAGAGCATCCAGCCTTACGGGCTGGTGGTGCCGCCGAGCTTCCGGCCGGATACGCCGCACCGCTGGCGGCTGGACGCCTGGTTTCATGGGCGGGGCGAGACGTTGAGCGAAGTGAATTTTTTGTCTGAGCGGACGACGCGGCCGGGCGAATTTACCCCACCACATGCGATTGTGCTGCACCTTTATGGGCGGTATTGCAATGCGAGCCGCTTTGCCGGAGAGGTGGACTTTCATGAGGCGCTGGCGGAAGTGAAGAAGCATTACCAGATTGACGGGAACCGGATTCTGATTCGGGGCTTTTCGATGGGGGGAGCTTCGGCCTGGGATATTGGCACGCACTATGCCGGGGACTGGGCGGCGGTGGCGCCGGGGGCGGGATTCAGCGAGGCCAAGGAATTTTTGCGGCTGGATTTGACCAAGCCGGATGCGCCGTTTGCCTGGGAGCAGAAGCTGTGGCGGATGTATGATGCGACGGGTTATGCGCTGAATCTGGCGAATACGTCGACAGTGGCCTATAACGGGGATCAGGACCGGCAGAAGCAGGCGGCGGATGCGATGGAGGCGGCGATGGCGGCCGAGGGTATCAAGCTGGAGCGCGTGACGGGATTCGAGACCGGGCACCGTTATCATCCGCAGGCGAAGGTGGAGATTGAAGCGAAGATGGCGGCAATTGCGGCGCGCGGACGGGAAGAGTACCCGAGGGAGTTGGTGTTTACAACGTTTACATTGGCCTATCCGCGAATGAAATGGTTGCGCTTGGACGGAATGGAACAGCACTGGGAGCGGGCGCGAGTGGAAGCGCGAATTGTGGGCACCCGGGAAGTGGAATTGAAGACGAGCAATGTCGCGGCGTTGACGCTGGACTTTGGACCAGGTGGCGCGCCGGTGGTGATGCAGGGCAAGGTGAAGATTGCGCTAGACGGACAGACGGTGCTCGCGCCGGCAGCGGCGTCGGACCGGTCCTGGCGGGTGCATTTGCGAAAGCTGGCCGGTAGCTGGAAGCTGGTGCAAAGTGCGCGGCCGGAAGGCCTGGCGAAGGTGCCGGGCTTGCAAGGGCCGGTGGACCATGCCTTTATGGATGCCTTTTTGGTGGTGAAGCCGACGGGCAAGGCGGCGCAACCGGAAGTGGCGGAATGGGTGAAGGGAGAGATGGAGCGGTCGATCGTGGAATGGCGGAAGCAGTTTCGCGGCGACGCGCAAGTGAAGGATGACGTGCAGGTGACGGATGAGGACATGGCGCGAAACAATCTGGTGTTGTGGGGAGACCCGGGATCGAATGCGATTCTGGCACGGATTGCGGCGAAGCTGCCGTTGGAATGGACGGCTACGGGGTTGAAGATGGGAAATTTCAGTTACCCACGGAACCATGCGCCGATTCTGATTTATCCGAATCCGCTGAATCCGGAGAAATATGTGGTGATCAATTCGGGCTTCACATTCCGGGAATTCGATTTTCTGAACAATGCCCGGCAGACGCCGAAGTTGCCGGATTGGGCGATTGTGGATACGGCAACGCCGCCGGGACCGCGCTATCCGGGAAAGATTGCCGCAGCGGGATTCTTTGATGAAAGCTGGAAACTAGCTGGGGGCCAGTAGGGCCTGGCTGGTATTTTCGGGACGGAGGCCAAGCGGCAGCGAGCGGCCGATGAGGACGATCTCGACGGCGGCCCCGTCGCGGAGACGGCAGGCGGCGGTGACATAGAGGGGCATGGCTTCGCCATCGGCGAGGCGGAAGAGCAGAACTGCATTGTTGCTGACGCCGCGCAGGAGGGCGTCGGGAAGCTGGCGGACCTGATCGCGCGATTCGTCGGCAAGGATGTCTTCGAGGCAGACTACGGATTTGCGAAGGTCGCCTAGGCCGAGATAGCGGCGCGCACTTTCATTGGCATGGGTGAGCCGGCCGGCAAGATTGAGGGTGACAAAGAATTCCGAGCCTTGTTCGAGGAGGGCTTCATAGGCGCGCTCACTTGCTTCGAGATCCGCGCGGGTGCGCCGCTGATCTTCAATGCGGACACTAGCCTGGCGGAGGCTATCGAGCAAGAGGGCCGCCATGACGCAGAGCGTTGCCATGACGTGGAGGGCCTCCATCAGGTTGGCGCTCCAATCGAGGTATTTGGCGAGCTCGAGGCGGATATAACCCATCATGAGAGGGATCAAGAGGGCGGCGAGAAGGAGCCGGACGCTGCCACGTTCTCCCAGACTGATGGCGAAGGAGACGGGGATGAGGCCGTTGCGGGTTTCCGCAAGGCTGATCGAAAGAGTAAGGGCGAGCAGGAGAACGGCGGAAGTGGGGTCAGAGGTGAATTCGGGGTTGAGGCCGAGGCGGACATCGTAAAGATTGGCAATGACAAGCCAGGTAGCGATGATGAGGCTCACGGTGAGCAGGACGCGGCGAGCGAAGTGCAGGCTGCCATTGGCCTGGAGGATGAGAATGGCGGAGAGCATGGAAAGGCCAGCCGCGAGGAGGATGGGGGCGTCGTTGAAGGAGAAGGTAAGTAAGGCGGCGAAGGCGGCGAGGAGACGGGAGAGCTTGGCGCGACGGGCGGACCGGGGGCTGACACGTTCCCAACGGGCGAGGCGGAGGCTTAAGGCGAGGAGCAAAAAGGTGAGGGCGATGGTGGGCAACATGCGGAAAGTGGCAGTGGCCCGGGTTTCGGGGTAAGCAAAGTGGAAGAAGATGCTGAAAAGTGCGACGAGGAGCGTAGAGAGGCTGAGCAGGCGAGGCAGGTTGTAGATGCCGGGCAGCCATAGGGCAGAGCGGAATTGGTTGAGTGCTTTCAAAGGGTCGGCTCCTCGGGCAAGTAGGAGATCTGAGGCCAATCTCATTAGAGGTCATTTGAGGGTGAGCAGGAAATAGTACACGGGTACTCAAATGCACCTAGTTAGAATGAGGGTTTGTGCCTGAGTCTTCCTCCTTTGTCTTCAGCATTGCCGCGAGTTTTACCGCAGAACCGCTTGAATCAGTAATCGGCTTTTGGAGCGAACCGCTACATAGCCGGTTTGAAACAAATTTCGCTTCTTTTGGTCAAGTGGCCCAGACGGTGCTCGACCCCGGCAGTATTTTTGCGGCGAACCGGCATGGGGTGAACGTTTTGCTGTTCCGGTGGGCGGACCTGGGCGAAACCGAGAGGCGGGCGGAGAACGTAGAGGCGCTGCGGGGGGCGGTGGCGGCCAGGGCAGCGAATTTTCAGGTGCCATTGCTGGTGGTGAGTGATGAAGAATTGGGCCCGGAATGGAACGATATTACCGGGGTGTATGTCCTGGGCAGCGCCCAAGTGGACCGCTGGTATCCGGTAATGCGGAAACAGAGTGCACGCGGGGAGAAATTGGGGGCGATTCCCTACACCGAAGAGTATTTTGTGGCGCTGGGGACGGCACTGGTGCGGGCGGCGCACGCGGTGCACAAGGGGCCGCACAAGGTGTTGGCGCTCGATTGCGATCAAACCTTGTGGCAGGGGATTTGTGGGGAGGACGGGCCGGAGGGAGTGAAGTTGACGCCAGGACATGAAGCCCTGCAGCGTTTTGCGGTGCGGCAGCGGGAGGCGGGGATGCTACTGGCACTGGTGAGCAAGAATAACGCGGGGGATGTGATTGAGACCTTTGTAGCGCACCCGGAATTTCCCCTGCGGCTGGAGGCGATCACGGCGCAGCGGGTGGATTGGCGTCCGAAGGCTGAGGGGCTGGCGAGCCTGGCGAAGGAGTTGTCGCTGGGGCTGGACAGCTTTGTGTTTCTGGATGACAACGAGCGGGAAGTGTCTGAGGTGGATGAGCAGTTGCCGGAAGTGCTGGCGTTGCAGTTGCCGGAGGATGCGGCCGGGTATGGGGAGTTTCTGGAGCATGTGTGGGCCTTTGACCGGTTGAAGACGACGGCGGCGGATGCCGGGAGGGCGGCTTCGTATGAGAGCGTGCAGGAGTTTGGCAAGGCGTTGCATGCGGCAGGGTCGCTCGAAGACTTTTACCGGACTTTGGAGTTGGAAGTGGAAATCCGGGCCGTGCGGGGGGAGGAAGTGGCGCGGGCGGCGCAATTGACGCAGCGGACGAACCAGTTCAACTTTACGACGCGGCGGCGGACGGAGGCCGAGATTGAGGGATTCCTCCGGGAGGGGTGGGAGGTGCTGGGGGTGCATGTGCGGGACCGCTTTGGAGATTACGGGTTTACGGGGCTGGTATTGGGGGAGCGACTGGGGAGAGAGTTGCGGCTGGACACGTTTTTGTTAAGTTGCCGAATACTGGGGCGGGGAGTGGAGCATGAAGTGATGCGGTGGCTGGGGGGATTGGATGTGGACGCCGTGGAGATCGAGTTTGCACCGAGTGCGAAGAACGCACCGGCGGCGGAATTCTACTCACAATTGAAGCCCCGGATGACGACAGGGGAGTTGCGCGAGTTGCGCTTTGGCACAGCGGTGGAAGTGGTGGAGGCGCGTCCGGCGGTGGTGGCCAGGGCCGCGGAACATAGTGTGGATTATGGGCGGATTGCGCGGGAGTTGCGAACGGTGGCGGCGATCCGGGAGCGGATGCGCAATGGCAGGACGGTGAAGCTGGAGACGGAGACCGAGACACGGCTGGCCCGGATTTGGCAGGAGTTGTTGGAGTGCGATGTGGTGAGTGGAGAAAGCAACTTTTTTGAGTTGGGGGGACATTCGTTGAAGGTGGTTTTGTTGCTGATGCGGATTGAAGAGGAGTTTGGGGTGGGGCTGGGGATTGAGGATGTTTATGCGGCGGAAGTGAGGCTGGAGAAGATGGCGCGACGGGTGGATGAGCTGGTGGCCTTTGGGGGAGTGGGGCATGAAGAGTACACTCGAATTTTGCAGGAAATCGAGGCCATGACGGAAGAGGAAGCGGCGGCGGCGCTGGGGGAGGAAATGCAGGTTGATGCGAATTCTGCTCGCGGCTAGCGCGTCGTATGATCCGCCGAAGGGTGGTTCGACGCGGAGCAATCTGGTGTGGCTGCGGGCGCTGGCGGCGCGGGGTCATGCGTGCCGCGTGGTTTGTGGCGGGGACACCGACAGGCGGCGTGACATTGATGGGATGGATGTGGAGAGCGTGGCGGGGACGCCGCGGCTGGCGGAGCGGATCGGGCCGGCGGTAGCGGAGTTTGAACCGGATTTCGTGCTTGTTTCCAGTGAAGACTTGTCGCATTCGATCTTGCGGGAGGCTTACCGGGCGGCGCCCGACCGGTTGGTGTATCTGGCGCATACGCCGCAGTGGTTTCCCTTTGGGCCGGAGGCGTGGCATGCGGACCCGGCGGCGGCGGCGCTGTTGGGGGATGCGCTGGCGGTAGTGGCGATTGGCGAACATATGGCGGGCTACATCCGGGAGCATCTGGGACGGGAAGCCGTGGTGGTGCCGCCCGCACTCTATGGGGAGCCGCCCTGGCCGAGCTATGAGAATTTTTCAAAGCGAAGTGCTTTGCTGATCAATGCGTGCACGGCGAAGGGTTTGCCGATCTTTCTGGAGCTGGCGCGGCGGCACGCGGAGGTGCAGTTTCTGGCGTTGAAGGGGTGGGGGACGACCCAGGCAGATGAAGTGGCGTTGCGGGCATTGGGCAATGTGGAAGTGTTGGAGACGGTAGGGTCCATCGATGAAGTGTTTGCGCGGACATCCGTATTGCTGGCGCCATCGCTTTGGTATGAGGGCTTCGGGTTAGTAGCGACCGAGGCCATGTTGCGAGGGGTGCCGGTGCTGGCGAGCAACCACGGGGGACTGACGGAGGCGGCGGCGGTGAGCCGGTACCGCTTGCCGGTGAGGCCGATTGAGGTGTGGACGGGGAAGCATGACGAGACGGGGATGCCGGTGGGTGCGGTGGAAGAGCAGCCGGTGGAGGCCTGGAGCGCGGCGCTCGAAGAAGTGCTGGGCAAGGAAGAGATTTATGCGCGGGAGCGGACGGCGCAAATGGCCGCGGCGCGGGAGTTTGCGGGGCGGCTGAAGGCGGAAGATCTGGAGACGCTGCTACTGGGATTGCAGCCGAGGCCATTGCGGGTATGTCTGGTGCATAACTCGACTTATTATCCGGGAAAGGGTGGAGGAGACAAGTCGAACCGATTGTTGATGGAGGCGTTGGCCAAGCGAGGGCATCGCGTGAGGGTGTTTACGCGGCTGGAAGAATTTGGCGAAGTGGCGGAGGCAAGGCAGGAGGATGAACTGTCGGCACGGGGCGTTTTGTTTGGGAAATGGGGGGAAATCGGTCTCCGGTATGAGTTGGATGGAGTGGAAGTGCGGACGGTGACACAGGAGACGAATCTGAGGCAGGCATTGGGTGGGGAGTTGGCGGGGTTCCGGCCGGATGTGATTCTTAGCTCGACAGATGACCCGGCTCACTTGCTGTATGAGACGGCGCTGAAGTATGTGGAGGGGCGAGTTGTGTATCTGGTGCGGGCACCGGTGGCGCTGCCCTTTGGGCCGGATGCTTCGAGTGAGAGCGAGGAGCGGACGGCCAGGCTGCGGGAGGCCGACGCGGTGGTGGCAGTGAGCGAATATGTGGCCCGGTACTGCCGGCAGCATGGTGAGCTGGAAGCCGAGTATGCGCCGATTGCGCTGGCGGATTCTGCCGCCCCGCCACGGGTGGGGAGTTTTGACAATCCATACGTGACGCTGGTAAATGCGAGCGCGGTGAAGGGACTGCTGATACTGCTTGGGCTGGCGGATGCGATGCCGGAAATTCGCTTTGCGGTGGTGCCGGGATGGGGTACGACGGAAGCGGACCTGGCGGCGATCCGGGAGCGGCGGAATGTGACCGTGCTGGGAACGGTGGACGACATTACGGACATTTTGCGCCAGACGCGGGTCACACTGGTGCCGAGCCTGTGGGCGGAGGCGTGGGGAAGGATTGTGGGGGAGAGCCTGTCGAGGGGAGTGCCTGTATTGGCAGCGGCGATAGGGGGATTGCCGGAGGCGATGATGGGGTTGCCCTATCTGTTGCCGGTACGGCCGATTGAGCGGTATCGCGGAGTGGTGGGCGAGGGCATGACGCCGGAGGCGGAGGTGCCGGAGCAGGAGCTGGGGCCGTGGGTGGAGACGCTGAGGCGGCTGGTGAATTCGCGGGAAGAGTGGGAAGAGTTAAGCGAACGAGGCAGGAAGACGGCACTTGAGTTTCAAGCGAGGACCGATGTGGGATTGTTTGAGGGAGTGCTGCGGCGGGTGATGGTGAAGCGCAAGCTGCGGCAGGCAGTGGGTGGGGTGTCGCTCAGTGCGGTGAAGCGGCGCTTGTTGTCGCGAAGGCTGGAGGAATACCGGGCGGCGCGGAGGCGGCGTTGTTTTCCCGTGAAGTGGGGGGAAGGGGTGAAGGTATTTCTCTTTCCGTGGGCAGAAGGGGGAGTACAGGCATGGAGCTTTTTGCGTGAAGAGCGCGGGCTTTGCTGGATGCCTGCGTTGCTGGCAGGACGGGAGGACAGGCGGGGGGAAGCTTTGCCCGAGATGTTTGGAGATTGGGTGAAGGAGTTGGCGGATGGGGTGATGGAAGAAGTAGCGGAAGGAGAGAAGTTTGTGTTGGCGGGGCATTCGATGGGAGGAGGTTTGGCCTTTGAGGTGGCGCGGGAATTGCGGCGGCGGGGTGGACCGCAGGCGGCGGGGTTGCTGGTGAGCAGTTGCACGGCACCGGGGGCGAGGGAGGTCTTTGATGACGGGATCGAGGGAGACAGGGCGCTATTCCGGGCGCATGTTTACGCAGTGGAGGATCCGCTCGAGATGCCGTTGACGGCGATGAGTGGAGAAGAAAACATCGCGATGGCGGATTGGGCGCGGGAGACAAGGCGCGAGTTCCGGCGGGTGACGATGGCCGGGGATCACTTTTGGCTCAGGGATGCGGCGGCTGAGTGGGCAGGAGAAGTGCGGCGGTTTTAGAATTCCATCAAGCGTTCTTGACAGGGTTGGAAAGAACGCCAATGCCTTCGATTTCGATTTCGACGATGTCACCGGGGGCCATGCGTTTGGTGGAGCCCGGGGTGCCGGTGTAGATGATGTCGCCGGGCTCAAGAGTGACGTATTTCGAGATGTAGCTGACGATCGTGGGGCAATCGAAGAGTAAGTCGGAGATGAACTGCTTCTGCACTACTTCTTTATTGAGGCGGGTTTGGAGGAGGGCCTTTTCGTAGGGAGAACCTTTGACCAGCATCGGGCCAAGGGGGCCGAAGGTATCGCTGCCTTTGGCGCGCCACCACTGGAGGTCTTTTTGGGGTCCGTTTTGCCAGTCGCGTTCGGAGACATCGTTGCCGCAGGTGACACCGAAGATGGCGTCGCGGGCTTGTGCCACGGTCAGATTGCGGCCACGCTTGCCGATGACGAGGACGAGTTCGCCTTCATAGTGGACGTTTTTTGCGCCGGCGGGGATGAGGATGGGGTCGCCGGGATTGGTGAGGCACGTTACGGGCTTGTAAAAGATTTCGGGTTCTTTGGGCGTGGCGCGGTTACCGATGTGGCTTTTGTAATTGAGGCCGACGGCAAGAATCTTTGGTGGGTCGGCGGGGGCAAGGAGTTTGAGGCCTTTGAGGGGCTTGGAGCCATTGAGGGGGCGGCCGTTGAGGTAGGGTGCGGCGCTAAGCGGCTTGACCTGATCGCCCACGACCAGGCCCCAAGAAATGCGGGGGCCGTTGGCGAAGCGGATGTACTTCTCGATTTTGGCGGGAGACTGAGCAGAAGCGGCCGCGGCGGCGGCGAAGGCGAGGCTTTGGCGACGGGTCATAGACGCGATAATGATATCAGCGATGGGAAGCACGAAATCATTTCGGGTAGGGCTGGTACAGATGTCCTGCTCAACCAATAGCCAGGAGAATCTGGACAAAGCGATTGTTAAGATCCGCGAGACGGCAGCGGCGGGAGGTCAGATCATCTGCCTGCAGGAGTTATTCCGCAGCCAGTATTTCTGCCGGGAAGAGAGCGCCGAATTATTTGACCTGGCAGAGGAGATTCCGGGCGAGTCGACACGGGTGATCGGGCAGGTAGCCAAGGAACTGGGTGTGGTGGTGGTGGCGAGCCTGTTTGAGAAGCGGGCCACGGGTTTGTATCACAACACGGCGGCCATTATTGGGGCGGATGGAGAGTTGCAGGGAATTTTCCGGAAGATGCATATCCCGGATGACCCGCTCTTTTATGAGAAGTTTTACTTTACGCCGGGGGATCTGGGTTTTCTGAACTTTGATACGGCCTTTGGGCGCATTGGGGTGCTGGTGTGCTGGGACCAATGGTATCCGGAGGGGGCGAGGCTGACGGCGATGCAAGGGGCCAACGTGTTGTTCTATCCGACGGCGATCGGCTGGCACCCGTATGAAAAGGAGCAGTATGGGGCGTCGCAACTGGATGCGTGGCGAACGATTCAGCGGTCGCATGCGATTGCGAACGGGATTTATGTGTGCGCGGTGAACCGGATTGGGTTTGAAGGGACTCAGGAGGCGGGGCTGGAGTTCTGGGGGAATTCGTTTGTGAGCGACCCGTTTGGCGTGGTGCTGGCCGAGGCATCGCACGACAAGGAAGAGAATCTGGTGGTGGAGTGTGATCCGGCGCGGATGGAAGAAGTGCGGCGGGGCTGGCCCTTCTTCCGGGACCGGCGCATTGATGCCTATGGCGGAATTACGCAGCGGTGGGCGAAGTAATGGCGTTGCGGATGCCGGCGGAATGGGCACCGCACGAAGCGACCTGGCTTGCCTGGCCGCATGAGAAGACGGACTGGCCGGGGAAATTTGCGCCCGTGCCCTGGCTCTATGGGGAGATTGTGCGGGAGTTGGCGCGAGTGGAGCGCGTGAGGATTCTGGTGGCGGATGAGGACGCTCGCGAAGGGGTGCGGCGGACTCTGAAAAAGTGCCACGTAGAGATGGCGGCGGTGGATTTTTATGTGTGTGCGACGGACCGGAGCTGGGTGCGGGACACGATGGCGATTTTTGCGCACAACGCGAAGGGGGGAGTGGAGGCGCTCGACTGGCAATTTAACGCTTGGGCGAAGTACGACAATTTCGCGCGCGACAATGCCGTGCCGGAATTTGCGGCGGCGGCACTTGGGGTGCGGCGGCAGGAACCGAAGGCAGGCAAGCGGCGGGTGGTGCTCGAAGGCGGGTCGATTGATGTGAATGGGGCGGGGCTTTTGTTGACGACCGAGGAGTGTCTGTTGAGCGAGGTGCAGGCGCGGAATCCGGGACTGTCGCGGGAGCAGATGGAGGGGGTCTTTGCGAAGTATCTGGGGATCGAACGGACGCTGTGGCTCAAGAACGGCATCGCGGGAGATGATACGCATGGGCATGTGGATGATTTGGCCCGCTTTACGGACGAGAAGACGATCGTGATTGTGGAGGAAGCCGAGCGGGGGGACGCCAATCATGAGCCGCTCAAGGAGAATCTGGAACTGCTCAAGAGGATCGCGAAGGATTTGCGGGTGGTGAAATTGCCGATGCCGGAGCCGGTGTGGTTTGCGGGGCAACGGCTGCCGGCGAGCTATGCGAATTTCTACGTGGCGAATGAGATTGTGCTGGTGCCGGTGTTTCAGGATGCGCGGGACCGGGTGGCGCTGAATACGCTGCAGAAGCTCTTCCCTTCCCGGCGGGTGGTGCCGGTGTATTGCCGGGACCTGGTGCTGGGCCTGGGGACGCTGCACTGCATGACGCAGCAGGAACCCCGTAAGATAGGAAAGTAGAAGTAAGTCAAATTGCTGCAACGAAACTTAAGAGACGAGAAGACGGCCAAGGACAAGCTTATCCGGGAGATCAACGGGATCGAGGATGAGAAAAACAAGGTTGGCCGTTATGTGCTGGCGATCTTTGCGTTTGTGTTTATCGCGGCGGCGACGCTGCTGGCCGTGGTGATTTTGAGCGGGTCGTAGGGGGGGCGATTGGAACCGGAGTCCCTTGCTCTGGTTGCTAGATGGTTCCTGTTGTTGTGAGGAGCCAATAGATCAGCCACACCGCAATGATTCCGACGGCGATGCGCATGGGGAGGGAGTAATTGGGGAGGTCTGGTTTCGGCATCGCTCCAATGCTATCGCGGCGGCATGATCGTCCCTGCGTTGTGATGGGATAGCAGCACGGCATCATCAGCACATAGGGATCCAGAGACGTGTGGGCAGCCAACCGCTCTTTCACGGCCCAGGAGGTCGAAGTGACCATCAGCGGTAACTCTTCAGTCGCGGCGAAATGGCGTAAGACTTGCAGAGCACCGAATAAACTAGCAGCGTTTACCCCTCAACGGACCTCGATGATCCGTTCTCCGGCCGCCAAGCTTGCTTCAATTTTCGGCCAAATCCGTTCGATGAAGCCCAGAAGTACTTGCGTACGGCAATTGCCGAGTCGAATCCAAATCAAGCGGGCTCCCGCACCGGGAAGTGCGGCGAAGTGGAGAAAGTCGTCATCTTTGGTCAGAATGGCACAGCCGTTCTCGGAGGCGTACTTCCAAATCGTAGAATCGGGAGCATTGGCCATTCCCAAATCGACAACGTGAATGCAATCGATGCCCCTCGAAGCAAGAAAGCGGGCGAGAGCCGCGGGCAATTGGTTGTCAACAATAAAGGTCACGAAGCCTGAAGAATGATGTGGTCAGCCTGATGGGCTGCGTATTCGATGGCGGCGAAGATGTCTTCTTCCTCAAGAAAGGCATAGTCAGCCAGAATTTCAGCGTGGCTGGCACCATTTGCCAGCAGCTCGAGAACATCTTTTACGCGGAGGCGAAAGCCGCGAATGCAGGGATGTCCGCCGCACTTGCCATCCTCCACCGTGATTCTTTTTATGCGTTCGAGATTCATAACTACCCTCTTCAGGGTACGACTATTCCTCTTCTGGCAGCGCGCGGATTCGATCTTCGAGGAAACGGAGACTGGCCTCAAGTTGGGCGCGGTAGCGGGGGTTGCAGGCAGCCTGGAGGTCGGCGAGGACGCGGGTGCGCTGGAGGTTGAGGTCTTCCAGTTGGACTTCGCGGGGGGATTTTTCGCGCTGCGGCTGTTTGGCCTCGTCGCGGAGGTCCTGCTGGTTTTCGATGTCCTTGGATTCCCAGCCGCGTGCCATGGGGCTTAGTACCTTGGAACGGTAGGGTCGACTTCCATCGACCAACGGTCGATGCCGCCGGTTAAGCTGAGGGCGTTTTCGATGCCCTGGCGTTGGAGCCAGGCCACCGTGTTGAGGCTGCGGACGCCGTGGTGGCAGTAGACAACGAGTTGTTTGTCTTCAGCCAGGGCTTCAATGCGGTTGATGTTGGCCGGGATGGTGTTCATCGGGATGAGCTCAGAAGGCTCGATACGGGCGGTGGAGTTTTCCCAGGGCTCGCGGCAATCGAGCAAAACGAGGGGAGCATTTTCTTTGAGAAGGCGGGAGAGTTCCGCTGCGGTAATTTCGAGTGGCATCCATTCACAGGATAATAAACGCATGAAGAAGTTTGTGGGCGGACTGCTGTGGCTGGTGATGGTGGCGGGGGCGCAGCAGGTGGAGAGCTTCGAGGCGGTTTGGCAGACGATCCAGGACAAGCACTGGAGCCCGGCGCAACTGGAGAAGCTCCCCGGCGGGGGCAGTTGGCAGGGATTGCGGGAGGGATACCGGAAGCGGGTAGCAGCGGCTCAGTCGCAACAGGAAGTGCGGGAGATTTTGCGGGAGATGGTGAGCAAGATTGGCAAGAGCCACTATGCGATTGCGGGACTGGAGCGGAAGGGATCGAGGGTGATGCGGCAAGGGGGCGGGACGGGCCCTGGATTCCGAGTGGGGCTGGTGGAAGGCAGGGTGCTGGTGACGGGAGTGAGTGTTCCGGAAAGTGGTGTGAAGGTGGGATGGGAAGTGGCGACCGTGGAAGGAGTTCCGACCGGGCCGGCGCTCGAAGAAATCCAGAAGCAGGCGGGGGCGACCTTGCAGACCAGCTTGCGGCTGCATCAGATGCTGGAGGGGCATATCAGCGGATCGGGTGGGGAAACGATTGGTTATGAATTTGTTTTGCCGTCGGGGGTGAAGCGGCGGGTCAATGTGAAGATTCCGGCGGGGGATGGCTCGGCTGGATTCGGGTTTGTGCAGGGAATGAACGTGGAGCGGGAATTCAAGATGGTGGGCCGGGGGCAGGATATCGGGTACTTCCGGCTGGGAATGTTTCTGGATGTGGTGAGGGTATTGCCGCAGTTTCAGAAAGCGATTGAAGCGTGCGCGAAGTGCCGGGGTTTTGTGATTGATTTGCGGGGGAATCCGGGTGGGGTGGCGGTGATGGCAAATGCGATGGCAGGCTGGTTTGTGGAGGCGCAGAATTTGAAGCTGGGGACGATGTACCAGCGGGGAGTGGAGTTGAAGTTTGCGGTGATTCCGCGGTTGGGCGGATTCCGGGGACCGCTGGCGATCGTGGTGGACGGGGCGTCGGCATCGACGAGCGAGATCCTGGCCGGGGGCTTGCAGGACTTGAAGCGGGCACGGATCTTTGGGAGCCGGACGGCGGGGGCGGCGCTGCCGAGTGTGATTGAGAGCTTGCCGAACGGGGACTTGTTCCAGTATGCGGTGGCGAATTATGTGTCCGAGTCCGGGCGGGAACTGGAAGGCGTGGGCGTCAGACCGGACGTGGAAGTGAGCCATACGCTAGCGACGCTACGGGCGGGGCGGGACCGGCCCGTGGAGGCTGCGATAGATTGGATTTATGCGAACCCTACTGGTGCTGGCAACCGCTAGCCTTGCGTTTGGACAGGCCGCGCCCACGGCGGAAGCGATTCTGGAGCGCTTTGTGAAGGTAACGGGCGGCCAGGCCGCTTACGACAAAGTAAAGACCTTGAGCATGACCGGCACGATGGAGATCAAGGGCCAGAACGTGCGTGGCCCGGTGAAAATGTATCGCGAGGACGGGGGCAAGTATTACACCGTGGTGGACTTGCCGGGCATTGGGAAGCAGGAAGACGGCAGCGACGGCAAGACCGTATGGGACAAGACGGTGCTGGGGCCCAGGATCAAGTCAGGGGTGGAGAAATTTCTGGCAACTTGTGCGACGGGCGCGCTGAGCGAGTATGGGCGGGGGGCGCTTGAGAAGGATAACTGTTATGCGAAGCGGGAAGTGGTGGGAGAAGAGATGGTCAACGGCAAGACGGCTTACAAGCTGCGACTGACTCCGAAGCAGGGCCGACCGGAGGAGCATTACTTTGACAAGGCATCGGGTCTGCTGGTGAAGACGAGGATGATTATGCCGTCACCGATGGGGGAGGTGCCGATTGTGGCGACGGTGGATGAGTACAAGCTGGTGGATGGGATCACGACGCCGGTAAAGCTGACCAATGAAATGGGAGCGGTGGCGATGACGATGAGCTTTACGACGGTGAAGTTTAACGAAGTGATTCCGGCGACGATGTTCGCGCTACCGCCGGAGATTAGTGCATTGGTGCAGGCCGGGCAGAACTAAAGCGAGCGAGGCTGGCGGCGAGAGTTTCGAGATTGACCGGCTTGGTGAGGTGATCGTCCATGCCGGCGGCGAGACAGAGGGCGCGGTCTTCTTCAAAGGCGAGGGCGGTGAGAGCCAGAACGGGGATGCGCCGGTTGGTGCCAGATTCGAGGGCGCGAATGCGGCGGGCGGCAGAAAAGCCATCTTCGACGGGCATGTGGCAATCGAGGAGAACTGCGTCGAAGGATTGGGTCGAAAAGAGATCTACGGCTTCTGCGCCGTTATTGGCGAGGGTGACGCTGTGGCCAAGTTTCTTGAGCAGGCGTTCGACGACGCGCTGATTGACAAGATTATCTTCGGCAAAAAGGATTTTGAGAGGCTGGGCGAAAGCAGGAAGCGATTGGGTGGAAGCCTCGACGGGCCGGGTGGCGGGTAGAGGCAGTTCAAACCAGAAAGTAGAGCCACGGCCAAGTTCACTGAGGCAGCCGATTTTGCCACCCATTGCCTCCACGAGGCGGCGGCTGATGGCCAGACCCAGACCGGTGCCGCCGATTTTGCGAGTGGCCTTCTGATCGGCTTGCCAGAAGGGGGTGAAGATCTGGGCTTGCTCGGAAAGAGAGAGGCCGATGCCGGTATCGATGACAGAGAAGCGAACACCGGCGGGGCCTGGTTCAAGCTGGAGAGTGACTTTGCCCTGGTGGGTGAACTTGACGGCGTTGCCAAGCAGATTGAAGAGCACCTGCGCAATGCGGAGGGAATCGCCGGAGACCCAGTCGGGAAGATCCTGATGGATATTGACCTCAAGAGTGAGATCTTTCTGGCGGGCAACGGTGCCGAGGGAGGCGGCAATGGGGCGGATGGAGTCAGCCAGGTGGAAGGGGGAAGACTTGATGTTGAGCTTGTTGGCTTCCAGCTTGCTGTGATCGAGGACGTCGCTGACGAGGGAGACCAGGTTGCGGCCGCATTGGGCGATGGAATTCGCCATTTGCCGGTGAGATGGTTCGCGAGACTCCTCAGCGAGAGCTTCGGCGAGGCCAATGATGCCATTGAGAGGAGTGCGGGTTTCGTGGCTCATGGTGGCGAGGAAAGCGCTCTTGGCCTGGCTGGCGAGGTTGACACGCCGGAGGAGACGGCGGTACTGAAATGCAAGAATGGCGACGGCAAGGAGAAGTATTGCGCTCAGAATCAGGAGTCCGCGCAAGAAGTCATTCTTTTGGCGTTGCAACTGGAGAGTTTCAACCGTACGAACCTCAGAGAGGAAACCAACGCCCCAGCGCTCATAGATGCGAATCATGGTGCCGTCGCGAGAGAGGCGGGAGAGATCTTCCCGGAGAGCGCGGGCGACCGGAAAGGCAGCGACGGTGGACATGATGGCAATGTCATTGGCGGCAGAGTCAATGGTGCTCATACCGAGGGGGATGTTAGCGCAAGCGGGGCCACGATCCAGCAGCAGCATGGAGGCGGAGCGGGCGTCGAGCAGGGTGGCATCGATTTCGCCGAGGCAGACCATGTCGAGGAGTTCGTTGCGGGAACTGCGGCGAACAATGGAAGATGGCGCAAATTGTTGGCGGGCAGCGGTTTCGTAAAGACGGAAGCCGGGCACTCCTAGCCGTTTGCCGTCGAAAGAGGGGGTGCCGGTTTCACCAGGCTGCTTGCGCCAAAGCAATTGAGCCTCTACGCGGAGCCAGGGGTCGGTAAGTTTGAACTCGCGTTCGCGGTCGGGTGTCACAACGGCCATGAGAATCAGGTCGGCAAGGGACTGGCGCAAGAGGATTTCGGGGGTTCCCTGGGAGAGCACATAGTCCAGGCGGATGCCGCGAAGCGCCGCAGCGGCATCGAAAAGGTCAATAATTGCGCCGACAGGACGTGACGCGCCTTCCGGTTGGTAGTAATAGGGGGGATTCTGGCTGAAGATTGCGCGATAGACGCGGGTAGGGTCCGGCTGAGCCGGATAGAAGCGAAAAAGCACCCACAGGGAAGCGCAGACCAGGATGAGAATACCTTGCCATGGCGCGCGCAAATGGAACTTAGCCCACACTGGAGAAAGAATGCCTGTCCTCAGTATTATCGGCGAAGTTGAAAGGCTCAGTTCGCTTTTTTCCAGGCCTCATCAAAGGCGCGCCAGAAGTCCTCGTCGTTATCGATCCATTGGTCTGGCTTGCCGCCGCCGAGTTGGAATTGTTCCTGGAGGAGAGTACCGTGGCCCTGGGAGCAGATCCATTCGAGCCGGGGAGGAGCGATGAGAGTGGCGTGCGACCAGTCTCCCAGATTCAATGGCATGCGCAGGCGGGAAATGCAGACACGACAGCGGTATCGCTGATCGAGCCAGGCGGCGTAACCGATGACGAAAACGAAGATGTCGGCGGCGAGGATGGCGAAAGTGTAGTTCAAGTCGCGGCCGAGGCGGCCATCAGGGAAGAGCTGGTTGGCCCAGTGGACGAAGACCAAGTGGAGGAAGAGAATTCCGGCGATTTTCGCGGCGATGAGGCACCACCATTTCATGTCCTAAAGACGGATTAGTTGCGGAAGAAGTTTCTGGCGAGGAAAAGAAGGTTGGCGGGGCGCTCGGCAAGGCGTCGCATGAAGTAGGGATACCAGGCTTCGCCGTAAGGGACATAGAGGCGGACGCGGTAGCCGGAATCGAGGAGTTTTCGCTGGAGATCGCGGCGGACGCCGTAGAGCATCTGGAACTCGAAGAGGTGCTTGGTGTAGGGGGTGGCGGCGGCGACCATGCGGTCGTCGTGGGTGGCAATGGCGGCGTCATGGCCTTCATCGAGCAGGAGTTTGGTGAGCTTGATGTAGTTGGCATCGACTTCGGATTTTTGGGCGAAGGCGAGGGAGGGGGGTTCGGCGTAAGCGCCCTTGCAGAGGCGGATCGGGAGTTTGAGTTTGTTCAGGCGGCGGACGTCGGCCTCAGTCCGGAAGAGATAGGCCTGGAGGACGGCGCGGGCGCAGCCACACTCGTCGTGGAGCTGTTCGACGATGGAGAGGGTGCGATCGACGTAGGCACTGGATTCCATGTCGAACTCGACACGGGTACCTAGGGAGGCGGCGAGTGTGGTGAGCTGGCGGGCATTGTTCAGGCAGAGCGCGGGATCGATGTCGAGGCCGAGCTGGGTGAGCTTGACGGAGATGGTGGATTGGAGGCCGCGGGCGTGGATTTGGCGGAGAGCTTCGAGGCAATGGTCGCGGCTCAGGTTGGCAGCGGAGATTTCGGTGACCGATTCGCCGAGGTAGTCGAGGGTGATCAGGAAGCCTTCGCGGTTGCGTTTTTCGCAGACGGTGAGGACTTCATCGAGAGTATTGCCGGCAATGAAGCGGCGCGTGAGGGGGCGAGCAAAGGGAGATTGCTCCATCCAGCGGCGCAGGGTTTTGCGCTGGCTGAGGTAGATAAGAAAAGCTCGCAGCATAGCGGGGTACCGCGATTCAATTGTCGCAGAGGATTAGCGGAGCAATGCGAGAGCGGCGTAGCCGAGGAGGGTTCCGGCGGCGGCTCCGGCAAGGACATCGCTGAGGAAGTGCATACCGAGGATGATGCGGCTGGCAGCAATGGACAGAGCGATGAAAGTGAATTCAGCAGTGAATTCGGGATAGATGACGAGCAGGGGAGTGAGGATGGCAAAGGCCGTGATGGTGTGCCCGGAAGGGAAGCTGAACTGGTCGGGAGGGAGGAGGGTAGACCAGCAGTGCGGCTGGATATGGCAGGGGCGGCGACGGCCCGTGGCGCGCTTCGCCCAGAGAAAGAAAGCAATACCGGCACCAGCAGCGAGGCAGGAAGAACCGAGGGCGATATAGCGTTCCGGACCGCCAAAGAAGGCAAGAATAATGGCGACCAGGTACCAGAGCCAGCCGTCGCCACTGCGGGTGGCGCAGATCATCCAAAGGCGAACCCACTGCGGGGCACTCCAGGCATGAACCCGGTGCATGAGGCGGTGGTCGCGGGTCTCGATGAAGTCGCGGACGAGGGGGAAGACGCTCATGCTGCCAGCTCCGTAGCGGGTAAGGCGGCGGGGGCCGATCGGGGTTTCAGGGAGCGACGCCAGCGCTTGCGCCAGTAGGATTCAAAAGTGACTTCGCAGCCGTAGTTGATGAGGCTGACCAACGGGATGAGGGCGATTAAAGGAGCAAGACCGAGGGACCAGGGTTTATCGCGGAAGAGACCGCCGGCGATGGTGAGGAGTTCTGCGCTGAGGCGGAAGTAATTGCCACTTCGGCCGTTGACGCGGGAGCGGCGGGCGCGGAGGCCTGAGAAGAATTCGTCCTTGTTGCGGGCACCGGGAACTTCAGTGGAAACACGGCCGAGGCTCAAGAAGCCGTGGGAGTCGCTGCCTCCGATGGAAATGCGGCCAAGAGAGTGACAGGCGAGGTGAGCGGCACGGTTTGAGCGGGACGGCATGGCGCCGTTGAGCGTCTCGATAGCGGGAAAATGCTCAGCGAACAAAAGGAAGTCTTCTTCCATACGGCGGCCCGTGAGGCCGGAAAACATATGGTTTACCGAGTATAGCAAGCGCTCCTGTTCGAGGAAAGCCAACAGGCGAGGCATGTCGGAGGCGCGGCGTTGGAGTTCGTGGTGTTGCGCTTCGGTGATGTCGTAGACACCGATGTGGGCCTCACAGCCGGAGGGAAGGTGGACGGTGACTTCTTCGCTGAGGAAGAAATCCGGATGGTGGCGGAGGAATTCGGAGGCATCGATGGAATCGTGATCGGTAACGGTGATCAGGCCCATGCCGCGCTGCTTGAGACGTGAGTAGAGTTCTTCCGGCGCGGTGTAGCACTCGCGGCAGAAATGCTTGAGGACAGGTATGGTACACATCCCGGAGTGAAGAGTGTGGACGTGCATGTCGCAGTGCATGCCCCATTTATGGATTAACGAGATTACAAGACCATGACGAATGCAAAAAACATTTGTGAAAGTTATTGTTTTTGAGCAAGATAGTTGAGATTTACGCTTGCTGCCGCTTACGATGAGGGTGCGGAATGGCAAAACTGGATCTAATTTACTTCGACGCGGGGGGTGGGCACCGGGCGGCGGCAACAGCGCTGGAACAGGAAATCGGGAGGCGATATCCGGACTGGCAGGTGCGGCTGGTGCATTTGCAGGAGGAGTTGAGTTCGCTGGATATCTTCCGTCAGATCACTGGCGTAAAGATGGAGGACATTTACAATCTGGTGCTGCGGAAGGGGTGGACGCTGGGATCGCCGCAACTGCTGGTGGTGATGCACTGGCTGATCTGGCTTTATCATCCCTTGCAGGTGCGAAAGTTGAAGGAGTTTTGGGGGCGGAGTGCGCCGGATGTAGCGGTATCGCTGGTGCCGAATTTTAACCGGTCCATGTATCAGGCGCTGCGGGCAGTGAGTCCGGCGACGAAGCTGGTGACGGTACTGACCGATCTGGCGGATTATCCGCCAAATTTCTGGATTGAGCGGGGTCAGGACCAGTACTTTATTTGCGGGACAGAGAAGGCAGCAGGGCAAGCGCTGGCGCTGGGGCATGCACCGGAGCGGGTGTGGCGGGCGAGCGGGATGATTTTGAATCCGCGGTTTTATGAAGTGGCAGAAGTGGATGTGGTGGCCGAGAGGAAGAAGTTGGGGCTGGAGCCGGATCTGCCGACGGCGATTGTGTTGTTTGGGGGTTATGGGTCGGCAGTGATGGCCAAGATTGCGCGGATGCTCGATGAAAGCGGCTTGAAGCTGCAGATGATCTTTGTGTGTGGGAAGAGCGTGGAGTTGAAGGCGCGGCTGGAGGGGATGAAGTTGAAGATGCCGCATTATATTGAGGGCTTTACCAAGCAGGTGCCCTATTACATGAAGGTGTCTGACTTTCTGATTGGCAAGCCGGGGCCGGGGTCGATTTCGGAGGCGATTCACATGGGGCTGCCGGTGATTGTGACGAAGAATGTGTTGACGCTGCCGCAGGAGCGGTACAACGCGGAGTGGGTGACGGAGCAGCAAGTGGGGATTGTGCTGAAGCATTTCGGGCAGATTGCGGAGGGCGTGGACCGGATGCTGGAAGCGGGGGCACTGGGGCGGTATCAGGAGAATGCGCGGAAGCTGAAGAACCGGGCCGTATTTGAAATTCCGGAGATGATTGCTAAGCTGCTCTGATGAAGCTTGGGTTGATGCTGGTAATGGCGGCGCTGGCTGCCGCGCAAGATCGTTATACGAACTGGATCGATGCGATCGGGCAGAAGCAGTTGGCGGAACGCCGGCGGGTGGTGGGGGAGATTCAAAGTGTGGCAGCGGCGCGGGCGCGCGCGGCGGAATCGCGAGCCAAGATTCTGAAGCAAATTGGGGGACTTCCCGGCTATCACGGTCCACTCAAGGCGGCGACGGTAAAGACGATTGACCGGGGCAGCTACTGGCTGGAGCTGGTGCACTTTGAGAGCTTGCCGGGCTATGTGGTGAGCGCGAATTTGTATCGACCGAAGGCAGCGGGCAAGCATCCGGCGGTGCTCTTTTCGATAGGGCATTGGGATGAGGGCAAGATTGCGGGGCAGCGGATTGGGGCGAATCTGGCAACGCAGGGGATTGCCGTGTTGTCTTATGATCCGGTGGGGCAAGGGGAGCGCGTGCAGGCTTATGACGAGCGTTATGGAAGAAGTCTGATTGGCGGTTCGACCGAGCAGCACTTCGTGAACGGGGCGCAGGCGCTGCTGGCGGGCGAGAGTGTGGCGCGGTATTTCATCCACGATTCGATGCGGGGTATTGATTATTTGTTGAGCCGTCCGGAAGTGGATGGGACGCGGATTGGGGTGGCGGGATGTTCCGGGGGTGGGACGCAGACGATGTATGTGGCGGCGCTGGATGAGCGGGTGAAGGTGGCGGCACCAGCCTGCGTGATGAACAGCTTTGAGAAGTTGATCGCCGGGCCGACAGGGGATAGCGAGCAGAGCTTTCCGGGTTTTGTGGCGGAGGGCCTGGATCAGGCCGATTGGGTGTATCTGTTTGCGCCGAAGCCGTGGCTGATTTCTTCGACCGAGGAAGATTTCTTTACGCCGGACGGGGCGGAGATTGTTTACGGGCAGGCGCGGGTTTTTTACCGCTTGTTTGGCGAAGAAGAACGCGTGAAGTGGGTGATCGGGCCGGGTGGGCATGGCACACCGCTGAAGGTGCGGGAGGCGATGTATGAGTGGTTTGGCCGCTGGCTGCTCAATGGCAAGGGGGATTGGCATGAGAAGGAATTGCCGCGCTTGGGAGTGAGCGAGTTGTGTGTGTTTGCGAATTGCCGGGTGCCGGGAAGAAGCCTTGCGCAGGTGATTGCCGAGAGTTGGAAGTCGCGGCGCAAGCCGGGGGATGTGAAGAAGCTGATTGAGCTGGGCGGGCCGCCGACGGGGTTGACGGAAGTGAAGTGGATGGGGCCGGAGAAGAGCGAAGAGTTGTTTGTGATGGTGAATGACGGGGTGCCGGCCGAGCGGCGGGCGGCGAGTCTGGCGAAGCTGGGCAACCGGGTGAAGCTGGTGAAGTTGCCGGGGGTGTCGATGGCGGGCCGCTACAGTGGCGGGTGGATCGATCACACGCGGGCGTGGCTGGTGGGTAAGAATTTGCCGAGCCTGCGGGCCAATGATTTGCTGCATGAGGTGAGGATGGAGTTGCCGCGCTACGCGAAGGTGTATCTGCATGCGTGGGCCTGGGGCGGGATTCCGGCAATCTATGCCGCGCACGCGGAGCCGAGGATAGCCAAGGTTTGGATCGAGCGGACGCCGTGGTCGATGGCGATGGCGATGGAGGCGGAATTGCACCGGAATCTGCACGAGGCGATTGTGCCGGGGATTGCGCTAGCGGGCGATTTTCAGGATTTTGTGGACAAGCGGTTCTTCTGGGTAGACGCGCATGACTGGAACGAGAACCGGATCGAGCGGGAGTTGCCCGGAGTTTACCGGCGGCCGTTTGAGCAGAGCGATGAGGAGTTGCTAGTCGTTTTTCGCAAATACTAATTTGGCGGTGAAGTCGCCCTGGGGCGTAGAGATGGCGTTGTCAATGGTGAGGGTTTTGCCGTCGGAAGCGAGGACCCAGGTTTCGGCCTGGGAAATCTCCATGCCGTTAAACTCGCTTTTGGTGGTGATGCTGAGCTTGTCGCCGTTCCACTTGGCGACAACTTTGGCGTCGCGGTTGCGGACCTTGATGGTGGCTTCCTTGCCGTCGGTGGTGAAGGCGCTTTCGGTGGAGACTTCGCCACGCTGGCTGGCCTGAACCGTCTTGAGCTTGAGGCTGGGGTCCTGGTGTTCGATGTCGCGTTCGAACTTGGAGGGGGGCGGCATCATGCCGAAATCACTCTTGGCGAGATCGATAGACCACTTGCCGGAGAAGACGGGCTTGTCGGCGGCGAAGAGCATCGTGGACGCGAAGGCGAGGAGGAGAGTGCGGCGGAGCATGCCCTTTCATTGTAGGCATTTCGTAAGATTGAGTTGTGAAAGTGATTTGGGCTTGTCTTTTTGCAGCATTGAGCCTGGCTGCCGAGGACTGGCAGAAGATCAACGCGGGTCCGTTTGAGATTTATACGACGGGAGACGTGCGGGCGGCGAAGGAGTTGCTGGGGACGCTGGAGCAGGTGCGGGGTTTGTTGGGAGATTTGACGGGGATGGAAGATCCGAAGCCGCTGTGGCCGGTGCGGATTGTGATCACCAAGGGGGCTAGCGGGGGCAAGCTGAAGTTGACGACGGGAGTTTACAGTTTGCTGCTGGGAGATGCAGCCATAACGCGAGAGCAGAAGCGGGAAATCCTGCGGCTGATCCTGGAAGCGAATGCGGGTCCGCTGGAGCGCAGTTTGGAAGATGGCTTTCTGACGGTGTTGAGCAGTGCGTATGCGGTGCGGGTACGCGTGACGGTTGGGGCCTTGCCGGCGGCGGCGCGGCAGACACCGGACTGGGTGCTGATGCAGTATCTGATTACGAATGATTCTTACCGGGGGCGGGTGCGGGTGATGTTGTCGAATCTGATGAAGGGGACGGACAAGGCGGCAGCGGTGCGGAACGGGTTTGAGAAGGATGAGGCTGCTCTGAGGGAAGAAGCGGCAGCGGCGCAGGGAAGCTTTGCGCCCGCGACTTTCAGTGCGCGGCCGGTGCTGCCGGAACGCGATTACCGGGCGCGGGATATCGAGAAAGACATGGGGCGGCTGCAACTGGCGATTGCGCAACTGGGTGATGAGAAAACGCGGGAGGCGGCGCGGCAGGTCTGCTCGGCGCAATCGGCGGCGGAGCCGGAAGCGCAGGCCTGTGTTGCGGTGGCCTATGAGTTGGATGGGAAGCTGGACCTGGCGGCGATGGAGGCTGAGAAGGCGCTGGGAATGCCGCGGATGCTGTATCTGGCAGCAGTGGGACAGCCGGACCGGCTGGTGCATCAACAGCATTTGTTTACGCTGCTGCAAGTGAAGCCGGTATATCCGGATGCGGCGCTTGCGTTTGCGTCGAAGGAGAATGATCCGGCGAAGGCCTTCAAGGCATTGAAGGCTGCGGCAGGAGCGGCGCAGCGGGATACGCGATATCAGGCAGAGCTGGCAAAGTGGGCCCAAAGGGCGGCGCTTTACCCGGAGGAATCGAAGGCCTGGATGGCGGCCGAGCGGGCGGCCGTTGATCCGGCAGAGAAGGAAGTGCTGCGGCAGGCGCGGCTGGGGGCGCAAGACCGCCGTTATGAGGCCGAGGCGCTGGCCCGGAAGGAAGCGGAAGAGGAACGCTTGCGGGATATTGAGCGCGTGAAGCAGGAGAGTTTGCGGCGGGTGCGGGAAGCGGAAGCAAGGGCGCGGGGCAAGCTGGAGGCTTTGCCGGAAGGTACGAAAGTGGAGCAGTGGTGGGATGGGGAGCAGCCGACAGAGACGGTGTCGGGAGACTTGGTGAGGGTGGATTGTTTGGGTGGCGGCAAGGCGCGCTTTGCGTTGCGGGATGCGGCGGGCAAGGTGGCGGTCTATAGTGTAGAGAACCCATCAAAGCTGGTGTTGAGCGGAGCGGGAGCAGAAAACTACACGATGGGGTGCGGTGTGCAGAAGCCGGTACGGCCCGTAAAGTTGGGAATCAAGGAGAAGCGAGTGTTGACGATGGAATTGTTGGCCAAATGAAGGAATCAAACCGCTGGTGGGTGGTTGCGGTCTTTTACCTTTCCTCAAGTATCAATTATCTGGACCGGCAAATTCTGGCGATGGTGTCGCCGGAGTTCATTAAGGAATTCGGGCTGAGCCTGGAGCAGTACGGGTGGATCCTGACGGCGTTTGGCTTGCTGTACCTGCTGAGTTCCCCCGTGATGGGCTGGTTTCTGGACCGGGTGGGATTGAACCTGGGGACTTCGTTGGCGCTCACCTGGTGGAGCATTGCGGGCATGGCGCGGGGATTGACTTCCGGCCTGGCGGGGCTGGTGACGGCGCATGGGCTGGTGGCGGTGGGCGAGTCGGCGGGAATACCTTCGACGGCCAAGGCGGCGCAGACTTATTTGCGTCAGGAGGAGCGGGCGGTAGGGAGCTCGATGTCGCAAATCGGGCTGGTGATCGGGATGGCGCTGGCGGCGGGGATTGCGAATTACTGCATCTCGACCTGGGGGTGGCGGAGTGCGTTTTTTGTGGCGGGCTGGCTGGGCTTCTTGTGGATTCCGCTTTGGTACTGGGCATCGAAGAAAGCGCCGGTGCAGGCGGCTTCACCGGAATCGAGTGGCTATGACGTAAAAGCAATTTTGCGTTTGAAACAAACCTGGGGCTTTGTGTTGGCGAATTTTCTTTCGCTGGGAATCTTTCTGTTTTGGACGAGTTGGACGAATCACTATTTCGTGCGGACTTACGGGATGACGGTGCAGGAGGCAAACCGATTGGCGCCGCTGCTGCAGGGGATCTCGCTGGTGGGTTCGTTTCTGGGTGGCTATGCGTCGATGCGGATGATCAAGAAGGGGTGGAAGCCGATGGCGGCGCGACGGCGGGTATATCTGTTTGGCGCCCTGGGGATGACGGTATCGGCACTGGTGCCGCTGGCACCGGGCGTGGCCGTGGCTGTGGCGCTGATTTCGCTGAGTTATTTTGCGTCATCCGCGGCGAGTGTGAATTTGTATACTATACCGCTCGATGCGTATGGAGGAAGCCGGGCAGCGTTTGCGGTGTCGCTGTTGACGAGCGGTTACGGAGTGCTGCAGTTGTTTGCTTCGCCGCTGATTGGGAGGGTGGCGGACCAGTATGGGTTTTCGCCGATTTGTGTGGCGGTGGCCTTTCCGCCCTTGTTGGGTTATCTGATTCTGGAGTGGACGAAGGCTGATGCGGGTAAGGCAAGCTGAGGCGCGGGACGATGCCCGGATTGCAGCATTGATTGCCGCGGCACCGGAGGCGGCGAGTTGGGCGGGAGGCTACCCTTCACAGGTGGTTGAAGTAGAAGGGCTGGTGGTGGGGTTTGCGTTGTACCGCCTGGTGGCGGGGGAAGGTGAGCTACTGAACCTGGCAGTAGATCCGCAGTGGCGCCGGCGGGGGGTCGCAAGCAGCTTGCTGGAAGCGATATTGGGGGAAGCAGAGCTGTGGCATCTGGAGGTGCGGGTGTCGAACCACGGGGCGCGGGAACTTTATCTGGCGAAGGGTTTTATCGAGGTGGGCCGGCGGGAAAAATACTATGCGGATGGGGAAGCAGCCGTGTTGATGAGCCGGATGGAATAAAGGCTTGTAACGAAGTTGAAATGGTGTTAGGAATAAGGGCACGGGCAGACCGCAAGCGGCTGCTACGTGGATTCCAACCAAGGAGGAACCATCAATGACGTTACTGAACGATGAAGAGATCAAGACTCAACTCATGACACTGGATCCGGAATTCCGCCGGCTGGCGGTGCAGCATTCCGAGTATTCGCGGCTTCTGGAAGAGATTGAGTCGAAGCATCATTTAACGGAAGCCGAAATTGCCGAAGAAGCACGATTGAAGAAGATCAAACTCGCGTTGAAGGACCATATGCAGGAGTTTGTTTCGCATTACGCGACACAGCCGGTATAGCTCGGCGGAGAGCAAAACCGGAAAATCCCGGCCCTGACAAAGTTGAGGTTTAGTGCGGTAGTTGGGGCCGGGTCATTGTTCAAGCGGAATCGTCCCGCTTCGGGCGCAACCACAGTCCCGGCATGCGAGTTTGTGGGGCTCTTGCGCAGTTCCCTGATCTACTTCCCTTGCAGCGTCCGCATATACTCCACCACGCGTCGCACGCGCACTAATCCGAGGTCCTGGTCATTCTCCACCCGCCGGAAGAGCGGCCCCCAAACCGGCATATCGGGCGAACCGTGGGCCGCCTTGACTTCGCTTTCGCCCATGATGAACTTCTCCAGATCCGCCACGGGATACTTTCCGCCGCGCCGCTTCTGAATGGTGGTCAAGTCCGGCATGGGGGACTTCAACGCCGCCGCCACCGGGCCTTTGCCCTTGCCGTCCGCGCCATGACAGGAAGCGCAATAGGACATATACAATTCCTTGCCATCCAGGGAGGCGATCAGCTTCCTTGGCGACTTGGTCTGCGCCATCCCGGCCACTGCCACACTCCCGATTAACAACAGCTTCCAAAGCATAAGTTTGCTGCCTCCGGCTTCAGTATATTTCAGCGGGCTTTTCCCGGCTCATCCTCATCCTCGTCTTCGTCCTCATCAAAGTCATCGTCGTCATCGTCATCGACCAACCCATCACCGGCAAAAATTGCTTCTACCGCTTCCTGGACGCGATCGAGGGCCATCTCGACAGTCAACTCATTGGCGTCCAGCACTTCCAGTTCACCGTCTCCCCAGGGAATCCACCGGATCATGAAGCGTTCATTGGGAAAACCACGGAACAGCAGCAAGCCCGGCACTCCCAGCACACAGGCTGCATGACCGCCCGCCGAGTCATACCCGATAAACAGCTCACTGGCATTGATCTCGCTGGCAAACTCGACGAAACTCCCGTAATACGGCGTCACGCTGCCGGTTGCTCCCGGCCGCACTTCCGCAATCGCCTTGTGCACCCGTTCCGCCTCATAGCCGCCCGCGCCGGTATCGACCAGCACGCGCAAGCCCCGGTCCACCAGCATCTGCATGAGCTTCGCCTCAAAAGGCCAAGGCAGCGCCTTCTCCGGGTTCTCTCCTACGCCCAAACTCAGCGTGACATCAAAACCTTCCACGCGCTCTTCCACTGCCAAGACGGGCAATTGCAGCGGCACCTCAAAGGTCTGCTCCACCCACCGCTCGGTCATCTCGCCCAGCGGCATATCGTCGTCGCTCCACCAGCTACGGCTCTCAAAGAAGAAGTAATTTTCTTCCTCGCCCAAGGGCAACAATCCCAACTGGCTCAACCGGCTATCGGGGTCCACAATCAATGCCCCCGGAACCGCCAACGCATCGCGCAGCGCCGGATAAATACCCAGCCGCTCCGTGAGATTGCCACTGCGCTTGTAGGGCACCTCGACCAGCTCCAGGCCAATTTCCGGCTCAAAGAGTTCGTAGTTCCGGCGTGAGCCGACAAAGTGGATTCTGGCATTTTTGAAGTGCACAAAAACAGCTCGCAGGATGCGGCTGGTGATCGCAATGTCGGCCCCGATCGTTACCCGGGACAGCACAAACACGTTCTCTACCGTCAGCGGATTTCCGACAAACTTTCGCGGCTTACGGATGCGCATGAATCGCTCCACCAGCACCGCCGCATCCATTTCCGGCATTGCTGCCTCAATGACGCGCGCAAAGACATGCACATAGGCGTTCACCATCTCAAACTCGAAGGCATCGGCGAGCGGCTCTACCAGATCCCGAAAGAGCGCCACGGACCCTTCGTTGCTGGCCAGCGCCTCGGCGATCACTTCATCGAGCAAGCCTTCCGGCTCTGCCTTGCCGGCCATCAAAATGTCGGCCAGCCGTTTAGCGGAAGTATTTTCCAACGATGATCTCCAGCTTCTCGAGCGTCTCGGCAGGCACCTTCGTCTTGTCCGTGATGATCGCGTTCTTCAGCGCATTCTTACAACTGCAATCGCCGGGTGCGGGCATCGCCTCTACGGCCAGACGAACCACCTTCGAAGCATTTTCGGCATTCTTGACCAGCGTCGCAATGATCTGATCTACCGTTACTGCGTCGTGATCCGGATGCCAGCAATCGTAGTCCGTCACCATCGCTACCGTGCAGTAGCAAATCTCGGCTTCTCGCGCCAGCTTTGCCTCCTGCAGGTTTGTCATGCCAATGATGTCCATACCCCAACTGCGGTAGACATTGGATTCGGCCTTGGTGGAAAAGGCCGGGCCTTCCATGCACAGATAGGTGCCGCCCTTCTTGCTGACTACGCCGGCCTTCTGGCAGGCATCGTCGACGACGTCCATCAATTGATGACAGGTGGGCTCGGCAAAGCCGACGTGCGCTACGAGCCCTTCTCCGAAGAAGGTGGAAACCCGCCCCATTGTGCGGTCAAAGAACTGGTCCGGCAGCACAAAGTGTTCCGGCTCGTGTTCTTCTTTCAGGCTCCCCACCGCGGACACGCTGATGATGCGCTCGACGCCCAGCTTCTTGAATCCCCAGATATTGGCCCGGAAGTTCAGCTCCGTTGGCGTAATCCGGTGCCCGCGGCCATGCCGCGCCAGAAAGGCCACCGGCTTGCCCGCAATCGTTCCCACCACATAGGGGTCGGATGGCTTGCCGAAGGGGGTATTCAGTTCGACCTCTTCAGTCACTTCAAATCCAGGCATCGAATACAAACCGCTGCCACCAATAATCCCGGTATCAATCTTCAAGACTTAACTCTGCTCCTCAATTAGTTCTAGCAGCACACCGCCCGTTGTGGCGGGATGGACGAAAACATATCTGTGGCCGCCGGCTCCCACCTGAGGCTCCCCCAACACTCGGCCACCGCCCGCTGCAATCCGCGCCGCTGCCGCGCTCAGGTCCGGCACCCGCATGGCTACATGATGAATTCCTGGTCCGCGCCGGGCAATAAACTTCGCGATGGTGCTTGTCTCATCGCTGGCCTCCAGCAGTTCGATGCGGCTTTCGCCGGCTGCCAGCATCGCCACGTGCACGCGTTCTCCAGCCACTGTTTCCCGTTGCGCCTCACCCATGCCGAGCAAGCCCTGATAGAAGCCCAGGGCGTCGTCAATACTCGCCACGGCAATGCCCAAATGGTCAATGGAAAAGGCGGGCAGATCAGCCTCTGCCTCGCGCCGCGGCAAGCCCTTCAAGCATTCCCATACTTCCGCCATCCCCTCAGCGCGGCTGGCCACGGTCTTCAGCACCGGCCGCTCCCCATTCACTTCGGCCTCAATTTCCCGCAGCAGCTTTTCGGCCCCCGGCAAGTCGCTCTTGTTGATCACGAAGAGATCCGCGATCTCCATAATACCGGCCTTGATCGCCTGAATCTCATCGCCCTGACCCGGCGTCAGCAGCACTGCCACCACCTGCGCCAGACGGGCCACGTCGATCTCATCCTGCCCCACGCCGACCGTCTCGACTAGCACCACATCAAAGCCCGCGGCATCAAAAACCTTCACCATCCCCCGCGTTGCCGGGGCCAGCCCGCCCATCGCCCCACGCGTAGCCATGCTGCGAATGAACACACCCTCATCCCCGTGGTGACGCTGCATCCGGATGCGGTCTCCCAGCAGGGCGCCGCCGGTCTTCATGCTGGAAGGATCCACCCCAATTACGGCCACGCGCAAAGCCTCGGCCCGGATCACCCGCACCAGCTCATCGGTAAACGTACTCTTGCCCGCGCCCGGTGGCCCGGTGACACCGACGACAAAAGCGTTGCTTGTTGTGAGACCTTCCAGCCGCTTTCCGCTCTCGACCAGCGTCAGCGCTCGCGCCACCGCCCGCCGATCACCGGCCAGCACCCGTTCCACCAATTCCGCAGCTTCCATCTCAAACCGTCATAGCAAATCCGCCATCGGGCGTCAGGGTCGTCCCGGTGATGTAGCTGGCTGCATCCGAACAAAGGAAGGCGATTGACTGCGCAATCTCGGCTGCCTGTCCAACCCGGCGCAAGTGGACACCCGGCATCACCACGTTGTCAAACAGCTCATCGCCAATGATGCCCCGCACACGATGGTGCATTGGCGTATCCACCAGGCCGGGGCAAATCAGATTCACCCGGATTCCGTGTGGTGCCAGTTCGGCTGACGCGCTCGTTGTCAGCCCCACCTGCCCGTGCTTGGAGGCACTGTAAGCCATCCCGCCGGCAAAGCCCAGAAACGAATTGACCGAGCCAACATTCACAATCGACCCGCCGCGTCCCGCCGCCAGCATCGCTCGCGCCTCATGCTTTAAGCAGAGAAAGTTGCCCCTGAGATTCGTGTTGAGAATGCGGTCCCACTCCTCATCCGGTAAATCTACGAGGCCCATCAACATGCCCTCAATACCGGCGTTATTCACGGCATAGTCAAGCTGCCCGAAGGTTTCGATGGCATGGGCTACCATCCGCTCCACATCCTGGGCCACGGCAACATCGGTCACCACAACGGTAGCCTGCCCGCCCCGCGCTTCGATTTCGCTGGCGAGGGAATCCAACTCCTCTTTGCGCCGCGCGGCCAGCACCAGCTTTGCTCCCCTGGCGGCAAACAATTCGGCAGTCGCCCGGCCAATGCCACTGCTTGCTCCTGTGATGAGCGCTACTTTTCCGGTCATGTCCATAATCCGGCTATGTTAACAGCAAGTGCCGCGGAGCTTCAGGATTACGCAGCGCCTCTGGATCGTGGCTGCTGTGGATAGCCGCAGCGATTCTTCACTAAATCGGAAATGGACTTGCGCTCCGTTTCGGGCAGTTCATTTAAGGGTGCACCCAGGGCGACGAGCATTGCTTTCCACGTTCCCCAACGCAGTGTGCTGGCGGGAATGATGCCAGAGGTGGCATAACTTCGCAGGGCGGGAAGGTGCTGGCTGGCGCTGGGGCCAAGGGCACAGAATGCCCGAATCGCCGCGTTGCGGTCTTTGCTCCAAGCTTCGGGGGAAGTTGGGGTTGCGGAGAGTATGGCCAGCAACTGCGGTGCCGAAGTACTGCCCCGCTCCACGAGGCGCAAGACCAGGTAAGTGGATTCAGCCCGGACTGCGGGGTCCGCGAGGAGCGCATCCCAACGGGGATCGGGGCGGCGAAACAGTTCTGCCGGGAGCGATTCCGCCAGCCGGTCCAGCTCGCGATAGAAGCCTCCGCCTTTCAACGAGGCCGCCTGTGGAAGCCGATTCAACATGGCCTCAAATAATGTGGGAGCCAAAGCAGACTGGCGACGGGCAAGGTTGCCCAGCCCGGGGAATGACGTCAGACGCGAGTCCTGGATGAGATTTTTCAGCCGGGCGAAGTCGCCTCGTTCCGGACCATGCTGGGTCAACTCCTCCATGTAGATTCCAAGTAATGAGGAAGCGGCATCCTCGGCGCCGGTTGCAGTTCCAGCAAGGAAGCGGTCGAGTTGTTGCCGTAAGTCAACCGGCGATGCACCCTTGGGAACCTGAAAATCAAATGGGGTGTGCGCCTTCAGGAAGATCAGGCTGTCAATACTCGACCTCGCAAGCTTTTTCTGACCATAGTCCCAGCCGTTGAAACCCAGATTTCCTCCTCCCCCTCCAAGGGGCACCAGATGAAGCGGAGTCAGCAATTGGCCCGAAGTCTGCGTGAGTTCCCTGGCAATGAGGGTCTCGCCCGATCGAAGTTCCAGCCCGGTACTGAGCACCGAAAGGGGTCCCGGCAGAAGTCTTTTTCTGCCTGGTCTATGTTCGTCAATGATGCGCAGTGAAAGATCCGCAGAGGCATTGGGCAATTCCTCGCGCACCAGACATTCACCAGCCGCCATCCGCGTTAAGGCGGCCTCGCGGATTTGTTTGGCAAAGTCCGACTTGAAGATGAGTTCGCGGCCAAGGTGGGGAACTACCTTGTTGTCGTTGGGGCAAAGGTCGGCTTCTTCCAGCCGGTAGGCAATCGTCGGGGTGCGGGCCTTTCCCTTGGGACTGACGTCGCCAGCGGAAGGAGGCAGCAGCACTCTGGCCACCTGGTGAGTGTAGAGAAGCAGGAGGCAAAGGTCCGGGCAGTGCGAAATGGAGACTTGACGGGGGACTTCTATTGCCAAAGACCGGGGCTCCGGGAAAGTGGCGTTGCTGACAAAGTTTCGCTCCTGCACGCGGGCCAGTTCTTCGCTGGTTTGGCGGTTGAAGGAATCGGGCACTTTGACGGCGACGAACCAAATCGCCATGGCACCGATGGCGAGGGAATAGCCGGGATGGCAATTGTGGGGAAGAAGGTTAGATGGAATGGCACTCTCCTCCAGCAACTGCCGAGTAATCCTGCACCGGCTCCTCGCAGAGGTGCATATTTCCGGGCTCGTTTGCGATTCAAACTTTGAGATAAACTCAAAACAACCGTGCACCTGTAGCTCAGTTGGATAGAGCATCTGGCTTCGAACCAGAGGGCCGGGGGTTCGAGTCCCTCCGGGTGCACCATTTTCCTGTGATAGCGTGTGAGACAGCGTAGTATGCCTGTCCTGCTGATTCTTTTCGCCACGGTCCTGTCGGCCGCACCCGTCGATTTCCTTCGAGAAGTCCGCCCCATCCTTTCCGACGCCTGCTTCCAATGCCACGGCCCCGACGAAAACTCCCGCATGGCCAAGCTTCGCCTCGATACGCGAGAGTCCGCCACGCCCAAAGCCGCCGCCATTCTTGCGCGCGTTACGGAATCCCGTACCGCTCGTCGCATGCCGCCGCCACATGCCAAGGTCCAGCTCACGGCCCCGCAAATCGATACCCTCAAGCGGTGGGTGGAAGCGGGCGCGCCGTGGCAGGAACATTGGGCCTATCTGCCTCCGCAATCTCCGACACTGCCTGGGGTCCAACTGAAAAAATGGCTCCGCAATCCGATTGATAATTTTGTCCTTGCCCGACTTGAAGCTGAAAAGCTAAGCCCCTCTCCCGAAGCAGCCAAGACTACGCTCCTGCGCCGGCTCAGCCTCGACCTTACCGGTCTGCCCCCTACTCTTGCCGAACTCGACGCTTTCCTCAACGACAAGTCACCCAACGCTTACGAAAAACAGGTCGATCGCCTGCTCGCCAGTCCGCACTACGGCGAAAAGATGGCGCTCCACTGGCTTGACCTTGCCCGCTATGCCGACACTCACGGCTATCACATCGATTCCCACCGCGACATGTGGCCCTGGCGGGACTGGCTCATTTCCGCCTTCAACCGCAACATGCCTTATGACCAGTTCACCCTCTGGCAGCTCGCCGGTGACCTGCTGCCCAAGCCCACCCGCGAACAGAAACTCGCCTCCGGCTTTAACCGCAACCACGTCATCAACTACGAGGGCGGCGCGATTCCGGAAGAGTACCTTGCTGAATATGTGATCGACCGCGTGGAAACCACCGGCACCACCTGGCTTGGGCTTACCGTTGGTTGCGCCCGCTGCCACGACCACAAATACGACCCCATCCAACAGAAAGACTTCTACCGTCTCTACGCCTTCTTCAACACCATCGACGAGAAAGGCCTGGACGGTCAGCGCGGAAACGCGGCCCCGATTCTGAAGCTGCCTACGGATGTTCAGGCCAATCAGGAAGTCGAGCTGACTCAGCAGATCCAGTCGCTCGAAAAGACTCTCGAAGATGCCCAGCTCCCTGCCCTGCTCACCACCTGGGAAAAGACCAAGCTCAACACCATCGCCCAGCCCACCCGCCAGGGCCTCCTCGCCCACTACGAAATGGAAGGCAATTTCAACGAGTCCACCGGGACTTATCGCCATGGCCGCTATCTCGGCCAGCCGCCGACTCCCAACCCCGGCCCTGTTGGCCAGTCTGCTCTTCTCGATGCCCCCGCGCGCGTGGAAGTGCCTGAACCGGAAAACTTCAATGAAGACCAACCCTTCAGCCTCGCCTTCTGGTTCCGTGGCGGGAACAAACTCGAACCGATGACGATCTTCTCCAAGCGGCACAAGGGTACGGGCATTGAGATCGCCAACGACGAAGTCTTCTCCATCGGCGACCTGCGCCGCGGCGCTCACCTGCTCATCCACCTCACCAGTTCCACCGGCGAGAAGCTCTCTTACCTTGCTCCGCAGCCCTTCCCCTACAACGAATTCACTCACTTCACGGTCAACCACCTGGGCGACGGCCGCCTGGAACTTCTGGTCAATGGCAAGCCTCAAATGCTTCGCCTTGAGACGCCAGCCAAAGCCATCCGCTTTGATTCAAGCGCCCCTTTCCTCTTTACCCAGATGATCGGTTCCTTCGATGACTTGCGCATCTACAACCGGCCGCTCACGCAGCCGGAAGCGCACCAGCTCGCCATCGACGAGCCCGTCCGCTATCTGCTCTTCCACCCTGGCATCAAGCGCGAAAAGGCTCATCTTGAACTGCTTCGTACTTACTACCTCAGCTACGACGCCTCAAACGTCCTCCAGCAGACCTACTCGCGCCTGAACCAACTGAAGGCCGAATCGAGGCAACTGACGGAAGCCATCCCCACCGCCATGGTCATGAGTGAACTCGCCACCCCGCGCGAATCCTTCATCCTGAATCGGGGCCAATACGACCAGAAGGGCGCCAAAGTGGAAGCGGCCACGCCGGCCTTTCTCCCCCCGATGCCCGCCAGCCTGCCGCGCAACCGCCTCGGCCTCGCGCAATGGCTGCTCGACAAGGAACATCCGCTTACCGCCCGGGTTGCCGTCAATCGCATCTGGTCGCAATACTTTGGTTCTGGCCTGGTCAAGACCGTGGAAGACTTCGGCAGCCAGGGCGATCTGCCTTCGCACCCCGAGCTGCTGGACTATCTCGCCACCCGCTTCATCCAGTCCGGCTGGAACATGAAGTCACTGCACAAAGACATGCTCATGAGCGCCACTTACCGCCAAAGCTCGGCCCTGACACCGGCGCTGCTTGAACGAGACCCTGAAAATCGCCTGCTGGCCCGCATGTCGCGCTTCCGCGTGCAGGCCGAACTGGTCCGCGATAATGCACTCGCCATCAGCGGTCTGCTCAACGCTGAAATCGGGGGCCGCAGCGTCTTCCCCTATCAGCCCCCCGGCCTTTGGGAAGAAGTGGCTTACGGCGCGCAATTCTCCGCGCAGCGTTACCAGCAATCCCACGGCAAAGACCTCTACCGCCGCGGTATGTATACTTTTTGGAAGCGCACACTTCCCCCTGCCACCCTGGCGATCTTCGATGCGCCGGATCGCGAAAAGTGCCTCGCCCGCCGCGCGACAACGAATACTCCCCTCCAGGCCCTTGCCCTGTGGAATGACACCACTTATGTCGAGGCAGCCCGCAAGCTCGCCGAACGCACCCTTCGGGAGGCCGGAGCTTCCACCCCCAACCGCATCCGCCACCTCTTCCGCCTGGCCACCGCCCGCTACCCGGACGCCGGGGAGCTAAAGCTGCTCACGGCTGCCACTGCTGAATTCCAGAAGCAATTCCAGGCAGAACCGGCTGCGGCCCAAAAACTCATCGCCGCTGGCGAATCCAAATCCGATGCCAAAGACCCCATTGAACTCGCTGCCTGGATGAGTCTCGCCTCTTCCATCCTCAACCTCGACGAAGTCGTCACCAAGGAATAACCCCATGACTCCTCTCCACCGCCGCGCCTTTCTCTCCGGTTTCGGAGCCTCCGCCTTCGCCGCCCTCGCCAGCGAGAACCACTCCGCCGCGCCGCACTTTCCGCCCACCGCCAAGAGCGTCATCTTTCTCCACATGTCTGGCGGACCCTCGCAAATCGACCTCTTCGACCCCAAGCCCCAACTGAAGAAATACCAGGGGCAGGACCTGCCCGCATCGATCCGCATGGGCCAGCGCATCACCGGCATGACCTCGGGTCAATCCACGCTCCCTGTTGCCAGCAGCCTTTTCAAGTTTGGCAAGTACGGCCAGTCCGGCATGGAGTTGAGCGAGCTGATCCCCTGGCATCACAAGATCGCTGACGAGATCTGCCTCATCCGCAGCGTCCACACGGAAGCCATCAACCACGACCCGGCCATCACCTTCATCCAGACCGGCTTCCAGCAGCCGGGCAGGCCATCTATTGGTTCCTGGGTCAGCTACGGTCTGGGCAGCGAAAACAAGAATCTTCCCGGCTTCGTCGTCATGATCAGCCAGAAGAGCGCCATCAATACGGACCAGCCGCTTTTCAGCCGCCTGTGGTCTTCCGGCTTTCTGCCCTCGAGCTACCAGGGCGTCAAGTTCCGCGCCGGCGCTGACCCTGTTCTCTTTCTCAATGATCCGGACGGCATGCCGAAGGATACTCGCAGGCAGATTCTCGACCTGAGTTCCAAACTCAACCAGGCCCGCGCGGCCACTATTCACGACCCCGAAATCGAAACGCGCATCTCCCAATACGAAATGGCCTTCAAGATGCAATCTTCGGTCCCGGACCTGATGGATCTCTCGAAGGAAAACGAAGCCACCTTCAACCTCTACGGCCCCGATTCACGCAAGCCTGGCTCCTTTGCCCAGCAATGTTTGCTGGCCCGCCGCCTGGTGGAAAAGGGGGTCCGCTTTGTCCAGCTCTACAACCGTGGCTGGGATCAGCACAACGATCTCCCCCGCGACATCCAGTTGCAGTGCCGCGCCACAGACCAGGCCTCCGCCGGCCTTATCCTGGATCTCAAACAGCGCGGACTCCTTAAGGACACTCTCGTTGTGTGGGGCGGCGAATTTGGCCGCACGGTGTATTGCCAGGGACGTTTGACGGAAAGCAACTATGGGCGCGACCACCATCCGCGCTGCTTTGCCATGTGGATGGCCGGCGGCGGCATCAAGGGTGGCACCACCATCGGCGAAACCGACGACTACAGCTACAACATCACCAAAGACCCCATCCACATTCACGACATCCAGGCGACTCTCATGCACTGCCTTGGCATTGACCACACTCGCCTCACCTACAAATTCCAAGGCCGTCACTTCCGCCTTACCGACGTGCACGGTCGGGTGGTCAAGTCAGCTATTGCCTGATCGAAATCGCCAAAGGCTCACTGGAGTGGCTACCCACGGTGAGCACGATCGGATGCTCGCCTGGGGGGAGCGCCGGAATGGTGACATTGGCCTGAGCGAGGCCGACGAAGCCGGGCGTCATGCCGAGATACAAGAGATTGGCGGTCAGGCCGCCGACGGTGGCGCTGGTTGGCAGAGCGGGTACGGCGAGGGGATTGGACGGATTGGCTGAGCCGGCAACCAATGGAGTTGTGACTTCTCCGATGCCGGTGAGGTAGGCCACCACCACAGATCCCGGAGACACCCCGTTGCCCGGGTTGTTCAAGCTGCCGTCGGGGTTGACTACGATGGCGCGCCCCGCTGCGCGGAAAATTTCTGGCGATGCTGCCTGTAGATTCACGGGCACACCTGCCGTAGCTCCAGAGGCATTGAAGGCGCGGAGAGTATGGGGGCCGGGTTCGAGTCCGAAAGGAATCTGGACGTTTAGCTGAGAGGGGCTGGCGAAGGCCATGGGTGCCACCTGGCCCGCAAGGCAGACCACGCCGCCACCCAATTCCGCCGACAAGGGGAGTGCTGAGGCGGCGACCTGTGACGATGCCACGTTGGTTCCGTAGATGCTCGCCAGTGATCCCGGGGAGAGGGCGCGCGTGTTCGAGGCGGCGTTCACAACGGCTGCGGCAGTTACGAAGGGTGCTGGCAGGGAAGATCCGGCTGGGGGAATCCAGAAGCGGGGCAAGCCTGTCTGCCCGATCAGGAGGGAGCCGTCGGGAGCGAAGGTCAGATGATCTGTCGATGCGGAGGAAGTGGGGACGTAGCGAGCTCCGGTGCAAGATGAGGCCGTTCCGCGCATGCCGTTCAGGGCGACCGTATCGATGGTCAAGTTTGCATTCACGCGCCTGATGGTGCCGGTATTGCTGTCGGACAAATAGATGCCGTCCGACCCCAAGGCAATGGCATCAATGCTGAGTTCCACTTCGCGGGCATTGCGACTTCCGGGTTGACCTTCCCTGGAGTTTGCGCCCGCCAGAAGCTGCAGTGTGTTGTTGGGTCCGATGCGGAAGAGCCTGGCTGAAGTTGCGAAGACGATGCTGCCCTGTGCGTCCAGCAGGATTTTGTCGACGCCGGAGAGATTGACACTGGTGGCCAGAGAGCCGTCCGTTGCGCCGTTTAGTCCGCCACCGGCAACCGTTCGAAATACATTGCCGTCGACTCGCCAGATGCGGTTGCTGTGGGCCAGCAGCAACTCTCCATTCGAGCGGACCACCATTCCAGGTGCCGAAGTAATGCTGATGGCGCTTAGTGCAGCGCCTTCGGTGATGCTGCTGGTACCCGACGGATTGCCCGCAAAAGTGGAAATTATTCCATCGGGACCAATGCGGCGGATGCGGCGATTGGAAGCGTCGTGGAAGTAGAGTGTGCCATTGGGAGCCACGGCGATGGCGCGGACAAAGGCTACTTGTGCTGCCGTTGCCGGGCCACCATCACCGGAAAAGCCTGAGGAACCGGTGCCGGCAATGACTTCAAAGCCTCCCTTTCCGTCCAGCGCAAGCAGGCGAGAGAAGGCTCCCACGTACACTTTGTTATTTCCCGTGGCCAGCGAGTAAATACTATCGTTCACTCCGACTGGCAGCCCCCGACCCAGGTGCACGCCGGCGGATTGGGGCTGGTCGATCACTTCGAGAGTGCCGGTGATGGTGAGGGTCTGATTGAGTGCACCGGTGACGGGTAGCGTGACGGAGGTGGTGTAGTTTCCGGGGCTCAGATCGCGAGCAGTTCGCGTAACGGAGATGCTTGGGTTGGGGTTGGCCGGGTTCGATCCATCCTGAATAATTCTGACTGAGGTGCCGGGGCTGGTGGCGGTGGGATTGCCAACGGTGATGCTGGCTGCGCTGCCACCTTCAGCGGTGACGATCTGAACGGTCAGGCGGGCTTCGCTGGTATCGCCGCTGAGCAATTGGCCGCTGTCGAGAATGATATTGGGTACTGCGGTGGGAGTGTAGGTCCCGGGCAATCTGCGCCAGATGCCACTGGGGGGGCCCTGGATAGCGACGCCGCCGCCGGTGGAAGAACTGAGTCCGTGGATGAGTTGCCCGGTTTGGGCATAGTCAAAAGAGGTGCGCTGAGTCGAAAGGCCCAAAGTGCCAGTAGAGCCTTCGATGGCCCGCGAAATCGTCGAGAAATTCAGACCGCCGTCGTTGGAGTAATGCGCGGCCAGACCGCAGCAATCGCCGATGATGGCGAGGCTCGAGTTTCTGAGACTGAACTTTGCTCCAATGTAGTTTCCCTGTTGGACACGCGTCCAACTGACGCCACCATCGGTTGAGCGGAAAATTCCATTCAGGCTGGATGTCGGGCCACTCATGCTGGCCAGGAGCAGATTCGGGTCAGTGGGCGATACGGCGATGGCATTGATTCCGTTAAGGTCGTTGCCGACGTTGTAAGTCTGCCCGATTTGAAGCCAGCTTTGTGCTCCGTTGGTGGAGCGGAAGACGCTGCCGCGGGAAGCACGGTAGAGGGTATCGGGGTTGGATGTGGAAACGCTGAATGCGCCGCCTTCGCCGGCGCGGGTCCAGGTGGTGCCGCCGTTGGCGCTGCGGTAAGTGAATTGATTGGCTCCAAGCCGAATGACGGCGTAGAGGATGGAGCCGTTGGTAGGGGCGACCAGCAGTCTGACAAGCTCGCTGCCCTCCGGAAAAGTATCGGGCGCGATGATCTGTTGCCAGGCGATGCCGCGATTGGAGGAGCGCCAGGCGCCGGCAATCTGATTGACTGATGACAATGGCGCCCAGCCGTAAATTACGGAAGTGTTGGTGAGATCAAACTCAATCTCACGCAGGGCCGGTTGGCGGCTGCCGAGCGGGAAGATGGGAAGTTGCTCCCAAGTGGCGCCACGGTTGTCGGTTTTGAGCAAACCACCGTTGGTGCTCGCGTAGATTCTGGAGGAATTTGAAGGATCGACAGCGACGGCGGTAACCTGTGCATCGAAGGGAATGGGAGACGAAAAGAGAATGGCTGGAAATGCCAACAGGAGGGAAATCCAGCAGAAAAAAGTAGAGGAAGTTATGAACCTGTACATTGCACCTTACCCGGTTCCAGTTGGAACCCTTACCCTAACACAGCATCCCAAGTTCTTTCCTGAAGCTTCGATATGATTGGGGCGCATGCAATTTTCCCGGCGCAGTTTCATGACGGCTTTGCCGCTACCGCTCCTGGCTCAGACAGAGCGGCCGAATGTTGTCCTGGTGATGACGGATGATCAGGGTTATGGAGATCTGGGCCGGCACGGAAACCCGGTATTGCGGACGCCGAATCTGGATGCGCTGCACGATCAGTCTCTGCGCCTGACGAATTACCACGTCAGCCCCACTTGCGCGCCTACCCGTTCGGCTCTGCTCACGGGTCGCTACACGAATCTGGCTGGTCCGTGGCATACGATCCAGGGCCGAAGTATTCTGCACCATAACGAAGTGACGCTAGCCGATTGCTTTCGGGCTGGTGGCTACCAGACGGGCATCTTTGGCAAGTGGCATCTGGGAGACAACTTTCCGTGCCGGCCGCAAGACCGGGGTTTTGACGAAACGCTGATTCATGGAGGTGGAGGAATCTGGCAGACTCCGGATCACTTTGGCAATGACTACTTCGACGACACTTATTTGCACAATGGCAAGCAGGAGCAGTACAAAGGCTTTTGTACCGATGTTTTCTTTGAGGGCGCTCGAAAATTTGTCGACGATTCGGCGAGGCGCAAGAAGCCTTTCTTCTGTTATCTGCCGACCAACGCGCCACACGGCCCGATGTGGTCGCCGGAACGCAATGAGGCGCGCTACCGGAATGTGAAGGGGCTGCGGGAGCCCGGCTTCTACGGCATGATTGAGAACATCGATGAGAACGTGGGACAGTTTCGCAAGTATCTGGCCGGGGCGGGGCTGGAAGAAAACACGATCTTCATCTTTACGACGGACAACGGTACGGCGGCGGGTGCGGAAGTACACAATGCCGGGATGCGGGGAACGAAGGGCTCGCCTTACGAAGGCGGGCACCGGGTGCCGTTCTTTCTCCATTGGCCCAAGGGAGGCTACAACACCGGCCGGAGCGTGGACCGGTTGACGGCGCACATTGATGTGTTGCCGACTTTGTTGGCAATGACCGGAGTGAAGCGCAGAAGCGGCCCCGCGTTGCATGGACGGTCGCTGGTGCCTCTGGTGCAGAACCGGAAGTGGGCAGGACGAACGATTGTCACGGATTCACAGCGTGAAGAGAATCTGATGAAGTGGCGGCAGGCGGCGGTGATGACCGATGAATGGCGGCTGGTGAGCCCGGGGGCTGGTGGTGGCGATGAACCGGAGAAGCTGGAACTGTTTGACATGAAGGCGGACCCCGGGCAGCGCGTGGATGTGGCGGCGAAGCACCCGGAAGTGGTCAAACGCCTGAAGGCAGATTATGAGCAGTGGTGGAAGATGGTTTCGGTGCGGGGGAATGAGTATGCGCGGATCGTGTTGGGGGATCCGGCGGAGAATCCGGCAAAGTTGACAGCGCATGACTGGCATGGCGAAGGAGCCCTGAAGACGTGGAATCAGAAGGCGATCCTGGAGGGTCCGGAAGCGAATGGTTTCTGGGCGGTGGAGGTGAAGAAGGGTCGTTATGTGGTTGAACTGCGGCGCTGGCCCCGTGAGGTCGGCTTGCCCTTGGGCGCCGCATACCGGAACCCGGAAGGAAATCGGGAGACTACACCGGGGCGGGCGATTGGCGGAATCCACAAAGCACGCTTGCGCGTGGGGACGGTTGATGTTTTGAAAGACGTGGATCCGGGAGAAACGGCCGTGCGTTTTGAGGTGGATTTGGCAGGTGGTCCGGCGGAATTGCAGACCTGGCTCCAGTCCAAGGACGGCACGGAGCGGGGCGCGTACTTTGTTTATGTGGAGCGCATCGGCGGCTAGGTGGGAAGGGAGAGGAGGTCTTTCGTTGGGGCCCAGGTGGAGGAGGTTGGAACGTCGTAAAAAGCTTCTTCCAATCGCTGATTGCCGTAGTAAAAGTCCCTGCCAATCTTCTTGAGATTGGCGGCGATGGTGGAGTCCGGAACGCCTTTTTTGAGCAGGTAAGCTCGCACGGGGACGCACCAACGCTCGCCGAGAAAACGCCACTGGTTGGCGGGGAGATTTACACCAAGATCGGGCTTGGCGGTGAGGTCGAGATCCGGCGTGAAGCTGGTGGATTGGAGCAGATTCAGCACCCAGTCCTTGGTGACTTTACGGCCCGGGCAAGTTTTGCTGGTTTTGGGGTCGTCACGATGGAAAAGGATGGTGCGTTCATTGAGCGGAAGATTGAGCCAGGCTGCGAGGACTTGCGTGGCGGCGGCGGTAGTCTTCCAACAATCGAGACCGCGGCCGGATTTGGGGCTCTCGTTGTCGTAGTCGCCCAGGACTTCAATACCGAGTGAGGTCGCGTTGAAGCTGACGGCGTGGATGCCCTGACGGCGGAAGTCACACATGCCCCAAAGCTGGTCTTCATCGACGAAGAGGTGGGGGCCGGAGCGCCAGCCAAGCCTGTTCTGGTAATAGTGCTGGAGATTGCGCAGATGCTGCACGAGAAAGCCATGAGGCCTTTGCGCGAGCGAGGGCGCAGCGCAGTGGTGGAGCGTGATGGACTTGCACCAGGCTGGCGGGTTGATTGTGGTGAGGTATTGCTTGAGGGAATCGGGAGTCCAGACGCGGCCAACGTTTTCAAAGCCCATTGAGCGAGGATACAGCAAAGTGTAAGAAGATCGAAAGCATGTTGATCCGATTCCTGCTGGCTTGTGGATTGCTTTGTGCGGCGGAGCGGCCGCGAATTCTCGTGCTGACCGATATCAGCAGTCTGACGGCGGGAGTGAGAGAGCCGGATGACGGCCAATCCTTGGTCCGGTTTCTGCTGCTGGCCAATGAATACGACATTGAGGGAATTGTGGCGTCTTCCAACATGGGGCATGGGCAGGTTGTTCGGCCGGAGTTGGTGCGTGAGGCGATTGATGCCTATGCCAAGGATTTTCCGCAATTGCGCAAGCATGACCAGAAGTACCCGGAGCCGGAGTCGCTGCGGCGGCTGGTGAAGGCGGGGCAGCCGGTGGCGGGTCCGAAAGTAGAGCCGGAGATGAGCTACGGCGAGGGCAAAGATACGGAAGGCTCGCAGTGGATCATTGCGGCCGGGGACCGGGAAGACAAACGTCCGTTGTGGATTTTGATTTGGGGGGGAAGTGCTGATCTGGCGCAGGCGCTGTGGCGAGTCCGGCAAGACAGGAGCCCGGCGGATGCAGCCCGCTTTATCAAGAAGCTGCGAGTGCATAGTATTTATCACCAGGATTCGACTGGCGCAGTGTTGGAACAAGAATGGCCAGATTTGTTTTATATGGTGCGCAATCACGGAATCCGGGGCATGTACCGGGGGGGAGATGTGAGCCTGAGTAATGCGGCGTGGGTGAAGAGGAATGTGACGGAGGGGAAGGGGGCACTGGGGGCACTTTATCCGAACTACTCGGGTGGCGATATCTGGTCCTCGCGGTTGGGGAAGGTGTTGGGGGTGAAGGAGGGCGATACGCCGTCGTTTCTCTTTCTGTTTCCGAATGGCTTGAATGATCCGGAGCAGCCGGAACTCGGCGGTTGGGGTGGAAGGATGGAAGCGCAGAGTCGCGGGCGCTTGCGGTGGGAAGATGCCGTGGATCGGGATGCGCCGCTGTCGGACCCGGACCGGCGGATGATGGCGGTACACCGCTGGCGGGTGGACTTTCAGAATGAGATGGCGGCGAGGCTCGACTGGACAGTGAAGGAGCCTGGGGAGGCGAATCATGCGCCAGTTGCAGAAGTAAAGGGATTCGCCAGGCGCACCTTTAAGGCCGGGGAGTGGGTGATGCTTGACGCAAGTGGCTCCTCCGATCCGGACGGAGACAAGCTGGACTATGAGTGGATGATCTATCCGGCGTCACCGGGGGTAGAGATCAAGGACCTCGGAAGAGGGAAGGCTAGAGTGACTGCGATTGTGAAGGGACACGTAAACGTGGTGGTGCGGGTGCGCGACCAGGGCGTACCCGCGCTGAGCCGCTATGCGCGGGTGATGTTGAACGTCACTCGGTAGTGCTGGAATTCCAGAATGCCTGCGTGATGGCGGGATGCTTAGTGAGGCTGGCGGCGATGGCATCGAGTTCCGCGCCGTCGATGGAACTGGGCAGGAAGATGCCGATGATCTCGACTTCGTTTTCGCCGAAGGGTTTCACTTCCACCGAGCGAAGCGGGAGGCGGGCGTCATCGCAGGCTGATTCCAGAAGGTCGAGTGTTTCCGAACGAAAGACCTGCTGGGCGATGGCATGAAGCGTATAGGTAGCCTCGACATTTTCGGTGTAGAGGGGCTCGCGATTGATGCGGTTGACGACCGGACGGAGGAGTGTATTGGCGGCGAGGACGAAGAGTGCGCCGAGAGTGGCTTCCACGATGAGGTCGGCACCGGAAGCGGCACCAACGGCGGCGGAGGCCCAAAGGGTGGCGGCTGTGTTGATGCCACGCACGGTGCCGCCTTCGCGCATGATGACACCGGCGCCAAGAAAGCCAATGCCGGAGACGACATAAGCGACGACGTGGAGAGGGCTGGGCGACCCGCCGTGGATTTCATAGAAGCGGACGGCGATATCGACAAAGAGGGCTGCACCGAGGCAGACCAAGACGTTGGTGCGAAGGCCTGCGGTGCGCTGGCGGAGTTGGCGTTCGTAGCCAATCAGGCCACCGAGGAAGAAGGCGGCCACCAGGCTAACGAGAGTGTCGAGCAGAGAAGCGAGGTTGATTGTAGCGAGGCTGCGCACCGCTCCTTATTGTGTCAAAGCTCAGGCTTTTTCGACGGTCAACTTGCCGGGGGCGATTGCGAAGCTGGCCTTGGTGGTGATGGGTGCGCCGGGCTTGGTGACGTAATCCACGGTGCGGTAATCGGTGCGCCAGGATTGGGGAGTGACTTCGCAACGGACGTAGCCGCGCTTGCCATTGAAAAAGCGAATTTGTGGATTCACCGGGAGCATGGCTCCGGCGCGAGGGGTGACTTCTACGCCATCGCCGCCGGAGCTGATGGAGGTTCCGACAAATTCGGCAGCCACGCATTTGGAGTTGGTGTTCTGGGCTTCGGTATGGAGTTGGCCGACCCAGGAGGAATGGACGTCGCCGGTGATGATGACGGGATTACGCTTGGGGTTGGCCTGGAGGGAATCGACCAGACGCTGGCGGGCGAGAGGATAGCCAGACCAGGAATCCATGTTGAATGCTTCCTCCGGGCCGGCGTCGAAATCCTGGAGCGTGACCAGGATCTGCTGGCCGATGAGGTCCCATACGGCACCGGACGTTTGGAGGCCTTGATCAAACCACTTTTCCTGCGCAGTGCCAAGTAAGGTTTGGGCGGGGCTGGTGTGGTCCGGGCAGGTGGGCTTGATGCCGTCGCCGCAGGGCTGGTCGGTGCGGTACTGGCGGGTGTCGAGCATATGGAGGCGCAGGAGATTGCCAAAGTCGGCGCGTCGGTAAAGGTCCATGGTGGGGCCGCGGGGGATGGTAGAGGAGCGGAGGGGAAGGTGCTCGTAGTAGGCCTGGTAGGCGTCGGCGCGGCGCTTGAGGAATTCGTCCATCGGCTGGCCTTTTTCGTGGACGGCGTTGGCGTAGTTATTGGAAACTTCGTGGTCATCCCAGGTCGTCATCCAGGCAAAATTGGCGTGGGCTTTTTGCAGGAGCGGGTCGGTTTTATAGAGGGCGTGTCGGTTGCGGTAATCGGCGAGGGTGAAAATTTCTTCCTTCCCGCCGGGACGCACATCGCCGGAATAGCCTTTTTCGTAGATGTAATCGCCGAGGTGGAGGACCAGTTCCACATCCTCTTCGGCAAGATGCTGGTAGGCGGTCCAGAGGCCTTGGGTCCATTGCTGGCAACTGGCGAAGGCGAAGCGGTATTGGGCGGGAAGCGAGCCGGCAGCCGGAGCAGTTTTGAAGCGTCCGGCGGGGGAGCGGTGGCCGGCAGCAGTGAAGCGATACCAATATTGACGGGCTGGCAAGAGGCCATTGACCTCAACGTGGACGGAATGGGCCAGACCTGGAGTGGCCATGGCCTTGCCTTTGCGAACGATGCGGGAAAAGTTTTCCGTGGCGGACACTTCCCAGGCAATGGGGATGTTGGCGGCGGGGAGAAATGCGGGGTCAAGGGGCTTGGGTGCGAGGCGGGTCCAGAGGACTATGCCTGTGGGGAGGGGTTCGCCGGACGCGATTCCGAGAGTAAAAGGAAAGTCCATCTTGGGCTGCGCCAGGACGGGAAAGGGATTGGCGGCGGCAAGCGAAAGCGCGGCGGCGAAATGACGGCGGGAGATGTCCATAATTCCAGTTTCCGGGATGAATGTTAATACTTGATGGCAAAGGGTGGGATGGCGTGCGTGGCCTGAAAGCGATCCAGCCGGGAGAGGAAGTCGGCCCACATTCGTTTGGAATCGACGCGGGTGATCCAGGTCATTTTGGCGCTGGAATTGGGACGGGGCTCAAACTGCATTTCGTTGTTGAGGCGGGGGCGAGGAGCTTCGCGGGATTCGGTCATCCCGAGCAGGTAGGCGAGAGTGATGTTGTCCCAGATCATCCAGGGTTTGGAGAAGTCATTCTTGCGGATGGGTTTGACGTGGCGGTAATACCAGGCCTCGAATTCGGCAAAGAGCCAGTTGCCAATGGGGCCACGGCCGGAGACCATAGTGCGGGCCTGATCGAGGGAGAGGGCCAGGTCGCGGCGGCATACGTCGCCGGGGCCGGTAACGAGCGGAACATCGGAATCGAGGACGACCTGCATGGCGAGGGGGTCATTGGCGATGTTGAATTCGTTGCCGCCCTTGGTGGAATCGTGAAAGCCCATGTTGATGACGCGGATGCGGCGCGTAATGGACGGGTCTTTGAGAATGGCGCTGGCGACGTCAGTAATGGCGCCGATATTGAGCACCTGTAGACGATTGGCTTCGCTGTAGGGCCGCGATGCCTCGATGAGAAAGTCGACGGCCGGGGAAGTCTGGGGTTGGGTATTTGAAGCCAGCGGGAGGCTGGCACCTTCAATGAGCGGGGGATGGACGCGAAGCCCCATCCGATCCTCGACCACTTCGCGGAGGATGCCCAGCGAGACTTTGCCCGCTGGAGGGCTGATGGAGGGGGCGTGAGCTGACAGGATGCCCTTTACATCGAGGTCTTCGCGGAGAAGCAGGTAAACGATCGTCCACTGGTCGTCGATTTCATTGCCGACATCGGTGGAGAGAATGACGGGGATCCTGCTCTGGCCGGGGAGCAAGGTGAGAGTGGCGAGCAGCAGGAAAGCGAAACAAAGGCGCATGAAGTTAATCTATAACCGAATGCATGAACTTGGATTGTCGGTGATTTTGAATCATGCGGGAAGCTTTGATTCGATCCGCAAAACGATTGCGCATGTGGCACGGCAAACGGCGGTGGAAGAACTGGAGCTGATTGTGGTGTGCGAGAAGGGGCGCGCCGGGACGGTGGATGCGGCGGCGCTGACAGGAATTCCCATTTGGCAGGTGGTGGAAGTCGAGGGGCTGGCTTACGGGGCAATTGGTTGGGCTGCCGGGATTCATGCTGCCAGAGGAAAGGCCGTGGTGATGGCGGAGGATCATTCGTTCCCGGCTGCGAACTGGGCCGAAATGCTGATGGCGAGGCAGCGGGAAGGCTATGCGGTGATTGCCCCGGCGGTGGAGAATGGCAATCCCGGGACAGCCGTGAGTTGGGCGAATTTTCAACTGACCTTTATTGAGTGGTTCCGACCGGGCGGGAGTGGAGAGGTGCGGCGGGGCCCCGGCCACAACTCCTGCTATGACCGGGGAAAGCTGCTCGCGATGGGTGGGGAAATGAGCAAGTGGCTGGTCTCGGAAGGATTTCTTCAAGATGAGATGCAGCGGCGCGGGCACCGCGTCTATTTGGAAGCAGCGACCCGGACGCGGCATGTAAACATTTCACTGCTGCGAGGCTTGTGGGGACACAGTTATCTGGGGGGCAGAATCTTTGGGGGCTTCCGAGCGGCGAATTGGCCTTTCTGGAAGAAGCTGATTTATGCGGGGGGATTCTGGCTGGTGCCCTGGCTTCGATTGCTGCGCCTATTCCAAATGTTGGCAACGCCGGAGCAGCGGCGGGAAGCGCGTTTGTGGACCGCCCTGCCGTTGACACTTTCGGCGTTGTATTGCCATGCCTTTGGGGAAGCCGTGGGGACGCTGGCCGGGCCAGGCGAAGCCATGTTGTCCTATCAGGCGTTTGAAACGCGGCGGCTGGATTTTGTTGTAGAGAGCGAAAAGAAGTTATTGCTCGACTGGCAGGGGACGGCCTAAGGCGGCGGAGCGTTCCGCGGTGTCGATGATGCGGTGTACGGCAAGGCCCGCAGAGAGTGGAATCGGAGAAGGATTGCCCGTTTGGAGGGCGTGGATAAAAGCGTTGAGCGAACGCCCAAAAGAAGCTTCCTTCCAGGGGGAGCGGCGGCGTTCCAGATGGTAGGCCAGAAAGCGGTGAGGCGGAAACAGCGGGTAGGAAAAGGGCTCGTACCGGCTAAAACGAAAACGGCCGTTTTTGTTTTTAAACGACAGGAAGTCGATCTCCTGGTCGCAAAGCGAAAAGTGACATTGCGCGTTGCGGCCGTCGGCGGTGGTGAGAGTCAGAGATGCCGTGTCCTGCTCCGTAGTCTTTGAACTGATCGCGGCGGAGACCGTCGCGACGGGAAAGCGAAGGACGTGCAGGAGGAAGTCGAGGTGGTGGGAGGCGAGATCCAGGAGCACGCCGCCGCCGGTGGCGCGCCGGGTCTTCCAGGCGGGGAGGGGGCGGGGAGCAAGCGAGAAATTCGACTCGAAGGCGAGGAGGGGGGATTGCGCGGCAAGGCTTGCGGCGTGCTGCCAGAGCGGATTGAAGCGATAGTTGAAGCCCATCATGGCGAAGTGGTGGGGAGTTGCGGCCAGCGTGGCGGCTTCTTCGAGGGATGCGGCCATGGGCTTCTCCAGATAGAGAGCTTTGTTGGCGGCGAGAACCTGACAAGCATGGCCGGAATGCTGCCCGGTGGGCGAGGCAACGAGAACGGCATCGAGGGGCGAATGAGTGAGAAGTGCTTCAACGGTGGGGTAGGCTTTTGCGCCATGGGGAAGATGTGGTGTGGGGTCGATGGGGTCCGCGATGGCGACAACTCGAACGCCAGGCAGCGAAGCAAGTACGGGAAGATGGACCTGGCGGGTGAGTTGGCCGCAGCCAGCGATACCGAGGTGAATCATGTCAGCTCTTGGGTCGAATGGATTCGCCGTAGGGGGACTGGAGGAATTCGCGGAGCCAACGGTCGCGGCGTTGCCGGACCTGGTCAGGATCTTTCCTGGACCAGTCATGAAAGCCTTTTCCGGGGAGGGCGCCGAGGCTGTCTTTATCGCGAAGAAGTTTGTAAAGCGGAGGAGCGTGGGGTTCGTTGTAGAGGTCGCCGGAGACGTAGTCGCAGACGGTGAAGGCATCGCGGCCGACAAGGTCCTGGTGTTCAAAGATTCCGTACACAGGCAGGCGCAGGCCGAAGCCGAGGCTCGCGGCGCGGTCCACATCTTCAACATCGGCGATACCTTCGGCAATGATGTTGACGGCCTCGCGAACCATGGCCATCTGGAGGCGGTTGCCGAGCTGGCCGGGGCGGTCTTTCTTGACGATGACCGGGACTTTCCCGCAGAAATCAAAGAGATCGCGGAGGCCGAAGGCAACGGCATCGGAGGTGCTGGGGGAGCGTACAATCTCGACCAGGGGCATAAGGTGAGCGGGGTTCCAGAAGTGGGTGGTGGCGATGCGTTCGGGATGGGCAGCGCGCTCACTCATGACGGTAATGGAAAGGCCGGAGGTGTTGGAAGTGATCCAGCATTGGGGGCTGACGATGGCTTCTACTGCGGCAATCCAATCCTGCTTCAGCGCCATGTTTTCCGGGATGGATTCGATGACAAGGTCGCGGCCCTGCAGGGAACCCTCAAAAGAGTGGGAAGCGTCCAGGAGTTCGAGGGCACGGTTGGACTGGCCGGGAGTGATGAGGTGGTTTTGTTCGAGGAGCAGGAGCTGTTCGCGAGCCATTTGAAGGGCATTCCAGGCGCGGCCCTCGGAACGTCCGAGGATGGTTGTTTGGACGCCACCGAGAGCGAGCGTGGAAGCAATGCCGGGGCCCATCATGCCGGTGCCGGCAACCGTGGCGCGATGAATTGGGTGCATCGCTCCAGCTTACTGGAACTCAGTAGCGGCGCACGGTGGTGGAGTAAAGAGTGGAGTTGCCGGAAGGGTCCCAGGCGCGGACTTGAATCGAATTGAAGCCAACGGCGATGTTGACGTCGAAAGTCCAATTGACGACGCCCTTGTTGAGGGTTGCGTTAGCGGCGCCGCTCTGGCTGCCGGCGGAATTGGTCCAAGTCACTTTGGTGACGCCGACGTTGTCGGTGGCGGAGCCGCGAAAGGTGAGCTTGCGGGCGCTGGTAATAATGAAGTTTCCAATCGGTTGTTGGATCGTCATACGGGGTGGTACCTCGTCTTCTCCTGGGATTGGGCTCGGCGTGGAAGGAACCGAGCGCTGGATGTTGATTTGTTGGGAGCCGAGAACGCCGTTGCGGGCGGTGGCAGTAAAGGTGATGGTGTTGGGGCCGGCTTGGAGTGGAACGGTGGCGGCCCAGGACGTGAGGCCGGAGGCAGTGCCGGAACGGCCGTGGCTGGTGCGCCAGGTGAGCGAGGCGATTCCCTGGGGATGGCTGGCGGATCCGGAGATCCGAATTTCGCCAGCGGTGGTGGAATGGATGTTGGCCGGCGACAGAATCCTGAGTACGGGAGCGGCTGGAGCGTCGCGGCGAATCTCGCGGGTTTCCACGACGGTGACGGAATTGAGAACACCGGTGGCGCGGAGGCGGTTGAGACCATTTGCCAGCGGGATGGCCGCGCAAGTGAAGGTGGTGTGGATGCTGTTGATCAAACAAGGGCCTAAGTGGTTGGTGGTTTCGTTGAGGTAGGAGATGCTGAGTCCTGGGCCACCGGAACGAATGGAGCCGGTGAGGTTGACGGTATTGCCGGAGAGAATTGTGCCGGCGATCGGGCTTACCAGTGTGAGACTGAGCGGAGGGGCGGGTGCGTCTTCAGGCGCTGCATAGAGCTGGCGGATGGAGTCGATATCCATCTGCCGGAGTGCTTCTGCTTTCTGATAGTAGGGATACATCACGGAACCTGGAATGTCGGTGTGACCAATGCCGAGAGAGTGGCCGACTTCGTGGAGCATCACGCTGAAAACGTCCCACTGGCCGCCGATCGACCAGGACCAGGCGTCGTTGATGTGAATGTCGCCGGCGAAGGGTTCCGGGTTGGGCGGGGCGGGATAGAAGCTATGGCCGAGGACGGTAGAGCCGGCGTTGAAGGGGAAGGGGTCGCCATGGGCACCGGTGGCGAAGAAGATATCGATGTTGCGGGCAGCACTGCGGTTATTGGTTTCGGTGAACGTGACCGCGGCGGCGCGGGACCATTGGTCGAGGGCGCGACGCACTTCGGCGCGGGTTTGCGTGGGGTTGGTGCGCGCGCCGAGATTGCCGAACGAGTAGGTGATGCTGGCACGGCCGCGGCCCGGACCGTCCCAGCCCTCTCCAAAGCTGGCGGCCAGCATCGCTACTTCGTAGGTGCCGCTAAAGACACCGCCACAGACGAGAAAGATCTCGCCATCGCGCATTGCGTCAGGGGCGGGAAAGATGTATTCGACTTCGTCCCACAAGGCGAGCGCGGCCAATTGAGCGGGGCTCAATTCAACAAGGCGGTCGGTCGCTTCGAGCGAAGAATTCTGGATGGGCTCGACACTTTCGGCAGCCAGGATGCCGTCGGCTTCCCAGGCTTCCACGTCCTTGTGGAAATGAACGATGACCAAATTGCGTTCGAGAGGCTGGGGAGCTTCCTGAGAGGTCAGTTCGGCTGCGGCGAGGGCGGGGCTGATCTTGTCACTTGCACCAATGGGAGCGAAGTAGGTGTGTTCGAGGTTCTCCGGGTTGAAAGACGCGGGGGCGCTCAGGATGTAACCATTCACGGGAACACTGGCCATAATCCTGGCACCGCGAGCGGTCCAATCACTGAGGTCGGGGTCGGGGGTAGCGAACTGTACAAGGAAGCGGTAGCGCTGGCCAGTGACGCTGCGAGGATTGGCTGTTGCCGCCTGCAGGCGTGTGGCCGCCGGGGACTCCAGTGCGGGATCGATGGTTCTGGTTTTGAGGCGTAGTTCTTCCGCGTTCGCAATGACAGCGAAAGAAACGCAGGCTGCCGCGAGGGCCAGTTGATTGCGCTTCATAGGAGTCTAGAAATTGTTCCGTTGAAGGGCTTATCGTGCGGCGCGGGGAAGATGTGGTGCCAATTTTTTGGCGATATTTACCTATTCCCGGGGGACGGGAATGACTAGGGCTGCTTCAGTTGGGATGAGAGGGCAAGCAGGTCCTGGGTGGGACGTCCATTGGTGGAGGAGGCAAGTTTGAGCGCCGCAAGGCATTGGGCGTCAAGGGCGTGGGGGGATTCTTTGTCCATGAGGCTGAAGACGGTTGTGGAGCCGTCTGGCATTGTTGGCACAACCGGAGGCCTTCGGCCGATCTCCTGCGCCAGACGCAGGCTAAGAATGGCAGCCCGATTGGAATAGCCGGGTGGGGGGCGCTTCCGCGAGATGGGTGGGAGTGCTGGCGAGTCGTGGTTTCGGGGTCAAGATCATCCCTATATTCGGTTCTTCGACCCCGGCACCTGATTCTTTAAGCAAGATCAACAAGTTTCCCGGCGATTTTTGGGTCTTTGCGTGCACTATCTCATGTGAAATTTTTCTTGCTACTTAGTCTGGGAACGATGGCCTGGGCACAAACGGGCTGGAATCTGCGTACGATTGCCGGTGGCACGGAGGCGGGCGATGGCGGTCGGGCCGGGGATGCATCCATCCGGTTTTTGCAGGGCGTTGCCGTAGATGGATCGGGAAACATCTACTTTAGCGATGCCGATGACCACCGGGTGAGGCGGGTGGACTCGCAAGGCAGAATACAGACGCTGGCAGGGGATGGGCTGGCTGGTTTTTCCGGGGATGGCGCTGCATCGACGCGAGCCCGGGTGAATACACCTTACGGCCTGACGGTGATGGCAAACGGAGATCTGATTTTTGCCGACTTGGGGAATGGGCGAGTGCGACGGATCAGCCGGAGCGGCTTGATCGAAACGATTGCGGGCGGTGGTGCGCGGGAGATTCCGCCGGCGGGAGTGTGGGTGCGCGGGACGGAAGTAAAGCTGGTTGCGCCGCGGAATGTGTTGGCGACGCGGGAGGGGGCCGTCTTTATTGCCGATTTTGGAGCGAACCGGGTCATGGAGTTGCGAGCGGACGGGAATCTGACTGCCATTCCTTTGGCGGCGACGGAATTGAACGCGCCTGCGGGGATGGTGCTGGATGAAGAAGGAAACCTGCTGGTGGCCGATAGTGGGAATGCCAGAGTGCGAAGGCTGCGGCGTGATGGACGCGTGGATATCTGGCTCGCAAGCCATGAGCAAGTGCCGCTCGAACGTCCGGTGGGGCTGGCGCGGCGGGCGGACGGTAGAGTGCTGATTGCGGATACGCGCGGAGACTTTCTTTGGGAAGTGGATCGAGAAGGCAAGGCCGGAACCATCGTGCCCGGCGGCCGGGATGTGGCAGTGGATTCAATGGGGAATGTGGTGACGGCCGGGGGAAGTTGGTTGCGGCGCGTGGATGGGCGGGGCTTGATTGAGATTCTGATCGGCAATGCTTTCAGCCGGTACCGGGGTGATGGAGGGCCGGCGCTGGCAGCGCGGCTGAATCGACCGGTGGGCGTAGCGGTGGATTCAAAGGGCAATGTTTACTTTACGGATACCGGGAACCATCGTGTGCGGCGGGTGACGCCGGAAGGCTTGATAACGACAGTCGCGGGTACGGGTGATCCAGGCATGCGAGGGGATGGCGGCCTGGCAGCGGAAGCCTTTCTGAACGGGCCGACCTATGTGGCGGTGGATGCTTTTGACAACGTTTATGTGGCCGATACGGGCAATCATCGCGTGAGGGTATTCGCGCCGGGTGGGGTAATCCGGACCCTGGTGGGAACCGGGCGGGGGGAGTTTTCCAACGATGGGTTGCTGGCCGGGGAGACGAGTTTGAACGCACCCGTGGGGCTGGCCTTTGATCGGGAGGGCCGACTCTATATCTCGGAACGGGCGATGCACCGGGTCAGGCGAGTCCGGACCGATGGGCGCGTGGAGACGGTGGCAGGCACTTCGATCCGGGGTAATGGAGGGGAAGGTGGCGATGCCTTGCTTGCCGGGCTCAATGCTCCGGGGGCGCTGGCGGTGGATGGGCAGGGGAATGTCTATATTGCGGATGCGGGATCGACGTTGCGGGTGGTGGAAGGCGGGAAGATTCGGACGCTATTGCGGGATCTGTCAGGGATTGAGGGCCTGGCAGCAACAGCAAATGGAGTGGTTTATCTGAGCGAGACCGGGCGGCAGCGAGTGAGGCGGCTGTTGGTGAGCGGCGACGTCGAGACGATTGCGGGCAGACTCGGAGAGAATGGCTTCAATGCGGACGCAGGGCCGGCGACGGATCTGACGCTGAATGAACCGGCGGGGCTGGCGCTGGCTCCGGATGGAAGTTTGGTGTTGGCAGACCGGTTGAATGACCGGTTGCGACGCATCGAGCCGCCGGCGGCGGTGATGGAAAGCAACACAGCGGCTTACCGGGTGGTGCATGCGGCGACGTACCGCGAGGGGGCGATTGCGCCGGGGCAGTTGCTGACGATGCTGACGGGTGATCTGAGGCAACCTGAGCTGGTGGAGATCAGGCTTGACGGGATCGCGGCAAAAGTCACGTTCGCCAATCGCAACCAGGTGAACTTCCATGCTCCTTACGGAATTGCGGGGCGGACGCAAGTGACCTTTGAATTGCGGGTGGGGGGAGCGTTGTTGAGCCGAATGCTTTTGGCAGTTGCGGCGGCGGCGCCGGGCTGGTTTGAGAACGCGGGATTGGTGGTGGCAGTGTTTCCGGATGGCCGCTTGAACTCGGATTCCTTGCCGGCGAGGGCCGGGGATGTATTGACGCTGTACGGGACCGGAGAAGGCTTGCTTCGGGCAGCGGGTGGGATGCAACTGACGCTTCTCCCGGCGGTGGTGGAGATTGGCGGCGTGGCGGCGGAAGTGCTGTATGCAGGAGCCGCTCCGGGCTTTGCAGGGTTGTTGCAGGTGAACTTGCGGGTACCGGAAAATGTAAGGCTGCGGGGGCGGGTGGAGGTGGCGTTGAAGCTTGGCCCTTGGCGAAATCCTTCCGGGCAAGTGATGGTGATTCAATAAGGGGCATGCAAAGAAGAGTGTTGTTGGGCGTGCTTCCGGCGTTGCTGCTGGCGGAAGAGGATCATCGCGGATTGCTGGAGCAATGGCGGGAAGCCGTGTTGCAACAGGATGTGAAGAAGTTGGAGGCGATGATGCATGAGGGGGTGTGGTTCAGCCATTCCAATGGCAGGCTTGAAACACGCAAGGAGTTCCTTGAGGGGCTGGTGACGGGGGCGGCGCGATACGAACTGATCGAGATCGGGCCGCAGACGGTGGATGTCAAGAGCGATACAGCGTGGATGCGCGGGCCGATGACGGTGCGCGTGAAGCGTCCCACGGGGACGAACACGTATTCCCTGAACGTGCTGCAGTTTGGGTGAAAGAAAAAGGGCAGTGGCGGATGCGGGCGCGGCAATCGACGCGCGTGCTCGATTAGCGATAGAAGGGCTTCCAGGTGATCCAGCGGGGCCCGTAGTGCGGCTCGGGGACGCCCTTTTCGAGTGCGCCGAGATCGGGCGCTTTGCCGGTGAAGCTGTCGTTGATGTTGGGCAGACGCTGACCGGCATCAATGGCCTTGGAGCCAGCTTTGAGCTGAAAGCTGAAGTCCGTGCCGTGATAGACGTGATGGCGCTGGGCGGTGGGCTTGGGGAGATTCTCAAAGATGTCGTAATCGACTTCAATGCCGTGTGCTTCCTGACCGGTGGCCTTCTGGAGATCGGCGAAGGAGGAGAAGGTTTTGGTTTCACCGCCCGCGATGAAGGTGTACTGATCCTTGACTCCGGCGTTGGGGCGGTAGCCGTTGTAATCGCTTGAATATTGCTCCGTGGCGTTGGCCCAGATCATGATGCCGCGATTGGGTAGATCGCGGCCCAGGAAAAGGTTGTTGCGGAAGTGGGTGTTGGAGTATGGATCGCGGGCGGTTTGTTCGCCGATGAAGGTGTTGTGATAAGCGAGGATGCCGGCAGGGGCGGAGCTGAATTTGAAAGCCCCGCCGATGGGGACGTTGTAGAGAAGGTTCCGGATGAAATAGACAGGCCCGCCAAAGAAGGGTTGCGCGCTGTAGCCGTGATGAGCGGAATTGATGCCGCGATTGTTGTAAACGCGAACATTGTGCACGCCGCCGTCGGTCTCGAGGATGTCGTCATTGGAGAGATGGATGTCGTTGTTATAGATGTCGATGGAGGAAGCCTGGAGGTCGGGGTTGGGATCGGGCGGGCCGTAGGTGGAGATGCAGATGCCGTCGTGGAAGTAGGCGATGGCGTTGTGGGCGATGACATGGCCGGGGCCGTAGACCTTGATGGCAAAGAAGCTGCGGAGCTGGTGGGAAGGATAGATGCCTGCCGTGCGCATGCCGGCCTGGTTCCAGCCGATGAGGCGCATCTGGTCTTCCCGGCCCAGGAAGAGATTGTCGACGATGTAAAAGTCGCGCGACTCAGCGTTCTCCGTCCAGACGCCGACGCCGATGTCTTCAAAGCGGCAATTGCGGATGGTGAGATTTTTCGCGCCCATGACTTCCTTGTCGCCAGCGGCGAAAACGATTTCCGTATTGCGGAAGGTGAGGCCTTCAAAGATGTGGTGCTCCGTGGCAATGACATCGAAGAGTTTGTGATTACCCGCACCATCGAAGATGACTTCGCCGTCACCGGCGGCCTTGATGGTGATGGGCTTCTCGGCCGTGCCCTTAAGGGAAAGAGACCAGTAGCCGTGGAAGGGGGCGCTCAAGGGGTCGACGTAATTGAGGCGGTCTGGACGGTAAAGGCCGGCGTGCATGAGCAGGGTGTCGCCGGGCTGAGCTTTGACCATACGAACGGCGGTCCAATCGCCGCGTCCTTCGCCGTAGTAGGCGGCTTTCAAGCCGATGACGCTGGGCTCGATCTTGGGGCCTTCATGGTCGGCGGGGTAGACGTGGAGTACGCGGCCGCCGGCGAAGGGTTGGGGTTCGGCGCGAGTCGAAACGGTGACACGCTGGGTGCTTTGGCCGGAGATGCCGTCGGGGTCTTTCATGGTGAACTCGCACTCGTAGGGGGTGTTGGCTTCAAGGTTGAAGATGCTGCCAGCGAAGCCGTGTGGAACGGTGTGGGTCATCTTCTCGCGGTCGCGGTAGGAGCGTTCGCCGCCGACGCGAAGGAGCGGAAGAGCAGCCTGCCAGGCGGTGGTTCCGGACTTGCGGAAGCGGACTTCGACGCTCGAGTTGCGGTTGGCGTCGCCGGAGATTTTCCACTCAAAGCCGAGATTGTGCAGGGTGGGCCGTTCGACGTGGAAGCGGTCTGCGGTAGTAGCGTTTTGGGCGTAGAGGGAAGTGAAGGCGAGAGCAAAGAGAGAGAGGATACGCATGAGTTCCCGCCGATCTTATCGCATAGTAGCGATTGCGAGAGGGATAGTTTAGAATCAAGCGGGCCTCGATGGCCCATTAAAGGACAAAACCATGGCAAAGTATCTTGTACAAGGCCGCTATACTGCGGCGGGACTGGCTGGGCTGCAAAAGGACAAAGCAAGCGGCCGCAAGGCAGCATTGCAGGCCGCCATCAAGAACCTCAAGGGCAAACTTGAGGGATTTTATTTCGGACTGAACGGTGCCGATATTGTGATGATCGTGGAAGCGCCGGACCAGAGTTCAATGGTGGGCTTGAGCGTGGCTGCGGGTGCCTCTGGAGCGGTGGAGCTGAGCGTCACTCCGCTGCTGACTGTTGATGAAGTGGATACGGCATTGGGCGTAGAACAGAAGTATCGTGCCCCCGGCACGGAGAAATAGGTAGCCGGAAAAAATACATAGTGGTCTGCGATGCTTTGCGATCAAAGATAGTTCCCTGGATCCATCCATACAAAAGAAATAAGGGCGCGCCCGGTGAGGCGCGCCCTTCCATTTCATGACTTAGCGGAGGTCAAAGCGGTCGAGGTTCATGACCTTGGCCCAAGCCCTGGCAAAGTCCTGGACAAATTTTTCCTTGCCGTCAGCAGCCGCGTATACTTCCGTGACTGCCCGCAGTTCAGAATTTGATCCGAGAATCAAATCAACCGGGGTGGCAGTCCACTTGACCTGGTTGGTCTTGCGGTCGCGGCCTTCGTAGAGCCCATCCGAAGTTTCCGACTTGTTCCACTTCGTAGACATATCGAGCAAGTTCACGAAGTAGTCATTGGTGAGCGTGCCGGGTTGGCTGGTAAAGACCCCATGAGCGGACTGTCCCGTATTGGCGTTGAGCGCGCGCAATCCACCCAGCAGTACCGTGGTTTCCGGAATTGTGAGCGTGAGGAGCTTGGCGCGGTCGACCAGCATCTCTGCCGGAGAGAGGCTGGCTTCTTTGCTGTAGTAGTTCCGGAAAGCATCCGCCAGCGGCTCCAGTGTCGCAAAGGACACGGCATCTGTCTGATCCTGTGTGGCATCGGCCCGGCCCGGACTGAAGGGAACCTGAATCGTGTGGCCGGCCTTTTTCGCGGCCTGTTCCACTGCGGCGTTACCGCCGAGGACGATCAAATCAGCGAGGGAAACCTTTTTGCCGCCGGGTGCGGTGCGGTTGAAATCCTGCTGAATGCCTTCCAGCCGCTGCAGAACCTTGGACAACTCAGCAGGGTTGTTCACTGCCCAATCCTTCTGGGGAGCCAGGCGGATACGGGCTCCGTTGGCACCACCGCGCATGTCGCTACCGCGGAAGGAGGCAGCGGAAGCCCAGGCAGTACGTACGAGTTCCGGAGCGGTAAGACCCGAAGCCAGAATCTTCGTCTTGAGTGAGGCGATGTCTTTGTTGTCGATCAGCTTGTGAGCCACCTGCGGGATCGGATCCTGCCAGATCAGTTCTTCCTTCGGGACTTCTGAACCGATGTAGCGGGAGCGCGGACCCATGTCGCGATGGGTTAGCTTGAACCAGGCCTTGGCAAAAGCAAGTTGGAAGTCTTCCGGCTTTTCCCGGAAGCGCATAGCGATCTTGCGATAGCTCGGGTCCATCTTAAGCGCCAAGTCGGTCGTAAACATAATTGGAGCGTGGCGTTTGGCGGGATCGTGGGCATCGGGAACGAGGTTTGCGGCCTGATTGTTGGCCGGCACCCACTGGGTTGCGCCCGCCGGGCTCTTGGTCTTTACCCATTCAAAAGCGAAGAGATTGTCAAGGTATTGAGAAGACCACTTGGTTGGCGTGGACGTCCAGGCGCCTTCAAGACCACTGGTGAGTGTGTCACCGGCATTGCCCTTCCCGCATTTGTTTTCCCAGCCAAAGCCCTGTTTTTCGACTCCCGCCGCAGCGGGTTCGGGGCCGAGGCACTTGTCGGGGGCATGAGCACCGTGGGCCTTCCCAAAGGTATGGCCGCCAGCAATCAGGGCAAGGGTTTCTTCGTCATTCATGGCCATGCGACCAAAGGTGTCGCGGATATCTTTGGCCGCGGCGAGTGGGTCAGGATTGCCATTGGGGCCTTCCGGGTTTACATAAATGAGACCCATCTGAACAGCAGCGAGGGGCTTTTGCAATTTGCGATCTCCGCTGTAGCGCTTGTCGTCGAGAAACTTCTTTTCCGGGCCCCAGTAAACGAGTTCCGGCTCCCAATCGTCGGCACGGCCGCCAGCGAATCCGAAGATCTTAAAGCCCATGTTTTCCATCGCCACGTTACCGGCGAGGACCATCAGATCACCCCAGGACAGCTTTTGACCATACTTCTGCTTCACT
>CAZECF010000012.1:0-77013 GCA_964510335.1 uncultured Bryobacter sp. | reverse complement strand
CTGTTCCGGGGTGCCGGTGGCGACGATCCGGCCACCGCCGTCGCCGCCTTCGGGCCCGAGGTCGATGACCCAGTCGGCAGCTTTGATGACGTCCATGTTGTGTTCAATCAGAAGGATGCTGCCGCCGTTTTCAATCAGGCGCTGGAAGCTGTTGAGCAGCTTGCGGATATCTTCAAAGTGAAGCCCGGTGGTGGGCTCATCGAAGATGAAGAGTGTTTTGGCGCTGGAGGACTGGGCGAGGTGGGAGGCCAGTTTGACACGCTGGGCTTCGCCGCCGCTCAAGGTGGTGGCCGACTGGCCGAGGCGCAAATAGCCGAGACCGACTTCCTCAAGCAGGTGAAGCTTTTGCACCAGCCGCGGTACGTCCTGGAAGAGGTGGATGGCTTCGCGCACGGTGAGCTGAAGTACCTGGTGGATGTTGACGCCTTTGTAGCGTACGTCGAGAATCTGGGGCTTGAAGCGGGTGCCCTTGCAGTCTTCGCAAATCAATTCCACGTCGGCGAGGAACTGCATTTCTACCGTGACCGTGCCGTCGCCCTGGCAGGTTTCACAGCGGCCACCGGGGATGTTGAAAGAGAAGTGGCCCGGCTGGTAGCCGTGCTTCTTGGCGTCCGCGGTGGAAGCGAACAAGTCGCGAATCTGGTCGAAGGCTTTGATGTAAGTGACCGGGTTGGAGCGTGGCGTGCGGCCGATGGGAGACTGGTCAACCAGGATGACGTCGCTGAGATGGTAGTCGCCTTCGACAGAGCGGCAAGTCTGCCGCTGCACTTCAAAACCGGGCTCTGAATCATCCCCGGAGGCGGCTGCAGCTTTGCGGCTGGCGGCTTTGGTGTTCTTGCCGAGACTCAAGCGGCGGTCGAGAGTTTTGTAGATGACCTCGTGAACCAGCGTGGACTTGCCTGAGCCCGAGACGCCAGTGACGGCGACCAGGAGCCCCAGCGGGATGATGACGTCGATGCCCTTCAGGTTGTTGGCGCGCGCGCCCTTGAAGACGATTTCCTTGCGAGCATCCGGAACGCGCCGTACGCGCCGGGGGGCTACGTTTTTTTCGTTACGCAAGAACTGGCCCGTGAGGGAATGGGGCGATTTTTTGGGGAGGAGGAGATCCCCGAAGGGACCTTCAAAAATCACTTCGCCGCCGTGCTCTCCGGCACCGGGGCCCATGTCAATGACATGGTCGGCCGATTCCATCACTTCCTGATCGTGTTCGACCACGAGGATGGTGTTGCCGAGGTCACGCAGGTCTTTGAGGATCTTGATCAGGCGATGGGTGTCGCGCGAGTGGAGACCGATGGAAGGTTCATCGAGGACATAGCAGGCGCCAACGAGCCGGGAGCCGAGGCAGGTTGCGAGTTGGATGCGCTGGGCTTCACCGCCGGAGAGCGTCATGGAGAAGCGGTCGAGCGTGAGATAGTCCAGCCCGACGTCATTGAGAAAACCGAGGCGCTGTTTGACTTCACGCAGCACTTTGTCGGCGACAGCCTTTTGCTCCGGCGCCAGTTGCACCCCTTCGAAGAATTGCAGCGCTTCGCCGATATTGAGGCGGACGACTTCATGGATCATTTTGCCGCCGACCCGGACATTGCGGGCCTGCTGGCGCAGGCGGGAGCCGCCGCAATCGCGGCAGGTGGTGTAGCCACGGTAGCGGGCCATGAAGACGCGCACGTGCACTTTGTACTTCTTGGGTTCGACAACCTTTTCAAAGAAGTGCCGCACGGCCTGCATGACGCAATCCTGCTCTTCTGCTTTGAGATCCGCGAAGGGTGTTCCGTAGCGCACCTTGCCTTTGGAGGTGCGCTTGAATTCTTCGTAGTACCACTCGTAGACAGGCTTGGTCCAGGGGTCGATCGCGCCTTCACTCAGGGTGAGGCCCGGGTTGGGGATTACCTTGTCGATGTCGTAATCCATTTCGCGTCCGAAGCCCTGGCAGGTTGGGCAGGCACCGAAGGGATTGTTGAAGCTGAAGAGGCGGGGTTCGGGGTCTTGAAACTCGGTGGAGCAAGTTTTGCACTGGAAGGCTTCGTTGAAGCGGAGCAGGCGCGGGGTGTCGGTTCCGGCCTGTTCAAAGATGACTTCCCCGCCCTCGCGGTAGGCAATTTCAACGGCATCGACAAGGCGGGCGCGGATTTCCGAGTTCAAGACCAGCCGGTCTACGAGGGCAAAAATGGGCTTTTGAAATTTGAGCTCGAGGAGAGATTCGGGAGTGGAGAATTCGAAAACGCGACCTTCCTGGTAGAGGCGGCTAAAGCCTTTGGCGCGTAGATCGTAGAGACGGTCACGCCAGGCATCGGCGGATAGCTTTTGCTGTGTGACGGGGAAAAGGGCATACCAGCGGGTGCCGGGCTCTTCCTGCATCAGGCGGGCGGCGACGTGATCGACGCTATCGCGGATGACCGGCACATTGCAGGTGGGACACCAGGTTTCGCCGGCCCGGGCGTAGAGAAGGCGAAGGAAATCGTAAATCTCCGTCGAGGTGGCAACGGTGGAACGCGGGTTGCGGGTGGTGTTCTTTTGTTTGATGGCGACAGGCGGAGCGAGGCCGAAGATGTCGTCAACATCGGGCTTTTCCATGCGCTCCAAAAACTGGCGGGCATAGGCGGAAAGGCTCTCGACGTAGCGACGCTGGCCTTCAGCGTAAATGGTGTCGAAGACAAGGGAAGACTTGCCCGAACCGGACACACCGGTGACGACAGTCAGCACGTTGTGAGGTACGTGGAGAGAGATATCCTTGAGGTTGTGAACACGGGCACCCTGGATCTCGATGGAATTGGAATCCACCCGTGGTTTCGCTTTTTCTTTCCGGATGATTTGAGTATAGCAACGAGATGACTTTTGCCCGCCGTTTAGGGGATTGGTACCGCAAAAACCAGCGTGATTTGCCTTGGCGAAAGACCCGGGACCCTTACGCGATCTGGATTTCGGAAATCATGTTGCAGCAGACCCGGGTTAGTGCGGTGATTCCTTATTACGAGCGATTCTTGAAGCAATTTCCGGGTTTTGTGGAATTGGCGGAGGCTTCTGAGCAGGACTTGCTGGCGGCCTGGAGTGGACTGGGTTATTACTCGCGGGCGCGCAATTTGCAGAAGGCGGCGCGGCAGATGGTGGAGTTGGGCGGATTCCCGGCGCGGTATGAAGAAATCCGGGCGTTGCCGGGCGTGGGGGATTACACGGCGGGAGCGGTGGCGAGCATCGCCTTTGGGCTGCCCTATGTCGGGCTGGATGGGAATGTGATTCGGGTTCTGGCGCGCTATTTTGCTGAGGCAGGGGATGTCGGGAACCGGCAGACGCGGCAGCGGCTGGCTGAGTTTGCGGCAGAGACTTTAGCGAGGGAGAATCCGGGCCAGCACCAGCAGGCACTGATGGAACTGGGCGCGACGGTATGTCTACCCAAAGCCCCGAAGTGTTTGTTGTGCCCGGTAGCGGAAGATTGTCAGGGGCGGCTTCAAGGGATTGCGCACCAATTGCCGGTTCAGTTGAAGAATCAGAAGGTGATTGAGGAGATGCGGCGGTTGCTGATTGTGCAGCGGGGGGGGAAGATTCTGCTTTGGCAAAGAGGGGCAGAGAGCCGGCGACTAGCGGGATTCTGGGAGTTGCCGGAGCCGGAAATGCTTCCGGGATTCCGGTCGCGCGAGTTATTGGGGGAATTCAAGCACGGTATTGTGAATCATAGTTACAGAGTGCAGGTGGAGGTTGGAGAATGGAAGAAGAAGGTAGTGCCGCCGCTGGTTTGGGTAGAGGAAGAAGAAGCGGTGCGCTTACCATTGAGTACGATGACCAGGAAGTCACTCCAGAAACTAAGTTTGAGTAACAAATGACGCGGTTGCCGCGTCTTGAGTTCAATTTTGGAAACTTTTGCAATTGAGAGGGGTTTGAGGATTCTATGAGCCGCAAGAATTGGATTCGAGCCGGTAAGCTGGCTGCGTTACTGACTATGCCGGTTGTGATTTGGAGCTTCAGTTCCGGTGCTCCGGCGCGGAAGACGGGGGCACCGGGTGACACCACTTGTCTTGATTGTCACACCGGAACACGCATCGACGACTCTCCCACGCTGGACGTCTTCTGGGAAGGTGGTGCGAATTACCAGCCCGGGTTCAAGCAGCGGTTTACGATCCGGCTAAACAACGCTACGGGGCGGAGGTTTGGCATGCAGGCGACGGCGAGACTGGAAAGCAGCACGATCAGCGGGCAGGCGGGAAGCTTCAGCCCCGCGAATAGCTCGATGTATGTGATTTGCTCGGATGATCGCGACCGGCCCAGCACGGGCTGCCCTCCGTCGGCAGCAGTTGAATTCATAACGCATACGCAATCGACTAACAGCAACACGTTTATCTTTGATTGGACGCCGCCACAAAGCCAGACGGCGGGGGCGGTGCTGATTTATGTCGCCTTCAATGAAATTACCGGTATTGGAACCAGTGGCTCCCGCGTGCATTTGAAGAGCATCCGGTTGCAGCCGGGGGCGGGTGGCGGTGGGGTCAGGCCGTCGATCAGCCAGGGGGGTGTTGTTCAGGTGAGCAATTTCGGCGCGGGGACGCGAGTGTCTCCGGGCACGTACATGGAGATTTTTGGGCGGGACCTTTCTCTGACGACGCGCGCCTGGACGGGTGGCGATTTTGATCAGGGCGTGGCGCCGACGAATCTGGACAATGTGCAGGTGACGGTGGACGGCAAGCCGGCGTTCGTGAATTTCGTGAGCCCATCGCAGGTGAACGTGGTGGTACCGGACGGCATTGCGCAGGCACCTGTGGAGGTTGTTGTACGCAACGCTGGCGGCGCGAGTGACCCGATTGTGGTCACCGGAGCCGCGCGGACACCGGGTATTCTTGCGCCGCCGTTATTCCTTGTGAATGGCCGTCAGTACGTAGTGGCACAGTTTGCTGATGGGACCTTTGCGGGACGGCCGGGCCTGATTGATGGAGTGAACTTCCGCGCGCCGAGACCGGGCGACCGGCTGATTGTTTACGGGGTGGGGTTTGGCCCGACGAATCCGCCGATTGCGGCCGGCCGGGTGGTGACGAGCACGACAGACCTGGCTAACGGGTTTCGCGTTCAGATTGGGCCAGCACCAGTCACTACGGAGTTCAAGGGCCTTTCGCCCAATTTTGTTGGCCTGTATCAGTTCAACCTGGTGGTACCGAATGTCCAAGGTGGAGATCAGGAAATCTTCATGGAGATTGACGGCATCCGGACCCAATCCGGAGTTTTTCTGACGACGGCGAACTGAGACAATTCGGGGCAAAGCCGCACTAGTGCAGAGTGCACAAACTCTGCCTGACCGCTGCATTGTTGGCGACGGTTGGCCTTGCCCAATCCTTGCTGCTGCGGCCTGAATACTCCGAGGCAAGTATTGTCAACGCAGCCAGCGGGACTCTGGATCGCATTGCGCCTAACACGATCCTTTCCATTTATGGGTCGAACCTGGCCTTCCAGCCGTGGGCGATTTCTCCGAAAGAATTGTTGAATCCGGCTTTGCCGACAGCCACTCCGGGGGAAGACGTAATCGTCTCGATTGACGGGGTGCGGATGCCGCTCTTCTATGTTTCTTCGCGGCAAATCAACGTACTGGTGCATCCGGAATTTTCGCTAGGGCGGCGGACACTGGTCATTAGCAGGGGCATCGTAACGGGCGACCCTGTGCGGATCACGCTGGCACGCGAGGCTCCCGAGATCTTCCGGATGCCGGATGGATTTGCCGCGGCAACCCATACGGATGGCCGGGTTGTGAATGTGGATCATCCGGCTGAAGCAGGCGAAGTGATTGTCGCTTATGGGACGGGATTCGGGCCCTTGCGGCAGGAACAGCGGGGCGTTGTGGTGCCGACGCGTCCGATTGAAGTGACCCGGTTTCGGGATTATCGGGTGAAATTGAACGGGGAAGCGCTTCCGGCCTCATCCATTCTCTATGTGGGAGTGACGCCTGGGTTTGCCGGGCTGTATCAGATCAACTTTCGGCTTCCTGAAGAGTTGCCCGGGAATCCGACTCTCGAAATTGGACTGGATGAAAACTGGAGCATGCCAGATTTACGTCTCTTCACGACAAAGATCGCAACTCCCTGACGGTCACCGGCGTTTCACATTGTGTGACTACTATGGGAATCATGCGTTGCGCGATTGCATTTGGAATAGTTTTGAGCCTTGGCGCGCAGGAGAGTCCGGCGCCGGAGACAAAGAGTTTTGCGATTGAGCCGGGTACGCGCATTCCGCTGACCATGCTGAATAGCGTCAGCACCAAGCATGCGGTGGAAGGGGACCGGGTTTATCTGGAGACGCTTTTTCCGGTGATGGTGAACGGGAAAATTGTGATTCCGCCGGGTTCGAATGTTGCAGGCACGGTGACCAGTTTGAAGCGGCCGGGCCGGGTGAAGGGCAAAGGCGAGTTGTATGTGCGCTTCGATACGCTGATCCTGCCGAATGGGGTGGTGCGGGACTTCAAATCCCGGTTGGGGGCTATCGACGGGCGGGATAATCAGGGCTTTGACCGGGAGGAAGGGCGCATCAAGGGTGAAGGCAACAAGGGCGGCGATGCGCAGACAGTCGGTGTGGGGGCGACAACGGGAGCCACGGTGGGAGCGATCGGAGGAGCGGTGGGTGGAAACGCGGGAAGGGGCCTGGGTATTGGCGCTGCAGCGGGAGCGGGAGTGGCCCTGATGGGCGTACTGCTGACGCGGGGACCGGAAGTTGTGCTGGCGAAGGGATCGACAGTGGAGATGCTGCTGGACCGGCAATTGGTCTTTGAAGAGACAGAATTGGACTTCCAGGGGACTGGTACGGGAAGGCGATCGAATGATGGAACGGGACCGGTGAGTAATAAGAAAAATAATGGCGGCGGCTTTGGCCGGCGGCTACCGATCCCCTAAAGTCCTTCCAAGTAACATAAAATTCCCGAGTGCCTTATCTACTCGCCCTCGATGAGGGAACGACCAGCGCGCGGGCTGCGGTCTATAACGAACGTGCGCAAAGAATTGCGCTGGAATCGGTCAGCTTCAATCTGCAATATCCCAACCCGGGGTGGGTGGAAGTGGATGCCGATGTGGTTTGGGGAGCCCAGCTTTCGGCGGCCCGGCGGGTATTTGACTCGTCCAAAATCAATCCACGCGAAGTGCTGGCTTTGGGCATTACCAATCAGCGCGAGACGACCGTTGTATGGGAGCGGGAAACCGGGCGGCCGATCGGGCCGGCCATTGTCTGGCAGTGCAGGCGGACGGCGGCATTTTGCGACGGGCTGAAGAAAAGTGCGGACAGTGAGTACATCGACAGCCGCACGGGGTTGGTGATTGATGCCTACTTTTCGGGGTCGAAGATTCGATGGCTGCTGGACCAGTATCCGGAAGGGGCCAAGCGGGCCGCGGCGGGAGAGCTGCTGTTTGGAACCATCGATACCTGGCTGATCTGGAAGTTGACGCAGGGCAAGGTGCACGTTACGGATTCGACCAACGCATCGCGGACGATGCTGATGGACCTGGAGACCGGGCAGTGGGATGAGCGGCTTCTTGGTATTTTCGATATTCCGCGGGCGATGCTGCCGCGCATTGTGGGTTCACAGGAAGTGGTGGGAGTAACAGCACCCGAGTTTTTTGGGGGCGAGATCCCGATTGCCGGCATCGCGGGAGATCAACAGGCGGCGCTATTCGGGCAGGCCTGCTTTCATCCCGGGCTTACCAAGAACACCTATGGCACGGGTTGTTTTGCCCTGATGCAGACGGGCGACAAAAGGCCTGTCTCGGCCAACCGATTGCTCGCAACGCGGGCGGCTTGTGAGGCGGCCCATCCTCGGTTTGCCATAGAAGGCAGCGTTTTTGTGGGTGGGGCGGCGATGCAGTTTTTACGGGACAATCTCGGGCTTTTTGACGATGTATCGGTAACTGGCGACATAGCGGAATCTACACCAGGCACGGGGGGAGTGTATCTGGTGCCGGCCTTCACCGGGATGGGCGCACCGTATTGGGACCCGGACGCGCGTGGCTTGATAACGGGTTTGACCCGGGCGACTTCGCGGGCGCAAGTGATCCGGGCGGGTCTGGAGAGTATTGCTTATCAGAGTTATGACCTGTTTGAAGCGATGCAGGCGGATACGGGACAGAAGCTGACGGAGTTACGGGTGGACGGCGGGGCGGCGGCCAATTCCTTCCTGATGCAGTTTCAGGCGGATTTGCTCGACTGTCCGGTGGTGCGCCCGGTAGACATTGAAAGCACCGCGTTAGGTGCGGCCTATCTTGCAGCCCTGGGGATTGGCCACTTCCGGGAAACGGCTGAGCTGGAAGGCTTCTGGCGCGCGGAGAGGCGCTTTGAGCCGGCAATCAGTCCGTCCGAGAGGGAATCGTTGCTGAGTGGCTGGAGGGCGGCCATCGCGAAGGCGCGACATTGATTTTGTCGCCAGGATCTGTTACAACTTTCCCCAGCAATTGATTGCTCATTAAGGGGGAGACTCTGCATGTCTCAAGTAAGTTTCGGGCTCGCCGCGTTGGCGGCCCTTTCCATGATTCCGTTTGCGAATGCGCAAAGTATGGAATCGATTCCTTTCCGGCTCAATATGAGCCCGGCCAACGAAGTTCCCGCCATTGAGAACCTGGCAGCCACCGGATTCAGCACGGTGTGGGTACATGTCCTGCGCGACGCAGAAGGCAAGGTGGTGAGTGGCACCGTCGACTTTACGGTGAGATATCAGTTTCCTGGCGAAGTCAGTTTCACGGGCTTTCATATTCATCGGGGCAATGCTGGTGCGAATGGTCCGGTAGTTATCGATTCGGGCATTGTTGGCAGCGACCCTTTGGTGGATGCAACAGGCCAGGGCCAGATCCAACGGACGGCCCAAATCGCCGCCGGATCAGCGGGAGTGCAAGTGCTCGAAGACATGCTGGCAAACCCGGAAGGATTCTATCTGAACCTGCACACCACGGTTAATCGGGGCGGAGCAGTTCGCGCGCAGATGACTCGTGCCGAGCGCCGAATTTATGGCGTGCCGCTATCGCCGGAGAACGAAGTGCCTGCTGTTCAGTCGGAAGCCCGTGGCGTGGGCTTTGTAACGATCCTGGCCGCTTTCAACGCCGCGGGCCAGTTTGTCAGCAGCGAAGTCACTTTTGATGTGAATTACACCGGCTTCGCCGAGGGAACGCAATTTACCGGCATGCACATCCACACGGGTAGCGCTGGTACGAACGGCCCCGTGACAATCAATACGGGTTTAACCCGGGCGCAGAACATGATGGCTGGGGCGGGCGGGGCCGGTTCTTTGCGCTACGTGGCAGATGTGAACATGGGCGCGCAAAACTCGGTGAATACGGTGCTCAACATCTGGGGGGATCCGGGTACGGCTTATTTGAATTTGCATTCCGTGGCGAATCCGGGCGGGGAGATCCGGGGGCAGTTGCGCCGCACAGAGCGCATCGAGTTCACCACGCAGATGTCACCGCTGAATGAAGTTCCGGCGCTTACGAACCTGAACGCTTCGGCGACAGGGAGTTTTGAGGCCAACCTGCTGCGTCGTGCCGATGGAACAGCGATGTCGGCGCTAGGTGTTTTTAATGTCAACTATCGTTTTCCGGGCGAGACTCGCTTCACGGGGCTTCACATTCATACGGGTGCGGCTGGAGCGAATGGCCCGGTCACGATCGACAGCGGCATTCGGGGCGCGGCGCCGGTTGTTTCGGCCGGCGCGGGCAACATCTACCGGACGGCAATGGTGGCCAGTGAGACGCAAGTGGCTTCGCTCAACCGGATCCTGATGAATCCCGCGAACCAGTACCTCAATCTGCACACCACGGCGAATCCCGGTGGAGCGGTGAGGGCGCAATTGACTGCTGCGAATGATGCCCGGCCTGAAGTGGAAATCGTGATCAGCGCCGTATCGGATGTGGACCTTCGCACCACAGCTCCTGGTGGCCTGGCCACCATTTACGGCACCAACCTGGCACTGCTTGCAGGCAATCTGGAGGGCTGGCAGGCAGGCCGTGCGCCGATGTCGCTCAACGGCACGAGTGTTGAAATTGGCGGCCAGCCGGCAGCGATTCTCTCCGTCAGTCCGCGCTCCATCCTCGCTCAGGTTCCTGTTGAATCGAGCACGGGAGACCTGGATTTGGTGGTCACCAACAGCAACGGGCCGAGCGCTCGTTCGCGTATTCCGGTGCAAAGAACCGCTCCCGCGATCTTCTTTGACCAGATTACGAACGATGGACGTCGGGCCGTGGCCTTTGACGCCGGCAACGGCGCTCAGATCACGCAGGCCAATCCTGCGAGTGCAGGCTCGATGATCGGCGTTTTTGGTACCGGCTTTGGTGTTGCTTCCCCGCGGCAAGCGACGGGAGAGGTCAACCAGCGCATGCTGGGTTATCCGAACGCGATGGTCATGCTGGGCGGCCAGCCGGTTGCTGAATCGCGGACGATGCTGATTCCCGGCTATGTCGGGTTTACGCAAACCGTGTTCATGGTGCCGCGTGGATTGAGTGGCGCACAGGCTTTTGAAGTGGAATACCTGGGCGTCAAGTCGAATCGCACGGTTATTTACCTGCGCTAGCGCTCGTGAAATATTGGCTGGTCTGATCGCTGATCTGTTAAGTTGTGCCATAGGGCTAGATTCCCAAGGGCCTCCAGACCAGCCAATATTCATCATGAAGTTCATCCCTCTGCTTTTCCTGACTGCGACCCTGTTCGCACAAGATGCCAAGCTTGAAGCGCTCCGCAATTTGGGGAAGGCGTTTTATGAAAACCCCACCACGCAAAAGGAAGCCGTTGTCACGCTGAAGCAGGCTTACGACCTGGCGCCGAAATCCACGCGAGAGCGATTGAATTACGGGCTGGCGCTGTTGCGTGCGGGCCAGGCGCAGGAATCGATCACTGAGTTGTTGGCGGTTCAAAAAGCGCAGCCGAAGCTGCCGCATACGTGGTTTACGCTTGGTATCGAGTACAAGAAGCAGGGCGAGACGCAGAAGGCGCTCGAGCAAATTCGCGGCGCAGCGAGGCTGGATCCGAAAGAGCCGATCATCCAGTACAACCTGGGAGTGCTGCTCAAGCAGACCGGCGATAACGCTGGCGCTACCGCGGCCTTTGAGCGGGCTTCGCGGCTGGATTCCAATCTCGCCGCCGCGCACTTTCAGCTTTTCAATATGTATCGTCAGGCAGGGCGGGCCAACGATGCCAAGCAGCGGCTGGAGATCTTTCAGGGCATCAAGAAGTTGACCGAAGGGGCGGCCGTTCCGGAAGACGTGGACTGGTGCCAATATTCGGAAATCTACGACCCGAGGCCGGTGCCGCCGCCACCCGACAGGACTGTCTTGCGCTGGCAGGACAGGCGCCTGGCTGATAAGTGGGAGGGGGCAATTGCCTTTGGGAACCGGGCTGTGTACTGGGATTCGCAAGGGCTGAGTCTGGGCGGGAAACGCATTGCGGCGGTGAGCGGGGTGATGGATGTTGCCGCTGGAGACTTTGACAATGACGGCTTGATGGATCTTTGCGTAACGGGTGCGGAGATGCCGATTTTGCTTAAGCAAATGCCGACTGGCTGGCGTCAATTGCCACTGCCTGCGCGGGGGGCCTTTGCCAAATGCGTGTGGATCGACTATGACCACGACTATGATCTGGACCTGGTGCTGCTGGGCGAAGAACCGCTGCTGCTGCGGAATCAGGGCACGGCTGGCTTTCAGAACCGGACGGAAGACTTTCCTTTTGCCAAGGGAAAGGCAGTTGGTGGAGTTGTGACCAGGATGATTCCGGATACTCGCGGATTCGATTTGATCGTGAGCTATGCCGGGGGTAGCGGTGTACTTTACCGCGATCTGCTGCTGGGCAAGTATCGAGCGGAGCCGCTCGAAAAGTTGCCAGCGGGAGCGTCGCATTTGCAGGCGGCGGATATTGACCAGAACAGTACGCTGGACCTCCTTTATCATTCAGGTGACAGTGTCTACTGGCTGGACAGTCTTGACAAGGTGACCCCCGTTACAGGCATCAAAGGCCGCGCAGTGGTTGCCGATTTACGCAATGACGGGCGCTTTGAGATCGTTGCTGGCGTAGCGGCGCTGGACTTCAATGGCAACGGCAAGACGGACATCGTCAACCGCGCAGCTACCGGGTGGGTAGAGCGGATCAACGTTACGCCACTGACCAATCGCGTGCTGCGCGTGACGCTCGAAGGAGTCAAGAACATCAAGACTTCTCCGGGCGCCGAGATCGAGCTGCGCGTGGGCGGGCTTTACCAGAAGAAGCTTTATGATGGCTTTCCGATCCGGTTTGGGGTCGGGAAAGCGACCCAGGTTGACGTGGTCCGCATCACCTGGCCGAATGGACTGATTCAGAACGAAATGAAGCAGGCGGTGGCCAAGCCCTGGGTTTACAAAGAGGCGCAGCGGCTTTCGGGGTCGTGCCCGATTGTGTGGACCTTTAACGGCAAAGAGTTTGAATACGTGACGGATGTTTTGGGAGTTGCTCCGCTTGGTGCTGCGGCAGGTGACGGCACTTTCTTTACGCCGGATCATGACGAGTACATTTCCATTTCGAGTGAACAATTGCAGCCGAACGAACGCGGCAAACTGGAGATTCGGCTTACGGAGGAGTTGAGCGAGGCGGCGTATTTTGACCAGGTGAGGTTGCTGGCGGTAGACCATCCTGTTCAGACACAGATTTTCTCGAATGAGAAATGGAAGTCGCCGCCCTTTCCCGAGTTCCGGCTATTCGGAGTGCGGCAGCCGATTCACGCGAGCCGCGTGACGGATCATCTTGGCAATGACGTGACGCGTCTGGTCGCAGCCAGGGATCGAACGTACCCGAACGCCTATCGCCGGACGACGGCGGGGGTGGCGGAAATGCATTCGCTTACGCTCGACTTTGGTAAGACAGCGCCCAAGAACAATGCGATTCTGGTGCTCTCGGGATGGGTAGATTGGGCGGATGGCTCTACGTTTCTTGCCGCAGCGCAGGAGGGGCCTGGTTTGCAGCCACCCTCGCTGCAGGTGAAGAACCGCAAGGGGGAATGGGTGACGGTGATTGAAGATATGGGGATGCCGTCTGGCAAGCCCAAGACCATGGTGGTGGATTTGACAGGAAAGTTTTTGAGCGCGAATCGCGAAGTGCGGATTGTCACCAATCTATGTGTGTATTGGGACGAGATCTTTCTGGGTGAGGGTAGTGGCGCGCCGGAGCACAAGCTCACTGCTTTGCTGCCAACCGCTGCATCCTTGCAGTTTCGCGGGTTTTCGCCCTCGGTGATTCACCCGGAACGCAAGCAGCCGGAAGAGTTCACTTATCCGGACCCGGAGCCCACTTCGCTCTGGAATCCGACGCCGGGGAACTACACGCGGTATGGCGATGTGCGGGAGCTGGTATCGAGCATCGATGACCAATTGATGGTGATGGGTTCCGGGGATGAGTTGCGGCTTGAGTTTGACCCTGCCAATCTGCCGCCACTGCAGCAAGGCTGGCGCCGGGATTATCTGCTGCACGTGGACGGCTGGGCCAAGGACCGGGATGCGAATACGGCCTACTCGCAAAACGTCGTTCCGCTGCCTTTTCACAAGATGAGCGGGTACCCGTATTCGACTGAAACGGAGATGTCCCCTGGCAAGGAAGCCGCAGAGCGGTACAACACCCGTCCTGCATTTATACTATTGCGGCCCTTGCACAAATAGGTGTAGTAGTCAGATCATGCAGTTTTTTGCCCGCCTGCTTTGGGGTGCCTTTGCGCTCTTGCTGTTGAACAGCGCTTACCTGGCTGCGTTTGCGCAAGCCAATCTTTTTTACATGGGCAATGTACTGCTGCACATCTTCGGCGGCGCATTCATTGTGGGGGGCATCATCTGGCTGCTCAAACGCGAACAGCCGTGGACGGCTGTGGCAATGGGAGCGGCGCTGGTGCTGGGGGCATTGCTGGCGATTTTTGGAAACACATCGGATCAGGCGTGGCTGCTGGCGGCGCACATTGCTGTTGCGGTAGTTGCAACCGCGATGATCAGCCGAAGGCACCGGGTGGCGCTTGCCGTTCTTGCCTTGCTGCCGCTGGCGACCTATTTTTATGACCGCAATTACTACGAACCGAGCCAGCGGATTTCCAACCAGACGTTGACGATTCCCACTTCCATGCATGGGGAAGGGCGTAAGGACGGTCCTTTCTGGCCTTCGCCGGCCGACACCGACGTCAAGACGACGATCCCCTCGAACTTCTTCATGGATTCAAAGCTCTGCGGGGAATGTCACAAGGACATCTACGATCAATGGAATAGTTCGGTGCATCATTTTGCCAGCTTCAACAACCAGTACTACCGGCGTTCGATCGAACACATGCAGGAAGTGCAGGGCTCCACACAAGCTTCAAAATGGTGTGCGGGCTGTCATGACCACGCCGTGCTTTTTAATGGCAAGTGGGAGACGCCGATCAAGGACCAGGTGAATACGCCAGAGGCGCAGAATGGACTGGGGTGCCTGTCCTGCCATTCCATCGTGCATGTTAACGGAAGCGTGGGGAATGGAAATTTCGTGATTGAGTATCCGCCGCTGCACGACCTTGCCGCGAGCCGCAACAAGTACATTCGTCTGATCGATAACTTCCTGACCTACGCTGACCCGGAGCCACATCGCAAGACATTCCTCAAGCCCTTCATGCGCGATCAGGCATCGGAATTTTGTTCCACTTGCCACAAGGTGCACCTGGATGAACCGGTGAACAATTACCGCTGGGTGCGTGGGTTCAATGATTACGACAACTGGCAGGCTTCCGGCGTATCCGGGCAGGGTGCGCGCAGTTTCTATTACCCCCAGCAGCCGAGCACCTGCAATGATTGCCACATGCCGCTGGTGGCTTCCAAGGACCCGGGCAACCGCAACGGCAAAGTCCATTCCCACCGTTTTGCGACTGCCAATACGGCTGTGGCGAATGTGAACGGCGACAAGAAACAGCTTGAGGAAACCATCAAGTTCCTGAAGAGTGGCTTTGTTTCGGTTGACCTGTTTGCAATTAGTCCAGTCAATGATCAAGCGGGAGAAATGCCGATGTTGCGGCGGGCGGGGGATGCGCAGACATTGAGTTCGACGATGGCGGTGGGAGAAGAGGCCGAGATGGCTGGCCAGTTTTTCATCCGTGAGGTCTCTCAGGTGGCCGCGCCGATTGATACGGCAAAGGTCACTGTGGAGCCGGGTTCCACGGTGCGGTTGGACGCGGTTGTGCGCACGAGGCGAGTTGGGCATTTCTTTCCCGGCGGGACTGTTGATGCTTACGATCTGTGGCTCGAAGTGATTGGCAAGGATGCGGATGGCAAGGTCTTTTTCTGGTCCGGCGAGGCCGAGGACGGCGGTAAAGGGCCGGTGGACAAGGGTGCGCATTTTTACCGCAGTTACATGATTGATGGCGATGGTAACCATATCGACAAGCGCAATGCCTGGCAGGCCCGCAGCGTGCTCTATGTGCGGCTGATTCCTCCGGGTGCGGCCGATACGGTGCATTACCGAGTCAAGATTCCCAAAAACGCAAAGGCTCCATTCCGTTTTGAGGCCAAGCTGAATTACCGGAAGTTTGCCCATGTGTACAACGAATTTGCGTATGAGAAGAGGCCTGATGTTTCCGGCCCGATTAAAGACCGGGTTCCGGAAATTCCGATCGTGACGATGGCGAGTGCCAAGGCGGAAGTCGGCGCTGGTGCGACCCACTGGGAGCCGACCGTTGCCAGGAAGGATCGCGAGCGTTGGAATGACTGGGGCATTGGCTTGTTGCTGCAAGGAGATTTGAAGGGGGCGGAGTACGCTTTTGAGCGCGTCACGAAAGCAGACCCTGATTACGCTGACGGCTACCTCAACATTGCCCGCGCATTGATTCAGGAAGGCGAGGCGGACAAGGCACTCACCTACATTCAGCAGGCGCTGGCCAAGAGTCCGGCGCTCGCCCGCGGCCACTTTTTCAAGGCGATGGTCGAGAAGACGAATGGCGAGTATGATGCGGCGCTGGCCAGTTTGCGGAAGGTAGAAGAGCAGTACCCGAAAGATCGGGTGATGCTCAATCAGATGGGGCGGATATTGTTTCTCAAGCGGGAATACAAGGCGGCGGTGGAGGCACTGGACCGCGTGCTGGCCATCGATACCGAAGATGTGCAGGCGCACTACAACCTGATGCTCGCCTGCCGCGGGGCCGGCGATGCAGCGCGTGCGGCCCATCATGAGAAGCTCTTCCGGCGCTTCAAGGCTGACGAATCCTCCCAATCTGTGACGGCGAAGCCGCGGTTGTTGAGTCCGGAAGACAACAATGAGCGGCAGTCGATCCACGACCATGAAAGCGGAAAGCTCCGATGAAATTTCTGATTCTGATGTTGGGAATTGCACTCCTGGCCCAAAGCCCGGCCCCGCAGTTTCGCGATGCCGCGAAAACGGCGGGCGTTCAGTTTACGCACAACTCCGGCCGCGCCGGCAAGAAGTGGCTTCCTGAAACCATGGGCAGCGGTGTGGTGTTCTTTGACGCCGATGGAGATGGCTGGCCGGACCTGCTGCTGCTGAACTCGCGCGATTGGACTCCGCGCGGGCGGAAGTCGATCAATGCGCTGTATCGCAACAACAAGAACGGGACCTTCACCAACATCACGGTGGGTAGTGGCCTGGATGTCGAGAGCTACTGGCTGGGTGGCGCCGCTGCTGACTTCGACAACGATGGCCGCGAAGACCTCTACCTGACGTCGCTCGATGGCGACCGGCTTTTCCGCAACGAAGGGAATTTCAAGTTTCGTGATGTTACGACTGCGGCGGGAATGGCCAACAAAGCGTTCGGAAGCAGCGCTGCCTGGCTTGATTATGATCGCGACGGCAAGGTGGATCTCTTTGTCGGCAACTACGTGCAGTGGAATGCGAAGGCGGATTTGTTCTGTTCGCTGGATGGATCGGCCAAGAGCTACTGCACGCCTGAGTCCTACAAGGGACAAAGCGTCAAGCTCTACCGGAATCTGGGAAACGGCAAGTTTGAAGACACCACGAAGAAGGCGGGGCTAGCCGACCCAACGGCCAAAACGCTGGGCGTTACTGTTTTTGACTACAACTCTGATGGCTGGCCGGACATCTTCAGCGCGAACGATACGCAGCCTAACAAGCTTTACCGCAACAACAAGAACGGCACCTTTACGGAGGAGGGCGTCGCGGCTGGTGTGGCCTTTGGAGAAGACGGGGTTGCGCGGGGCGCGATGGGAGTGGACGCGGCCGACTATGACCGCTCTGGACGGGCTCACTTGCTGGTAGGTAATTTCTCCAATCAGATGCTGGGGCTTTATCACAACGAGGGCAATGGGCTTTTTGTGGACGAAGCGCCCCGGCGGACTGTGGGCAAGTCGAGCCTGCTTTCGCTGGCCTTTGGAGTCTTCTTTTTTGATTTCGATAATGACGGGTGGCAGGACATCTTTGCGGCCAACGGCCACATTGACGAAGAGATCAACCGGGTGCAACCGAAGGTGCAGTTCAAACAGCCGCCGCTGCTGTTTCGCAACAATCGCAAGGGCGGGTTTGATGACGTGTCCCAATCGAGCGGGGAAGAGTTAAAGAGAGCGCTGGTTGCGCGCGGGGCAGCCTTTGCCGATTTTGATCGTGATGGCGACCTCGACGTGGTGATCAACAACAATCATGGGCCAGTGGCGTTTCTCAAGAATGAAGGAGGCAATCGCCGGTCGTGGATTCAGCTCAAGCTGGAGGGCGTGACTTCCAACCGTTCAGGACTTGGTGCGACCGTTCGCATCGATGCCGCCGGTAGCGGTAAACAATGGCAAACGGTACGTTCCGGTTCGAGCTATCTGAGCCAGTCTGACCTGGCGCTGCACTTTGGCCTGGACGCTGATTCCGCAGTGCGCAGTATCGATGTCGAGTGGCCGAGCGGCAAAAAGCAGCGCTTCACCAACATTCCGGCCCGGAAGCGTTACCTGCTACGCGAAGACTCTGAGAAACTAATGGAGAAATGAACGATCTCAAGCTTCCTATCGCAGCAATCACGGACGAGTTTTCCCCTACCGATTTCACCATTGCCGTAAACGCCATGGCCTCCATTGGGATGACCGGAGCGGAACTCCGCGTTGTGAACGGCAAGAACATCATGGACCTGACGGACGATGAAGTGAAGCAGGCCACGGAGCTTTGCCAGTCCAAGGGAATCTCCATTATTGGTATTGCTTCCCCGATTCTCAAGTGCGTGCTGCCCGGTGGCCCGGATGTGGACACGCGCTTCCAACAGGACATCTTCAACTCGCGGCACACCTTTGATGACCAGCCTCGCTTGCTCGACCGGGCCTTCCAGCTCTGCGAGATGACCGGTGCAAATTTCATCCGGGTTTTTAGCTATTGGCGAACGGTGGAACCGGCTGCCTGCTTTGACGCGGTTGTGTCAGCGCTTGGTGAATTGGCGGATAAAGCTGCCAAGCAAAATGTCATTATCGGCATTGAGAACGAACATGCCTGCCACATTGGAACTGCTGAGGAATCCAAGGCAGTTCTCGACCAGGTACAGCATCCGAATCTGAAGCTGGTTTGGGATCCGGCGAACGCGCTCGTTGCCGGGGAAGTTCCTTATCCGTATGGCTACAACCTGGTGCCCAAGGACCGCATTGCCCACGTTCACGTGAAGGATTGCCACATGGAAGGCCACACTCCCGTTTGGGGCCCCGTGGGAACACGGCACGTTGACTGGAAGGGTCAAGTGGCGGCACTGGTGGCTGACGGCTACAGTGGCTATCTGAGCCTGGAAACGCATTGGCCGGGTCCGCATGGCGACAAGATGCTGGGGTCCACCATTTGTGGTTGGAACATGCGCGGCCTGGCGGCAATGTAAGCCGCTAGTAGATTCCGGTAATTGATCATTGTGGCCAGCGACCCTAAGCTGGCCATAATGCGTTCCAGCTTGTTTTTGATGATTTCTTTGCCAATCCTGCTTGCCGCACAAAGCAGGCTTCCGGCTCCGAGCGAACTGATTCTCGCGGCGCGCGAGCAATTCACGCGTACTGCACGCGTGCCGTTGACGGCTGACTCTTCAGCAAGGACGCCAAACTTTGTTCGCGCACTCGCGCTCACTCCGAAAGCTCAGGAGCCGATGGCAAAGCTTTTTGAGCAAATTCTTTATGCCGGTGCGGTGGAGCCGGAATTGAAGCTCGCGATCGGCCTGCGCATTGCCCAGATTTACAAGAGCCCTTATCTGGCCGCGCACATGGAAGGCCGTCTGCGCTCGACGTCTCTTGGCCGGGAATTGATCGCTTCGTTCAAGACCGGAGTGCCCCCGGCGGTTCAATATGGCGACGCGCTCACTCGCGACATTCATGGGGTCACCAATGCCCAATTTACGGCCCTGCGGGCGAATTTCAATGATGCCCAGATTGTCGAGCTGACAACCACCACCTGCTTCGTGAACTATCTGGTGCGCTTTGTGGAGGCACTCGCATTGCCCGTCGAGCCCTGGGCGCTCGGTGAAATCAGTTATTCCCAAGCTGGATTTCGCCCTCCCACCGCCCGCATTGCAATGTTGCGTAGTGGACCCATACCGTCTCAAATCAATTCCATGCGTGCCATGTTTCTGCACCCCGAGGGCGCTCAAGCCTGGCGGGACTTTGGTGCTGCTTCCCGGGAATACACGTCCGTCGACCGTCCCTTGAAGTTGCACATCTCCTTTGCGGTCTCCCTGGCGAATGGCTGCCGCTACTGCACCGTGCACCAGGTGGTCGGGCTGCGCCGCGCTGGAGTGGATCCGGCAAAGCTGCTGGCGATGAAGAAGGATGACTCGCAACTGACTCCACGCGAGCTTGCCGCCGTCAGCTTTGCCCGCAAGCTCACTCGTGCTCCGGGATCGATTACAGACGCGGATTACGCGGCGCTGCGCCAGACATTCGGCGAACAGGGTGCGCTTGAAGTTGTGATGCAGACGGCCAACTTTGCTTTCATGAACCGCTTTACGGACGGGCTGCGTCTGCCTTCGGAGGATGAAGGCATTCATCTGTATGAGGAAGTGTATGGCGCGAAGAGCTACTCAGAGTTCGCGCCCCTTCGTCTCCGGCAGTAAGAAGACGATTGCTGCACCCAGCAGGAAGTAGCCGGCGTTCAGCACCAGTGCCATGTCGAGGCCGCTGCGGTCGGCCACGACTCCCACCGTTAAGGGGGCGAGCGCGCTCAAGCCGCGGCCGAAGTTGTAAACGAATCCTTGTCCCGCTCCTCTTACGGCGGTGGGGTAGAGTTCCGCGAGCATGGTTCCGAAGAGTGAGAAGAAGCCGGTTCCGAAGAATCCAAGGAGCGGCCCGAAGACCAGCAGGACTGTCCCGGCATCGTCTCCTGCCCAGCGCGGGGCGCTGCCATAGAGCACCGTCATGATGGCTGCGGCGGTGACGTAGATCGCAAAGGCCTTGCGCCGGCCGAGGTAGTCCGCGAGGAAGCCGAAGCAGTTGTAGCCCGCGAAGGCGCCCAATTGCATGGCAATGATCCAGCCGCTGGTCTTAACGATTCCAAAGCCTGCGCCGCCGGCGCTTTGTGGTGCGGCGAGAAATCCAGGCAGCCAGGTAAAGACGCCCCAGTAGGCGAAGAGAACCGTGGTGGCAAGTGCGGTGGCGATCAGGGTGATTCGCAGGAGAGGCCCTCTGAAAATCTCAAGCAGGCTTCCGGCCGGTTCGGTACGATTGCGCCAAATCGGTGGCTCGGGAACATTGCGCCGGATCCAAACGGTAAGCAGCGCCGGCAGGACACCGATCCAGAACATGGCCCGCCAGCCATAGGTGGGCAGCACGGTGGCGGCCACAATCGCGGCCAGGATATAGCCGATGGCCCAGCCACTTTGCATGAGGGAAATCGCCCTGGCTCGTTTATCGCTCGGCCAATACTCGGCAACAAGAACCGCTCCCGCGCTCCATTCGGCCCCGAGGCCCAGACCGACCAGTGAGCGCCAGAAGAGCAATTCCACCAGACTGCCGGATGTCGCGCTACCGCCGGAGGCGAAGGAGTAAAGCAGAATGGTGGCGATGAGGGTTTTCTGCCGTCCGAAGCGGTCTGCCGCCAAGCCACTCAGGATTCCGCCGAAGGCTGAGGCGACCAGCGTATAGGTAAAAACCAGTCCGGCCTGTTCGTTGGACAACGAAAATTCGGCGCGGATGCTTTGCAGGGCGAAGGAATAGAGAAGGACATCCATCGCATCGAGCATGAATCCCAGCATTGCGGCCCATAGAGCCAGCCAGCGGGCCTTTGATTCTTCAACGGCTTCCGTCACAATCTAGTTGAGTATACAGGTAACGAATCGCCAACGATGTGCGCCTTTTTCTGTAGGTGAACGTCTAGTAATATGAGTTGAGCGTCTAGGTTTTGCCTGAGGTCCGCATGTCTGCCATCGTAAATCCACTACCGAATCTTCCCGAGCCGGCCAAACGGCCAGTTCTGGTGCCCACGCCTGAAGAACCGAAGGGCCGGCCGAATTGGCTTGTCTGGACTTCGTTGGCCATATTGCTGGTAGCCAGCATTGCAGCCTGGCGCTGGTTTGATGCCCAGAAGCAATCTGAAGCAGCGGCGGCCATGCCTGCAATTCGAACAGCAACGGCACGGCTGGCGCCATTGCATCAGACGATTCGCGTATCTGGTACAACTACGGCCCGCAATTTCTCCAACATTACCGTCCCCAAACTGACGGGGCCGGAAGGCAACCGCCCCATGGTGATCCTGGGCCTGGCTTCCAGTGGCTCGATGGTGAAGAAGGGGGACATTGTACTTTCCATTGATGGGCAGTCCCTGCAAGATCACGTAGACGACGTAAATGCGACAGTGCTCCAGGCACAAAGTGATATCGACAAGCGCGCTGCGGAACAAGCCCTTGATATCGAAAGCCTGATGCAAAATGTCCGGGTGGCCAAGAGCGAGGTGGACAAAGTTCGGCTGGATGCGCAGGCGAAGGAATTACGCACTCCGCTGGACCAGGAATTGTTGCAACTGAGCGTGGAAGAAGCCGAAGCCAAATACAACCAGTTGGTGAAGGAAGTTGAGATCAAGAAGCAGTCTCAGGCGGCTGAGATGCAGATTCTGGTCTATACGATGGAACGCCATGCACGCCACCGGGATCGGCATAAGGCCGACCTGAAGAAGTTTGTGGTTGCGGCCCCGATGGACGGACTGGCGGTGGTACAGCCTGTTTTCCGCGGCGGCGAAAACGACACCATCAAAGTTGGAGATGTGGTGACTCCTGGCCAAGTGGCGGTCAAGGTTGTCGACCCCCGCAGCATGCAGGTAGAGGGCAACATCAACCAGGCTGAAGTGAGCCGCTTCCGGCTGGGCGACCCCGCCAAGATTACGGTCGATGCCTTCCCTGGCATGGGCTTCAAGGGTCAACTGTATTCCGTTGGAGCGCTGGCTGTGATGGGTAGCCGCCAGCAAAGCTTTATCCGGACGATCCCGGTCCGCATCGCGATCGACGGTTTTGACTCCAAGCTCATCCCGGATCTTTCCGCAGCGGCGGAAGTGCTGGTGGAAACTTCAGAAGAGCAGGCGCTGCTGGTGCCGCGTGGCGCGATTCACGAAGAGGCCGGCAAGACCTATGTCTACGCCCGTCAAGGCAATAACTTTGTGCGGCGTGAAGTGCAGACCGGCTCGATGAATGACACCCAGATTGCCATCGCGAGTGGCATCAATGTGGGAGAAGTAGTTGCGCTGAACTATGCGGGAGCCCCGAAGCAAGTGGCTTCACGCTAAGTTTTACGCTGCCACTTCCTCTACCCAGCCTGACGGTTTCTGCATTGCTGTAGGAGATCCAGGCGCCAGCACGGCTGGTAAATTTCACCTCGCAGATTTCGTCCTTGCAGACAACTCCTTCCAGGCGAGCATTGGTATCCACAACACGGAGTGGAGCTTCCGCCTCAGCCCTTTCAATCGTCCATTGCCCGGCCGGCAGGTGCAGCCATTCTCCATCGGTGATGGGCCAAGTCCAACCATTGACCTTCGCCGGACCCTGCCAGCGCACTTTTGCCGGTGCACCCAGCTTGACCCGTAAGCCTTCCTCGCTTTGCTGCCAGGCTTCGAGACGTGCGGTGGCAGCCCCCAGCAGTGGCAAGTCGATGGGTCGCAGGGAGTACTCAAAGTACAAGGCGACCTGATCGAAACTCGCTGCTGCTTCGTGAATCAGTTGCGCCAGTTCAGCCCCTGTCTGCTGCCGGGTCGGATAAACGTCCTGATAGCGTTCAACGATATTGATATCGATGGACAGACGCTCCGGCTCGGCGGTCAGGCCCTCGTAGCGTTTGCGGATCTCGCGGTACCGGGACGGCCCCAGATGCCAGACCGTGGCGGGATCTTCGATCAGAAATCCGGTTCCCTGCCCTTCGGTTCCACGCAGAATTCTGGCGGCATCGGCACCCAGGGCATCCCGCATCCGGGTATCGAAACGATCGTCGATGTGGGTGACGATGATGTCAAAATCGGGCCGCTTCTGGCGCAACGTTTCGAGTTTGCTCAACCAGTCTGCCTGGAGGCCAGCGGCGAGGTCGGCACGAAAGGCGAGCAATGCAGGCAAGCCTTCGCCAGCAAGATCGTGCAGCATTTCCCGCCCGTGAAGCTTGCGGTATTCTGCCTGCACGGCTTCATGAAAGGGCGTAAAGCGAGCCGGGCTCGCGTGCCCCTCGAGCGACTCAAAATAGAGTTCGCCGAGGTTCGCGCCATCCCAGTCGAAGTCTCGTAACAAGCGCATCACGCTTTGTTCGGCCAGTTGCGCACATCGCGGTTCGACCAGATTCATGAGCTTGCGCCAGTCGAGACTTGCGTCCATGCCAGTGGCTGTCTTCTCCCGGCATTCCGGATAGCGAAGCCAGAATTTCTCACTTACGTGGGGCAGCTCGATCCACGCATAGACGTGAATCTTCTGCGCGTGGCAGAGCTCAATCAAATTCCGCAGCCACCGGGCTTGCGGTTCTTCGGCTTCGTCAAACTGCCAGCTTGTGACGTGGATGGCGCCGATGCCGGCTGCCTTCCATTGGGCAACGAGGAATTTCTGATCCACGCGCTGCCGGTAGCCGGCATCAAAGAAGGCCCACAGGCCGCCGGCCTTTACTTTTGTTTCGACACCAGCGGCCAACAATGCCTGCGGCAGAAAGGGGTAGCGTTCATAGCCTGACTTGCCTGGCTCCGTCGCAGCCCAGACAATCGCACCGCGGCCCAGGCGACGCCAGGCCAGCACTGGATTGCTGCCCCAGCGTTCCCAGGCCCTGATTTGCCATTCCGAGCTCAGTCGCGTTGCGGGAAGCCGCTCCGGTTGCTCCCAGACAATGGGCAACTCCGGACTGCTCACGTCGCGGATCTGCCGGGTCTCTACCCATGCCGACTGGGGCTCCACTCCCCAGCGGAGGCTGGCCTCGGAATGCCCCGTCAGCAGCAAAACAGTCCCGTCTTCTACCTGGCGTTGAATGCCTTCACCGGCCTGATTGACCAGTACGGCGGCGGTCTTCTCCTCGCCAGCTACCATCCCCATGGACCGCAAAATTTTCTCCCATCCGGCTTCTTTGTCGTCCAGGAAATAAGTCTGACCCGAGGCGACCGCTGTCGCGCAGATCAGCCAGCTAGTAAGTAAACGCATACCAGACTCCCGCGCGAAAATCGAGATAGCGGCGTGTGCGCAAGCCGTCGCCTTTGAGCATGTGCCGGCCATAGACCAGATCGGCGAACAGGAAAGTGGATTTCGGGAGACCGGGCGGACGCCAGCGCACGCCGGGCCCGATCTCGTAGTAGTTGGCCCAGTCCATTCGCTGGATATCCGTCGTGAGATTCAGGTTCAGGTAAATCTGAACCGGAGAGGACGGCGCGTGATAGCCGATCCGGTTCTGGGCGTAGAAGAGGACATTGTTGTCGAAGCGGCTGAGGTAGACACCGTCAACCGTGGTGGCGGCAAACCAGCCGCCTTCATTCGACAGGTTGGCTGCCCCGAAGCCGCGGGCGAAGTTGACGCCGCCTCGATAATCGGAACGGATCGTGGCGGTGCCATTCCTTTTGGCGAAGTATTGCCAGGAACCGCCTGATTCGCCCCAGGCCATCAAACCGTGCTTGCGGGGGCTGGCCAAACCGACTGCCAACACCACGGCACTTTCACTGAGGGCACCGGGCGAAGCCTGGCCGGCAGGGCCCAGCACCCGGCCGCCGTTCGCCCCCATGTCACCGATAAAGCGGGCCGAGATGTAGGGCCTGAGACCCGTAAAGGGAAGTTTGAACTCGGACTTCACCTGGCCATAGGCGAAGACTTCCTGCCAGCGCGAAGAGTAGAAGGGCAGCATCCAGGCGGTGGTGCGGACCGGGCGCAGGGAGGGCCGCAAATTCCGGTAGGCCTGCTCTGCTTCCGCTGCGACTCTGGCATCGCTGCTGCGCCTGGCGATATCAAAATAGCGAACGGCTTGCTGATCCTGCTTCACCATGTTGTGCGCCCAGGCAAGCCGCAGTGTGGTGGGATCATCGGTCGGGTCGGCTTCATGCAGTTGCTGCAGATAGCGCAGCGCATCCCGCAGGTAGCCCTTTTCCATGCTGCGGTCCGCCAGTTCCTTTACCGCCGTCAACCCGGACGTCAACTCGGGCTGCTTTTTTACTTTCAGAAAGGCCAGTTGCGCGGTTGCGAGAGCATCCTCGGGCGCGAGCTGCAGTACTTGTTCAAAGACGGCAACGGCTTCCTTATCGCGGTTCATCTTGAGCAGCAAAAATCCCAGTTCCCGGCGGAGCGGGACGTTCAAGGGGTCCAATTGAATCGCCAGTTCGAACTCGTAAACGTAGGGGTAGCGCAGAGGCAAGTGCTCTCTAGCTTCTTCGGCCACCATGGGTGGCTCTCCCCGGGAAGCAGCAATCCAGGCAGCGTGGGCATAGTCTGGCCGTACGGCTTCCTTCTCTACTCGCGCGATGTCGAGCAGCAATCGCCGCTTGTCCGGCTTCAAGCCGAAGGCGACGCGATAAGCAGCGGCCGCCCCGACCCAATCGTTGCGCTCCTCCCGGAAGCGGGCCAGTTCTTCATGGACGCTGTAGACTTCCGGGGTTTGCTCCGCTGCCTTTTCCCAGCGCTCTATGGCAGCCTGGAGTTCCCGATCGAGCCGGTTGAATGTGTCCGTTGCGGTGGCGCGGATCTCTGCATCTTTGGCCTGCTTCAAGCGCAGGAACAGCTCAAAGGCCTCAGGCCGCCTGCCGGTTTCAAAGGCCAGAAAGGCGTATTCCAGCATCAACCGTTCATCCTGCTCGCGGCGTTGGAGCACCTGCTTCAACTGGTCCCGCCCGGCCTCGGTTTCACCGATTTTCAAAAGAAGATAGCCATAGTCGAGCCGGGCTTGATCCGCGTCCGGGTGAGCCGTGAGCCCGGCTTCAAAGCCGGTTCTCGCTTCAGCCCAACGCTGTGCTCTCAAGTGCTCATAGGCGAGGTCCAGGGTCCCCTGGCCGGCCACTGGAGTCGCGGCAAAGAGCGAGATGAGTAAAATCCACTTCATTCCAATGCGAGTAAGAAGTGGCTTAGAGGCCCGATTTATCGCAAACTTTTTCGAGCCGGATAGAATGAGGATGCATGCGACGGCACGCCCCCGATTTTCTGAATCTCGATTCCCAGTTGAGCCATGAGGAATTGCTCGTTCGGGGCACTGCGCGGCGCTTCGTCAGGGAAACCGTTCAACCCCTGATTCGCGACGCTTACCGGGAGGGGGTTTTTCCCCGGCAAATCATTCCGGCCATGGCGGAGTTGGGCTTGCTGGGGGCCAACCTGGAAGGCTACGGCTGCGCTGGCATGTCGAACGTTGAATACGGGCTAGTGATGCAGGAACTGGAACGCTGCGATTCCGGGATTCGGAGTTTTGCGAGCGTACAAGGTTCGCTGGTGATGTTCCCCATCCACCAATTCGGATCAGACGAACAAAAGCAGCGCTTGCTGCCGGAGCTTGCGGCTGGGCGGCTGATTGGTGCATTTGGCCTGACTGAGCCGGACTTTGGGTCCAATCCCGCTGGGATGCTCACGCGAGCCACGCCGGACGGAGACTCCTGGGTCCTGAATGGGGAGAAGACCTGGATCACCAACGGCAGCATCGCAGACATTTGCTTGGTTTGGGCCAGAACTCCCGCCGGGATTCAGGGATTTCTGGTGGAGCAAGGCACGCCGGGCTTTGGGGCTTCAGACCTGCACGGCAAGCTTTCGATGCGCGCCTCGGTTACGTCGAGTCTTCACTTCTCGGATTGCCGTATCCCCGATGCCAATTTGCTGCCTGGGGCCAAGGGCCTGAAGGCGGCCCTGCAGTGCCTGACCCAGGCCCGATATGGAATCGGCTGGGGAGTCATCGGGGCGGCGGAAGACTGCTTTGAGGCGGCGCGGCATTACACCATGACTCGGCGCCAGTTCGATAACAAGCCCATCGCTTCTCACCAATTGGTTCAGGAAAAGCTAGCCCGGATGATGACGCAACTCACGCTGGGCCAACTGCTGGCGCTGCATTGCGGACGCCTGAAGGACGCCGGGAATTTGTTACCCGAGCAGGTTTCTTTGCTCAAGCGCAATAATGTGGCCGTTGCGATTGAGTGTGCGCGGTTGAGCCGGGACTTGCTCGGCGCCAACGGCATCATGGACGACTATCCGGTGATGCGGCACATGGCCAACCTGGAAAGCGTTGTCACCTATGAAGGGACCGAGCACATTCACACGCTGGTGATCGGCGAGGCACTGACCGGGATTGCCGCCTACCGCTGAGCCAGCGCGGCGGCGAGCGCCTTCTTCATGCTCGATTCGAAGCTTTCGCGCCCGACGGCAACCAGCTTCCGCATTTCTGCCTGCGCATAATCCTTGCGTATGGAATTGGGTTGCAGCTTGAGTAGCGAATCCAGTTTGGCTGAGCCTAGTGCATCTTCCATGCCACGAATGGCCCGGTAGTAGCCGCGTTGGCCTTCGAGCTTGCGGCAACCTGTCACCAGCGCGCCCAAAGTTTCGGCCCGGTCCGCATCGTCCAATGCCGGGTGCCTGGCGACGAGAGCGCCCCAGTCATCGAGAAAGGGACTCTGAGGCAGCAAGAGATCCGGACTCTGGCGCAGGCCGCGAATGGAGCGGAGTGGGTAATTTCGATGTCCTTCCACCGCCATCACCCGCTTGTAGACTTTTGCGGCATCGGCAAAGATTCCGCCAAAGGGCCGGGTGTTTTCATGGGCCAGACGGCCATACGCCGTTCGCACCGGCTCGTAGATGGGGTGATTCGGCCAGTAGGACAAGCCCTGATCCACGTCGCCCACGTTGTGCGTCAACCAGGCGGCAAGCTTGAGCGCTTCGATCTCAAGACCCTTTGTTTCCACCGCTGTGACAAACTCAATGGACTCGCGCCGCAGCTCCTCCTCGATTGCCGTACGCGCGGCTTCTGCATACTCTGCATCCTGGTTCTTCAGGAAAGCCTGCCAGGCACCCATGAGAACGCTTAGCTGTTCCCCGTTGTGGCCGGAGACCGGCCCCAGCCCGGCCCATTGCGTGTACCTGCGCGAGACTTCTTCGAGCGGCCAGCGCATGGCTTTCCGGGCAAATTCAAACATGCGGCGGTGGGATTCCGGGTCTTTGTTGTCCCGCCAGAGGAGACCGCGAATCTTGGAATCGACATCGGTTGGAATGTAGGTCGCGACGGTGCCATGGTGCGCGGCGAGGCAGAGGGCAAAGTAGTCCTCGATGTATTCCGTCTCGCTTTGCGGCCATTCATAGCCGGCCCGCACTTGCCGCAGAATGGTCAGGAAGTCGAGTTCGATCAGACGGCGGTTGCCGGGCTCCGGTTTTGCATCGAAAAGAAAAGGAGCCGTATTCTCTACCCACTCCACCAGCGTCGGCGGCTGGATGTAATTGAGCATCGACGGGCTAGGGATGTGAAGGCCAGCGGGGCGCACGCTTCTCCCGGAAGGCCTTCACTCCTTCCTCATAATCCAGGCTGGCGAATTGGCCGGCCCGTCGCGACAGGGCCAACTGCATGGCCTCGGCATCTGTCAGGCTGCGGCTGTCCGCAACAAATTGCAAACCCCGCATCATGGTTTCTGTGGAAGAGTTGGCCAGCATTTGTGAGAGTGTCTCACCGCGCTCTTCCAGCTCAAAGGGCGGCACCACTTCCTGAATCAAGCCCCAGGACAGCGCTTCGGGCGTGTTGAAGATTTTGCTGGTCAACGTCAACTCCAGCGTCCGCCGCGATCCAATGGCCTGCTCGACAGCCCGGTAGATGGCAAAGGGCCACATCCCGATGCGGATCTCCGTCAAGCCAAAACTTGTCCCGTGTGCGGCCACAACGACGTGCGCATTCGCGACGAGTCCCAAGCCCCCCGCCAATGCCGGCCCCTGCACCGTGCAAACGATGGGCTTTTTCAATCGCCCGCCGAGGGAAAAGAGGCTCGCGTGAATTTCTGTGGATTCTGCCGCTGCCTCTTCGAGGTCCATCCCGGCGCAAAAAACCGGGCCTTCGCTCCGCCAGTAGATGGCCCCGATTCCGGAATCGGCCTCAGCCGCCTCGCAAGCCGCGACGATTGTTTCGCACATCTCGCGGTTCAGGGCATTGCGCTTGTCGGGCCGCGCCAGCGTGATCTCGAGCACCCGCCCCTGCTTTTCTACATTCACAAATGCAGTCATCGTTCCTTTTCAGGATCGCACCTCCCTCACGCGAGCACCCAAAAAGAAGTCCCGGAGAGTAGCATTGTCTCGTCCCTTGCAATGCCACTTCCGGGATATGGAGACTTTCGTCCCCATGAAGGTAGAAGCGTAGACCGACTTCGAAAGATGCCAAAATTTTTGAAAATTCTTCAAGGCGATAATGGGGAGGTGATTCGCTCTCTACTTTTTGACATGGGGAATGTCCTCATTCCTTTTGATATCCACCGTGGATACAATGCTTTAGCTGCTCATTCCGGCCTTAGCCAGCAGGAAGTTGCCACCCGCATCCGGGATTCCGGACTTTATAACCTTTACGAGTCCGGCCAGGTTGAGACAGAAGAGTTTCTGGACCGTTTTTCTACCTTACTGGGGCTAAAGACTTCCCTGAGTGAGTTTCGGGAAATCTGGAATTCCATATTTCTTCCCGAAACCGCTACCAGCGAGGCACTGATTCAGGAACTGAAGCAGCGCTACCGGCTGGTGCTGCTATCGAATACGAACGAGTTGCATTATGGCTGGCTTCGCGAACGGTACCCGATACTGAACCACTTTGATGCCTTCACTCTGTCTTATGCCGAGAAGGCGATGAAGCCCGATGAGCGAATCTATGCCGCCGCCGTCGCCAACGCACAGTGTCGCCCTGAGGAATGCTTTTTTACGGATGACATCGAACGCTATGTTGAAGCGGCGCGCGATTTTGGCATTGATGCCGAGACTTTCACGGATGAGGCCAATCTTCGGCGTCATCTGGCAGACAGACAGCTTCTGCCCTTCCAAAAACCATAGAATTCAATTATTTTCTTGTATTCTCGATGAGATATTGTAGGGTTTCCCTAATAGAACATTAAATTTGATCGAAGTGTCGCTTTCATACATCCACAGAGCTGGTTCGCTGTTACGTTGGTGATACCGAAAGGATGTATATGAGAATGATAAGCAAGATTGTATTAACAAATCTTCTTTTAGTTGCTTCATTGGGCCTCAATTTGAGTGCTCAAACCATTACCGGGTCTTTTACCGGAACGTTGACCGACCCCTCGGGCTCGGTTCTCCCCAGAGTCAAAGTATCGGCGGTCAACACCGGCACCAACATCGCCTATAACGCCAACACCAACGACTCTGGAATTTACAATATTTTGTTCCTGCCTGTTGGGGATTACAGGCTGAGCGCCGAGCTGCAGGGCTTCAAGAAGGCTCAACTTGGGCCGTACAAGATCGAAGTCAACCAGATCGCCCGCGTGGACATCAAGATGGAAGTGGGCGACGTCTCCCAATCGGTAGAAGTCACTGGAGTGGCACCAATCCTCCAGACTGACTCCACTGATACCGGAGCGAGCCTGACTGCGGCAAAGCTTACGGCTCTGCCGCTCAAGAGTCGTAATTTTGTTGCTCTAACGCTGCTGATCCCTGGTGCGGTATCGCCGAATCCGGAAGGCATGAACAGCCGCTTCGGCGCACGTCCTTACGTGAACGGCAATCGTGAGCAGACCAACAACTTTATGCTTGACGGTGTCGATGTGAACGACTCAATTGACAACCGCGTTGGTTACTCGCCGAACGTGGATGCACTCGAAGAAGTGAAGGTAATCACCGGCAATGCAGCAGGTGAGTTCGGCAACGCCGGCGGCGCTGCCGTGGTGATGAACTTGAAGAGCGGCACCAACCAGTTTCGTGGAAATGTTTTCCACTTTCTGCGCAACAATGTGCTCGACGCCAATGGCTTTTTCCGCAACCGGAGCGCCGCCACGGCTCGACGGCAGGACCTTCGCCAGAACATTTTCGGTGGCACCTTCGGTGGACCAATCCAGAAGGATCGTCTCTTCTTCTTTGTCGATTACGAGGGCACCAAGACGCGTACGAGCGGTCCTACCAATGCCTCGGTCGCGCCCCTTGCCTGGCGCAACGGCGACCTGAGCGCCTTCCCCAACACAATCGTAGATCCCACTAATGGCCAGCAGTTTCCCGGAAAGCAAATTCCCGTATCCCGCTTTGGGCCAGTGGCCCGGACGCTGTATGGCAATGCGGAACTCTACCCGTTGCCGAACCAGCCTGGCGTTGGTCCGCTGAGCGTGACCAATAACTACGGATCATCCTTTCGGAATACTTTGAATAACGATCAGGGTGATGTGAAAATCGACTGGCGTCCCAACTCGAAGGATGCCTTCTCTGGACGATACTCCCGTGGGTTTTATGAGTCCTTTGGCAGCCGGGCCGCACTGCCCACGAGCTTGACCAGTGGCCAGGAGGGTCCCACGCAGTCCTTTGTTCTGAACTGGAACCGCACCATCAGCCCGACGATCGTCAATGAAGCTCGCGCGGCCTACTCCCGCATCGGAATTCTGGATCGTGCGATCGACTGGTCCGGCCAGCTTGGCCCGGATGGCAACCAGCGCTTTGGCATCCCCGGCGGCCAAGCTATCGCTGGCCTTAGCGCGATTGCCATGGGCGGCGGCCTTACGGGGCTTGGTTCATCCGGTGTTACTTCTACCACCTACGACAATAAATTCATCTACTATGACAATCTGACCTGGCAGAAGGGCAAGCACCTGATCAAGATGGGTGGTCAGTTCATCCGCTACCAGCAGAATCGTTATTACTCCGGCAACAACGGTGTGCTGGGTGTCTTCCGATATAGCGGCGATTACTCCGGCCTCGACTTTGCCGACTTCTTGCTCGATAACTTGCGCTCGAAGGGCCGTGGCGCACTGACCGGTGCCTGGGGCCACCGCTTCTGGCGCTCGGCTCTCTTCATCCAGGACGACTACCGGCTTGCTTCCAATTTCACCCTGAACATTGGTTTGCGGTGGGAATACATGCAGCCCATCTATGAAGTCGCTGACCGTCAAGTGAACGTGGATACCTTCGCTGGCCGACTCATCAGCCCCGGCGGAGATTTTGGCCGTGCGCTGTACAAGGGTTATCCCTATCAGTTCATGCCCCGCATTGGCTTTGCCTGGACGCCAGGCATGTTTAGCAACAAGCTGGTTGTTCGTGGAGGCTACGCGTATCAGAGCTTCATGGAAGGCACGGGCGCGAATCTTCGCTTGCCGCTCAATCCGCCTTTCTTTGTTGAGTCTGACATTACCTATGACGTACGCACGCCCAGCAGCATCCGCAACGGCTTTGCCGACGTGGTGACGCAGAACGTCACGCTGGACGGCCCCCGTCCTCCGGGTGTGACTACGCCACAGCTTCAGGGCCGCGCCTGGGATCTCAATCTGCGACCGCAGACCACTTCCCAGTACAACTTCACGCTGGAGTATCTGCTGGACAATGCTACGTCATTCTCAGCTGGATACGTCGCCCAAAAGGGTACCCACCTGGTGGCTCCGGTTGAAGCAAACCAGCCCCTGCCGGGAACTGGCGCCTTCTCCACCTGGGCCAACATCAATGACCGCCGCCCGTTGCGCAACTCCTTGCCGAACCTCGGGAATATCGCGCGCACGGAATCTGCGGCGACCATGGATTACCACTCCTTGCAAGTCACGGGACGCCGTCGTATGCGCGGAGGTCTCGAGTTCATTGCTGCCTACACGCTGGGCAAGACTTTGACCGACAATCTCGGCTACTACGGTTCCGGGTTTACCGCGAGCGAAGGTGCGTACTGGCAGAACGCCTATGACCGGCGCTCGAACCGCGGCCCGTCCTTCTTTGACATCCGGCAGAACTTCACGATCGGTGGCGTGTACGAAGCTCCCTTCGGAAAGAACAAGAAGTGGAATTTCGGTGGAAGCCGTGCGGCTGATCTGATCCTTGGCGGCTGGCTGTTGAACTACAACACGGCTGTCCGCTCTGGTTTGCCCATTACGGTGCGAGCTCAGGATCGTTCGGGTCAAGCGGTGCGAGGCAACATTCGCGCCAACGCTTACCAGAAGTTCCAGGTGAATGAAAGCGCCCGGAATGTGGACAACTGGTTTGGGCTCCCCACCACGCTCGCTGACCGCCAAGCGGTTTTCTGCCTGACGCCAGGAACCAACAACGGACAATGCGCCTATGGCAACCCGGGCGAAGGTCAGTTTGGCACTGGCAGCATTGGCTCTGAGCGTGGCCCCGGATTCTTCAACCTGGACCTGGCACTCGGCAAGCGCTTCAGCATCACAGAGCGGCAATTCCTGGAATTCCGTGCCGAATTCTTCAACGCTCTCAACCATGTTTCGTGGGCGCCTCCGGGCTTCAACCTGACCAACGTGGCTACGGTCGGACAGATCGGTGCCCAGGTGCAGAACCCCCGCAACATCCAGTTTGGTTTGAAGTACTTTTTCTAAACCACGCTGCATACCTGTTAGCCAGAAGAGCCTCCCGTACCCGGGGGGCTCTTTGAATTTGTACTAACGCCGGAAGCTCGCAACCCGGCCCACCAATTGCCCGGCTGCAGCCCGGCTCGACAAGTAAAGGGCCAGCACCCCGTGATCCACCAGCAGATCCACTTTGTCGTCGCCATCGAGATCGCCGACCCAGACCACCTCGGCCGGCTGATCGGTTAGTCCCTTTTCCCAGCGAAACAAGGTTTGGGTCTTGCCTTCGTGGCTGAGTTGCAAGAGAGATGCCCCCGCTCCGGTGATCTTGCGGTTGGCGTTGGTCACCTCGATCCGGTAAGCACCCGCCTCACAGGTCAGGAGAATCGGGTTCTGCTCGTAGAGTGATCCGGTCTCGCTGCGGTCAAAGCAGGTTTGGACCACATGCTCAGCCAGGCCGGGTAGGCCACGCAGCAGAAACAGGGGCTCTTCAGCTTCAGGCGGGACGGTCTTTACCGTAGTCTTCCCCGCCCGAACCTGAACCTGAACCCGGTAGCGTATCCATTCAAATCCGTCGCGGCCTGGGGCCAGACCAATCCAACCGGTGCCGGACAGGGATCCCACCAAGGCTCTCGGGAAAGTCCCTGGTTGGATCATTGTCACTTGCGGTTGGGCCATTACAAGCGCTCCGGCAAAGATGGAAAACCAAACCCACTTCATTGCTGCCTATTTTATGGTGCTACGGCGGCTGCTCCTTCCTGCATGACTCCGCTCACTTTGCGCACTACCACCTGCCAGGCTTCACGCGACTCCGGATCAAAGTCGGCTTCGAGGGCCTGTCCCATCGCCCAGAGCAAGGCGTCTTCGACCAGATCGTAGTGCCGGGCCGTGACTCCGTACCCCACATGCCGCTGCCCCATTGCCTGCAGGGCGGGATGCAGGGCCTCGACCCGTTCCAGGTTGTCCACAACTGCCGTCAGCATGTCCATCAGCTTCACGCTTTGTCTGGTCATGTCTCCGTGGAACATGGGCCGCAATTGAGGCTCCAGCTCGAATAGTCTGCCATAGAAGGACAGGGCAAGCGGCAACGCGACTTCCCGCATACAGAGAAAACTCTCTCTCACCAAGTGCTTTTGCCGCTGGGTCACTTTCCTGCCTCCAACAAATTTTTGATTTCTTGCATCTCTCGCCGGTGGGCACTACTGAATCTTGGGTCCCCCTCCAGCGCCCGGTACGCTTTCAAACCTTTCTCCAACCACTTGCGTGCCTCAGTCCGGTCTGTTGCTCGCGGGCTCGCAGCATAGACCTTGCCCATGACAGAGAAGCCTTTGGCCGCAAAAAACTTCCGGAGCGTCTCGGAACGCTTCTGAGCAGCAGGGCCTGCCGGATCGGTTAGAGCGAGCGCTTTGCCGGCCAGCGCCAAAGCTTCGGCTCTGTCCCCTTTCCTGACCAGCAGTTCTCCCAGCTTTTGATAGAGCAGAACACAGGTGGTTGCCACAACACTTGCCCCGGAACCCAGCGACGCTTCGGCGATGCTGATGCCGGCACGATACGCGTGGATCGCATTGCTCTCCTGTCCGGTCAGCAGGTATGCATCTCCGAGAAAGTTGTAGTTCGCTGCCATCTCACCACTGTTGGACAGGTTCTTCGGGTTGACCCGCCTCACTTCGTCTTGTAAGGCAAGCGCCTGGCGAAGCATTTCGATTTTCTGATTCGCTTGCTGGTCGGGGAGCAAAGCGGACACGCGCGAAAGTGCGATTCCGTAATCGCTGCGGGCGCGCTGATCCTCCGGGTCCGCTTCATGCAAAGTACGGGCAACTTCCCTCATCCGGCCGTAGGCCTCTGCTGCACCCGCACTATCTCCCAAGTTGGGCACATTGGGGTTTCCCCTCAGATCCCCTATATGCGCGTAGGAAAGCATCAGCTCTCGTTGGTGGTGAACATTTCCGCGTCAAGCTGAACCAGGTGCTCCCGCACTGCCGCAGCCTTCTTGTGGCTTCTCAGGGCCTCATCGAGTTTTCCGAGGCGGGCATCGCACAAGCCGATTCCCGACAAGGCTGTTGCCAGGGAACCCTGTAACATCACATTTTGTGGCTGCGTTTTGGCAAGTCCGTCCAGCAGGTCGAGCGCCCGCATGTAATTTTGCCGAGCAATTGAAAGATCTCCTTTGCGAAGCCGTGCGCGCGCGGAGCCCAAGTAAATGGACGCCAGATGCTGGTGAACTCCCGCATCGCCCGGCAGGCGCTTCAGCAATCTCTCCACCATCGCCTCTGCTTTTCCGTAAGAGGCTACCGCCTGGTTCAAATCACTGGTGTACTCGAGGATCATGCCCAGACCCCGGTAGAGTGTCAGAGTTTCACCCAACGCAGTGGGGTGCTGAGGATCCTTCGTCAGCACCTGTTCGAGCAGGGCGATCGCCTTTTCATAGCTAGCCATCGCGGCAGTGGTATTGCCCAGGTTCGCCTGCATTACGTTGCCTTGTACGTCGCCCAACCGCCGGTAGGCGGCCGCAAGTTCCAACTGCAACTGCATGTCTCCGCTGGCGTTTCGTGACAACCGGTCGAGGTATTCGAGACCCGTCTGGACGATGAGTTGCCGCGCTTGCGTTGACCCGGGCAAATTCTTCACGGCATCATAAACATCGAAGACGAAGGTATTGGAAAGTTGCCGGACCAGCTTCAGATTTTCGTTTGCAATTTTCGCCGAACGCAACGAGACGAAGGCCCCTGTCGTTAGAGCGAGCGTGATTGCGGCACCGGATAGCAACAATGTGTGCCGACGTCGAAGAAATTTGCCTGTCCGGTAGGCCAGTGTGTCAGGCCGGGCCCGGACGGGAAGATGATCCAGATGCCGGCGGATGTCATCCGCAAACTGGCTCATTGATTCGTAGCGGCGGCGTGGATCTTTTTGCAGCGCGAACAAAAGAATGTTGTCGATATCGCCTCGAAGCTGACGGCTGATCGATGCGTTTGCACAAGCTTCACTGGGCCTCAGGATTTCCGTCTCGCAGATTCCTTTTTCGATGCCACGCAGAGAATACTCTTCAATCTGATGGGGCCTGCGGCCGGTCAGCAATTCATATAGAACTGCCGCAGCGGAATAAACATCAGACACGATCGTAACCGGCTCCCCACGGATCTGCTCCGGGCTGGCGTAATCCGGGGTCAACGGCGTTGGGCCCATATCCACTGTGTCCGCTCCAGCCATGGGCTCAGTCTGCAGCAGCTTGCAAATCCCGAAGTCCAGGAGCTTCACTTGCCCGCTTTGATCCACCAGGATGTTGCCGGGCTTGAGATCGCGGTGTACAACAAATTGCCGGTGCGCATAATCCACTGCTTCACATACGTCGAGGAACAATTCCAGTCGCTGGGCAACGGTCAATCCGTGGCTGGAACAATACTCGGTAATTTTGTCTCCGTTAACGAATTCCATGACGATGTATGGATATCCGTCCCCGGTCGTTCCGCCATCGAGGAGGCGCGCGATGTGCGGATGCTGCAGCCTTGCCAGCGTCTGGCGTTCCCGATAGAAGCGGCTCAAGACCAGGCCGGTGTCCATGCCGCGCCGTACGAGCTTGATGGCTGCTTGGGCCTGATACTGTTCGTCGTCCCGTTCCGCCAGATACACCGTCCCCATGCCGCCCCGGCCAATTTCCCGAATTAACCGGTAAGGCCCAGCTCGCTCCGGCTCTTTGGCCCGCGCCAGGGCGGCAAAAGCAGGATCAACATGCTGGGAGACGAAACCATCTCCTGCCATTGCATCGCTGCCCAGCAGGGAGAGCACTTCTTCGCGCATCGCGGGGTCGCCGGCGCAAGCCGAATCCACCCATTCACGCCGCTGCTCCGCCGGCACGTCCAAGGCTGCATGGAAGAGCTCCCCCGCCCTTGCCCAGCGTGCAGGCGTCATTGCCGACCGCTCTGGATTTCCCGGTATAGCCATGCCTCAGCCAGCCTCTGTTCTCTCCCGATGGTCGCCACGGAGACACCCAGCATCTGGGCGACCTCTTCGACTTTCATTCCGCCGAAGTAGCGAAGTTCAATGACCTTGCACTTTCGCGCATCCAGTTCAGCCAGGGCTCTGAGTGCATCGTCAAGATCCAAGATACTGCGGCTGGATTCCGGGGCAAAAGTCAGGGCCTCATCCAGCGGGAGATTCCCTTGCCCGCTACCGCGCTTCTGGGTTTGGTGACGCCGGGCATGCTCCACCAGCAATTGCCGCATCAAGTAGGCCGCAACGCCTAGGAAGTGCGCCCGGCTTTCCCAATCCGGCAGCTTCTGCTGAACCAGCCGCACATAGGCTTCGTGCACCAGCGCTGTGGGTTGCAGTGTTTGTGCACTCCGCTCGTTACGAAGGTACCGCGCTGCAATCTGGCGAAGCTCGCTATAGAGAAGAGGAATCAGGTGATCCCTGGCCTCTTCACTGCCGGCTTTCCAGGCTACCAGCAGACTGGTTACATCCCCTTCAGTTGACACACGATCCGACCTTTTTTCCTGCATCCGTTGCCGGAGAGCCCCAAGGGTCTCTCCGGCGTGCATGATTTCGAGTAACTCCATCAGAACACCTGAGCAAGCCACTTTGCAATCGGCAACTCCAGGATGAATAAGTGGTTCGCCGAGCCAAGATGATCGACGTGGGCAAAGCTGTTCATCTCGAGAAAGGTGACATCGGTGGATCCCAGCTTGCCTGGCAGCTCATCCATGATGGTGCCAAATCCAGCGCCGGCCTTGAAGATCAGCACGGGTTCCTTGAACTGCGCCAGGTTGCTCGAGTAAGTGGTTTCGGTGCCACTCAAGCTGCAGTACAAGTCCCGGCCGATTCGGTTTGCGGTTACGTCATTGAAATCAGCGATGTTCGCTGCCAGCCGCGCCTGCTCAGAGAAGAATAGCTGACCGGCCATAAAGTCTCCGGCTGCCGTAATGAAGCCTGGGCGGGGAGAGGGAGCAATGGGGTTGGGTGTCGTGAGGATCAACAGAAAGGCCTGCTGGTTGGTCAAGCCCGGAGGAAAGCCCGGCACGGGAATGCCAAAGGGATCATTGGGGGCGAGCTGCGCCAGTTGCGCCACCAGCTTGACGAAGGGCAGCGACTGATCATCCACGGGGACCCCGGCGGCAACGAGACCTTCAAACTGATTGCAAAAGCCCTGATTGTGGGCCTGGAATGCCGGATTGCTGGTTGCAATCGAACCCTCCCAGGCCAGCAAGCCGGCGTACTGGTTCGGGTATTGGTTCACGACTGCCAGCGCCGAGATTGCGCCCAGGGAGAGCCCGCCAATCACAGGTTTTTTCCCTGGAGAAGCGGTTTCAATCTGCGAGCGGATATACCGGACATCATTGACAATCGTCTGCAGGCTCCAGTTCAGAGCTGGCGTGCAATTCAAAGCTCCACCACAGTCACCGGCCTGAATTCCGGTTTCGCGGGGAGAATAGCCCCACACGTCGTAGCCGAGCCGCGCAAAGTATCCGGCAAAGGAATTCTTGATGTCGCCCGTTTCATTCAGCAGATAGCTCTGGAAATTATTTCCGAGCGGTGGCAGGAGCAGCACGGTTCCCCGGGTAGGCAGATGAGCGCGGCGTAGCCGGTGCATCGTAAACCGGTTGAGCGTCGTTGGCCCATCCTGCACTACCGTGTCAGTCATGAGCAATTGGCCGATGGGCAGGGGGATTGGTACCGTGTTGGTGCTGACAACGGCATAAGGCTGAGCCTTCAATTCGAGGCAGGCGAAGGTAAACAGTAAGCTGGCAATCGCAGTTGCCGGCCGAAAGCGTGAAGGGAAGTGATTCTTGAACATTTCGAGTTCTCCTTTGACCTGGAGGGTGAAAATGGATCTTCGAATCGATCAGGGTCAGCAGAAAAGCTGTAAAGAAAATCGCCCCCGCACGGGCCGGGGGCGAAAGGGATTCCAGTTGGGATTTGACTTAAACCAATGCCTGCTTCAATTTGTCGGCAAAAGGAGAATCTGACGCCGGCTTCTTTTCGGGCAGGGGAGGCCTGGCCGGCGGCGTCGCCGGAGGAACGTCTTCGCCACCCTCCAGATACTTGGCCTTCTTCAAGACGGGGCGTTCCATCGAAGGCAGCATTGCCGTCCAAACTCCACTGACAGACTTGTCGCGCCGTTCGTGTTGACGCATGGACTCCATCTTGGAATCCAGATTGTCCAGATGGTGCAGCAGTAGCGCCTCGAGGAAAAGTGGTGTTTTGGGGCTGCCGAAGGCAAGCTCACCATGATGGCTTATCACCATGTGTTCCACCAGGGTCCGCAAACGGGCCGGAAAATCGGGCACTTGCCGCAATTTTTCGTCGAGCATGCGCAAGGCAATCACAATGTGACCCAGCAGTTGCCCCTCGCTGGAATAAGAAAAGCTCCGCTCGTAGTTCAGCTCATGGATCTTGCCGATATCGTGCAAAATTACGCCCGTTAGCAGGAGGTCCAGATCGACATCGCGGTAATGGGTGGCCATGACCTTGCCCAGAGCAGCGAGGCTGAGTACGTGCTCCAGCAGGCCGCCGAGCCAGGCATGATGGATTGACTTTGCCGCGGGAGCGATCCGGTAGCGGCGGGCGATTTCCGAGTCAGCAAAGAAGGCCGTAAGCAGCGCTTTGAGATGCGGATTTGCAATGCCGGCAATCAGCGCCTCCAACTCCTGCCACATCTCGTCGAGCCCGCGCAAGGAAACAGGAAAGAAATCTCCCAGATCCACTTCCCGGTCTTCCAGCCGCTGCAAACGGTGCACGGTCAATTGCGGCTTGTTCTGGAAAATCTGTACCCGACCCCGCACCCGAACAAAGTCGTCCCGCTCAAAGCCATCGAGGACTTCTTCCACGTTGTCCCACATTTTGGCGTCGATGTCGCCGCTGCGGTCTCCCAGCGTCAACGAAAGGAATGGTTCCCCGGACTTCTTCTGCCGCACATCTTTTGACTGCACCAGGAAAACTGCTGTGATATCCGAGTTGGGCTGCAACTCGTTAACGAATGGACTCTTCATGGACGCGGACCCGCATCCCGCCCGCTGGCGGTGATGCCTCTCTTACAGTTTCAATCTTAGTTTTTGACGGTTTCGGATTTCGAAGTTGCGCTGGTCTTCGTACCCGGAATCGGTACAACCCACAAGGCGCGCTTCATGCGGCGCCGGCTGGCGACTTCTTCCTTCGATACGGTTTCCGGCTTCAACTGGGCCGGGTCCGTCCAAGCGGTATTCTTTCCCGGGGCAGCCCCGGAATCGAGAAAGCCTTCCTTGATTTCAAGAAATGCTTCCATGCGCAGTTTCGTCAGGTACTCGCGCATCTGGGGCTGGAACTTCGGCATGTAGAGCTTTTCCATAATCTCGTTTTGCACTTGTTCCAACTCGGCTTGCCCGGCGGCATGGACGTCTTCCACCCGGAGAATCAGCCAGCCATTGGGCAACTGAATGGGGTCGGTGACGAAATTCTTTTTGCCCGTGAAAACAAGGGCCTCCACCTGAGGATTGAGCATGCCCTTCTTCATCCAGCCAATATCGCCTGCTTCATTTCGAGTGGCTGAATCGCTGAAATCCCGCACCAGGGCGTCGAAGCGTTCATTTTTCCGCAAGCGCGCCACGATGTCTTTGGCCTTCTTTTCCAGCCCTGCTACTTCCGCCGGGCTTTTGCCCTCGCTCGACAGCAGAATCTCGCGCAGGTAGACTTCCTCATCGCGCACAAATTCCTTCTTGTGCTCTTCGTAGTAGGCAGCGACTTCTTCCTTCTTGATATTGATCTTGCCGCCTACTTCCTGCCGGACGACCCGCTGCGTAACCATGTTGTTGCGCATGTCGCTCTTCCAATCCTCAAAGGTCTGGCCGGTCTGATCGGTGATCATCTTGCCCAAATCTTCCTGGTTGGCCAGCTTCATCCTGACCATCAGGTCGGCAATATAACGGCTGACTTCAGTATCCACATTGATATTGAGTTCCTTGCCCTTGCTCGCCAGCAGAATGCTGTCAATTTTGTCGCGGAGAACGTTCTTCTCGGCTTCTTCAAGCATTTTTTCGATTTCAGCCGGAGGCGTTTTGCGCGCCTTCAAATCTTCGACCATCTGCTTACGGGCGCGCATGAGGTCAGTCGTGGTGATGATGTCGCCATTCACTTTGGCAACGATCTGTTCCACCAGGACCACTTCTGCCGCAAAAACAGCACAGGTCAAAATTAAGAGAAATACTGGTACTCGCATGTAAGGTAACGCTTTCATTGTACTCACCCCTCGGAATACATGCCACCTGCACGCGCCATGCCATTTACCGCCCAAGGCTCATTGTGCACTCCGGGAAGGGCTTCGGCATGCACCAGCAAGAGCTGCGCGACGCCAATATATCGCTCCAGAAAGGCTCCCTCGCAATAGCCCAGATAGTAGTCCCACATCCGGAGGAAGCGCTCCTCGCAACCCAGTGCGCGGATCTCCTCAAGCCTTTGCTGAAAGCGTTGCCGCCATTCGCGCAGGGTCGCTGCATAGTGCATTCCCATTTCGCTGAGGTCCGCCAACCGATAGCGGCCGGTGCGCGCCAGGCTCTTCTGGATTTCCACGACGCTCGACAGTTCGCCACCCGGGAAGATGTACTTCTGGATCCAGTCCGTAGTGGCGATGTACTTCGGAAAATTGCGTTCGTTCATGGTGATGGTTTGCACCAGCAACTGGGCGCCAGGCTGCAAGAGCCGCTCCCAGGCAGAAAAATATTCGTCGTAGTGATCAAGCCCCACCGCCTCGAACATTTCGATCGAGACTCCCTTGGTAAAGCAGCCTTGCAAGTGACGATAGTCCTGCAGCAGCAAGGTGACGCGGTCTTCAAGACCCGCTTCCCGCACCCGCTCACGGGCCAGCGCATATTGTTTTTCGCTGATGGTCGTTGTAGTCACCCGGCAGCGATAGCGCCTAGCTGCATGAATGGCAAAAGCGCCCCAGCCGGTACCAATCTCCAGTACGTGATCCTCCGGGCCCAGGCGCAGCACGCGGCAAATTCTTTCCAGCTTGTTGAACTGAGCCTGCTCCAGCGTCTCGCCGCTATGCTCCCAAAGCGCGGCCGAGTACATCATGCTTTCATCCAGAAAGAGCCGGAAGAAATCGTTTGACAGGTCGTAGTGCTCCCGGATATTGCGACGGCTCCCTTCGATGCTGTTGTCCCGTTGCCGGTGCGCCCAGCGTGCCAGCAGCCGCGAAGCAAAATTCCAGATTGCATTGGACCCATCGAGCGCCTGCACATTGCGCACGGCCAGACGCACGAGGCTCGGGAGATCCGGGCTGGTCCAATGCCCATCCATGTAGGCTTCTCCCAGGCCGATTTCGCCGCCGAAGACCGCCGCCCGATAGAAGGCCGGCGAATGGACTTCGATCATCGCCTCCAGCCCGTCGGGCGACTCCTGGCCGTAGACACGCAGCCTACCGTCCTCCACCAGCGTCAAGCGGCCCCCTTTGAGGCTCTGCGTCATCTTCTCGAATAGCTTGCGTTCCATCATCGCTTTACAACTTTGATGGATGCGGCACAATGGGCAAACGCTTGAAGAAAAGTTTCAGGGCCTCCCAGTGGATGGCAAAAATTACCTGGAGTGTCATCAAGGGAAACTGAGCCAGGACGCGGTGAAGATTGGCTCGCGTCCAAGGCCGCCACTTGAGACTGAGGGTGGCATCGAAGAATCTCCCCTCCCGGCTGGCGACGTCGATGTGTACTGCCAGCGTCTCGCCGGGCGTGCCCATCCGGAAGTCATATTGGTTGTCCATTGTATTGAATGGCGAGACGTGCAAACGTTTGACGATGCCGTCTGCCCGATCGCCTTCAATCCAGTAGTTGTGGCTCTCCCCAAAGGTGCTGTGCACCTCCGCCATCACCAGACTCGGCTCTCTCGCTTCAGGCTCGTAACAGTAATAGAGGGAGATCGGATTGAAGCAATAGCCCGCGTAGCGCAGATGCGTCAGCAGGTAAACGGGCCCGTCCGGCAGTTTCAGCCCGTGCGCTGCCGCGTCCTGCTGCAAGCGCTCGCGAAGGGGCAAAGCGGCATCCCCAAAATGATCCTTTTCACGAAACGAAGCCAGTCGCGATCTTTCGTAACCGGAAAGGGGTGATATCGCGAGCTGCTCTGGCAGCGTGTCGATGTCCAGCCACACCATGAAGATCCTGTAGGCGAAGCCATGCTCTACGGGTTTGAAGCGCCGGTGACGCACTTGCCCCACGTATATCCCCGGTGCTAAAGAATCTCGCATTCCACCCCGAGTGAGCGGGCTACTCGCAACGCGCTCCAATAGCCATCTTCATGAAAGCCGTTTCGCCAGTAGGCACCGCAATAGTGAATCCGGTCAGCTCCGCTGATTTCTGCCCAGCGGCTCTGCGCTGCATTGGCCCGCAGCGTGTAGAGGGGGTGCTGGTATTTCAGTTTTTTCAAAATTCTGGCCGGATTCAGGCGCTCCGTTGAATTCAAGCTGACCAGGTAGCGTTCCGGAGTGTCGAGATTCTGGAGCCGGTTCATGTCATAGGTCAAAGTGGCTGGGGCATGCGGTTCGGCGGGAATCCGGTAATTCCAGCTTGCCCAGGCCGCCCGCCGCTGCGGCAGGATGCTCTCATCGGTATGCAGTACGGCTTCATTCTGCGTCACTTCAAAGGCCCCCAACACCTCGCGCTCACTCATAGTTGGGGCGGACAGCATATTTAGCGCCTGTGGCCCGTGCGCGGCGATCACCACCTGGTCAAACAAGACCGCTTCTTCGCCCTCCCGCTTGACGGCCACCGCAGTTTCGCCTCGCTCCACACTCACCACCGCCTTGCCTTGCATTACGTTTTCGCGGATTGGCCGGATCAGCATGTCAATGTATACACTTGACCCGCCCCGCAACACTTTCCATTGCGGATGCCCGTTGACGGTGAGCAAGCCATGATTGCGGAAGAAGCGAATCAGCGTTGCCGCCGGGAACTCCAGCACGCGCCCCGGTGCGGTAGACCAGATGGCGGCTACAGTCGGATACAAGTAATAGTCGCGAAAGATCGACGAATACGCTCCAGACTCCACAAAATCTCCCAGCTTCGTTTCCTCGGCTTCCCCCTGATCGAGCAGCTTCAATGCTTCCCGGTTGAAGCGTAGAATGTCAGCCATCAAGCGCCACTGCGAGGGTGCGGCAAGGCTGCTCCGCCTGGCAAAGAAGCCGTTCAATCCGCGGCTGGAATACTCGATTCCGGCTTTGTCAGAGGTCACGCCCCAACTCATCTCGCTGTTCGCCCGCTCCACTCCGATCTCATCAAAAAGCCGGATCAGATTCGGATAAGTGGAGTCATTGTGGACAATAAAGCCGCTATCAATGGGTCTGGCCCCCACGCTGGTCTCAATTGTGTGAGTGTGGGTATGGCCGCCCAGCCGGCTCGCCTGTTCAATCAGGTGCACCTCGTGCCGCCGACTCAACCACCATGCCGCACCCAGGCCGGAAATTCCACTCCCAATCACTGCAATGCGCATCTATTCAAGTATGAGAAACTTTCTCATCATCCTTTTTGGGGCAATTTTCCTGTGGATGATAGTTATGACCACGCTCACGAGCCTCGAAATGCCGATCTGGGAAGCCTTTGCCACGTTTGGCGATCATCCCTGGGCGGTTGCCACCCTTTGGGATGCTTACTTTGGCTTCCTGACCTTTTATGTTTGGGTGGCGTGGCGGGAAACCCGCCTGGCCAGCCGTCTCCTTTGGTTTGTCCTGATCCTGCTGCTGGGCAATATCACGATGAGCCTCTATGTTCTCATCCAGCTATTCCGGCTTGCGCCGGGCCAGTCCCCTGCGGTGATTCTTTCTACTCGCAATGCATAAACTCAAGACCAGCCTCCGGCAACTTCTCCTTCAAGGCACCCGCCCGGAAGACCTCAGCCTCACCTTGTCGCTGGGCTTGCTGATTGGCACCCTGCCTGTATTGGGTGTCACGACGGTGCTGTGCGCCGGCGCGGCCGTCGCCTTCCGGCTGAACATGCCGCTGATCATGATCGCGAACTACCTCGCCTATCCGGTGCAGCTTTTCATTTATATTCCGCTTTTGCTGCTGGGCGCCAGCATGCTTGACCCAACCCTTTCCCGCCTGAGCCTGGAATCGGTTTACGAAATGTTACGCGCCGATTTGTGGGGCGCCGTTCTCCGGCTCTTCTGGGCGAATCTCGGCGCAGTCCTGATCTGGGGTGCTGCTGCGGTTCCCCTCGGTTTTTTCCTCTATTCCACGATTCATCGACTCGTGCGAAACTTTCACCAGACGCTTGAGCCGTCCCAATGAATCCTCTCAACCCCCTCACTTACTGGCAGGAATTTTTCAACCTTTCCACGTTTTCATTGCTGGTTGTCTGTGGCTGGATGTTGCTGCTCTGGCTGCTTCATTTTCCACTCAAGAATGCAGCCATTGTGGACGCTGGCTGGGCCTTGGGCATCTCCTTCTGTGCGGTCTACTTTGCGTGGAATGGCTCGGGCATTTTCCCGCGCCGCTTGTTGATTGCCCTGATGGTTCTCATCTGGGGGCTTCGTCTGGGCCTGCATCTTCTTCTCAACCGGGTGATCGGGCAGCCGGAAGAAGGCCGCTATCAGGAGCTGCGACGGGAATGGGGCGCCAGCGCCGGCTGGAAGTTTTTCGTCTTCTACCAGGCGCAGGCCGTCTCCTGTGTCGTGCTGGCATTGCCGTTTCTGCTCATCAGCCTGAACGACCATCCGGAACTCAATTTGCTGGAAAAGTTTTCCATTCTGCTCTGGCTCGTCGCTGTGTCCGGTGTCGCCATCGCTGACATGCAACTCAACCGGTTCAAGTCCAAATCCTCCAACGCGGGTTTGGTTTGCCGCGAAGGCTTGTGGGCCTGGTCGCGGCACCCCAATTATTTCTTTGAATGGCTGGTCTGGTTGAGCTATGGCCTTTTTGCTTTGACGGCTCCGTGGGGTTTTTTGGGCCTGATTTCGCCGGCGCTGATCCTCCACTTTGTCCTCAACGTCACGGGCATTCCGCCGACTGAAGCCCAAGCCGTACGATCCCGTGGCGATGCCTACCGACGCTACCAGGCGGAAGTTAGCGCCTTTATCCCCTTACCGCCCAAAGCCTGATGCCTGCGTTTTACGAATCTCTGCTCGACCGCAATCTGCTGCCGGATTGGCTGATACGCCTTGGAATTCGCCGCCTGCTCGCTCAGCGCCTTCGCCTGGAGGCGAAGCGCGACCGCGAGGCTTGGCTTAACGAGATCCGCACGGGGCCCCTGGCCCTTCACACTCCCGACGCTAACGCCCAACATTATGAGGTCCCGACCGAGTTCTTTCTCAAAGCTTTGGGGCCCCGCCGCAAGTACTCTTGCGCCTGGTACGAGACGGGCCGCGAATCGCTTGCCACCGCCGAAGAGGCGATGCTCGCTCTCACTTGCGAGCGGGCGCGTATTGAGGATGGCGATTCTGTGCTGGAACTTGGTTGCGGCTGGGGTTCGCTTTCCCTTTGGATGGCTGGCCAGTTCCCGGCTTCCCGCATCCTTGCAATATCGAACTCCCGCACCCAAAAGGCCTTTATCGATTCGGAGGCAGCCCGGCTCGGCTACCCGAATCTGGAAGTTCGCACGGCTGACATGCTCAACTTTGATCCGGCGGGCGAGACTTTTGATCGAGTGGTTAGCGTTGAAATGTTTGAGCACATGCGCAACTATCCGGAATTGCTGCGCCGCATCTCGACCTGGCTCAACGCAGCAGGCAGTCTTTTTGTGCACATCTTTACCCACCGCCACTTCGCCTATCCTTTTGAGACCGGCCAGGAGGACGACTGGATGGCCCAGCATTTTTTCACGGGTGGCCAGATGCCCTCAGACGAACTGCTCCCTTTGTTTCAGGATCATCTGGTGCTGCGTGAATTTTGGCGCATCAATGGCCGCCACTACGCCCAAACCTGCGAAGACTGGCTTCAGAATATGGATCGTCACCTCGCTGAAATTCGTCCGCTCTTCGCGCAATGTTACGGTAAAGGCGAGGAGACTCGCTGGCTTGTTCGCTGGCGTGTATTCTTTCTTGCTTGCGCGGAACTCTTTGCCTACAAACAGGGTGAGGAGTGGGGCGTCTGCCACTACCGATTTGAGAAACCATGAACCGTCGTCACTTTTTTTTCACCGTTCCCGCCCTGGCCGCTTGTGGCCGCCGCTCCACCGCCAACAGCATTGAAGGTCGCTGGGAAGGCAGACTTTCCAATGGGATGTCCTCGATGAACGTGAACTTCGACTTCATCCCCAAGCCGGACAAGACTTTCGACTTCCGGGTCAACGCAAAGGACCTGTTTCTCGCCACCCACCCTGTCCAGACCTGGAAACTGGAGGGTTCGCAATTCAGCTTTACCTTGCCGCTCGTTGAAGGGCCCCGGACCTATGAGGGCCGCTTCGGCGGACCTACGTTTGACGTCGAACACAAGCCCTCTGAAGAGAAAATCCACTTGCGCCGTCTTGGTCGCATCCCTGCCCAGCCTTACTCGGAGACGGGCGCGCTCGATCTCACACCCACCCAGCGGGCCGTGCGCGCCAAGGCCCAGATCTTCGGCGTCAATGAGGCCATGGCCCACTTTCACGCTGACTTGCTGGCCCGGCTCGGGATTCAAACCTCCGGTCAACCGCTGGAGGGCAGCGGATGGGTCTTTACTGAAGACATGCCCATCCCGGCATCGCCGAAAGCAAATCCTGCCTTTCTCATCGCGCTTTCGCCCAGCCATGAACGCATCGTAACCCTGGCCAGTTATTCCTGCCCCATCCTGGTGCTACTTGGGGAAGCCGATGATCGCAATGAAAAGCTCGAACGCGGCTCCCGCCAAATCGCCTATGACCTGAGGGAAGCGCTTTCCAGGAAAGACCGGAAAGACTTTCAGATCTCCGTGGTGCCCAAGGCCGATCGATTCTTCCGCGTCCCCGGCTATGGCCGCGAGTATCCACGGCTGACACCCTTTCACATCGACTTCTTCCGGCGCTTCCTCAGCCGCTTTGAAGCTAAGGCCTAGCCTTTAGGAATTCCTGGATCGCCTTGCTTAGAGCAGCTTGATGGCCGAGCAACAAATGGCCTCCACTTTCGACCTCGATCAGTTTTGCTCCGGGAATGTGGCTGGCCGTGTAGCGGCCAAAGGCGACGGGATTGATGCCATCGTCCCGTGCGTGGATCACAAGGGCCGGGATGTCAATTTGAGATAAAGGGAATTTTGCATCCGGATGGATCGCCGCCCCTTCATTCGCCAGCCCGGCCTGCCTTCTGCTCACCGGCAGAAAAGCTTCGATCATGCGACGCAGGAACCGGGATTCCTTTTCGGTCCAATTGCTTCGACCATACGGCTTGACGTCAAACAACTTCTCAACGCCTGGCTTCGCAACTTGCTTCAGCAGCCAGTAGGGAAGATCCCAGCCAAAAATGGCCTGATATAGCCATGCCGGAATGGGCAACTGTTGGTCTCCGGCGCTGAGCGGCGTGTAGGGCGCCGAAGAGATCAGCACCAGGGCAGAGACTCGGTCTTTATGACGGATCGCAAGCTGCAGGGCTGGAGGCACGCCACCGGAAATCGCCAGCACGGCAAGCTCGGAGATGTCCAACTGGTCTAACAATTCGGCAAAGGCATCCGCTTGTGCCGCGGGGGAAGCATCCGCAGGCAAGGGGCTTTTCAAGTAGCCGAAGCGGGAGGGGACAATGGTGCGAAATTCCGCACCCGCGAAAACTTCGGCAACCAGCAGGCCCTGATCAAAACCACCACCCGCGCCATGGATTACGAGAAGTTCGGGGCCGCTTCCCTGCGATACGTATTCCACTGGCCCATGGCTGGTTTTGGCAATGCGGCTTTGCCGATCGAGCTTCGCAACAGAAGCATTCAAATCCCGACGGTAGACAAAATAAAGGCCAGCGAGAGCGCAAAGAGCGACTCCCGCCAGCCATTTCTTCACGGAGGGCCTGGTCCTAAACCAGCCTGGTTCGTTTCACCGGCAACTCGCGGACGCGCTTGCCGGTGGCTGCAAAAATTGCACTGGTAATCGCCGGAACAATCACGGGTACGCCGGGCTCGCCGACGCCTGCCGCTGGTTCTTTGCTCGGCACAATCGTCACATGCGTCATGCGCGGGGATTCCGGCAGGCGCGCCACCGGGTAATCGTTGAAGTTGGATTGCTGGACCCGGCCATTGGCTGCCGTGATTTCGCCCATCATCGCAATGCTGGTGCCAAAAACGGCCGCGCCTTCAAACTGGCTTACTACGCGGTCCGGATTTACCACCGTGCCGCAGTCGGCGACCGTCCAGACATTCGGGATCGTCACCTTGCCGTTGTCATCAACAACCACTTCCACGACGCTGGCAATATAGCTGAGGAAGCTGCGGTGCGCCGCCACGCCAAAGCCATGCCCTTTGGTCGACTTCTTGTTGGCGTAGCCACTCTTGTCAGCCACCATTTCGAGCACTCGCCGCAGGCGCGCCGTGCTGATGGGGAACTTGTCCAGCGGCTGCCCGTTATTCCATGGCTTCACGCCATCCTTGCCCAAATCCACGTTCCGGTCCGGGCCAAGCGTTTTCAAAACGAAGTCCACGTAGTTTGAATTGTTCAGTACCGCCAACTCGTCGAGGAAACTGTGGATTCCAAAGGCGTGATAGACGTGAGCCACCGCGCGCATCCATCCCAGACGCAAGTGATTCGGAGCGGGGCAATTTTCCGAGCGCAGATTCGGCACCTCGTAAGGCAGCTCATTCAAGCCCATACCGATTTCAAACTCGGCACCGTATTGCGCGCCGGGCCCGAAGGTGGAGGCAATCGGCGGAAACGCACTGCGGAAAAGCCACGAGTCGAGCTTGCCGTTTGCGTCGAGACCAGCCTTCATGTGCATGCCGGAGACGGTGTGATAGTAGTCGAACTTGATGTCGTCTTCGCGGGTCCAGATCACCTTCACTGGCTTCCCGGTGGCCTTGGACAAGAGCGCCGCTTCCACCACATAGTCAGGCTTGGACTTGCGGCCAAAACCGCCGCCCAGCAGGGTCACGTGGCAGATGACGTCGGTCTTGGGGATGCCCATGGCGGCCGATACGGCGTCTTGCACTGCTTGCGGGTTCTGGGTGGGACACCAGGTCTCTACCTTGCCGTTTTTCCATTCCGCAACCGCAACGGGCGGCTCCATCGGAGCGTGCGACAACATCGGCGCAAAGTAGCTGGCTTCATGCGTCTTGGCCGCTTTGGCAAAGGCCGCGTCCACATCGCCACGATTGCGCACTACCTTGCCTGGCTTCAATACCGTATCGAGCAAATACTTCTTTTCATCGGCGGAACTGTAGCTCGAGTGCGGGCTTTGTTCCCAATCAACCTTCAGCTTCTTGCGCGCCTGCATCACGGCCCAGGTGCTATCCCCAAGTACCGCAACCCCGCCCAGTTGCTGAAACAAGTGTGGTGGCTTCCACATCGGCAATTCGACAGTCTGGCTGACACCCTTGACCGCCAGCGCGGCCTTGTTGTCAAAGCTCTTCACCTTGCTGCCATAGACGGGAGGACGCTCGACCATCGCGATCAACATGCCCGGCATTTTGGCGTCCATGCCGAAAGTTGCCTTGCCCTGCACGATGTCGTGCTCGTCGAGCATCGGCACCTTCTTGCCGATCAGCTTGTACTGTTCGGGGGTCTTGTAGCGGATCTCATTTTCTTTCGGAACTTCGAGCTTTGAGGCGATCGGCAACAGCTCGGCAAAAGTAAGCGAAGCCTTCGTCCGGCCGTTGATCACCTTGCCCTGATTCGCCGCCACGTCGCCCGGCTGACAGCCCCACTTCTGCGCGGCCGCACGTTCAAACATCGTCCTCGCAGTGGCGCCGGCCTTCAGCATCGCCTGGCCGAAATCGCGCACGGAACAGGATCCATCCGTGTTCTGCGAGCCGTACTTCTCGTCGCCGAGCGCCTGCTCCACGCGCACTTTCTTCCATTCGGCCTCGAGTTCATCAGCCAGCATCATCGGTAAGGAAGTCTTGCTCGATGTGCCCATCTCGCTGCGATGGGCCATGATCACGACCGTACCGTTGGGCTCAAAGCCGAGATATACGCTGGGTTGCCAGGAGGTGGGTGCCGCCTCGGCCTGGCGCGTGCCAACGCTGATGCCCAATACCAGCGCACTGGCACCAAACACCGTACCGACAAATCCGCGCCGGTCCAGAATCTGAACGCTCTGGTCATACTGCGAATAGGCCTCACTGGCCAGCCGCGTCGTCTCGCTTACGCGCGCTTCCGGCGCGGCGAAGCTTTCCCCGTACTTGATCTCTGACATTACTTCACCCCCGCGGCAGACTTCACTGCCGCCCGAATGCGTTGATACGTACCGCAACGGCAGATGTTGCCGGTCATGGCGGAATCAATCTGATCGTCCGACGGTTTGGGCGTTTTCTTCAGCAGCGCTGCGGCCTGCATGATCTGCCCCGCCTGGCAATAGCCGCACTGCGCAACCGCGTGCTGCTCCCAAGCCACCTGACAGGGATGCGTACCATTCGCACTCAGCCCTTCAATCGTGGTGACGTCTTTGCCTTCCAGATTCTTCACCGGCGTCACGCAACTGCGCACCGCTTCCCCATTGACGTGGACGGTGCAGGCGCCACACAGGCCCATGCCGCATCCAAATTTTGATCCCGTAAGGGATAGCTCATCTCGCAGGTACCACAGCAACGGCATATCGCCGTCGCCGTCAAACTGGCGTGCTTGACCGTTGACTTTGATTTGAATCATAGGCTTTGAATGATCTTACACTGGAGTTTGGAATGAAACAACGCATCCGCTCGACCACGATCCTGAGCGTCCGCCGCAATGGCCAGGTGGTCCTCGCCGGCGACGGCCAGGTCACGCAAGGCTCTGAAGTTCTCAAAAGCGGAGCAAAAAAACTGCGCCGGCTTTATAACGGCAAGATCCTCGCGGGCTTTGCCGGCTCTACTGCCGACGCCTTCAGCCTCTTTGCCCGCTTTGAATCGAAACTGGAACAGCACAATGGCCAGCTTCCCCGCTCTGCCGTAGAACTGGCCAAGGACTGGCGCACGGACAAGATGTTGCGGCACCTCGAAGCGATGCTGGTTGTCGCTGACCTCGAAAACACCTTTCTGCTTTCCGGCAATGGCGATGTGATCGAACCCGATGACTCCATTGCAGCGATTGGCTCGGGCGGGCCTTTCGCCATGTCCGCGGCCCGGGCGCTGCTGGAGAACACGCAGTTCACCGCCCGCGAGATTGTCGAAAAGTCGATGAAAATCGCCGCCGACATCTGCATCTATACCAATCACAACATCGTCATCGAAGAATTGAACTAGCAAGCTCATGGTCATCTACCTACCCAATTCCCGCAGTGAGGATTCCCCGCTGCTCGACGAACTCACGCCGCGCGAAATTGTCGCCGAGCTCGACAAGTACGTCGTCGGTCAGGCTGACGCCAAGAAAGCCGTCGCCATTGCCTTGCGCAACCGCATTCGCCGCCAACGCCTCGACCCCGAGATGGCCGAAGAGGTGATGCCGAAGAATATCCTCATGATCGGCTCCACTGGTGTCGGTAAGACCGAAATTGCCCGTCGCCTGGCCAAGCTCGCCAATTCTCCCTTCCTCAAAGTGGAAGCCAGCAAATTTACTGAAGTTGGCTACGTGGGCCGTGATGTGGAAAGCATGATCCGCGATCTGGTTGAAATTTCGATCGACCTGGTCCGGGAAGAGCGGCTCGATGAAGTAGCCGAGCGTGCCGAACAGAACGCTGAGGATCGCCTGCTGGAACTGCTCATGCCGCCGCCGCCCGAAGGTGCCGACCCGGTGGACAAGACTCGCGACAAGCTGCGGGAAAAGCTGCGCGCCGGAAAACTCGACGACAAATCCGTTGAGCTGGACGTCAAGGAGAAAGCTCCCACGGTTCAAGTGGCCGCTGCTCCCGGCATGGAAGAAATGGGCAACAATCTTCAGGAAATTCTGCCCGGTCTGTTTGGCCCCCGCACCCGCAAACGCAAGATGAAGGTGCCGGAAGCTCTCGACTACCTCACAGAGGAAGAAGAAGAGCGGCTGATCGACATGGACCACATCACCAAAGAAGCGCTTGACCGCGTGGAGCGCAACGGCATCGTCTTTCTCGATGAGCTCGACAAAATTGCCGGGCGCGAAGGGGGTACGGGGCCGGATGTATCGCGCGAAGGAGTTCAGCGCGACATTCTCCCCATCATTGAAGGCACCACGGTCAACACCCGCTATGGCTTTGTGCGGACCGACCATATTCTCTTTGTGGCTGCGGGCGCGTTCCATGTCGCCAAGCCTTCGGACCTGATTCCGGAATTGCAGGGCCGCTTCCCCATCCGGGTGGAACTGCAGAGCCTCACTCATGCGGATTTCGTCCGGATCCTGCGTGAACCCAAGAATGCCCTCACCAAGCAATACATTGCTTTGCTGGAAACCGAAGGCATCAAGTTGAAATTCTCCGATGACGCGATTGATGAGATGGCCCGCCTGGCGGCCGAGGTCAACTTGTCGACGGAAAACATCGGCGCCCGCCGCCTGCATACCATCATCGAGAAGGTGCTGGAAGAGATTTCCTTTGAAGGGCCAGACCTGAAGAAGAAAAAGATCACCATCGATGCCGCCTATGTTCGCGCGCAACTCGCCAGCATTGTGAAAGACCAGGATCTCAGCCGCTACATTCTCTAATGCGCTCTGCCGCCCTCAGTTTCGCCCTGCTCTGGCTCACGGGTTGTGCCTATGTGGGAGATCCGCTGCCACCTGCACTGCGAATACCAACTCCCGTTACGGATCTGGCTGCCCGACAGGTGGGCGGCGAGATTCTGATTTCCTTCACCATTCCGGCCAGCACGATGGAGAACCTGCCACTATCGACTTTGGGCGCGATTGATCTACGCATCGGCAAGAATCCTTCGGAGCCATTTGCTGCCGACGCCTGGTCGGCAGCCGCAACGCCGGTGGAAGCTCCACTGCAAGGCCCCGGCAGCTTCAGCCTGAAGATGCCCGCCAAAGACTGGTCGGATCAGGAAGTGATTCTGGGCGTTCGTCTGGCCAATACCAAGCGGCGATTATCGCCCTGGTCCAATCTGGTCAGCCTCCAGGTTGTATCGCCGTTGGCCCAAGCCAGCGCAGTACGGGCGCAAACCACGGCAGCGGGTATCCAACTGGAATGGAGCCAACCCAATCGCCGCCCCGCGCACACCTGGAAGCTCTTCCGGCAATCGGCCGGGGAAGCAGAGCCGCTGGAAATGGCTACCGTCAAGGAGCCGACTTTCCTCGACACCGGAGCTGAGTTTGACCGGCTGCATACCTATACAATTCAGACGCTGGAAGGCGCTGCCACCAGCCGCTTGAGCGAAGCGCTGGGCGTCACTCCAGTGGACAGCTTTCCGCCTGCCGTCCCGCAGGGTCTCTCGATCCTGGCTGGCCCCGCGGCTGCCCAATTGAGCTGGGAGCGGAACCAGGAGGCAGACCTTGGCGGCTACCGCATTTACCGGGCCGGCCCTGGTGGCGAGTTTTCTCGCCTCGCCGAATCCCCCTCTGCCGCCAACTATCGCGACGCCGCCGTCAGCCCCGGCCAGACCTACCGCTATCGCGTGACCGCAGTCGACAAAAAGGGCAACGAAAGCCCGCAATCCGAAGCAGTGGAGATCCTTATCCCATGACCAAGTACATACGCTTTGCCCTTTCCAAGGATGCCGAGCCGACCACCACCCACGGCCTTTACGGCACGCTGGACGGAGAAAACGTTACCGAAACCGGACGCCTCTTTGGCCAGCGCTTCGCTGAAGACCATACCCTTTCGGCCGTGCGCCTGCTCCCTCCTGTATTGCCCTCGAAGATTGTTTGCGTTGGCCGCAACTACGTCGATCACGCGAAAGAACTCGGCAACGACGTACCCACCGAGCCACTCATCTTCCTCAAGCCGCCCAGCTCCCTGATCACCCATGGCGACGCGATCGTCTATCCGCCCCAATCCTCCCGCGTCGACTTTGAAGGGGAGATCGGCGTCGTGATCGGCAAGCGCGGCCGCAACATTCAGCCGGAAGATGCCATGGATTACATCTTCGGCTACACCTGCGTCAACGACATCACGGCACGCGATCTCCAGAAGAAAGATGGCCAGTGGACGCGCGGCAAGGGCTTTGACACGTTCTGCTCCGTTGGCCCCTGGATGGTGTCCAAGGATGACTTTGATATCAACGCCGCGACCCTGCGCACTTACCTGAACGGAGAGCTGAAGCAGGAGGGCAAGCCGTCCCAGATGATCTTCAACCTCGGTGCTATACTCGGCTTCGTAAGTTCATTCCTGACTCTTGAGCCCGGTGATTTGATTGCTACTGGTACTCCGGCGGGAGTGAGCCCCATGCAACCCGGCGACCAGGTCTCGATCGAAATCGAAGGTCTCGGCACGCTTACCAACTCTGTAACCAAGGGCTAAAATTCCACTCAAATGAAGATCTTTCTCGATACCGCGAACTTAGACGAACTCAAAAAGGCCGCTGCCTGGGGCATCGTTGACGGCGTCACCACCAACCCCTCTCTCATCGCCAAGGAAGGCATCGCCATTGAAGAGCAGATCGCCCGCATCTGCGACATCATCGATGGTGATATCTCTGCTGAAGTCGTTGCGACCGAAGCCAAACTCATGATCGAAGAAGGGCTGAAGCTCTCCAAGATCCACAAGAACGTGGTGGTGAAGTTGCCGCTCACGCGCGACGGCATTCAGGCTTGCTCTTCTTTGTCCAAGGACGGCATCCGCACCAACGTCACCCTCTGCTTTTCTCCCGCCCAGGCGCTGCTTGCCGCCAAGGCAGGCGCCTACATCATCAGCCCCTTCGTGGGACGCCTCGATGACATCGCCCAGCTCGGCATGGAACTCATCGAATCCATCTGCACCATCTACGGCAACTACGGCTACACCACTCAGGTGCTCGCCGCCAGCCTCCGTAGCCCCCTGCATGTCGCTCAGGCCGCCGAAATTGGCGCTGACATCGGCACGCTCCCCTTCAAGACCCTCGACATGATGTTCAATCATCCGCTGACCGACAAGGGCCTTGAAATTTTTCTCAAAGACTACGCCAAAGCCTTCGCCGACAAACAGTAGAAAAGGAAAACCCAACTCATGACCAAATTCATTCGCAACGCATTCTTCGCTGCCGCACTTTTCAGCCTTTCGGCTTTTGCGGTGGAAAAGCCCTCAACGGTACTCCACGTGATCAACGTGAAGTTCAAGCCGGAAGCCTCCAAGGCCGACGTGGATAAGGCCATCGCCGCAATTGAAACAGTTGCCGGCAAGTACAAAGGCATCAAGCGTGTCTGGTTGAACCCGATCCTTGTGCAGGGTGGTGACTCCAAGTTCACCCATTGCCTCGTGATGGAATTCGAGTCTGTCGACGCCCTCAAGAAGTACACCGGTTCCCCCGAGCAAGAGGCTTGGTACAAGCTCTGGTTGCCGGTTCGTGCGCTTTCCAACACCCACGACGTAACCAACTAGTTTTTGCTGCTTTGAAAAAGGGCGTCCCTGACCGGGGCGCCCTTTTTCCGTTTCGTCCCAACTATCTTTCACTGAATTGGCACTTCCTGCCACCTCGTTCGTATTGCCTTCATGCGAGGAATCACCGATGAAGTCCGCGCCGCCTTGCGCGGACTGCTCAACTCTCCCCTTTTCTCCTGCATCGCAATCGCTTCCCTCGCTTTGGGCATCGGTGCGAATTCAGCCATATTCAGCCTGATTGATCAGGTGCTGCTCAAGTCGCTCCCGGTCGAACGCCCGGGCGAGCTGGTACAGCTCTATCAGGTGGGCGCGCACTACGGGTCCAACTCCGGCCCCCTGATGCACTCCTACCCGATGTACAAGGACTTTCGGGACCATTCGCCCGTTCATGCCGGGCTATTCTGCCGCCGGGAATTGAGTCTCAGCGTTACATTTGACGGCAGCGCCGAACGCACCGGTGGCGAGCTCATCTCAGGCAATTACTTTGAGGTGCTGGGTGTGACGGCACACCGCGGACGGCTGATCACTCCGGCCGACGACCTTACCAAAGGCGGTCATCCCGTAGCAGTGCTCGGCTACGACTACTGGAAAACCCGCTTCGCCGGAGACCCTTCCATCGTGGGCCGCCAGATCCTCGTCAACAATCACCAACTGACCGTCATCGGCGTCAGCAGCCCGGAATTCTTTGGCCTCGACCCCACCCGCAGCGTCAGCGTGCGTATACCCGTTGCGATGAAGGCACAGATGACGCCAGGCTGGGATGTGATGGAGGACCGGAGGTCCCGCTGGGTTCAGGTTTTCGGCCGCCTCAAGCCTGGCCTCACTCTCACGCAGGCCCAAGCCCAGCTCCAGACACAGTTCACGAATCTCCGAAAGATGGAATCAAAAGACGGAGCTTTCGCCAAGGCTGCCCCGGAAATCATCAATCGCTTCCTCGAAGGGCGGCTTATGCTCCAGACCGCCGCCAACGGCTTCTCCGGCATGCGCCGTCAGGTCTCTCAACCTTTGTGGATTCTTTCGGGACTCGTTGTCCTCGTACTACTGATCGCCTGCACCAACGTCGCCAATCTTCTCATCGCTCGCTCGATGGCCCGGCGCAAGGAGTTTGCCGTGCGGGCAGCGCTGGGTGCGAGCCGCTGGCGTCTCATGCGGCCCTTGCTCGTCGAGAGCACTGTGTTGAGCGTCGCTGGCGGGGTAGCCGGTTTGGGACTCGCATTCGCCCTGAACTCGCTGCTGCTGTCACTGCTCCCGCCCGGTTCGTCTCCGATGCGCTTGGCGGCAGTTCCGGATTGGCGGGTGCTGGCCTTCACTTTTGCTGTTGCATTGGGAACCGGCATCGCCTTTGGTCTGCTGCCTGCGATAGCCGCTGGCCGGACAGACGCGGCACCTGCGCTCAAGGCGGAGGGCCGCGGCCTTTCGTCCGGCGCTTCCAGCTTCATACGCAAGTCCCTGGTTGGAGTGCAAGTCGCGCTTTCGATTGTGCTGCTCATCGCCGCGGGACTCTTTGTTCGCACGCTCCAGAATTTGAAGTTGACCGATTCCGGCCTGCAACCAGAACGGCTCATCACTTTTCAGGCGGAGCCGTCTCTGAGTGGCTACTCCCAGGAACGCATCAAGCAATTCATCCGGGAATTCAAGCAGCGGGCAGAAGCCTCACCCGGCATTGAAATCGCCAGCACCGGCACGATCGACAAGATGGCAGGCAATGAATGGGATTCCACTGTCACAGTGGAAGGTTTCCGCCACGATCCCAGCCGCATGCCCGGCCCTTACTTTGATGCCGTCACCCCGGGCTATGTCGAGGCCATGGGGATGAAGATCCTTGAAGGTCGCGACTTCCGCGATTCTGATGCCAATCGCGACGAAATGCAGCCGAGGAAGGCAACCTGGCGCGTCTGCCTGATCAACAAGACATTTGCGGATACTTACTTTGCCGGCCGCAATCCCGTCGGTTATCACATCGGCATGGGCGGCGACCCGGGCGCCCCAACTGATATAGAGATCGTGGGAGTCTTCTCCAACGCCAAGTACATGGATATGCGCGAAGAAGTGCAGCACCAGGTACTCGTTCCGCTTTATGAGACCGGCTACCCGGCGCGGATGGTCGCCTATGTCCGCACCAGAAATGATGAAGCCGCCGCCTTCGCCCAGCTTCGCAAGATCCTCCGCGAAATGGACCCCAACCTTCCGGTCTACGCCATGCGCAGCTTTTCCGAGCAGATTAGCCAGATTCTTTCCACCGAAAGATTGCTGGGCTTCCTCGCGAGTGTTTTCGGCTTGATCGCAACCTTGCTGGCGGCCATTGGCCTTTACGGCGTACTTTCGCTTGCCGTGAACCGCAGACTGCGCGAAATCGGCATCCGTATCGCTCTGGGTGCGGAGTCATTCACGGTGGTCAAACTTGTCGCGGGGGAAATCGTGCTGCTTGTGATTGGCGGTATCGCCATGGGCTTGCCAGCGGCGCTACTGCTCTCCAGTTATGTAGAGAGCCAGCTTTATGGCATGCAGGCTCGCGATCCACTGACCTTGGGACTCTCGATAGCAACACTGCTAGCGATTGCGGGGCTCGCGACGCTACTGCCCGCCAGACGAGCTACCAAAGTGAACCCGGTGGACGTCTTGCGTTACGACTAGGAGACTAGCCGCCGCACTTTTTATCTGCCATTTTGACGGCAAGCGCATTCAGCAGCTTGTTCTCCAGCTCGACGGGCACGGCCTTGGGCTCGCATCCCTTGTAAATTTTCAGCGTGCGCTTGGTTGTGTCGAGAACTACCCAGCAATTGGGACATTCTTCCACGTGGCGGTCCAGTTCCGCCTTTGTTTCTATATCCAGACATTCGTCCAGGTAGTCGGTCAGCTCCCGCAGAAAATCTTTACAGTTGGGCAAAGGCGTCACCCCCCGTCTTTTTGAACAGGCGAGTCAGCTTTTCCCGCAACTGAAGCCGGGCCCGCAGCAAGCGGCTCTTCACTGCCGGAATACTCAGGCTCAGCGCATCTGCCGTTTCTTCGGTAGACAACTCTTCAACGTCCCGCAAGACAAAGACCGTGCGGAAACCCTCCGGCAGGGTGGCGATCGTGCGGTCCAGAATTTCACGAATCTCATCCTGGGAGTAGCGCTCCTCCGGGTTGCCTTCCCAGACAGCAATCTCGCGGACCACGGAATCCTCGCCCGTTGTCAGCTCTTCATCGAGCGACACCACCTTGCCCGTCTTTCGTTTCCGCAACTTCATGAGTGCTTCATTCATCGCAATTCGCACCAGCCAGGTATAAAACTTGCTGTTGCCCTGGAAGCCGTCCAAATGCGTGTACGCCTTCAGAAAGCTTTCCTGAAGAACATCTTCGGCGTCCTCGTCATTATTTGTGATGTTGCGAGCCACCCGAAGGATGCGGCGGCTATAGCGTTTTACCAGCTCGGGGAAGGCAGTATCGTCCCCGTTCCGGGCCAGATCCACCAGTTCCTCATCGCTTTGGGGTTCGGTCGAAGTCATGCCAAGTCTCACTATAGCCCAGTGTGTTCGCCGCACTGAAAAGTTACGCGAAACCCGCGTGTTACGCTGAAATCGTTTCCCTTAAAGCTCATGAGCGAAGTTCTAGTTACCCTGCCTGACGGGAGTCAGAAGCCTTTCCCCACCGGCTCCACTCCTCTCCAGATTGCCCAGTCCATTTCCCGCCGCCTCGCAGACGACGCCATCGTGGCCAAGGTCAACGGCAATCTTTGGGACCTTACCCGTCCCCTTGAAGGCGACTCTTCCGTCGCAATTCTCACCACCAAAGACGAGGCCTCTCTTGAGGTCTACCGCCACTCGACCGCCCATTTGCTAGCCGCCGCCGTCCTGGAACTCTACCCCGACACCAAACTCGGCATTGGCCCGCCGATCGAGAACGGTTTTTACTACGACTTTGATCGCAAAGAGCCTTTCACGCCTGAAGATCTCGAGAAGTTGGAAGCCAAGATGGCCGAGATTCGCGACCGGGATCTCACCTTTGATCGCAAGCTCATGCCCAAGCCCGAAGGCATCGCCAAGTACGCTGCGATGAACGAACCCATGAAGGTCGAGCTCATTACCGAGCGCGCCGACGATATCTTTTCCGAATACACCCTTGGGCCCCAATTCATTGATTTCTGCCGTGGCCCGCACGTTCCTTCCACCAGGAAGCTCAAGGCTTTCAAGCTTTTGAGCGTCGCAGGCGCCTACTGGAAGGGCGACGAAACCCGCCAGCAGTTGCAGCGAATCTACGGCACTGCCTGGTATAGCCAGAAGGATCTCGACGAGTTCCTCAAGCAACTCGAAGAAGCCAAGAAGCGCGACCACCGCAAGTTGGGCCGCGAACTCGACCTGCTCTCCATTCAGGAGTTGGCCGGCCCGGGCTTGATCTTCTTTCACCCCAAAGGCGCACTCGTCCGCAAGATCATGGAGGACTGGATGCGCGATGCGTATCTCAGCCGTGGCTACGATCTTGTCTTTACTCCGCACGTCGCGCGGCGGCAGTTGTGGGAAGTTTCCGGCCACGCCAATTTCTACGGCGAGAATATGTTCGTCCCCATGGAGCTGGACGATGCCACCTACCAGCTCAAGCCGATGAACTGCCCCTGCCACATCCTCATCTACGACAACAAGCAGTACAGCTATCGTGACCTGCCCGTGCGGCTGGGCGAACTTGGCACTGTGTATCGATATGAGCGCTCCGGCACGCTCCACGGTTTGTTGCGCGTCCGCGGCTTCTGCCAGGATGACGCCCACATCTTCTGCACTCCCGAGCAAGTAGAAGACGAAGTGGTCGGCTGCCTTGAATTTGCTTTCGACACCCTCAAGACCTTCGGCTTTGAAAAGTACGAAGCCGAGCTTTCCACCTGGGATGGCGGGGTTTCTGACAAGTATGTCGGTACGCCGGAAGAGTGGCAACTGGCTGAAGGTGCACTCAAAAATGCCGTCGCACGTCTCAACCTCAACGTAAAGGTGATGGCGGATGAAGCCGCCTTCTACGGCCCCAAGATCGACGTCAAGCTCGTTGACGCCATCGGCCGCAAGTGGCAGCTTTCCACCGTCCAGTTCGACTTCAATCTGCCGCGCCGCTTCAACTTGAGCTATATCGGTGAAGACGGCAACAAGCACACGCCGATGATGGTTCACCGCGCCTTGTTTGGCAGCGTGGAGCGCTTCTTCGGCATCCTTGTCGAGCACTACGCCGGAGCCTTTCCGGTGTGGCTTGCTCCTGTCCAGGTCGCCCTGCTGCCCGTCACGGACCGCGCCAACGAATATGCGAATGGCCTTGCCGCCAAACTGAAGGCTCAAGGCTTCCGCGTTGAAATCGACGCCCGCAATGAGAAGGTCAACTTCAAGATTCGCGAAGCACAATTGCAGAAGATTCCCTACATGCTCGTCATCGGCGACCGTGAAGTAGAAGCCGGTACGGTGGCCGTCCGCAACCGCCGCCACGGAGATCTCGGCGTCAAGCCGCTCGATGAGTTCATCTCCCTGCTGCGTGAGCAGAACGACAACAAGACGCCGTTTGAGTAAATGCTCTCGCTGCTGTGGCTCATCGCCCTCGGGGCGCTCGTCTATTGCTTTCTGGTCCTGATCGCGGTCTACCGCTACCTCAGCGTGGCTCCAGCTCCCTCGCCCAGCCCCTGGCCCGGCATCAGTATCTTGAAGCCGCTCAAAGGCGTTGATCCAGGCCTCGAATCGAACCTGCGCACCTTCTTTGAACAGTCCTATTCCGGGGACTGGGAGCTGCTATTCGCACTTGCTTCCGATGCTGATCCGGCCAAGCCTCTGGTTGAAAAACTGATCGCAACCTACCCGGATGTCCCCGCCAGATTGCTGATCGTGGGTGATTCCGCCTACGCCAATGCAAAAGTCTGGAGTCTCGAACAGCTCTGCGCTGCTGCCTCCCACGAACTGGTGATCATGGCCGACTCAGACATTCGCGTGGACAGCAACCTCTTGCGAACGATCGCCGCGGAATTTGCCACCAACCCCAAGCTTGGCCTCGCCACTTGTCCCTATCGTGCTATCGCCGGCCCCAGCCTCTGGAGCCAAACAGAAGCCCTTGGCATGAACACCGAGTTCATTGCGGGCGTTCTCGTGGCCCGCATGCTCGAAGGCATGCGCTTTACCCTCGGCCCCACCGTGGCGGCCCGCCGCCAGGCCATTGAAGCGGTTGGCGGTTGGGCGTCATTGCAGAATTTTCTGGCCGAAGATTTTGTCCTTGGCCAGCGCGTCACGGCCCAAGGCTGGCATTCCATCCTGAGCAGCTACGTGGTCGAACACCACATCGGCTCCCTGCCGATTGGCGAAAATTTCTCCCACCGCCTCCGCTGGAACCGCTCCACCCGACGCTCCCGCCCAGCCGGCTACGTGGGCCAATTCTTTACGAACCCACTCCCGATCTTTCTCGTCGTCTGGCCGCTTACAGGCTTCGAACCGGGCTTCCTGGGCGCTGCCTTCATGCTGCGCTTCACCGTTGCTTTCGCTACCCAAAATGGTGTCCTGAATGCCCCCTTGCACCCGGCCCAGATCTACCAGCTCCCCCTGCAGGACCTCCTCAGTTTCGCCTTCTGGATCGCCGGATTCTTTGGTAACACCATCCATTGGCGCGGCCAAACTTATCAGCTTCACCGGGACGGCAGCTTCACTCCCAAGCCCTCTTGAGCGACAATCAAATAAGGATTCATCCAGCGCATGGCACTCATTACCCAAATTTTGAACAACGCGGCCGCCGTCGCCAAAGGCATGAGCATCACCTTCGGGGAAATGCTCCAGCCCACCGTTACTGAAGCTTATCCGGAAGGCCCGCCCGTTTTCCAGGAACGCTTCCGCGGTGTGCACGTGCTGCAGCGCGATGAGAACGGTCTTGAGAAATGTGTCGCCTGCTTCCTGTGCGCCGCGGCCTGCCCTTCCAACTGCATCTATATCGAAGCTGCTGAAAATTCCGAAGAGGGCCGTATCAGCGGTGGCGAGCGCTACGCCAGTGTCTACAACATCGATTACTCCCGCTGCATCTTCTGCGGCTATTGCGTCGAAGCCTGTCCGACGGACGCCATCACGCACGGCCACGATTTCGAGATCGCCAGCTACAACACGTCCACCCTCGTTTACCGCAAGGAACAGATGCTGACTCCACTGCCGGCTGATTTCAAGCCCCTGGTGGTGGAAGAGCAGACTTCCGGCGGCGGCCACTAAGCCCCGGTCGCTCCCATGCGAGCGGACATTCTCGTCCGGCAACAGCGTTGTCGTGACATCCTGCAGTCCGGCCATCTGGAATGGCTCGACACCAATGGCTCCGGTGCCTACGCCATGGGTACCGTCGCCGGCCTGAGAACCCGCCGCTACCACAGCTTGCTCAATGCGCCCATCGCTCCGGGGCAACCCACCCAGGTCTGGCTCAGTGCAATTGAAGACATCCTCCGCCTCGATGGTCAGGACATTGAACTCGCCGTTCACCAGTACCCCGGCGTCCTGGCCCCGCACGGTTTTGAATATCTCTCTGAATTCCGTCTGGCTCCTTACCCCTGCTGGCTCTATCACGTCGGAGAGACTACGCTGCTGCGCGAGGTACTGCTGCTTGAAAACCGTAGCGCTGTGCTGGTGCGCTACTGTTGCACCGATAACGCAACGATTTCCTTACGCCCCTTCGTCGCAGGCCGCCCTCACCATTCCCTGCTCCGTGCTGACAGCGCTCCAGGTTGGCAATCCCGATCCGGACCCGGCCACCTCAGCCTGAGCCGGCCTGATGCTGCACTTCACTTCCGTGGTGATTTCACAGCTTTGCACGATGCGCCAGACTGGTATCGCAACTTTCAGTACCCGGTCGATCAGGCCCGCGGACTCGATTTCGAAGAAGACCTCTTCACCCCCGGCCAGCTTCACGTGGAACTTCGCGCCGACACCTGGGCCTATCTGGTTTGCTCCTTGAATGACGATCCCGGCCCTTTGGATCCTCTCACCCTTATTCAGGAAATCACGGCCAAGGAGCAGCGCTTCCCGGCCCCTCATTCGCTGCTGGATCACCTCTCCAATTCAGCCGAACACTTCGTTTTTGATATCTCCGGCCGCAAGAGTGTGATCGCCGGCTACCCCTGGTTTACGGACTGGGGCCGCGACACCCTCATCTCCCTGCCGGGCCTTTTTCTTGCCCGCAACCGGGTTGAAGACGCCGGCAGGGCCATTGCTGGCTTTCTCGATTTGCGCCAGCATGGCCTGGTTCCCAACCGCATTACGGATGACGGCTCCACGCCGGAGTACAACTCGATTGACGCCAGCCTCTGGACCTTCGTCGCCGTCTCGCAGTGGCTTGAAGCCGGTGGCAGTCAGGCCCTGTTTCAAGACGTATTCTTCCCCGCCTTGCGAGAGATGCTGCTCCGGATTACACATGGCACGATTTACGGCATCCACCGTGATTCCGGCGATGGGCTGCTCCACGCTGGCGAGCCCGGTACCCAGCTCACCTGGATGGACGCCCGCGTCGATGGCCGGGCCATCACCCCGCGCGTAGGCAAGCCCGTCGAGATCAATGCGCTCTATTACAACGCGTTGCGTTTGATGACGGATTGGGCTCGCAGCCGGGGCGACTTCCCGAACGAAGCCAGCTTTAGTAGCCTCGCCAACGAAACCATTGCCGGGTTCACCGCGAGTTTCTGGAATGAGAACCAACAGTGCCTTTTCGATCTGGTGACGGAGGATGGCCCGGATCCCGCGATCCGCCCCAACCAACTCTTCGCCCTTTCACTTCCTTATCCGCTGGTGATCCGCAGCAAAGGCGAGGCCATTCTCACGACGGTTGATCAGCACCTGCTTACGCCGCAAGGCTTGCGCACGCTGGCCCCCATGGATCCGGCTTACCGGGGTCGCTTTGAGGGCGGCCCGCTCGAACGGGATTCGGCCTACCACCAGGGCACCGTCTGGCCCTGGCTTTTCGGCCCCTATGCGCGCGCCTGCCTCCGCTTCCGTCCGGATTCGCCCGAAGAAAAGCAGCGCCTGCGCAACCTGCTCACCACTTTTGCCACCAGCTCACTGGAATCCGGTTGCCTCGGCCACCTTGCCGAAGTCTTTGACGGCGATGAGCCGCGCCGCGAAGGCGGCACCCCCGCTCAAGCCTGGAGCACTGGCGAAATTCTCGCCGTCCTCCGCCAGGAACTGGCATCCTAGTGAAAGTGCCCGCAGCCTCCCCATCGATGAACCGTGCCCTGGCGCTGGTCTATGCCACGATTTTTCTCGATGTGCTGGGGCTCGGCGTCCTCATTCCGATCCTGCCCTACTACGTCCAGGAATATCGCACCGACGCCATGACGGTGGGATTCCTGAGCGCTGCCTTCTCCATCGCCCAATTCACCGCCAGCCCTTTCCTCGGCGCACTCAGTGACCGTGTCGGCCGCCGCCCGGTGATCCTGTTCAACATCCTTGGCTCCGCCTTTGCTTACTTCCTCTTCGGCTTCGCCAATTCGCTCTGGCTCCTCATGCTCGCGCGAGTTCTGGAAGGCGCAACCGGCGGCAGCATTTCCACGGCCCAGGCCTACATTGCGGACGTCACCCCGCCGGAAGACCGCATGAAGCGCTTCGGCTTGATCGGTGCCGTCTTCGGCCTCGGCTTCATCATTGGCCCTGCCTTTGGTGGCTTCCTCAGCACTTTTGGCCTCGCGATGCCGGCCTTTGCTGCGGGCACTTTGTGTTTTCTCGCCGCTGTCTTTGGCTACTTCATGCTGCCGGAAAGTCTCCCGCTGGACAAGCGCGCCACCACGCCAATGCGTCTTGCCGACGCCAACCCCTTCCTGAAAATCGCCCAGGCGCTTTCCCGTGATTCTATCCGCGCCATTCTCCTCGCCATCTTCGTCGTCAACGTCTCCTTCAGCGGCCTCCAATCCAACTTTTCGCTCTTTACGCTCAAACGCTTCGAGATGGGCCCCCAGGACAACGCGTGGATCTTTGTCTACATCGGCGCACTCAGTATCTTCATGCAGGGCGTGGTCGTGCGGCGTCTGCCGAAAACCATCAATCCCGTGCTTACTTCCATCACGGGCTTGATTGGGATGGCGGTGGGTTTTCTCGGCATCAGCCTTTCTACGGAGCGCTGGCATCTCTTTCCGGCGATCGCCGTCATGGCCTTCGGCAACGGCCTCGCTGCCCCCATGCTCACAGGCTTGATCTCACGGCGAGTCGGCGACCGGGAACAGGGCGCGGTCCTGGGTTCCTCGCAGGCCATCCTGAGTTCTACCCGCATCGTCGGACCGCTCTTTGCCGGCTTCGTTTTTGATTTCCTCGGCACTGGCTCCCCTTACTGGACCGGCGCTATCCTGGCCCTGCTCGCCGCCGCCATCGTCGCCCGCACTCCCAAGTCCTGATAGCTTGTAAGGATTATGTTGCGCCGCAACTTCCTTTCCACTGCCGCCGCCCCGCTCCTGCAAGCTCAACCACGCAAGCAGCCAAATATCCTTTGGATCACCTGTGAGGACATGAGCCTCACCCTCGGCTGCTACGGCGACAAATACGCCAAAACTCCCGCTATCGATGCCTTTGCTGAAAAGAGTCTGCGCTACCGCCATTGCTGGTCGAACGCTCCCGTTTGCGCACCTGCCCGCACCACGATCATCAGCGGCATGTACCCGCCCTCCACCGGCGCGGAACACATGCGCAGCATGACCAAGCTTGCCCCCGGCCAGAAGTTCTTTCCCCAGATCCTGCGCGAGGCAGGCTACTACACCTCCAACAACAGCAAGGAAGACTACAACCTCGCCTTAACCGGCCAAGCCTGGGATGAATCGTCGAACAAGGCCCACTGGCGCAACCGCAACCCCAATCAGCCCTTCTTCAGCGTCTTCAATTACACGATTACTCACGAAAGCCAGATCCGCTCCCGGCCGCACGAATTGAAGCACGACCCGCGCGAAGTCCGAATCCCCGCCTTCCACCCGGATACCCCCGAAGTCCGTCGCGATTGGGCCCAACACTACGACACCATTGCCACCATGGACGGTCAGGTGAGCAACACCCTCAAGCAACTCGAGGCCGACAAGCTTCTCGACTCGACGATTGTCTTCTTCTATTCCGACCATGGTTCCGGCATGCCCCGCTACAAGCGCTGGCCCTACAATTCCGGCCTCCATGTTCCCTTCATGGTTCACATTCCCGAGCAGTTCAAGAGCCTCGCGCCCAAGGATTATGAAAACGGCGGCTGGTCAGACCGCCTGATCAGCTTTGTCGATCTCGCCCCGACGGCACTCAGCCTCGCGGGAATCAAAAAGCCGGACTACCATCAGGGCTTTTCTTTCCTCGGCGCGCACCAGGACCCCGAGCAGGACGCGGTCTTTGGCTTCCGGGGCCGCATGGATGAACGCATCGATATGGTCCGCTCCGTTCGCAATCAGCGCTACGTCTACATCCGCAACTACATGCCTCACCGCATCTATGGTCAGCATTTGAATTACATGTGGGAAACACCAACCACCCGCAAGTGGCAGGAAGTTTTCGAATCCGGAAAGGCTACGGAGGCGCAGAGCCACTTCTGGAAGACCAAGCCTGCGGAAGAGTTCTACGATCTCGAAACAGACCCGGACGAAGTGAAAAATCTCGCCTTCCGGCCCACCGCTGAGCAAAGGGCGGAAATGACCCGCTTGCGCGTCATGCAAACTTCTCTCGCCAGCCGCATCCGCGACGTCGGCTTCCTGCCGGAGCACGAGATTCACTCGCGCGCCGGCTCTGACGCCCCCGTCACCATGGCCCAGGACAATGAACGCTACCAGATGCCCCGCGTCATGAACACGGCTGAACTGGCTACCGGTCCGACCCCCACCCAGCCCGAAATCTTTCGCACTTACCTGACCGATGCCGACAGCGCAGTTCGCTATTGGTGTACGGTGGGCGTGCTACGTCAGGGCAAGGCGGCTGTGGATGTATGCGTGGCGCCCTTGCGAAAGGCACTGGCTGATTCGGCCCCCAATGTGCGCATCAACGCCGCTGAGGCTCTGGCCCGCTTTGGTTCGGCCAGCGATCTGGAACCCGCACTTACCGTGCTGATGGCTGCGGCGGATGCGACCCAGACCAGCAACTACGCCGCGATTGCAGCCCTCAATGCCTTGACCGAAATCGGCCCGGCCAAGATCAAGCCCTTGCGCGAGAAAATCGCTTTGCTAAAGAAAGAAAATCCTGCGAATCCAGCCCGCTCCGGCGGCTACATCCCCAGGCTGATCGAACGCCTGCTGGAACTTACCGCTTAAGCTTTTTGAGAGCGATCGCCAGCAGCGGCGCAGCCATCAAGAGCACTGTGGATGGCTCGGGAATTTCGCCAGGCTGCGGGTCCCCAGGCCCGGGGGTACCGGGATCTTCTGGGTTGTTTGGATCTCCAGGGTCAGTCGGGTTGTTGGGATCAGTCGGATCATTCGGGTTGTTGGGATCAGTCGGATCATTCGGATCATTCGGATCAGTCGGATCGTTGGGGCCGAGAGGGTCATTCGGATTATTCGGGTCTATTGGGTCTGCTGACCCGCCCGGATTCTCATTCCCAAACCCCGGCTCCAGCACGCCCAGGAAAAGATTCGGTGCCGACGCCGGTAACGTTTCGTAGAGAAAAAGCCCGAAGTCGTCCGATGACAGAACCTCTCCCGTTTCAGCATCCTCTACCTGGAAGCGAATCAACGAAGGCAGACCGGCATCATTCTTTTCCAACTGCAACAAGCCGGTGATCCAAACTTCCAGATTGTCGTCCAGTTTGTCCAACGGAAAGGATTCACTGTTGTAGGTAAACAGAAGATTCTCAGCGACGATGTTGGTGATTCGAAGATTCCGCGTCACCGGTCGCCCTTCCCGGTCGAGCATCTTCAACTGAAAAGTCCACTTGCCGCCGCTGCCCATCAAGCGAAAGGCATCCAGCTTCATTTCAATCGTTGCTGCCGTGGCAGCAAAACACAAAATCAGAAAAAGTACTATACCCTGCAAGACTGGTACCCCTGTGAAAAAAGTACCACAAGTGATTTCCAGACACCAATCAGGTCTTCTCCTTAATCTCCTCCCAAAAAAGTGTGATGAAATACAATCCAAACCTTATGGCGAAGAATTCTTCAAGGCGCGATTTCATCACTCGCTCCGCCGCCACAACGGCAACTACGGCTGGAACCCTGACGGGTGCAACCGCTGAAACAACCAGTGCCTCGCACATCCCGCCGCTCAAGACGGCCCACACCACCCGTACCAATTCCATTTGTCCCTATTGCGCGGTTGGCTGCAGCGTCACGATTCATACCTTGGGCGATAAAGCCCGCAACGTCCGCCCTGCCATCGTCCATATTGAGGGTGACCCCGACAGCCCCGTCAACCGGGGCACGCTTTGCCCGAAAGGTGCGTCTCTTGAAGAGTTCGTCCAGAGCGACCGGCGTCTTACCAAAGTCCGCTACCGCGCCCCTGGTGCCACCGAATGGACCGACCTCACCTGGGAAGAAGCCATCCCGAAAATGGCCGCCCGGATCAAGGCCTCCCGCGATACGGGCTTTGAAGAAAAAGACACGCAGGGCCGCACGGTCAACCGCCTCAACAACATCGCCCTGATTGGCGGCTGCACTGATACCAATGAAGTGAACTATCTGATCAGTAAGTTCCGCTTCGGCCTTGGCTTGCTTGCCTACGAGAACCAAAGCCGGCTTTGACACGGCCCCACGGTGGCCAGTTTGGCCGCCACGTTTGGCAGAGGCGCCATGACCAATGGCTGGACCGATGTCGCAAATGCTGACGTCGTTCTGGTGATGGGCGGCAACCCCGCCGAGAATCACCCGGTAGGCTTCCGCTTTGTCATGGAGGCCAAGCGCAAGCGCAAAGCAAAAATCATCTGCGTCGACCCGCGCTTCACGCGCACCGCCGCTGTTTCCGATTGCTTTGTGCCCATTCGTTCCGGCACCGACATTGCATTCCTCGGCGGCATCATCCGCTACGCCCTCGCCACGGGCCGCTACCAGCGCAAGTATGTCGAGCAGCACACCAACGCCAGTTTCCTCATCAAGGAAGGCTTCGGCTTCGACAACGGCCACTTCTCCGGCTGGGCCGATGGCAAGTACGACAAAGCCAGCTGGCAGTATGAACTCGACGCCAACGGCCACGCGCGCACGGACCCCAAGCTCGAAAACCCGCGCTGCGTCTTCCAGTTGATGAAGGCGCACTATGAGCGCTACACTCCCGAAACGGTTGCCGAAATTTGCGGCTGCACTCCGCAGGAATTCTTGAAAGCGGCCGAAATGGTTACCGTCGCCGCCACCGAAGACAAGTCCGGCACGGTCCTCTATGCCCTCGGCTGGACGCACCATTCCTTTGCCGTCCAGCTCATCCACGCCGCGGCCATGGTGCAGTTGCTCATGGGCAATATCGGCATGCCCGGTGGCGGCGTCAACGCGCAACGCGGCCACGCCAATATCCAGGGCTCCACCGACATGGGCGATTGGAAGAACCTGCCTGGCTATCTTAAGGTTCCGCGCGCCAATATGGGCAGCCTGGATGAGTACCTCAAAGTCAACACACCCAAGCCCCTCCAGGCCAAGAGCCTCAACTATTGGGGCAACACTCCGAAATTCTTCAAGAGCCTACTCAAGGCTTATTACGGCAAAAACGCCACTCCGCAAAACGAGTTCGGCTACCACTGGCTTCCCAAGATCGAAGAGACCGGCGACCACTCCTGGGGAGCCTTCTTCGATGACATGTTCCATGGCAAGCTCGACGGGCTCATCAGCTTCGGCATGAACCCGGTGGCCAACGGCCCCAATACCAAGAAGATGCTCACGGCCCTTTCCAAGTTGAAGTGGCTCATCGTCGCCGAGAACTTTGAAACCGAAACGGCGGCTTTCTGGAACGCCAAAACGCTGGCCGCCAAAGACTATCCGGAATCGCTCACGCCCGCTGACATCAACACCGAAGTCTTCCTGCTTCCCGCCGCGAACTTTGCCGAGAAGGACGGTGCCTTCGTCAATTCCTCCCGCTGGTTGCAGTGGAAGGAAGCCGCAACGGACCCGCCCGGTGAGGCGCTCCGCGACCAGGAAATCATTGCCCGGCTCTTTCTCGAAATCCGCCGCCTCTATGAGAAGGACGGCGGAGCCAATCCCGCCCCGCTACTCAACATGAGCTGGGACTACCCCGTCCCGCACCGTCCGCAGCTATCGGACGTCGCCCGCGAAGTAAATGGCGTGGATCTCAAGACTCACAAACAGCTCAACGGTTTTGGCGAACTCAAGGACGATGGCACCACCTCCTGCGGCAACTGGGTTTACAGCGGTTCCTGGACCGAGGCCGGCAACCAGATGGCCCGTCGCGGCCAGGTTGATCCGACTGGCTTGGGGCTCTATCCGCAGTGGGCCTGGAGTTGGCCGGCCAACCGCCGCATCCTCTATAACCGCGCGTCCACCGATGAGAAAGGCCAACCGTGGGACGCCACCCGAGCCCCGATAAAGTGGGATGGCGAACGCTGGACCGGCGACGTACCCGACTATAAAGCCGACGCCGACCCCGGCTCGCTGGCGCCCTTCATCATGCTTCCGGAAGGCGTCGCCCGCCTCTTCGCTCCCGACCTGGTCGAAGGGCCTTTCCCGGAACACTATGAGCCGGCCGAGTCCCCCGTCACCAACTTCCTCCACCCCGACGCGAGCGCGAACCCGATGCTCAAGACCTATTCGAGTGAAGGCGCGAAGTTCGGCACGGCCAAAGACTTCCCTTACGTCGCCATCACCTACCGGCTCACGGAACACTTCCATTACTGGACCAAACACACCAGTTCCTCCGCCCAACTGCAATCGAACTTCTTCGTCGAGATCCCCGCGGAACTGGCCGCTGCAAAAGGCATCGCCAATGGCGACCGCGTCCGCGTCTCTTCTGCTCGCGGTTCCCTCGAAGGCCCCGCCCTGGTCACCAAGCGCCTCCGCACCCTTAAGGTGAAGGGCCAGAAAACCTATCACGTCGGGCTCCCCATCCATTGGGGCTATGTCGGCAAAGTCACCGGCCCGCTCATCAATAACCTCACGCCGAGTGCTTACGACCCCAATTCCGGCACGCCGGAATACAAGGGCTTCCTCGTCAACCTGGAGAAAATCTTATGATTGTCGCCAAGCTGATCGACACCACCCTCTGCATTGGCTGCAAGGCCTGTGAAGTTGCCTGTCAGGAATGGAACGATCAGGAATATACGATCGGCACCTTCGACGGCAGCTACCAGACCATGCCGGACCTTGCGCCGAATTTCTGGAACCTCATCAAGTTCAACGAATTTGAAACCGATGGCGGCACCTCCTGGCTCATGTCGAAGTACCAGTGCATGCACTGTGCCGACGCCGGCTGCATCGCCGCCTGCCCGGCCCCCGGAGCCATCACCCAGATGGCCAACGGTACGGTCGACTTCGTTCATGAGAACTGCATCGGTTGCGGCTACTGCATCACCGGCTGCCCCTTTGACGTGCCGCGCCTGAGCCCGGAAACCAAGAAGGTTTACAAGTGCTCGCTCTGTTCAGACCGCACCGCGGTTGGCCTCGCGCCGGCCTGTATCAAGACCTGCCCCACCAACTGCCTTACTTTCGGAGAACGTGATGAACTCATCCGCTCGGCCGAAATTCGCACCCGTGAACTCAAGACCGATGGCTTTGCCAATGCTGGCATCTACAACCCGCAAGGCGTCGGCGGCACCAATGTCATCTACGTCCTGAACGACGCGACCAAGCCCGAAAACTACGGTCTCCCGGCCGACCCCACCATTCCCTGGACGGTTCAACTCTGGAAAGGTCCGCTCAAGACCCTGGGCGCGATCGTCTTCCTCGGCTCGATCCTCGGTGCCTTCTTCCACTTCGTCATCTTCGGCCCGCAGGACCCGGCCGTGCATAGCCATTCCGAAGAGGAGACGCCGCATGAATAAGCCCGAAATTCGCATCCCCCGCTTTGATGCCTATGAGCGCGTCATGCACTGGATGGCCGCCCTCAGCTTCCTCTACGCCACCCTCACCGGCCTGGCCATCTGGTCCCCCAAGTTTTACTTCCTCGCCGGAATTTTCGGTGGCGGCTTCGTCATTCGCGGCACGCATCCCTGGTCGGGGGTGCTCTTCACCGTCGTCATCGGCTGGATGTTTCTCCGCTGGGCCAAAACGATGGGCCTCGACACCGACGACAAAGTCTGGCTCACGCGACTCGACAAATACATCACCCACCAGCACGACAAGCTGCCTGAATCCGGCCGCTTCAATGCGGGCCAGAAAATGCTCTTCTGGAGCCAGGTGGCAACCGCACTGCTGCTCTTTGCTTCCGGCATCGTCCTGTGGTTCCCCGAGTGGATGCCCCGCAATCTCCGGCTGGCCGCAATTGCTCTGCACCCCCTGGCCGCCATCGGTTCCATCGGTGGCATCATCGTTCACATTTATATGGGCACCGCTGCAGTGCCCCAGTCCATGCGAGCCATGCTCCGCGGCTGGGTGATCCCTGAGTGGGCCCGGTTTCACCATCCCAAGTGGTATCGCCAGTGGCGCGATTCCACAAACATACGATAGGATCATCCCAAATGCGATTCACCATCCTTAGCCTTTGGTGCGCTCTGGCTTTGTCAGGCCAAATCCAGGCGCCCACCGACGAGGCCAGCTTACGCGAAGGCCATACGCTCTATCAGTTCCACTGTGCTTTCTGTCACGGTAAGGGCGACGACGGCATGGCTGCCAACCTGGTCTCCCCCAACCTGGTCCATGCCCCCACCGACTCTGCGCTGCTCAACATCATCCGCAACGGGATCGGCGGCTCTGATATGCCTCCTGCCCTCGGCATGAGCGATCAGGAAATGCTCAAGGTGGCTGGCTACGTCCGCTCCCTCGGCCGCACCGCCCCCACTTCCATTCCGGGCGACAAGGCCAAAGGCAAAGCTCTTTACATGGGTAAAGGCGGCTGCGCCAACTGCCATATGATTGAAGGCTCCGGTGGCCGCATGGGCCCTGACCTCAGCCAGATCGGCGTGATGCGCAGCCCTTCCAATCTCAAGACCTCGATCGTGGAACCGGACGCCGCGCTCGTTGGCGGCTGGACCATGGTCCGCCTGACGCTCAAGTCCGGCCAGCGGCTGAACGGCATCCGTCTGAACGAAGACAATTTCTACATCAGCCTGCGTGACGGCAAGGGTCAGATTCACACCGTGGCCAAGGCCGACACCACGAACGTCGTGCGCGACATCAACAAATCTTCCATGCCCGGCTACGCCAAAGTCTTCAACGAAAGTGAAATGACCGACCTGATTGCCTATCTCTTCTCCCTGCGAGGTTCTCTCTAATGAAAGCTCTGCTGCTCCTCACCGCATCCCTCGCTTTTGCCCAAACTCCCGGAGCCGACTGGCTTCACTTTCAGGGAAATGTTCAGGGCCACCGGTATTCACCGCTCACCCAGATCAACAAGTCTAACGTCGCGCGCCTCAAGCCCGCCTGGACCTTTCAGATCCCCAAGACGGACAAGTTTGAAGCCAGCCCCATCGTCCGCAACGGCATCATCTATGTGTCTGAGCCGCCCAGCGACGTCACGGCCCTTGAAAGCCGCTCCGGCAAGGTCCTCTGGCGCTACAAGCGCGTCCTGCCGGACAACGTCGCCTATTGTTGCGGCAAAGTGAATCGCGGCGTGGCCCTTCTCGGCAACCTTGTCTTCATCGGTACCCTCGACGCCCACCTCGTCGCTCTCGATGCCTCCACCGGAAACGTGGTGTGGGATGTCGAAGTGGCTGACATCAAGAAGGGTTATTCTTCAACCGTCGCCCCGCTCATCGTCAAGGATAAAGTCGTAATCGGCAGCGCCGGTGGCGAGTTCGGCGTTCGTGGCTATCTGGCCGCCTACGACGCCAAGACGGGCAAGCAGGCCTGGCGCACCTACACCCTTCCCTCCGCGGGCGATAAGGCCGCCGAAACCTGGCTCGGGGATAGCTACAAGTACGGCTCCGCGACCACTTGGGTCACCGGCAGCTACGATCCGGATCTGAACACCGTCTACTGGGGCACCGGCAACCCGGGGCCGGATTGGAAGGGCGACAAGCGCCGCGGCGACAATCTCTATTCCAATTCCCTGCTCGCCCTCGACGCCGATACCGGCAAGATGAAGTGGTACTTCCAGTTCACTCCCCACGATGTCCACGATCTGGATGCGACACAGGTGCCCATCCTCGTTGACACGGAGTGGCAAGGCAAGCCTCGCAAACTGGTCCTCTTCGCCAACCGCAATTGCTTCTACTATGTCCTGGATCGGGTGACCGGCGAATATCTGTTGGGCAAGCAGTACGTGCGGCAAACCTGGGCCAAGCCCGACCTGGACCCGAAGGGCCGCCCCATCCGCCTTCCCAATACTTCTCCCACTCCCGAGGGCACCGTGGTCTATCCGAATTCCCCGGGCGCAACCAACTTCCAGGCCCCCAGCTACAGCCCGCTCAGCAAGTTGCACTATGTCATGACCCGCGACGAAGGCGGCGTTTTCTACTCTGGTGACGACACCTACAAGGAAGGCAGTTGGTACCTTGCCGGCCGCTTTGTATCGAAACCGGGCGAAGAAGCCACCGGTGCCATCAAGGCAATGGACCCGCAAACCGGCAAAGCGAAATGGGAATATTCCCTGAGCGCGCCTTCCTGGTCCGGCATTCTCAGCACCGCCGGAGGCCTGGTTTTCGCCTCCACTGCCGATGGCGACATGCTGGCCCTCGACGACACCACTGGCAAGCTGCTCTGGCGCTTCCCCATGGGCGGCCGCGCCTTCGCCAACCCCATCAGCTACATCGCCGCTGATGGCAAGCAGCACATCGCCATCGCCTGCGGCAGCGCGCTGTTTTCGTTCACGATCGACTAACGCAAA
>CAZECF010000011.1:72626-77026 GCA_964510335.1 uncultured Bryobacter sp. | reverse complement strand
ATGCCGCTCTTACAATGGCAGACGATCAACGCATCCTTCGGGATTTCGGCGAGCCTGTTGGGGAGTTGGCCGAGTGGAATCAGTTTGGCTGACGGGATGAACGCGATCTGGTATTCGTGAACTTCCCGAACATCGATCAGGACAAAGTCTTCGCCCGAATCAATCATGGCCTTTACTTCGGTTGAATCGAGCTCGCCAGAAGAGGGAGGCGGGGCAGCGGGGGCATCTGGAATGCCGCAGAACTGCTTGTAGTCGATGAGTTCCTTCACGACGCTGCAATTGCCGGAGGGGCAGTCGGGATTGCGGCGGAGCTTCAGCTCGCGGAACTTCATATTGAGAGCGTCATAGAGCATGAGACGTCCCTTGAGGGTCTGGCCGATACCGAGGATGATCTTGACGACTTCAGTGGCCTGAATGAGGCCGACTACACCGGGGAGAATTCCCAGCACGCCGCCTTCGGCGCAACTTGGAACGAGTCCGGGGGGTGGCGGTTCGGGGTAGAGGCAGCGGTAGCAGGGGCCGTCTTCCGTAGCGAATACCGAAGCTTGGCCTTCAAAGCGAAAGATGGAGCCGTAGACGTTGGGCTTGCCGGTGAGGACGCAAACGTCGTTAACAAGATAGCGGGTGGGGAAGTTGTCGGTGCCATCGGCGACGAGGTCGTATTGCTCGACGATTTCGCGAGCATTTTCACTGGTCAGGGGCGTTTCATGCTTGATGATGTTGAGATTGGGGTTGATATCCAGCATGGTTTCGGCAGCGGAGTCAATTTTCTTGCGGCCGATGTCCTTGGTGCCGTGGATGACCTGGCGTTGGAGATTGGAGGCATCGACGACGTCAAAGTCGACGAGGCCGATGGTGCCGACCCCGGCAGCGGCCAGATAAAGCGCCATGGGTGCGCCGAGTCCGCCGGTACCGACGAGGAGGACCTTGGCTTCCTTCAGCTTGATTTGGCCTTCCATGCCGACTTCCGGCAGGATGAGGTGGCGGGAGAAGCGCTGAATTTCTTCGTTTGTAAGAGTGGTCGACATCGACTAGCGGCCTCCAGCGATGCTCGGGATGATGGAGAGAGTATCGGCTTCGGCAAGGGCAGTCGCTTCTTTGGACAAATAGCGAATGTCTTCGTCGTTCACATAGATGTTCACGAAGCTGCGGAGCTTTCCCTCATCGTTGTAAAGATTCTTTTTGAGGTCAGGGTGGGCGGCAATGAGATTGGCGAGAGCCTCGCCGACGCTGGTGCCGGGCGCTTCAACGGTATCAGCGCCACCGGTAAATTGACGCAAGGGAGTGGGGATCAGGATTTTGGCCATAGGAGTTCCTCTTCAGTACTGGCGGTTTGTTCGACGTCGACCTGGAAGCATTTGGCGTCAACGACCTGGCGGGCGCGGACACTGAGGACGACGTTGGAATAGAAAGGCCAGTGGTTTTTCAAATCAGTTTGCGAGAAGTAAGCACCTTCGTCGGGATGGGAATGAAAGAAGCCGAGTACGCCAAGACCGAGATCACGGGACTGCCGTTCGGCGGCGAGCTGGTCCTTGGGGTCAATCAGGAAGCGGTCTTTTTGCTCCCCTTCGTAGGCGTTGCGGCAGGCAACAGCCAGAGTGGCAAGGCGTTTGCCTTGGGATTCCGAGCCGATGAGGATGCCACAGCATTCATTGGGGTAGCAGGCTTGGGCGTGGTCCACCATAACGGCCCAGGCGGCGGGGGTAAGTTCAATCATTCCAGAAGGGTTCGCTCAGATATTTTGCGGCACCATCGCAAAGGATGGTGACCACCGTACCAGTTTCGCCTTTTTCGGCGAGACTGGCAGCAACTTTTGTGGCAGCGACAACATTAGCGCCGGCGGAGATGCCGACGAGGAGGCCTTCCTCACGGGCGAGGCGGCGCGTCATCGAGTAGGCATCTTCGGTGGAAATCCAGAGATTGTCGTCGGCCAGCTTGTCGTCATAGATGCCGGGCACGATGGCGGTGGGCATGTGCTTGGTGCCCTCAATGCCGTGGAAGCCCTGGTCAGGTTGGGCAGAAATGCATTGGACATCGGGGAGTTCGCGTTTGAGGCGCCGGGCGGTGCCGGTAAAGGTACCACTGGTGCCGAGCACGGCCACGAAATGGGTGATTTGCTGGTTGGTTTGATTCAGAATTTCGACGCCTGTGCCTTCGAAATGGGCTTTCCAGTTGGCGGGATTGTTGTATTGGTCGGGGTAAAAGTATCGGTCGGGGTCTTCGGCATAGACTTCCCGGCATTTGAGGATGGCTCCGTCGGAGCCGGTACCGGGATCGGTGAGAATCAGATCGGCGCCGTAGGCCTGAAGAATGAGTTTCCGTTCGGGGCTGGCGTTCTGGGGCAGGCAGAGGCGAATTTTGTAGCCGAGTGCGGCACCGATCATGGCATAGGCAATGCCGGTATTGCCGCTGGTTGCATCGAGAAGAGTGCGGGAGGGGGTAAGCCGGCCGGTGCGTTCGCCGTCGCGAATCATGCTCAGGCCAGGGCGATCTTTGACGCTTCCGCCGGGATTCAGGAATTCCGCCTTGCCAAGAATTTGGACGCCTGGATAGGCAGCCGAAAGAGCCGGCATACGAATCAGGGGAGTATTCCCGATCGCGTCCAACAAGGAGGAGCCATGAGAATGATGCTGCAAGGCGGCGGCGTGCATAGTGAAGTGGCTTGCCCCCAAAGAATACCATAATGCCGCTAGAGATTAGGGGGATTCGTCATCCAAGGGCCTACCAGGCGCCAGTTTTGGGTCCCCAATACCAGATGAGCCCGAGGAGGCCGGTGCGCATGGTTTGAGAGGGGCGGCCTGGGCGATGAGTTTCAAAGAAGGGCCGATTTGAGTGGTCCTGGCGGAACTCCCATCGCATCTGGAAGCCGGGGACAAGGTTGAAAGTGGAAGTCAGGGTGAACTCTTTGAGGGTTTGCGTTTGTCCGCTGAAGAGGCCATCGTGGTCGTTGAAACGGGTGAAGCGGGAGGCGAAGGCCCAGCGAGGGTGGAACTGGTATTGCGCATAGGCGGCCCCCCCGGTTACCCGTTGTGGATTGCCGAGGCCGGGGCGGGCCTGACGGATCGAGTCCAATTCGCCAGCGAGGGTAAGGCGGGAGGTGGGTTTCCAGGTCCAATAGCTATCGAGGACTTCAAAGCGTCCCGGAATGCCAGCGGGGGATTCGCGGCCGGTGAAGTAATTCAGATTGCCGGAAAGGGTGGAATGGGGGGTGAAGTTGAGGATTGCGCCCTGACTCTTGAAGCCATTGAAGTCCTCCGTTTGATTCACGCCATTGACGAGCCAGCCGGTGGCATGGAACCAGGAATTCACAGAGTAAGAGGCGCGGAGGCCGGCGTGATAGAAGGGAAGGTAGTTGAAGAAGTAGTTTCTGGAGTAGTTGATTTGGTCCTTGGCATAGTTTGCCTCGATGCCGAGCGAGCCGGCAAATTTTCCGAAATCGAGCGAGAGGCCATTGCCGATTGGAGCAAGAACGCTGCCATAAGCCTGGAAAATATGCTGGTAGATGGCAGGTCGAGGTTCGTTGGCGGGACTTCCCTGGAGCAGGTCAGTAGCCTGGCCGAACTGAAGGTCGACACGGCCGCCCACATAGCGGCGGGCGGCAAGTGAGGTTGAGCGTTCGAGGATGAGGGTCGCCTGATTGACAGTGAAGGAGTTGTGCGAGGGATCGTAAGCGCGGAGTTGATTGCGGGCAGACCCGGGACGATTGAAGTTGTAGCCGTAGTAGCCGTCGAGGAAGACATTGAGAGTGGTTGCGGGATCGGACTGGGCTTGCGGAGGGGGAGGCGGGGGAGAAGTTGCCACGGGCAAGGCGGCGGGCGAGCGGGCTTCGAGAGCGGCGATACGCGCCTCAAGGGCGGCAATCTTGTCGAGCAGGAGTTGTTCGGTAGGAGTCTGCGCGAGGAGAGCGAGAGAGAGGATCGCGAAGGTCATTGCACTTTGAAATATACGGCATGAGCCATTTTGCCGATTGGCGTCGCGATTGAGAAGTGGAAGAATAGATTAGATTTTCGATGGACACGCAAACACGGGAATGGCTACAACAACTGCTTGGCTACGCGGCGCAAGTGCCGGTAGAGCAAAGGGAGAGCTATATCCGGGAGGCGTGTGCCGGGCGTGACGATTTGGTGGATGTGGCCCTGCAAATGTTGAAAACAGGCCAATCCCCCACCAAGACGATGGCACCGGGCCGGAATGCGCAGATGATCGGGCCTTACCGGGTGCTGCGCGAATTGGGCAAGGGCGGCATGGGCGTGGTTTATCTGGCGGTGCGGGACGATGGAGCCTTTCGCAAGAATGTGGCGATCAAGCTGCTTCGGGGAGATGCGGTAACGCCGGAATTTGTGGAACGATTCCGCAATGAGCGGCAAGTTCTGGCGAATTTTGACCATCCGAATATCGCG